>CANPXL010000015.1 GCA_947586055.1 uncultured Acetatifactor sp. | reverse complement strand
GCCGGCTGAGTGCTACAGCAAGCGTCGCCAATAGGCGGCGCAAAATTTAGCAAAGGGCGTTGGATTTGACGCTTACGTTCGTGTCAAACACTGGGGCGGTAAAGACTGCCCTGACAAAAGAAAGACTGATACGGTCAGGCTTTTATGACTTAGCCATTGCGTATCAGTCATTGCACGTCAACTGTTGAAACCGCCGTGTACCGAACGGTACGCACGGTGGTGTGAGAGGACGGCGGCTAATCACCGCCTCCTACTCGATTGGGTAATGATATTTTTCCAATTCTGCTTGCGTACTTTGGTGAGTACATTAATCCATAGTGGTTGTCTTCCTCTAAAACCTCGCAAGATTTTGGCAATTTTCTAGAGTATGGCACAAAACTAACGGTTAGTTAAGGCGTAACATTGCCGCATGCTTTAGTGATACTTAGAAAAATAGGGTTTACATGTGAGCCTCCAGTTCATATGTTGCTCGTCGTAATAATCAACATATGCCAAAATTTCTTGATTTTTAGTGACGTGTTGGCGCAGATCCTCAATAAATTCACCTTCATTGGCAAAACTGCTCACATGAATAACGCCATTGTGTATTTTTCCGGAAAATGAAAAATTGACAAAGGCATAATATTGAGTTACTCTTGTTACCGTACATATTATGGGGACTCCCTTAATTTCGTAATAATTTACACCATTATAATATGTTTTTTGTAAGCCTAAACAATACCACAAACCGGGATGGACATAATAATTCCATTTTGATCCTTGCATCATATTAATTTCACCCAGATAACTCCACTTTTGTACACCTGTTTCAATGTTGATACAGCCTATAATACCGAAACGATATAAGTCGCTTAACACGTTGTCGATATTAGCCAACAACTCGTTGTTGGAGTAGTCTTCATCGCAATGTTTTGCATATTCTTCCTTTGTAAAATGGATTTTAAAATTCTCCAAAGTGGCAAACAGTAAGGCAATGCTGTCACTTTTGTAAAAGGCACTCATTTCTTCCATAATTTCGGCTCTGCTATCTTCTGAGTATTTTTCTAATACTGATATAATTAAGTCTTCAGAAAATAAAGAAGCATTATTATCCGCAAGTTGAACACATAGCATAATAAAACGAACAATGTCTCTTGGTTTATACCATGTTCTGTTCAAAATAAAGTCAACAGTATCCTCAGTCCCAATAACCGGAGGAAACCACTCCTGTCTGATGGTCAAATAATCTATGTCAATTTGATCTTTATATAAATTTGAAATTCGTTTTAACCATATCAAAAACAAAGGGTTTGATATATTAGCTCCATTTTTAATTTTCCAATCCAACAGGACACGATAACTCATGATTTTTTTATTTAATTCATCGCCACAAAGATGATTTTCAATGCTGCGAATTATTTCATTTCTGACAGATAAGATTATCTTCATTTTTTTATATTTATGATTTTGAATTTTGGTATTAAGGTCATTAACTACATCAATCCAATCATGAATCATTTGTAGATCACGTGAAAAGTGTATGCTTCCAAAGGAGGTTTCTAATTCGTCAATGCACAAAAAATATGGAGTATTAAGTCTTTCTAACGAACCAAATAAATTATCAGCCAATTCCAAAGCCATATTAAAAAATCTGAGTTCAATAGTGTCTTCTTTTTGCGGAAAGTCCAATTTATCAGGCCCAAAGTAAATACGAGAATTCTTATTATCAATATTGATAATCTGAGGTAATTTTTTGATAATAGATAATCTATCTTTCATGCCTATATCTGTGGAGTCAGAAAGTCTAAGAATGAGACTTTCGAAAGCATTCCAGTTTATATTGTTTTCAAAAATCTTATATCCAGACCTTTGATTGTCTAAAACAATTTTTAAGTAAAGTGTCAGTTTCCACACATTTGTATAATTTAAAATATTTAGGCAATTTTCAGTTGTGACGTCAAGTTCCTCCAATATGCGGTCCTTTAATGTTGATATTCTTGTTCGTTCATCACTGTTATAATCTGTTTTAAATAGAACTGTTGAACATATAGCGTTCTCATTAATCGAAGACATGTAGTTACAAATATAAAGTAATAAGGCTGTTTTACCAATTCCTTTATTTCCAACAATATAATATTTGTCCCCTTTTATAATTTCATCTATACTGAAATTTGGAGGCAAAATTATGTTTTCTTTTAAAAAAGTTGTTTCAAATCGTGCGTCAGGTTTCCCGGCATATACGTCTTTAACTTTGTGCATCATTGCATTTTTTCTCCTTTTGATGTATATTATATTTGGTTTTAATCAATTGCATAGGAAAAGGCATAAATCATGAAAAAATTTATGAAATTAGAGAAAAATAGGGTATTTATATTGCTTTCGTTCTTTTTTATCGTTTCTTTACTAATATTGGTGAGGGATAATGATTACCCTCTTATTTGGAAAAATAAAATATTCATTTTCCTTTTTGTTCCTAAGCGGTCAGAAAAAATACTCTTTAGTATATCTGTCAGCTATATTGCGGCATATTGGTTTTATTTGTTGCAAATATACATCCCGTGCACTTTAAAAAATAAAAATGCTCTTAATTTTCTTAAAGGTTCTTTAGTAAAAGAAATAGAAATACTTAAATACCTTTTGTTTATAATTGATCAAACGATTCAGGTTGATAATAACACATATACAGTTAAAAAGATTTCATCAAAAAAAATCTATATTGTCGTAGAAAAAGAATTAAGCCAAGCAAAATATTTAAGGAGATATACATTTAGCCATGGTGAATCGTCAACATGTGGTCAGATTTTGAAACTCGCAAAAAATACGATGGAACAAATATATAATAATTATTTTTTTCATGATTTAGATTCATATATTGCAAGCCGTTTATATAAGATAGACATAGAAGAATTCTTTTGTTTTTTTGAACAAATAAATAATGCTTATGATGATGATGAACGGCAATATACAATAAATAGATCCAGTATTATAAATGAAGTACACACTCTTATAAATGAAATGGAAAAAGCGGTTCCGTCTTTATCCACTGTTCGATTTCATATTTGCAATCAAAACCATTATTGTGAAAAATACGATCAGCAATGGCTGTCCTATAAGGATGAATTTAAGCTTACAATTAATATTCCATAAACAAAAAGCTTTTAATATAATATAACATGATTAAAACACAATTACAATATTTCTATTTTAAAAATCTTGATATTTTTAGATTATTTTTAGAAGTTCTTATAGGAAATTAATTTCGCTGTGAATAATTTAAATTTGTGACCAAAATGAAAATTCAGGAGATTGGATATAGCTACGGAAAATATTTAGTTGTCTTGTGAATATATATACAAAACCCTGCCGAATTTTGGAGATATCTTGATGGTGGACTTTGCAGTAACAGAGATATCTGCCAGTAAAGGAAAGAAAGCAGAAAGTTTCTTAAAGAAGAGTGTCCAAGGAACCATAGAGAACACAGTAATGCAGATATTTTCTGGTGGAACGGGAATATGACAGTATAGAGTTGTTCGAGCGTCTGAAGATGGAGGGTATAATATCGACCATGGACATAAGGGACATTTGACAGGGAGATGAGAAAAACAATTCAAGAACACAGCTTTGGTTTATAGTTTAATGGAAAAATGCCATGCAATCAGAAAGCATTCTCCTTGTTAATAAAATTAAATACTTCATTTTGTATGTCACTTGGATCTGTATTTCTATCTGGATACACCATAGTATATTTACTTATTTTACATTTAAAATATTCATAGCACATTGAGTGTATATACATTAAGCTATTACTATTGAATACCGGGTTCCCCTTGATCTGGTATTCAAATGATGTATTCAAAATTCTTATTACATTTCATTTTCAAATCACTTACTATGTTCTGGTATATAAACTCCATTTTCTTCTATTACAATAAGACCACTTTCAATAATTACACGTTTTATGTGGTCCAGCCTTAGCCCTTTTTGTATATTTTGTAAGCGCCCAATAATCGGGCAGATTGTGTAAAAAATGATTATTCTCCAAAATAGTGGTAGAACTGTAGCATTTCACTACATGATAGAGGGTAAAGGATCATTTAGGGGACACGATGCGTTTGACAGATGCAAAAAGCCGCTTTTCGTAAGAGTTTCGAGAAAAAAGTATTATCCGGAATACTTGTTTGAAAAACAGGAAATAGTCGGCAGGTTGGAGAAGCATCCTATGGTGTTATGGAAGATGCAAAATGTGGACAAATAAAAGAAATCCCTCTGGCGGGTTTTACATGGGGATCATAAGTTATAAATTTTACAATAAATTGCTTTTTGCTCTTGCATCTCCCTTTCAATTCATGTACGGTCTATTTTAGATTAGTAATTGAAAAGGGGGAACTAAAATGAATTTTGGAGCTACTTTACGGGAACTGCGTATCAACCGGGGAATAGGACAAAAGGAACTGGCTTTTATTTTAAACCTCTCCACAGGCACTATCTCCAACTACGAGAACGAGGTCCACAGTCCTGATCTTGAAACATTGTGCAAAATTGCGGATTATTATAATACAACAACGGATTATCTGTTGGGCAGAGATGCTAATCCATATCGAATCGGTCTGGAAAATCTTCTGCAGCGGCCATTTGCGGGAAAACATACCCTTCTGGACCTGTTAACTGCTCTGCATCGGCTTTCTCCTCTGGAAAAAAGACTTGTGTACGGTCTGGTAAAATGTCTGGGAAAAGAGACGCCGGCAGGCTGAGCCGGCTGCCGGCTGAACTGTTACAATGCATGTTCTGTAACAGAATTCCTGTAGTTCAGCCCGCGCCATAAATCATTTTCTGTACATTTGTTCCGATATATGATATACTGTTTGCAGTTTGATTCCGGATTTCTGTTTCGGAGAAATCATATATCGGAGGTACCGTTTATGCGGGAGAGAGAAATCAATTTGAAAGATTTGATGACGGAAATATTGCTGAAGTGGCGTGTTTTTATTGTGCTGATATTGGTGTGCGCCGTTGCGCTTGGCGTAGACTATGCTTCTTCGTGGAAAGCGAAAGAAGCGCAGAAAGCCAATACAGAGCAGACGGATCAGGAGCCGGAAGAGCAAGAGACAGAGGAAACGGCTCCGGAAAAGGAAATCATACAGGAGTTGGAAGGGCAGCTTACGGATTTGCAGATCAGCGCCGTAAAATATACCATAGCCAACGAGGAAAGCCTTGCCGACAGACTGGCGTATGAACAACAGTCTGCTCTTATGAAAATAAATGCGGATCAGGTATATAGGGCGACCGCCACTTTTTACCTGTCTTCCGACAGCAGGGAAAAAACTTCTTCCATTGTATCGTTATATGAAGACCTGATTCGCGGCACAGGTTTAATAGACTATGTTGTCAAACGGACAGAATTGAAAGAGAATGATGTGACGGAACTGGTTTCGCTGATGGGCAGGACATCTGCCGCAGTACAGGAGAAAGACAGTTTCACGGTAGTAGTCTTTCACTACAGTGAGACGGGGTGCCGGGAACTGCTTGATGCGGTAACCGATTTCATATATGAAAAAAAGAATGAATTAGCGGAAATCTTCGACGCCTATGAAATTACTGCTGTGGAACCTTCCCTGGTAACGGTGAATACCTTGGACTACTCCGATTATCAGAAAAATTACCTCACGGATACGCTTAAACTGCAGCAGGAAATTGAAAGCAGTAAAGGAGCTTTTACGGAGGAACAGGTGCAGTATTATAATGTTTTATCGAACGAGAAGATTACGAACCAGGAGGAACCCCAGGAAATTGTTACAACAGTAACGCCGCGATCCAGAGCGAAATATATTGTATTAGGTACTGTACTGGCAGCATTTTTATATGCGTTCTGGCTTTTTGCCGTGTATGTATTCAACACGAAGATCCGTACTGTCGATAACTTACAGGAACTTTATGATATCCCGCAGCTTGGAATGATTCCAGGGGAACACACGGACAGGAAGCTGTTTGGGTTTATGGACAAAATAGTATTGCGGCTGCGAGATCGCGGTAAGCGCAGTTTTAGCAAGGAAGAAGCGTTGGAATTAACGGAGGCTGCAATAAAATTGGCAGCTGTGAAGGAAGCGCTTACGACGGTATATCTTGTCGGATGCAATCTGCAGGGGATGCAGGGGGAAATCTGTGATCGATTGAAAGAAGGCCTGCAGAAGGAGAATATTCAGGTCAATGTGCTGAATAATATTCTGTACGACGCCAGAACGATGAAAGAAATTGAAAAGGCAGAAGGGGCTGTACTTGTCGAAAAAGCCGGCTCCACATTTTATAGTGAGATATCGCAGGAAAGTGAACTCCTGAAGCGGCAGGGTGTCCGGATATTAGGCGGAGTGATCGTAGACTGACAGCCTTAATCCCCCAGCTATGCTGGGGAGGATAGAGTAAACAGTGGCGGCCGGTAACAAAGTTTGCAGCGTCCGCCTTTCAGATTTGCAGGTAATAAAGGTTCTTGGGAACCAAATCCAACCACCACTTGAAGTGGTGGTTGGTGGTTACATTCTACTGCCGGATTCTTTTACGGCTATCTTTGGATTTTCTCTTGTTCTCGTCCCATAGAATCCCTTTGTAAAAAGGCTCGCCTTCTATAAAATTTGCGTGACTTTTTCCCCTTTTTAAGGCTGAGCGCTTTTGAAGGCAGATGAAATGCTGTGTATGCGTTTAAATATTTTGTGAATAAGCGAAACAAACCTAATTGATGAAATTTTAAAAAATACAGGAAAAGGTTGAAATTCACATCCTTACATTATAGAATTAAACTAGGAGGGATTTTTATGAAATATTATGAAGATATGCTGGATCAAAAATGTTTTTCATTTAAAGAAGTACAGCGGATGGTAGGAGGGAACCGTAATACGACGAAATCATTACTGCGTCAGTATGTTCAAAAGGGATATATACAACAGATAAAGAAAAATTTGTACGTGGCTGTCAGTATGGAAAGCGGTATGCCAGTAGCGACACGCTATCAGATCGCAAGCAGCATAACCCCGACATCGTATGTGTCACACCGCTCTGCATTTGAGTATTATGGGTACACAAATCAGGTATCTTATGAGATGAATGTATCCAGTGGAACGGCATTTGCTGATTTTGAATATGAAGGCATTCACTATGATTATGTTGCTTCACGTCTTCCGGATGGAATTATTGAACGGCAAGGAGTACGCGTCACAGATCTGGAGCGGACAACTGTTGACTATATAGGCGATTTTGATCATATAGGCGGTTTGGAAGAACTTCTGCGAAGCTTGGAAATGCTCTCTTTTTTGTCAGAGGAGAAGCTGCTTAGGTATCTGGAACTTTCAGATAAGGCCATACTGTACCAGAAGGCAGGATATATACTGGAACATTTTAGGAACAGCCTTAAATTGAGCGATCATTTTTTTGATGTATGCTGTCTACGTAAAGGTAAGAGCAAGCGTTATTTTACAAGATCAACAAATCAAAACAATATGATATATAACAGTAGATGGGGGCTGATGGTTCCTGAAGATCTGCTGCATATAAGCGAATAGGAGAATTATTGGCAGATGCAAATTGATAAGAAATGGTTAAGCAGGGTGGCAGTTCAGGAAGGGTTCATAAGGGATACATTGGAGAAGGTATTTCGCCTGACTAGTGTATTACAGTATATTAACAGTAATCCGATAATGAAGGATTGTCTGGCGTTAAAAGGCGGAACTGCCATTAACCTGACCGTTTTTAACCTGCCCAGGTTATCGGTCGATATAGACCTTGATTACAGTAAGGAAACAGACAGGGAAGGAATGTTGGAAGACAGAAGGCTTATTGTCGAGGACATAGAAAAATATATGACTGCTGAAGGGTATCAAAAATCCAGTAAATCGAAGACGAGCCATTCTTTGGACAGCATGATCTTTATGTATTATAATACGGCGGGAATCAATGATAATATAAAAATCGAGATAAATTATTCTATGCGTGTACATATATACCCGCTGGTTCACAGACAGATTCAGACAGGAGGGGTATTGGAGGAGTTTGAGGTTCTTTCTGTTGACGGAACAGAGATTTTTGGAAGTAAAATAAAGGCGCTTCTTGACAGAGCTGCTCCAAGAGATTTATATGATGTGGATAATATGATTAAATATGGGTTGTTTTATGGAAGAGAAGAAAAGGATATGCTTCGTAAATGCGCAGTATTTTATATGGCGGTAGGAAATAAGGAAGTCTCTGAAAAAATCAGTTTAACCGCAATTGATGAAATTACATGGTATAGAATTAAAACAGATTTGATTCCAGTGAAGCGTCAACGAGAGAAGTTTGACTTGGACGAAACAAAGCAGAGGGTAAAGGATTACTTGGAGGACACAATGCGTTTGACAGATGCAGAAAGTCGTTTTTTGCAAGCGTTTCGAGAGAAAAAGTATCATCCGGAATACTTGTTTGAAAAGCAGGAAATAGTCAACAGGATGGAGATGCACCCTATGGCGTTATGGAAGATGCAGAATGTGGACAGATAAAAGAAATTCCACTGGCAAGTGTCTCCCTTTCAATTCATGTACGGTCTGGTAAAATGTCTGGGAAAAGAGATGCCGGATGGTTGAAAAAGTGGAAACTTAAGTGATGAAAAGGTCTTGGAGATTTGCCTCTTTCAGGACCTTTACTTTTCTTTTTTGGCCTTTACTTTTTTATATTTTACGATATAATAAGTAAAGAAAGAGGGCGGATAAAAGGATTTCCTACTCAGGATTGATGCAAAAGCTAAACGAGAAAGGGCTGACAAAAAGCGCGCTTACGACACAGATCGGCGTCTCTTCCAGAACCATCGCTAAAATCGGTCGGGGAGAGAAGATTGCGGACCATGTGCTTAAAAAGATTTCCGCGTTTCTCGGATGTTCTGTTACCGATTTATACCGCACGGTTTCCGATAACGCTTTATTGCAAACGCTCCGGGACGAAAAAAGTATCCGTATGCCAGGTGGCTTGTATTACGAACTCCAGGTGCGTATGACTTACAATTCCAACCATATCGAAGGCAGCAAACTCAGTGAGGATCAAACAAGGCTCATCTTTGAAACAAACACGGTCGATGGGGGAAAGGGCATCCCTGTCGATGATATCATTGAAACGGTCAACCACTTTCGTGCCATTGATTATGTAATGGACACAGCGGAAGAGCCTCTCACTGAGACCGGCATCAAAGAGCTGCACCGCATTTTGAAGCACAGCACAAAAGATGCCACTCTCTCTTGGTTTGCCGTTGGCGATTACAAGAAAAGATCGAATGTTGTTGGCGGCCAGGAGACCGCAAAGCCTAAAGATGTGCCGGCCCGTATGAAAAAACTGCTTTCTGAATATGAAACCGTTGACGCAGTTACGATCAGCGATATCATCCGTTTCCATTATGAATTTGAACGCATTCACCCATTTCAGGATGGGAACGGCAGAGTAGGCAGACGGATCGCTCTGAAGGAGTGTCTGCGTTACGGAATTGTTCCCTTTATTATCGAGGATGCCAGGAAAGCATTTTATTATTGGGGACTATCCGAATGGGAACATGAGAAGGGTTATCTGACGGATACCTGTCTTGATGGTCAGGATACATTCAAAAAAATGATGGACATGTTTGATATCCGGATTTCTGTTTCGGAGAAATCATAGAAGGAGAATATTCAGGTCAATGTGCTGAATAATATTCTGTACGACGCCAGAGCGATGAAAGAAATTGAAAAGGCAGAAGGGGCGATATCGCAGGAAAGTGAACTCCTGAAGCGGCAGGGTGTCCGGATATTAGGCGGAGTGATCGTAGACTGACGGTGTATGCTGATGCGGAATGGCACAGGATAATAAGGAACGGGATAATAAGGACCGGAATGTTAAGAACCGGACCTAAAGCATAACACTTTAAGATCCGGCTCTTTTGTCTTTTGTACTTTATAGATTTATCTTTAGTACATAATCTATCTTAATCCCTGTATGACTATCTGTCAATCGTCAAAATTAACAAATTTTGATGTCAATTTTTGTTGACTTTTGACAAATAAAAGCCGAAACTCTGTTTTTTCTCCACGAAAGGAAATGAAATATATATTGAAAGAATACTATACATTTCTGCAAAAGTATGTTATATTTTAAAAATCAGAAGAAATTGACATGACTACAGATATGTAGTAAAATATAGATGCACACAGGGAGGTGAAAAATTTGAAGTACAGCTATAATTTAGCTGGCGCAGAGCAAGAAGTTATGGAAACCTTGTGGGCGAGTGAGGAAATGCTTTCGACAAGCGAGCTGCTGGAAAAGATGAACGGGCAGGGGAAGAACTGGAAAAGACAGACTCTGAACACGATTCTGGCACGACTGGAGGAGAAAGGATGCGTATGCCGTCCCAGGGCTTTTGTAAAGGCAAGCATATCAAAAAAAGACTTGCTTCAGCTTCAGACGAGGGAGATACTCGACAATTTTTATGAAGGCAAGCTGAAAAATTTTTGTGCTGCTCTGATCGGAGATGCGAGGCTGGACGAAGGAGATGTAGAAAGCCTGAACGCAATGATCGACGAACTTCAAAAGAAAAAGGACAGTTAAGCACTGTTTGCAATGTTAGAAAAAATGACGGAAAGGATGAACCTAATAATGAACATCAGAAGAACAAAACTTTGGAAGAAAGTGGCGGCATTCGCTATGCTTGCCGTACTTACGGTATCGAACTCCATGGTATCGATGGCCTGCACGGAAGAGACGGCGGAGACGGTCGCTGCAAAGAAAGCGCCGGTCTTTGACGTGATTTATGAGATGGAATTTGTTGATATGGAGGGGAATGTTTTCCCGGTAAACGTATGCCAGCCGCAGGTAATCTGCCCGGGACATGACTGGATCGACGGGTACGCACAGGTGCATGAAAAGTATAAAGATGGCAGTTGTGAGGTAAGGGTTTACAACAGTAAGCGCTGCCCCTGGTGCAACACGGTAACGGTGGACAGCCTTTTTGCCACCTATCATTATATGCAATGCCCTCACGCAAACACGGTATGGGGCTGACCGGGAGCGAAGGACATTGGAATTGAACTTTTTGGATTAGAACAGACGGCTGCACAAGCAGAGCACTCATTGTTTGTGCAGCGTTTCTATTTTTCGATGAGAGCGTATACTGCAGGATGGGATGAGGACTGTCGCCTGCCTTGCGGATTTCGGCCTGGAAGGGAACGGATGGGGACGGAGACTCTGCTGCCGGAAGACATGCGAATAAAAGGACGAAAAGACCGGGGAAACGCCGTGGGGATATGGCGGGATCATTTGCCGGGAAATCCGTCTGAAGTGTATGAGAAGGGGATAAAACGGGATGTGGTATTTGCTGTTGCTGGCGGCTACGGGAGCGATCCTGACGTTGTTTTATGTATTTTGGATAAAGATATTCGGCGACCAGCTGACAAAGTGGATGAGACATGCGGCGCTGCTGATTGTTTTGGCGGCGCATGTGGTTCCGCTGGTGGGCGTTAAATCATTTTACAGCAAACTGTTGGACAGGCTGCTGCCGGTGAAAATGCGCTCCCTTGCGGATGTCCTGATGCGTATGGCCGCCGTCCGTACCGCGTCCAAAAGGTATATCACGCCGTATTTCGCGCTGACACTTTTGTTCAGCGCGGTCTGGGTGATCTGTTTTACGAGGAAGTTTTTCAAGTTATGCGTTCCCTATTTCAAATCCTTATGGTATATCAACAAGATTTATGAACAGTGCCGCTGGGAGGAAGCGCTGCAGATGCTGGAAGGGATGCGGAAGAAGGGACCGTTCCGGAGAAGGATCAGGGTCATAAAGGTGGAAGACAGGAGAAGTCCCTGTACCCTCGGCGTACTGCGGCCTGTCATGGTCCTGCACTGCGATTTAAAGGACAGGGAGCTGGAATGGACGCTGAGACACGAACTGACGCACATTGCCAGAGGGGATGTGGCATTTAAGCTGCTCTGGCAGATCGTAAGCTGCATATTTTGGTTTAATCCTGCGCTGGAAAAGTTCGCGGCGCAGTTCAACCTGCTTACGGAGGAATCCTGCGACGAAAAGGTGACGGAGGGATTTACTGCTGAGGAACGCATGGAATACATCAAGCTGATCGCAAAGAATCTGAACTTAAGACCTTCTCCGATCTATGTCAGCGCGCTTTCGGGGGACATGGATCATGTTCGGGAAAGGATACAGGCCATTGTGCATCCTCCCGAGAGAAAGATGAAGAAAAAGTACATCGCTGTGATCGTGTTTCTTCTGTTCATGTTTGTGGATTCATTGGTGTCTCTGGCCTATCCGGATGTTTATTATATTAGAAACGATGCTCAGGAAAAATTGTTTGCGGAAGGAAAAGGCGTATGGGCATACGAATGGACGGATGCTGAAGTACTTTCGCAAGCGTATGAGGTATGGTATGCGGAAGAGTTTATAGACGAATCCGGCAGAATCCTTCCCATCGATCCGTCTTCGGACCAGACGGCCTGTGCGGAGCACCGGTGGATTTCGGGCGAGATACAGTGTCATATAAAAACTGAGACGGGCGGATGCAAAATAGAGATGTATCACGGAACATATTGTAAGGACTGCCATACGGCGGTGAAAGGGGATATGTATGCCTTTTTCGATTATGAAAATTGTAAACACGTCCCTCAGGATTCGTCGGCGGAAGCTTTGGAACAGTGATTTGGCGGGGCAGTTTCCGGGAAGATATATCCGAAGTGTTCGCCGCTGCCCCAGAAAAGAAGGGAACTGTTGCTCCATAGACAAATTCATCTATTTTGCAACAGCTCCTTCTTACTCAAATTTCTCCTGACAAATCTTTACGATCGGTTTCCTCAGATCGTTTCATGGAAGGTACGGGAGATAACGTCAGCCTGCTGTTCGGGAGTCAGCTTGATGAAGTTGACTGCGTAGCCGGATACACGGATGGTAAGCTGAGGATAATTCTCCGGATGCTTCTGAGCGTCCAGAAGCGTATCTCTGTTCAGAACGTTCACGTTCAGGTGATGGCCGCCTTTTGTTGCGTATCCATCCAATAAGTTTACAAGGTTGTCAACCTGTGCTGTGCTTGCTGCCATAGTTTTGTCCTCCTTATGATAGTATTGATAGTATGAATGTTGTTTTGTTTCCGGGGGGCGGGAGAACCGTCCCCCGGCTGGTTCCTTTTTTCGGGCCGGTCACTGATAATCGTCCAGTCCCTGTTCAAGAGTGGGCACGCTGCAGGCCAGCGGCGTTCTGGAGCAATCCGTGCAGCCCATTGTCTGAACGTTTTTTGACTGTTCGCCCTGCCCGTCATAGTCCACGTTCACATGGCCGACGCCGTCAGCCATGCCGGAATCGAGCATTTTAACCAGGTCGTCAATCATATTTTTTTCGTCCATAGTGCCTCCTGAAACTTATTTTATTCAAAGCAGAATTATTTGTTCAGATCCAGTTCGATGTCGCCTGCGAACACCTTGTCTTCCTTGCCCAGAGCGCCGGGAATGATGGTGAAGGTATTGGAGATACCGTCCTGCGCATCATTGAAGGGCAGCTTGGAGACGGAGGAAAGGGAAGCGACAGCGCCGTGGGTATCGCGGCCGTGCATGGGGTTCGCACCGGGAGCGAAAGGCTGGCCCTTCTTACGTCCGTCGGGTGTATTGCCGGTAGCCTTACCGTAGGTAACGTTAGAGGTAATGGTCAGGATGGAGGTGGTAGGGATGCCGTTTCTGTAGGTATGATGTCTTCTTACGGCGGTCATGAACTTGTGTACCACATCCTGAGCGATCTCGTCAACACGGTCGTCGTCGTTGCCGTACTTGGGGAAGTCGCCGGTTGTCTTAAAGTCTACGATAATGCCGTCCTCGTCGCGGATGGGCTCTACCTTCGCATACTTGATGGCGGACAGGGAGTCGGCTACGATGGAAAGACCTGCTACGCCGGTTGCAAAGTAGCGCTTTACGTCTCTGTCATGAAGAGCCATCTCCGCTCTCTCATAGCAGTATTTGTCATGCATATAGTGTATGATGTTCAGCGTGTTTACATACACGTCCGCCTGCCACTCCAGCATATCCATGAACTTGCTGTAAACGTCGTCGTAATCCAGAACGTCGCCGGTAACAGGGCGGTACTTGGGGCCGACCTGCTTCTTGGTAACTTCGTCCACACCGCCGTTCAAAGCGTAAAGCAGGCACTTTGCAACATTGGCGCGGGCGCCGAAGAACTGCATCTCCTTACCGATTACCATGGAAGATACGCAGCATGCGATACCGTAGTCGTCGCCGTGAACCACTCTCATCAGATCGTCGTTCTCGTACTGGATGGAAGAGGTCTGAATGGACATCTTCGCGCAGTATCTCTTCCAGTTCTCGGGAAGCCTTGTGGACCAGAGAACGGTAAGGTTGGGCTCCGGAGAAGGTCCGAGGTTGGTTAAGGTATTCAGGTAACGGAAGCTCATCTTTGTCACCATATGTCTGCCGTCAACGCCTACGCCGCCCAGAGACTCGGTAACCCAAACGGGATCGCCTGCGAAGATCTGGTTGTACTCGGGAGTACGCGCAAACTTGATGCAGCGCAGCTTCATGATAAAGTGATCCACGAACTCCTGGATCTGCTCCTCGGTAAAGGTGCCGTTCTTTAAATCTCTCTCGGCATAGCAGTCGAGGAAGGTGGAGGTACGTCCCAGAGACATTGCGGCGCCGTTCTGCTCCTTTACAGCGCACAGATATCCGAAGTAGGTCCACTGGATGGCTTCTTTTACATTTGCGGCGGGCTTGGAAATATCGCAGCCGTAGGATGCAGCCATCTCCTTCATCAGCTTCAGAGCGGTCATCTGCTCGGAGATCTCCTCGCGCAGACGGATTACGTCGTCGGTCATCACGCGGCCGGTGGAATCCTTCTGTGCCTGCTTATCCTCGATCAGTCTGTCGATGCCGTACAGAGCGATACGTCTGTAGTCGCCGATAATACGGCCGCGGCCGTAAGCGTCGGGCAGGCCGGTGATGATATGGGAGGAACGGCACGCTCTCATCTCCTGGTTGTAAGCGTCGAAGCAGCCAGCGTTGTGGGTCTTTCTGTGAACCGTGAAAAACTCGGAAATCTCGGGATCCACTTCATATCCGTTGTCCGCGCACGCCTTCTCCGCCATGCGGATGCCGCCGTAAGGCTGCAGGGAGCGCTTGAAAGGCTTGTCGGTCTGGAAGCCTACGATGGTCTCCTTGCTCTTGTCAAGATACCCGGGACCATGGGAGGTGATGGTAGATACCACCTTGGTGTCCATGTCCAGAACGCCGCCCGCTTCTCTTTCCTTCTTCTGCAGGTCAAGCACCTGCGCCCACAGGTCCTTGGTGTTCTGAGTAGGGCCGGCCAGAAAGCTCTCATCGCCGTCATAGGGATGATAGTTTCTCTGGATGAAGTCGCGGACATTGATTTCTTTGTCCCACTTGCCAGTTACAAAATCTGTCCATTCTGCTCTCATTTTGAATAGCCTCCTATAAGTATTTGAATTAGTTGGGTAGTAAAAAACGTTGCTTCTAATCCTTATCCTAATTATATGTAAAACGGGAAATCGAGTCAAGCGCAGACGTGTATTTTTTCGGGTACACGTGACGATTTTGCACCGGGTTTATAAACCTTTTATAATTTGTTCTTTTTTTGTGTTTTTTGGAGACAATGTAAGGGATAATAGAAACAAGATAAAAAATAAAAAGGCGGAAAGCCTGGAACGGATGCAGGTATTGGAAACTGTCATGGAACTGCTTGCCAAGCATGAGAGAAAGTATTATACTGATTATGCGAAAGGAGGTGACACGATGAATAAGATTACCAGGGAAATGACCATCGGTGAGATCCTGCGCGTCAATCCGGATGTTGCGCCGGTTCTGATGGAAGCGGGCATGCACTGTCTCGGATGTCCTTCCGCTCAGGGCGAGACGCTGGAGGAAGCCGCAATGGTGCATGGGATGGATATTGAGGAATTAATGACAAAAATTGCCGCTCTGTGACAGGGCGGCAATTTTACTGTCATGCGTCGTTTACAGCTTCCCCAGGGTCTGCACGGCATTCTCCTTTATCAGAGCTTCGCTGTGCTCTTCCAGGAACGTACTGCCGCAGGAGAGGGAACGCTGGAGAACGCCATACTCGGACACGATGTTGCAGGAGCGGTCAAATCCCTCCCGGCTTTCGTCTCCCTGTGTCAGCATCAGCAGATACTGGTCGGAAGAAGGGTCCTTGTACAGAGAGCTCAGGCCGCGGTAGTGGTTCGTGATGACGGCGGAAACTTCCATGACAAGCTGCAGGGTCCGGATCCGGAAAACCCTTGTCCGGGTGCGCTCGTCTGCCGCAGAGCCGTTGTCTGCCGTCTCCGGCGCGTCGGGCTGCACTTTCCTCAGCAGATCGTTCACATCGTCCGGCGCTGCGTCGCTGAATTCCTCCGTCTCTTCGTCGTAGTCGCCGTCCTCGGTGACCGAAGGGGCGAACCGGGAAAAGCGGGTATCCAGTTCCTCGGGATCCTCTACCTTTGTTATGATCAGCACAATGCATTCGGCGTTCAGGGGGATCGCCTCTATCATCAGAGGGATGTCCTCGGCCTCAAAGCCGAATTCAAAGTTGGCCTGACGCATCATGTCCCGAAAAAGGCTTTTGGCCTTTTCCGTGCCGTAAGCCAGTTCGCTGATCTTCAGTTCGCGGCTTATCAGGTCTTCTTTTGTCAGGGTACAGCGGATCTGATTTTCATTTACTTTTTCTATTTTCATACGACAGACCTTCCTTTCTGCATTTTAAGGCATGCGGAGTGATATCCTGTTTGGATACCTGTATCTTATACTCTTGTCGCCTTTTAGTCAATAGCAGGATTTGAGTTTAAATTTTTTTAATATTTAACAGGCTACGTCTTGTCAAAAGGGAGAACATAAGGTATAATGTCTTTGTAAACTCCTTCGGTACGCTGTACGGGGAAGGAGGCGACAGTCACATTTTTCATCAAGTATATCAAGCTGATTTAATGATTGCGGAACGATCGTTCCTCTTCATCCTTATTTTTCCGATGTTTATATCACATTATATGACAGATCTGGGATTCTGACATATATTCTAAAGGATGTCTTACAAGTCAGGGCTGGTTTTCGTCGTTATCTGCTTGGTCATAGTATTTCAACTAATCATCACCAATATAATTCTTTTTAAACTTACCAAAGAATGGTAATTGTTTGTGTTTGGCCGGCCGTCCGCCGGCTGCGTGACGTACTGCCGAGGGAGCTTGCACATATCTTGGGAACTTTTTGATCACTTCCGGGATTGATTCATCACGGAACCTTTTGGCCGGAAGAGTTTAGGGAAACGGAGGAATGTTTTGGATGACAGATATCATAAAGTGACGGAATGGGAGTTCGCCAGAGAAGCGTATACCGTGCAGCTGGAACTGTTGTGCGGGCGCGGAGTCAAGCTCTTTGTGGACGGACACGCCGCGCTCCCGCGGGAAGCCGCGGCCAGAGCCGTGCGGGAAAACAGCCCCTATATGGCGGACTATGTGCTGGGGAAAGAGGGCAATATCGAACAGGTGCGCTTTGACAGGGTGACACGCTGTTAGCCCGGACTGTCTCCGATCAGACAAGAACAGGCGCCGGCGGCCGTAGAAAACGGGCTGCCTCTCGTGCTGAAGCCGGCGGCGCAAAACAAAAAAAGGGTAATGACGACTTGGAATTAGTGTGGTATGATGTAACTGACCGCATTTTGCGGCAGTTACATTATATCCGCAGGCACGCGCCGGAAGACGGTTCCGGCGCACGGCCTGCAGGGAGATACCATTATAATTCAGGAAGGAATGCGTCAGGATGAAACGGATAATACCTGTAATCGTTGCCCTGCTGCTGATCGTGCTGATCGGCGGCGTCTATTTTGGAGGAAAGCTGGTGGACAAGTACTCTTACGGAAAGGAAAAGGCCGATCTGGACGAATATTACGGCGTGACGGACGGAAGACTGGCCATCATCCTGCAGGATAATATGGTGGAAGAAAAGGCTCTGCTGCAGGGCGATACCGTTTACTTTGATCTGGATACGGTGCATAAGTACCTCAACGAGGGTTTTTATGCCGATTACAACGAACAGAAACTGCTCTATACTACCGCGGAAGGCACCGCCGAAGCGGCGTTCGGGCAGACAGGATATAAAAGTACGAAAGGCGAGGACAGGCAGATGTCTGATGCGGTCTGCCGTCTGGAGGATGGCGTCCTCTATGTGGCGGCGGATTACGTCAGACAGTTTACCAATTATGAATACACCCGGTATGACAGGCACCTGCAGGTCTATACGGAGTGGGGAGTCAGGGAAGTCATGACGGTGTCGAAAAACACCCAGGTCCGTACCCGCGGCGGCATAAAGAGCCCGATCCTGCGGGAACTGAAAAAGGGAGAGACCGTGGAACTTCTGAAGCAGATGGATACATGGAGCCTGATAAAGACTTCGGACGCGGTTGTGGGATATGTAGAGAACAAGCGGCTGGGGGGCCTGAGCACAGAGATAGAAACGCCGGTGACGGACTATGTGGAACCGGAACATGTGGATCTTTCGCTGGAAGGCAAGCTGAGCCTTGGATGGAATCCGGTCTGGAGCGCATCCTTACAGGAAGCGCTGGCGGAATGCAGGACGTCCGACGGAGGGTACGCCATCAATGTGATCGCGCCCGTGTGGTTCAGTCTTTCGGACAATGCCGGCGGTTTCCGGTCCTACGCGGACGCGGATTATGTGAAGCAGGCGCACGATAAGGGGCTGCAGGTCTGGGGAACCTGGGATAACTTTAATTACGCGGCGGAGGTGGAGGGATCAGATGTCAACACTCTCGAGATCCTGTCCTCCACTTCTGTCAGGCGGAAGCTTGTCTCGGACATGGTGAACACGACGCGGGAATACGGCCTTGACGGCATTAACATTGATTTTGAAAGCCTGACGAAGGATTGCGGTGAACATTTTATTCAGTTCCTGAGAGAACTGTCGGTCCTCTGTCAGGAGAGCGGACTGTTTCTGTCCGTGGCGGACCACGTGCCTTATGATTATAACGAGTATTACCGGCTGGACATCCAGGGCAGGATTGTCGATTACGTCATTATCATGGGGTATGACGAGCATTGGAGCGGCAGCGGCGATCCCGGCAGCTCGGCCTGCATCGGCTTTGTTTCGGAGGGCCTTGACAGAACGCTGGAGAAGGTGCCGGCGGAGAAAGTGGTAAATGCGCTTCCTTTTTATATGCTTCTCTGGAAGACGGAAGGAACCAAAGTGACGGACAGTTCCGTCAGACTGAAAGGAGCTTCCGCTTATATGGACAAGGCGGCATGGGACGAAGAGCTCGGCCAGTATTACGCGGAATGGCAGGAAGGGGATGCGGTTTTCCGGATCTGGATCGAAAACGAAGAGAGCCTGCGGATCAAGCTGAACGTCATGAATGCCAAGGAGATTGGCGGCGCGGCGGTATGGTGTCTGGGCTACGGCAATTCCGGAGCGTGGGAGCTGGTAAAAAATTACGTTGGATCCTGACGGCAAAACAGCCGTCTGCCCGTACTGATATGATACCATATCGGTTTCGGGCGGGCGGCTGTTTTTTATGTGCGCAGAATTTCTCTCCGTCGTCCTGCTACAGGGCTTTTGATGCCTTGGAACGGTTCAGGAAAAGACCGCCGGCAAAACATGCCGCTGCTGCGCAGAGAAGCCAGAGGGGAAGGCTGCTGTCACCGGTTTTGGGAACCTCGTCGTACTCGTCGGAATCGTCTGACCCGGAGGGCTGTGTCTGCGGGGCGGATTCTGCGGGATTCTGCGCCTGCTGCTGGGCGTGTTCTTCCGGAGTTTTGTAGCCTGCCCGTGTGGGCTGGAAAATACCGTCGAAAAAGCGAAGCGTATTGGCGGGGAAGTCATAGTAATCCATAAATACACTTGACGGCTCCTGTCCGGGAGGCGTGGAGAACGTCAGGTGCCCTGTTGTGCCGACGACGCCCAGGTTCGATTTCGCCTGATCGGCGGCGTAGAGAGAAAGGGACTCCACGTTGTTGTTGAAATTGAAAGTAACGGCATCGTATACATAGGCGTTTTTCACGTCGCAGTTGATGGTTCCCGTAGCACCGCTCAGAACGTAACAGTCGTCCACTCCCCCGGCGTACACAATGGCAGAGCGGCAGTTTTTCGTATAAGTCACATTGCTCAGATGCGCATTCCCGAGATTAAGGTTTTTGGCGGTGTCGATGTCATTGTAGATGACGACCAGATCTCCGTCCTTGATATCCTGCAGCAGATAATACATATCCTGGCCTTTGCTGCTGTCGTCGAACGTGGAAGTATTGGCCTGGAACCGCCATCCCAGTTCGTCCGACACATATTTGACCGAATATGTGACGGGGTCCGCCGCCTTTGCGGGGAAGGCGTTCGATGCCGGCAGAAGGACCAGCGCCGTTACGGCTGCCAGCACCAGTGCAAGGTTTCTGAATTTTTTCATTTTGTTTCCTCCTTTGACAGGTATGATGATAAGGTTGACAGGTTCATGATCGAAATATTTTTACCGGACCGGGCGTTTTACGGCGCCTCCGTTTCCAGCGGAAGATAAGGATCCCCGCATTCCGTTTCCTTTGCCACCACCACGAAACGGCCCTGTTCCACATGGTAGGAACAGGTGGAGAGCGTAAGGAAATGATCGCCGAACGCCGCGGTCACTCCGGTGTCGTACAGGGAGAGCGCCATGATATTTTCATAAAAATCGTTGAATTCTTCTTCGGTGTCCGCCTGAAAAAACTTGTAATATTTAAAGACCTGTTCCGATTTTTTATACACCTGGGAGCGGAATACCGCGATCACCTCATAACTGCGGCAGCATTGCTCCGTGTATAACAGGATGGTGCGGTGCTCCCGGAAGAAGTCCTCGTCTTCATACCGGTTCAGGGTTCCGAACATGGCTCCGGATTTCATGTTGTGGCCGTGGATGATGAGGTTTGTGGTCAAAGGATCCACACAGCTGTCCGTATCCAGGATCAGACATCCGTTCCGATTTGCGGAACCGTCGAAGCCGCGCCGCAGATAATAATTTTCGTCCTCCGGCGTCCATACGACCGGGTAGGATATGACCGTGTCCGGGATCTGCAGCCAGGCCGCCATGTCGGAGTTTGCCAGAAAACTGTCGCGGAAGGGATTCTCCGTTGGCGTCGGGGTGGATTCCGGCGTGGCGTGTGGCGAGACGGAAGGTTCCGGCCCGGGCGCGTCCGTGTTCCCGGGGGAAGCGGAGGGCGGGATGAAAGGCGCCGGCTCTCGGGAAGCGTCGGCGGCGCTTTGGAGCTCGTTCACGGTATTGCGGGTGTTTCTGTCGTCCCAAAACTGCCGAAAGAGCAGGAACAGAGCGCCGGCAAGGAATACGGCCCCCGCGCAGCAAAGGAGGATCGACAAGCCTTTTCTGAACTTTTTCATCTGTGTCCGGCACACCTCCTTCCGGTCACTGTCATTATAAATCAAATATACCTCCGCCTGCAACCGTTTTGAGAGTTTTAAAGAAAAATTTAAACGCATACATTGTTCAGAGAAACCGTAAGGACAATGAAAATGAAGCAATATCAGAACAAAATGCTGCTTTTCGCTTTCTGCGCCCTGCTGACCGCAGCGCTTGTTTATGCCGGGCGGGAGACGGTCTTTTATGTAAGCGGTTCCGGCGAAAATCCCGGGCAGAAGGAACGGTGCGTGGTCATCGACGCGGGACACGGCGGCATCGATCCCGGAAAAGTAGGAATTAACGGCGCTTATGAAAAGGACGTCAACCTTCAGATCGCGATGCGGGTCAGAGACTATCTGGAGGCAGCAGGCGTCAGGGTGGTGATGACGCGGGAGGAAGACGGGGGACTTTATGACGCCGATGCGTCCAACAAAAAGGTGCAGGATATGAAACGGCGGATCGCGCTGATTGATCAGACGGCCCCCGCGGCAGCGGTCAGCATCCACCAGAACAGCTATCATGAAGAGTATGTGCACGGCGCCCAGGTATTTTACTATGACGGCAGCGTAAAGGGAGAGAAGCTTGCGCAGACCATACAGGATCAGATGGTGGAGAAGACGGATCCGGAAAACCGACGGAAAATCAAGGCTAACGACAGCTATTACCTGTTGAGAAAGACGGAGTTCCCCATCGTAATTGTGGAGTGCGGTTTTCTGTCAAACAGCGAGGAGGCAAAGCGGCTCTGCAGCGGAGACTGCCAGGACAGGATCGCGTGGGCGATCTATATGGGAATCCTGCAGTACCTGAATCAGTAGACGGATTCACGGATTTCTATATTTTTCGTACATCCCTCAGGAAAGAATTACATAAAAAAGAGTGACAGAACAAAAAAAGAGTTGTATAATCTTATGTCGAAAAAAGTTGGAAGAAAAAAGGATAAAGTACAAAGAGGTGGGAAAATGGCTGAAATTTCAAAGGAAAAAAGCGGCGAAAAGAACGATGGGTTTATGACGAAGGTCGCCACTTTTATCGTGGACAGACGAAATCTTTTTTTCCTGCTGTTCGGCATTGCGATCGTGTTCTCTCTCCTGTCCATGAACTGGGTGAACGTGGAAAACTCCATGTCCGCGTATCTTCCCGATACGACGGAGACCAGACAGGGACTGAACCGTATGGAGGAACAGTTCCTTACCTACGGAACCGCGAAGGTGATGGTCACGAATATTCCGTACAGTGAAGCGGAGAAGATCGCGGACAGAATCGAGGCGCTGGATACGGTGGCAATGCTCACTTTTGACAGGACAGGGGAGCACTACAACAATTTTTCGGCGCTCTATGACATTACCTTCTGTTATGAGGAAACCGATGAACGCGCGCTGGATGCGCTGGATGAAGTGAAGGAGATGCTGGCCGGTTACGACATCTATGTGTCCACCTCCATGGGGAACGCTTCCGCGGAACAGATCGCCAGCGAGATGCAGGTGATCAGCGTTCTGGTGGCGGTGGTGGTCGTGTCCGTGCTGCTTCTGACCTCCCAGACATGGGCGGAGGTGCCGGTGCTGCTTCTGACTTTTATCGCGGCGGCGCTGATCACAAAAGGCACCAATTTCTGTATGGGAACGATTTCCTTTGTGTCAAATTCCGTGACGATCGTGCTGCAGCTTGCGCTGTCCATAGACTATGCGGTAATCTTCTGTAACCGCTACAAAGAAGAACACCGGACGCTTCCCATCCGGGAAGCCGATATCGTGGCTTTAAGCAAGGCGATTCCCGAGATTTCCTCCAGTTCCCTGACGACCGTCGGGGGCCTGATCGCCATGATGTTCATGCAGTTCGGCATTGGGCGGGACATGGCGCTGTGCCTGATCAGGGCCATTCTGCTGAGCCTGCTGGCCGTATTCCTGCTGATGCCGGGCCTGATCATGCTGTTCGGGCGCGCCATGGATAAGACGCGCCACAGAAGCTTTATCCCCAAGATCCCTTTTGTCGGAAAGTTTGCCTACAAGACGCGGTACGTCATGCCGCCTCTGTTTGTGGTGCTGATCGTGGGGGCCTATCTGATCTCTTCCAGATGTCCCTATGTCTATGGGTATTCGATGCTGGAGACGCCGGTAAAGAGCGAC
This sequence comes from uncultured Acetatifactor sp., assembly GCA_947586055.1. GTDB lineage: Bacteria > Bacillota > Clostridia > Lachnospirales > Lachnospiraceae > Acetatifactor. The sequence continues at coordinate 44,977 of CANPXL010000015.1, read as the reverse complement.
GCCATGATCGTGGATGAGAGGATCGAGGAAAGCTTCGGACCCTCCAATATGGTGGCGCTGATCGTGCCTGCGGGAAGCTATGAAAAAGAGAAACAGCTCTTAAAGGAGCTGGACGCGCTGCCGGAGGTGGATTACACCATGGGGCTTGCCAACACGGAGGCCATGGACGGATACATGCTCACCGACAAACTCACCGCCCGGGATTTTTCCGAACTGCTGGAGCTGGACTACGAAGTGGCCGAGATGCTTTATATGGCTTATGCGGTCAATGACGAAAATTACGCGAAGATCGTCAACGGCCTGTCTTCTTACAGCGTCCCCCTGATCGACATGTTCATGTTTTTGTACGATGAGGTGCAGGAAGGATATGTGACGCTGGAAGACGACATGATGGAGACGCTGGAGGATGCGCATTCCAAGATGCAGATCGCGCTGGACCAGCTTCAGGGACCGGAGTACAGCCGTATGCTGGTCTATCTGAATCTGCCGGAGGAAGGGGACGAAACCTTCGCTTTCCTCGACAGGATGCATGAAATCGCGGGCGGGTATTACGAGGACGCGGTGCTGATCCCCGGGGAAGCCACCAGCCAGTATGATCTGTACAAGACCTTCCAGACGGACAACACGGTGGTGAACGTCGTCTCCATTCTGGCGGTGCTGGTCGTGCTGCTGTTTACCTTTATGTCGGCGGGCATGCCCGTGCTGCTGATCATGATTATTCAGGGCGCAATATGGGTCAACTTTTCCTTCCCCGCCATTCAGGAGAAGAACCTGTTCTTTATGAGTTACCTGATCGTCAGTTCCATTCAGATGGGCGCGAACATCGACTATGCCATTGTGATCTCAGGACGGTTCATGGAGCTGAAGGATAAGATGTCGAAACGGGATGCGATCATCGAGACCATGAACTTCGCGTTTCCCACGATCGTGACCTCCGGTTCCATGCTGGCGCTGGCGGGAATCTTCATCGGACAGATGTCGTCGGACGGCGCGATCTGCGGAATCGGCCAGTGTCTGGGAAGAGGGACGATCATTTCCATTATCATCGTCATGTTTGTTCTGCCGCAGATTCTGTTGCTGGGAGAAAAGATCATAGATAAGACGTCGTTCGCGGTGTCGATCCCGCTGAAGCTGGAGCGGACCTCGGGACTGATGCGGGTGGACGGCATGGTTCAGGGACATATCAACGGAACCATCATCGGAGAAGTGCACGGCCTTGTGCGGGGCGACGCGAGCCTGTTTGTCAACATGGGGAAGCTGGAACAACGTGAGGACGACGGCGGCGATCTGGAGGATCTGATGCGGAAGGAACAAGAGGACACTGAGACAGAGGTGACGAAATGAGAAGACGGGGAAAGGGAGCATGGCTTCTTGCCTGGGGAATAACGGCCGCGCTGGTGTGCGGGATGGTCTTTCCCGTGGTAACGGAGGCGGAAGGGGCCGGAGAGGGAACGGAAAGCCTGACCCGGGAAGAGACGTCCGAAGGACAGGACGGAAATGAGACGGAAACCGGGACCGGGCCGGAGATTCTGGAGATCAGCACCACGGAAGAGTTTCTCGCGTTTGCCGGACAATGCTATATGGATTCCTGGTCGGCAGGGAAATGGGTGGTGCTGAAGCAGGACATCGACCTGACGGGAACGGATTTTGAGACGATACCCATATTCTGCGGGACCTTTGACGGCGGGGGACATACCGTCTCCGGGTTCAGCAACGTGGGAGACGGTTATGTGGAAGGATTTTTCCGCTATATCGGCATGCAGGGTGAGGTAAAAAATCTGAAGCTGCGCGGAATGGTTCAGGGAACCGAATCGGACGAATGCATGGGAGGCATCTGCGGGGTAAATTACGGCACGATCAGGGACTGCAGTTTTGAGGGGACCATGAAGGGCGTCAATACCGTGGGCGGGATAGCCGGCAGCAACGAAGGAACCGGCGTGATCACACACTGCACGGTGCGCGGACATATCTCCGGATATGACAGGACCGGCGGCGTCGCGGGACTGAATCACGGAACCATCACCGGCTGTCAGAACGATTCCGATATCAACGATGACAGCGAATGGGTGGAGACGGATGACGAGCGGGGACCGGAGTTTTTCCAGAGCGTGAGTGGTACCGATCCGGATGTGGATCTGTTCAGCGGCGTGGATACGGGAGGGATCGCGGGCTATTCCGACGGCGTGATCGTAAGCTGTACCAATACGGGCAGGATCGGTTATGAGCATACGGGCTATAACATCGGCGGCGTCGTGGGAAGACACGCCGGAACGGTGCTTTTGTGCACAAACCGGGGGGACGTTTTCGGCCGCAAGGATGTGGGCGGCATCGTGGGGCAGATGGAGCCTTACATTGAAGTGGACGAGGCGGAATCGCTGCGGCATGCCGTCGATAAGCTGCATGATCTGATCAACCGGACGCTGAATCATCTGCAGGAGGGAAAGGACATTGTGAAGGAGGACACGGACCGTCTTACCGCTCACGGGGATGCGGCCCGGGACTCCGGTCATGCGCTGGCGGATCAGCTGACGGACTTTCTGGACGCAAACACGGAGCAGATCCGGTCAGCTCAGGCGCGCATGGAATATGTGGCGGATCAGCTGCCGGCCGTGCTGGACGACATCACGGCGGCGCAGGCTGCTTTCAGCCGTTTCTGCGACAGCGTGAGGATTTCGGCAGCGCCCCCGGAAACCGTCAGCGGCGGCGACGCTCCGGAGGATCTGGAGAACATAAGGAAGGAGCTTCAGACGGCCTCTGACCAGATGAAGGGGTCTGCGGACAGGATCAACGGGATTATAAAAGAAGAGGACGGCACCTTAAAAGAGTGGAGCAGCCTGACGTCGGAACAGCGGGAGCAGGTGCTGACGGAGCTGTCGAATCTTGCGGGAAGTTGCGCGGAATGGTCCAGCGCGGTCTCCGCGGCGCTGGCGGAGGCCGGCGCCGCCGCGCTGTCCGAGGAATCTGTGGAATGTCTGCGGGGGATGTCGGAGTCTCTGAAAAATGCGGGAAACAAGGCGAAAAACATTGTCGTTTACATAAACGCGCAGCCCAAACTGCAGTTTACCGCCCTGGGAGAGCCGTTCGACCGGCAGCGGGAAAATCTGAATCAGGAGCTGAAGAGCGTCTCGGAGAGTTTAAAGAGCCTGACCCTGCACGCTTCCGATTATTCCGATCTTGTGAACGAAGACCTGAAGGCGGTAAACGATCAGCTGAATGTGGTCTTTCATCTTCTGGCCGACCATTTGTCCGGCTATACCGGGCTCAGCGTGGAAGAGGCTTATGAGGAAATCTCCTACGAGGAGATGTACGACATCACGGCGGGGCGCACCGACTCCTGCACGAATAAGGGAACCGTCAGAGGCGACATCAACATCGGCGGGATAGCGGGGTCCATGTCTATCGATCAGGAGGATCCCGAGGACAATGCCGCGGGGAGCATCGATTACGAGATCGGACGGCGGTTTGTCATGAAATGCGTGATCGGACACTGTGAGAATCAGGGCCGCGTTATTGCCAAAAAGGACGGCGCCGGCGGCATCGTGGGATATATGGAACACGGAATTGCCGCGGATTCCTGCGGATACGGCAGCGTGGAGAGCACGGAGGGAAACTATGTGGGAGGCGTATGCGGACAGTCCCTGACGGTGCTGAAAAACTGTTACGCGCTGTGCGATGTGTCGGGAAGCAGTTATGTGGGCGGCATCGCCGGGTACGCCTGCACACTGACGGACTGCTGCGCCATTGTCAATGTGGAGGCGTCCTCCGGCAGAAAGGGAAGTATTGCGGGCTGGGCCGCGGTCCCTGTGGAGACGGAAGATGCGGAGGATCCCATGATCTCGCGGAATTATTATGTGGGCGAAGAGCCTTATGGCATTGACGGCATCAGCTATGCCGGAATTGCGGAGCCTTTGGAATATGGAGAATTGCTTGAGATCGAGGGAATTCCGGAGCGGTTCCGGCACCTGCAGGTTGCGTTCTGGATCGGGGATACGTGCCTGGGCGTTCAGGAGGTTGCCTACGGGGAGAGCCTGTCGGTACTGCAATACCCTGAGATCCCGGAACAGGAGGGATGTTACGGCGCGTGGCCGGATTATTCCGACCGCATCATGAAGGGAGACCTTGTGATCGAGGGGGAATACAAGGATAATGTTCTGGTAGTGGAGAGCGGAGAAAAACAGGAGGGGGACGACGGCGTGTACGAGAAACCGTATGCGCTTGTGGAACGGAAATTTACGGAAGATACCGTATTGAGGGCGGGGCCCGGAAACGCGCAGCCGCCGGAAGAGATCGGCGACAGGGAATATGTCGTTTATGACGTCGCGCTGGAAAACGGCGGGGTGCAAAGCACGGATGTGTTTGCGGTACGGCTGCTGAATCCCTATGATGAGGCGGAGGTCTGGGGGAAAATCGACGGAGAATGGGCGCGGCTTGCCTGCAAGGAGCGGGGAACGTATCTGCAGGTGGATATGACCGGAGCCGCGGAGACCTTCTGTATAGCCAGAAAGGAGAATTCCGCCTGGATCGTCTGGGCCGGCGCCGGGGCGGCTGTGTGCGCCGCAGCGGCGGCAGCCGCAGGGATCGGACATCGGAAGAAAAAGAAGAAAAAGAGGAAAGAGCCGGAAAAAAGTTCTGACTGACCGCTTCCGACGTTTTCGGGAACAGGGCTTTTCCTTTCCGGAAAAATATGTTATACTGTTCCTGCCACTCATTTGAGTGGGAGTATGGATATGTGCTGTGAGAAAAGGAAAAGTGCTTGTGCCATGAAGACCATAACGGAAAAGATCCGGCAGGACGCGGCGCATCTTACCAGTCAGGAGGAAGAGACGCTGCGCCGGGCCGGCAGCATCATACGGGCCGGCGGTCTGGTGGCGTTTCCCACCGAGACGGTCTATGGTCTTGGGGGAGACGCGCTCAACAGGGAATCCTCCCGGAAGATTTACGCGGCGAAGGGAAGGCCTTCGGACAATCCGCTCATTGTGCACATCAGCCGTTTTGCGGATATGGAACGGATCGTGTCGGAAATTCCGGAGGAAGCCGTCCGGATTGCGGAAGCGTTCTGGCCGGGACCTCTGACCATGATCCTGCCGAAATCCGAACTGGTTCCGACTGAGACCACCGGCGGTCTTGACACTGTGGCGGTGCGGATGCCGGCAGGCGCGTCGGTGCGGAAACTGATCGAATACGGCGGCGGATATCTTGCCGCGCCCAGCGCAAACCTGTCGGGCCGGCCGAGTCCTACCACGGCGGAAGCCGTGCGGGAAGATATGGACGGCCGCATCGATATGATCCTGGACGGCGGTAAGGTAGGGATCGGTCTGGAGTCCACCATCGTGGACCTGACGGCCCGGACGCCCCAGATTCTGCGGCCGGGGTATGTGACGGCTGAAATGCTGGAACGCGTGCTGGGAAAAGTTGACACAGATGTCACAATACTTGCGGATGACAGCGGACAGGCGCCGAAGGCGCCCGGCATGAAATACCGGCATTATGCGCCCAGAGGCGAACTGACACTGGTGGCGGGAGAGCCTGAACGGGTGGCGGCTTATATCAACAGGCAGACGGCCGAGGACGGCGCCGGAGGGGAGCGGACGGGCGTCATTGCGACGCAGGAGCTTCTGGGAAAATGCCGGGCGGATGTCGCGGAATGTCTGGGCAGACGCTGTGACGAAGAGGATATTGCGCGGAATCTTTACGCGGCGCTGCGGCGGATGGACGAGGAAAAGGTCACGAAAATCTATGCGGAAAGCTTTTCCGCCTCCGGGTTCGGAACGGCTATTATGAACCGGCTTCTCAAGGCCGCCGGGCACAGAGTCGTGAAGGTGTAAGGCGGGAAGGGCCGGGCGTTTGGAACGCACGGCGTGGCGGAGCGGACGAAGGAGCCGGCAGAAAGACGCATAAAAGACGGAAAGGGAGGAAAACGGAATGATTGCAATTGGAAGCGACCACGGCGGATACGATCTGAAGCAGCGTGTGATGGAGCATCTGAAAGAAAGGGGCCTCGCGTACGAGGACATGGGATGTTTCAGCAGGGAAAGCTGCGATTATCCGGTCTACGGGAAAGCGGTTGCCAAAGCCGTGGCGGAAGGCCGCTGCGAGAAGGGCATTGTCATCTGTACCACCGGCATCGGCATCAGCATTGTGGCGAACAAGGTAAGGGGCGTGCGCTGCGCGGTTTGCGCGGATCCTCTTACGGCCAGGATGACGAGACTTCACAATGACGCCAATGTGCTCGCGCTGGGCGGAGGGATCCTGGGACCGAATCTGGCGCTGGAGATCGTGGATACGTTCCTCGACACGGCGTTTTCCGGGGAAGAGAAGCACTGCAGGCGGATCGGACAGATGGAGGAAGCGTGAGGAAGCGCTTTGCTCACGGAGCCGGGACGTTGAAAGGGACGAGGGAGAAGGGGTATGAGCGGCAAGAGGTCTGATTACATCAGCTGGGATGAATATTTTATGGGGGTTGCCCAGCTGTCCGGCATGCGGTCCAAGGATCCCAACACACAGGTGGGAGCCTGCATTGTCAGCAGCGACAACAAGATCCTGTCCATGGGATATAACGGGTTTCCCACCGGGTGTTCCGACGATGAGTTCCCGTGGGAGAGGGAAGGCGGGGAGCTGGAGACCAAGTATCCGTTCGTCACCCACGGCGAGCTGAACGCCATATTGAATTACAGGGGCGGGTCGCTGGAGGGGACGAAGCTGTATGTGTCGCTGTTCCCCTGTAACGAGTGCGCGAAGGCGATCATCCAGTCCGGCATCAGGACCGTGGTGTACGACAGCGACAAATATGTCGGTACCGCGGAAAACCGGGCGTCGAAGCGCATGTTTGACGCTGCGGGCGTTGCGTATGTGCCTTACTCCCGAACGGGACGCAGCATTCATATCCAGGTATAGCAAAGAGGTACCGTGTGAGATCAGGGAAAGTCGGAAGAAAAAGAGGAATAGCGTTTCTGCTTGCCGCAGCGCTGTCTGCCGGGGCGGTCTGCGCCGCGCCGGTCACTCTTTTTGTGTCTGCGGCGCCTACGACGCAGCAGCAGATCGAACAGAACGAACGGGAAAAGGCGGATCTGGAGAACCAGCAGGAGGAAAATGAGAACCAGCTGGAAGGCCTGAAGGATGAGCAAAGCGATCTGAAGAAGAATCTGGACAAGCTCAACGATCAGTTAAACGAAGTGGTGCAGAATCTGGAACGGCTGGAGCAGCAGATCCGGGATAAGGAGCAGGAGATCGCGGAAACGCAGGCGGCTCTGGAAGAGGCGATCGCCACGGAAAAGTGGCAGTACGAGTGTATGGTAATACGCGCCCGGGCAATGTATGAGTATCAGGAGGAAAATTTCCTGAGCGAGCTGCTCAGCGCAGGCAGCCTGTCCGACGTTCTCAACACGGCCAGATACATTGAGCGGGTTGCCGCCGCAGACAGAAAGCTGATGGACGATTATAAGGAAAACAGAGCCCTGATCGAGAAGCATGAGGCCGCGCTGGAGCAGGAAAAGATAGAGCTCGACGCTCTGAAGGTGGACGCGGAAGCGGAAAAGAACAAGGTTTCCGGCCTGATCAGTCAGACGGCCAGCTCGATGAAGGCCACCGCGGAGCAGATCGAAGCGGCGGAGCAGAAAGCCAGGGAATACGAAGAGAAGATCAGACAGAAGGAAGAAGACCTGGAGTACCTGCGGAAAAAGCTGGCGGAAGAGATCGCGCTTTCCCAGGCCGCGGCAAACGCGTCGTGGAGAGACATCTCGGAGGTCACGTTTGCGGAGGGAGACAGGTACCTGCTGGCAAATCTGATCTACTGTGAGGCCGGCGGGGAACCCTACGCGGGTCAGCTGGCGGTGGGAGCCGTCGTCATCAACCGCGTGCTCAGCTCGAAATTCCCGGATACGGTAGTCGGGGTCATCTATCAGAATAAACAGTTTTCACCGGTGTCAAGCGGCCGGTTCCAGCTGGCGCTGGAGACAAACAAGGCGACGGCGACCTGTTACAAGGCGGCCGACGAGGCCATGTCCGGGGCGACGAATGTGGGAAGCTGCGTGTTCTTCCGGACGCCGGTGCCCGGGCTGACGGGAATCAATATCGGCGGTCATGTCTTTTATTAAACAAAAAGGGCCGGCTGCCGGCCGCGCCGGATCAAAGGGAACCGTTCGGCCCGCGCCATTCGCAAAGCCGCGCTGACGCGCTGCCCGGCGCCGTGTGCCTGCCTTTGCTCATGAAATGGCGCTCCCTCGGCAGCCGGATGCAGCGGAAAATTCGTGCGAGCACGATTTGTCCGCTGCATTCGGCTGCCGGCCGAACTGTTGCGGTCAAAGATCCAGTTCGTCCAGACGGGCCTGCAGCCGGTCGAACCTGCCCTGATAGATAAGCGTGAGCAGCTGATTCAGATTGCGGAGGCAGGAGGTCAGCTGCTCTTTTGTGATAAGACCGCGTTCCGCCGCTTCCGCCAGCTCGTCCAGATCCACGACCTTCATGCGGCCGTCCGGGGAGAGGATCACGTCGGCCAGAAGGTCGGTCACGGTGAGGGACGCTTCCTCTTCGTCAAAGGCGTATTCCACAATGTCGCAGTACAAGTGCAGCAGCGAGCCGTCCGCGCGGTAGATTTTGCTGACCTTGATCCCGCGGTTCAGAAAATAACAGGAGCATCCGTGGGTAAATTCCGCCTTCGGTTTCAGCGTCTTCCATTTTGTGATGAGGACTTCGTCGTCCAGAAAGACGATGACGTCGTCCTTCAGCAGGGTATGCTCCGCGGGAATGAGCCTTCGGCGGTACAGGCGTGAGATATTCATGCTTATATAAGCTCCTTTCGTGTGTCTGGGAGAACGGGGTTTAACTGCGAAAACGGGACGAACGGCGCCGGAGGAACGGAATGGGGACAAAGCGTGCGTTCCATCCAGATCATATCCTGCCAGGCCCCGAGTTTGTAGCCGGAGCGGTGAAAATGGGCCGTCTCCACATACCCGAACGCTCTGTGGAAGGCGATGCTGTCCGGGTTCGGATAGGCGATGCAGGCGCAGAGGTTGCAGACGTTCTGCCTGCGCAGACAGTCCTCTAAAGACCGGTACAGGGCGCTTCCCGTTCCGCGGCGCCGTCCGTCCCGGCGGACATAGATGGTGGTCTCCACCGACCAGTCGTAGGCTGCCCTCGACTTAAAGCGCGAAGCGTAGGTATAGCCCAGAAGGCGGCCGTCTTCTTCCGCGGCGAGGTAGGGGTAGTTTTCCAGAGTATGACGGATGCGGTCCTCAAATTCCCCGGGCGAGGGGACTTCCAGCTCGAAGGAGACGGCGGTCTCCCGTACGTAGGGCGCGTAGATTTCAAGCAGCGCCGGCGCGTCGTCCGGCGAAACGATGCGTATGTTCATGGAAAACGATCCCTTTCTGAGGAAATGGCAATAGGAAGATTTCCTTTATAAAGATACTACAGCGGCAGGCGGAGGAAGTCAATGAGAAACGGACGGAAACCGCGCGGGATGAACTGCTGCAAAGGATGCGCCGTTTTGCGTATATGGCACTGGACAATTCACGGGAAGTTGGGTATAATAGTGGAAGCGATTAAACTTGAGGAAGCGTTTCCGTCATATCATGAAACAGAGAAAGCAGGATAACAGAACGACGTTCCGGACGCTGGCCCTGGTCTCCCAGCTGGGGCTTACCATGATTACGGCGATCGGGCTCGCGACCGCCGTGGGGGTCTGGCTGGACAGAAGGCTGGGCACGTCATGGATCACGGCGGTGCTGTTTGTGATGGGAGCGATCGCGGGAGGCCAGAGCGCGTACCGCATGATCCGGAAGATCTACGAGCCGGAGCAGAAGAAGGAGCGGGAGTTATCCGGTGAAGATCATCCAGACGTTAAAAAACAGTGACAGAACGGTTTTGGAAATGCATCTGGGACAGCTGTTTTTCGGGGCCGTCTGTCAGCTTGCGGGCGTTTTTTTTGTAGGGGATCAGATCCGGTATGCTGCGAGTCTGTGGATCGGCGTGGCGTTTTCCATGGCCGGCGTTCTACATATGGCGCATACGCTGGACCGGGCGCTGCCCCTGGGAGAAGCGGGGGCGAAGATCATTTCCAGAGGATATTTTTTCCGCTATGCCGTGATCCTTCTGGTAACGGCGGTGTCGGCGGTTTCCGGCGTGCTGAACCCGCTGGTGGTTTTTCTGGGATATATGAGCATGAAAGTAACGGCGTATCTGCAGCCGCTTACCCATAAAGGATTGAACCGGCTGTTCCATGAGACGGATCCCGTCCCGGAGCCATTGCCGGAAGAAGGCGCGCAGGAAGAAGGACAGGCGCTTTCCGAAGGGGAGAGTCAATCTTAAAATCACAGACGGAGGAGGTGAAAATATGGAGCATGGAATTCTGATGTCAGGCGCTGACGTAGACTTTATGATCCATGGCGTTTTTCAGTATTCCTTTTTTGGGCATCAGGTCTGGATTACGACATCCCATGTATGCATTCTGATCGTAATGCTGATCCTCGTCGGTTTTGCCATAGCGGCAAACAGAGCCATGAAAAAGGGCTCTGATGTGCCGGGGCCCTTCCAGAATGTTGTGGAACTGATCGTGGAGAAGCTGGACGGCATTGTGGACGGTTCCATGGAGAAGGCGGCGCCCAGATATTACAACTATATCGGGACGGTGTTTATCTTCATTCTGTTCAGCAATATCTCGGGCCTTCTGGGGCTGAGGCCGCCCACGGCAGATTATGGCGTGACGCTGCCGCTGGCGCTGATCACGTTTGCCATGATCCGGTTTAGCAAGTGGAAATACCAGAAGCCGGCGACGATCTGGGAAGATCTGTGTTCGCCGCTGCCGAAGTGGCTGCCTATCTGGATGCCGATCAACCTGATCAGCACCGTGGCGGTTCCGGTCTCTCTGTCCCTGCGTCTTTTTGCAAACGTGCTTTCGGGGACGGCGATGATGGCGCTGATCTATGGGCTGCTGCAATGGTTCGCCACAGCCTGGCCCGCGGTGCTTCATGTGTACTTTGACCTGTTTTCGGGCGCCATACAGACCTATGTGTTCTGTATGCTGACGATGACCTATATCTCCAACGAGATCGGAGACGGAACCCGACGGTAAGAGTGAAACGATCGGTAAGAACCAGGACAAAAAACAATCAAAATTAATATGATTCAGGAGGAAAAAACTATGGAATTCAATGACAGCTTTATTCTCGGATGCTCTGCAATCGGTGCCGGCCTTGCGGTAATTGCCGGTATCGGACCCGGCGTAGGACAGGGTATTGCCGCGGGCCACGCCGCTGCGGCGGTAGGGCGGAATCCCGGCGCTTCCGGGCAGATCAGATCCATGATGCTTCTCGGTCAGGCAGTGGCCGAAACCACGGGTCTGTACGGCCTTCTGGTGGCGATCCTGCTGCTTTTCGTACATCCTCTTCTTCCCTGATCGCAGCGGAGCGGGGGTTCCATCCCGGGGCCTGCGCCGAAGCGCAGGTTCCGCATGAGTTTGCCGGCTGCTTTTGAGCAGCAGAAAAGAGGAAGAATGATACTTTTGACAGAAGGACAGTCCATGTCGAGACTGTTTGATTTGGATTGGCAGCTGGTTGCGGACTCCGTCCTGATGATCATTGCCGTTTTTGTCCTGTTTCTTTTGATGAGCTATCTGCTCTTCAATCCCGCGAGAAAGTTTCTGAACGACCGCCGGGAAAAGATCCGCGGCGAGCTGGAGACGGCGAGACAGGATCAGGAGGAAGCGGCCCGTCTGAAGCAGGAGTACGAGACAAAGATTAAAGAGATCGACAGGGAAGCGGAGGCGATCCTCGGCGAGGCGCGCAGAAAAGCGCTTGACAATGAGAAACAGATCGTTGCCGAGGCAAAGGAGGAGGCGGCCCGTATTCTGGAGAGGGCCCATGTGGAAGCGGAGCTTGAGAAACAGAAGGTGGCCGACGAGGTGAAGCGGGAGATCATTGCGGTTTCCGCGCTGATGGCCGGAAAGTTTGTCGCCGCTACCATCGATACCGCCGCCCAGAACCGGCTGATCGACGAGACCTTAAAGGAAATGGGTGAGAAGACATGGCTAAATTAGTTTCGGGAACATACGCGCAGGCGCTGTTCGACGCGGCCATGGAATCCGGTCCCGCCAGGGCGGGCGAACTGATGGAGGAGATTCTGGGCATCCGGAAGATACTGGAGCAGAATCCCGGGTTTGACAGCCTGATGAAGCATCCCGCCATTCCGAAGCAGGAGAAGGTCCGGGTGGTGAAGGATGTGTTTTTCGGGCGCATCAGCGACGAACTGGAACGCTTTCTGGAGATCATCGTATCCAAGGAGCGTTACAGGGATCTGGACGCCATATTTACCTGCTATATCGACAAGGTGAAGGAACAGCGCAGGATCGGCGTTGCCTGTGTGACCACGGCCGTAGAGCTTACCGTGGGACAGAAAAACGCGGTGGAAGCCAGACTTTTGGAGACGAGCGGCTGCCGCGAAATGGAAATGCATTACAGCGTCGAGCCGGACATCATCGGCGGCATGATCATCCGCATGAACGGCAGAGTGGTGGACAGCAGTATCCGCACAAAGCTGGACGGCCTGACGAAACAATTATTACAGATTCAGCTGGGGTGACCTGCTGAAAGAAAGGTGCGACAGATCCATGAATTTAAGACCAGAAGAGATAAGTTCGGTGATCAAGGATCAGATCAGGAAATATTCCTCTACGCTTGACGTGTCCGATGTTGGTACCGTCATTCAGGTGGCCGACGGGATCGCGCGTGTACATGGACTGGAAAATGCCATGCAGGGAGAACTGCTGGAATTTCCCGGCGGCGTGTACGGCATGGTGCTGAACCTGGAAGAGGATAACGTAGGCGCGGTGCTGCTTGGCAGCACAGGAAATATTAAGGAAGGGGACACGGTAAAGACTACGGGGCGCGTGGTGGAAGTACCCGTGGGCGACGCTCTGCTGGGGCGCGTGGTCAATGCGCTGGGACAGCCCATCGACGGGAAAGGGCCCGTGCAGACCGAAAAATACCGTAAGATCGAACGCGTGGCGAGCGGCGTTATCACGAGAAAAAGCGTGGACACGCCGCTGCAGACAGGGATCAAGGCAATCGACGCCATGGTGCCCATCGGCAGAGGTCAGCGCGAGCTGATCATCGGCGACCGCCAGACGGGTAAGACGGCGATCGCGATCGACACGATCATCAATCAGAAAGGCCAGGGTGTGAAGTGTATTTACGTCGCCATCGGCCAGAAGGCTTCCACCATTGCCAATATTGTCAAGACCCTGGAGGAGTACGGCGCGATGGCGTATACCACGGTGGTAGTGTCCACCGCCAGCGACCTCGCCCCTCTGCAGTACATCGCTCCCTATTCCGGCTGCGCCATCGGCGAGGAATGGATGGAAGCGGGGCAGGACGTGCTGGTGGTGTACGACGACCTGAGCAAACATGCCGCCGCATACAGGACACTTTCCCTGCTGCTGCGTCGTCCGCCCGGGCGCGAGGCGTACCCCGGCGACGTCTTCTATCTGCATTCCAGACTGCTGGAGCGCGCGGCGAGGATGAGCGAGGAGTACGGCGGAGGCTCCCTGACGGCGCTTCCCATTATTGAGACGCAGGCGGGCGACGTGTCCGCTTACATACCGACCAATGTGATCTCTATCACCGACGGCCAGATCTATCTGGAAACCGAGATGTTCAACTCCGGTTTCCGGCCTGCGATCAACGCGGGCCTGTCCGTGTCCCGTGTGGGCGGCGCGGCGCAGATCAAGGCGATGAAAAAGATCGCGGCTCCCATCCGTACGGAGCTTGCCCAGTACAGAGAGCTTGCTTCCTTCGCCCAGTTCGGCTCCGAGCTGGACGACGACACCAAGGAGAAGCTCGCACAGGGCGAACGCATCCGCGAGGTGCTGAAACAGCCCCAGTACAGGCCTATGGCGGTACAGTATCAGGTAATCATCATCTATGCCGTGACCAGAAAATATCTGCTGCAGATCCCTGTGGAGGATATCACCGGATTTGAGACGGAGCTTTTTGAGTTTCTGGACACCAAATATCCCGAGATCCCCAGAACCATTGCGGAGGAAAAGGTGATCTCCGAGACGACGGAAGAGACCCTGAAGAAAGCGCTGGAGGAATTTATCCGGCAGTTTTTGGGCCAGAAGCAGTGAGACGTTCAGGGAAGTGAGGACAGATTATGGCATCAATGCGCGACATCAAGCGCCGCAGAAGCAGTATTCAGGGGACCCAGCAGATCACGAAAGCCATGAAGCTGGTCTCCACCGTCAAGCTGCAGAGGGCCAGAGCGAATGCGGAGCGGTCAAAAGAGTATTTTACCTGTATGTATGATACCGTGAACAGTATTTTAAGCCGCGTGGGGCACCTGGAACATAAGTATCTGCTCCCGGGAGCGTCCCGGAAAAAGGCGGTGGTTGTCATTACCTCCAACCGGGGGCTTGCAGGCGGCTATAACTCCAATGTGGTGAAGCTTGTCACAAAAAATCAGCAGTGGAACCGGGAGGACGTGGTGGTCTATGCGCTGGGGAACAAGGGGCGCGAGGCCTTTGTCAGATACGGCTATTCGGTGAAGGAATGTGAGAACGATATCGTGGAAAGTCCGGCGTACGCGGACGCAATGGCGCTCTCCCAGGAACTGCTGCGGGCTTTTTCGGAGGGGGAAGTGGGCGAGATCTATCTTGCCTATACCGCCTTTCGGAATACGGTGAGCCATGTTCCCACGCTGTTAAAGCTTCTGCCCGTGGAATACGATCCCGGGGAGGAAGAAAAGCAGGAGACAAAGGCGGAGGCAATCATGAATTTTGAGCCGGAGGACACGGAGACGCTGGATCTGCTCCTTCCCAAATACATGACAAGCCTGATTTACGGCGCGCTGGTGGAATCCGTTGCGAGCGAGAACGGCGCCCGTATGCAGGCGATGGACAGCGCTACCAGCAACGCGGAGGAAATGATAAGCGATCTGGCGTTAAAGTATAACCGGGCCCGTCAGGGTTCCATCACCCAGGAACTCACGGAGATCATCGCGGGAGCGGAAGCGCTGGGTTAATAATTTATGTAAGCAAATACGCCTGCGCAGGCGGGCGGGAAAGAGGTTGAAATGGCAGGAGAAAACAAAGGCAGGATTACCCAGGTGGTGGGAGCGGTTCTCGATATCCGCTTCGACGGGGGAAATCTGCCTGAGATCAACGAAGCGATCCGTATTCCTACCAGGGATGGCGGTGAGCTGACCGTTGAGGTTTCACAGCACCTTGGGGACGACACCGTCAGATGTATTGCCATGGGCAGCACGGACGGGCTTGTCAGAGGGATGGAGGCGGTCGCGACGGGCGCGCCCATTACCGTTCCGGTAGGGGAAAAGACCCTCGGCCGTATTTTCAATGTGCTGGGACAGCCCATAGATAACAAACCGGCTCCGGAAGGAGTTTCTTATGAACCCATCCACAGACCCGCGCCGAAATTTGAAGAGCAGTCTACGGAGACGGAGCTGCTGGAGACAGGAATCAAGGTGGTGGATCTGCTTTGCCCTTATCAGAAGGGCGGAAAGATCGGTCTGTTCGGCGGCGCCGGCGTCGGAAAGACCGTGCTGATACAGGAACTGATCAGAAATATTGCCACGGAGCACGGCGGATATTCTGTTTTCACCGGCGTGGGAGAACGGACCCGTGAGGGAAACGATCTGTACCATGAGATGACGGAGTCCGGCGTTATCGACAAGACGACCATGGTGTTCGGCCAGATGAACGAGCCGCCCGGAGCGAGAATGCGGGTGGGGCTGACAGGCCTTACCATGGCGGAATATTTCAGGGACAAGGGCGGCAGGGACGTGCTGCTGTTTATCGACAATATTTTCCGTTTTACCCAGGCCGGTTCCGAGGTGTCCGCGCTGCTGGGCCGTATGCCTTCCGCGGTGGGATATCAGCCCACGCTGCAGACGGAGATGGGCGCGCTTCAGGAGAGGATCACGTCCACCAGAAACGGTTCCATCACTTCCGTGCAGGCGGTATATGTGCCTGCGGATGACCTGACGGACCCCGCGCCCGCCACCACGTTCGCTCATCTGGACGCGACTACCGTGCTGTCCCGTTCCATCGTGGAGCTTGGAATTTATCCGGCGGTGGATCCGCTGGAGTCCACCTCCCGCATTCTGGATCCCAGGATCGTGGGCGAGGAGCATTACAAAACGGCCCGGGGCGTGCAGGAGATCCTGCAGCGCTATAAAGAACTGCAGGATATCATCGCCATTCTGGGAATGGATGAGCTTTCCGAGGAAGATAAGCTTGTGGTCTCCAGAGCCAGGAAGGTGCAGAGATTCCTTTCCCAGCCTTTCTTTGTGGCAGGCCAGTTTACCGGACTGGAAGGAAAATATGTTTCCATCGAAGAGACCATCCGCGGATTCCGGGAGATCCTGGAAGGAAAGCATGACGACATTCCCGAGAGCTATTTCCTGAATGCCGGCGGCATTGACGATGTTTTGGCGAAGGTAAAATAGGAGGCTAGCGTATGGCGGAAAAGAATACCTTTCTTCTGCGCATTATCACGCCGGACCGGCTGTTTTATGAGGGACAGGTGGAGATGGCGGAGTTTACCACCACCGAGGGTGAGATCGGCGTACTGCCCGGACACATCCCTCTTACCGTCATCATCAAGCCGGGAATTCTCACCATTTATGAGGCGGAGGAAGAAAAGCGCGCGGCGCTTCATGCCGGCTTTGCGGAAATCCTGCAGGATCGGGTGACCATTCTCGCGGAGATCGTGGAATGGCCTTCCGAGATAGACCGGGAGCGCGCGAACGCGGCGAAGGAAAGGGCCGAGGAACGGCTTCGCAGCAGAACTCCCGAGACGGACATTGCCCGGGCGGAGACGGCTCTTTTGAGAGCGGTCGCCCGGATTGAACTGTTAAAATAACATTACGGAGAAAGCGTTCGGCGGCTGTGTAACAATCGGATGGAAATGCGCATATACTGTGTAAAAGCGTTGCGAGGTGCGTATATGGATTTTCACTCTGAATTGACACAGCCGCTGCAGGACGGCAGAGTAAGGGGCTGGAACGGGCCCCTTCCTTTTTATATGACATATCCGGGATACTTGAGCCCCGGACAGGAAGCTGCCGTGTTAAGCGACCTTGAGTATTTTCAGCAGCTGTACCCCGACGATGTAAAACGCTGCCGGCGCAGGGTGGCGGAAATACTGGACACCACAGACTACGAGGGCAGTATGATCTACGACGAATATCCGGACAGGTACAGCCTGCGGAGTCTGGCGGAGACAATCTGCGGCATACTGGAAAAGGAAAACGGGAAACCGCCGGAAAAAGATCTGATTCAGGTGCTTTTGTTTATCGAAGTGTACAAACGCCGGCATGGCGGCCGGAGAGCGATTCTTTTTTAGCGGTGCGCGCCGGGACCGTCCCCGTGGAAAAGCCGCCTATGAGACTGCGAGGTTTCTGCCCGCGACGCCGGTGTTGAAGGAGCCGTTATGAAAAAAACCATAATCAAATTACTGGTCTTTGCGGCCGCTTTTCTTCTGGGACTGGTGGTTATCAGCAGAATCATGAATCAGGGGCACGACAACCTTACCGTGGAGATGAGCGCGGCAACTTTTCCGCTGGTGACAATGGAGAGAGACGGCATTGCCTACAACCAGCTTCACGGTTACAGCGCGCCCATGGAGGTCGCCTTTCAGAGAGATACGGTGACGGTGCTCGGAGAGAGCAGGGATACGGACTTTACGGTGGAAACCTTCGGGCGGGAGGTGACGGAGATCTCCGTTCAGGTGCGCAGCGCGGACGGCTCCCGTCTCATTGAGGACACAAAACTGACCCAATATGAGACGGACGGGGAACAGATCAGGGGCGTCATCGCCCTGAAGGACCTGATCGAAAAGGATACGGAGTATTCCCTTGCCGTTGTGCTTCGGCTCAGCGGCGGGTCCGACGTGTATTACTACACCAGGGCGATCTGGAGCGACAGTCTCAACGTTGGGGAAAAGCTGGAGTATGCGCTGGATTTCCACCAAAAGCTCTATCACAGGGAGGAAGCCAGAGAGCTGACAAAATACCTTGAGACCAATTCCAGGCTGGAGGATAACAGCTCCTTCCACAATGTCAATATTCACAGCAGCTTCCGACAGCTTACGTGGGACGAACTGTCCGTAAGGGAAGAGATGGCGCCTCGGATACGCCTGACGGAAATCGCCAGTCAGACGGCGTCCATGCTGTTGGATTATGTGGTGTCCACAAAGGGAGAGAACGGCGAGAGGACATACTATATGATGCAGGAGCATTTTCGGGTCCGGTATACGCCGGAGAGAATGTATCTTCTGGATTATCAGCGCACCATGACCCAGATCCCCGATGTGGAGAAGATGTATGCGAACGACAAGATCCTCCTTGGGATCACATCCGATGAGATTCCCATGATGGAGAGCGAGGATGGCAGCACGGTGGTGTTTGAGGAGGCCAACCGGCTGTTAAGTTACAATGCCGCGTCCAACGAGCTCACCGTGATTTTCAGCTTTTATGACGCGGACAACGGAGACTGGCGCACGCTCTACGATCAGCATGCCATCAGGATTCTGGACGTGGATGAGAGCGGCAGCGTGCAGTTTGCGCTCTACGGTTACATGAACCGGGGGCGCCATGAGGGAGAGGTGGGGATCCAGATCTATTCTTATGACAGCGCGCTGAATACCCTGGAGGAACTGTTGTATATCCCTTACGGGAAAACGTTTTCGGTGCTGTCGGCGGAGATGGACGATCTTCTGTATCTGAACAGGGACCGAAAGCTGTACCTTCAGCTGGAGAATACGGTATACGAGATCGATCTCGGGCAGCGGACCTGTTCGTCCCTGCTTGCGGTCACGCAGGACGGCAGCATGCATGTATCCGAAGATCAGAGGATTCTGGTATGGTCGGAAGGGGACGACATTTACCACAGCCGTGTCCTGAATATCCGGAACCTGAACACCGGGATCTGCAACAGGATTCAGGTGGAGCCCGGCGAGGCCGTCCGGCCGCTTGGTTTCATGGATGAGGATGTAATTTACGGTGTGGCGTCGCTGGAAGACATCCGGGAGGAAAATTCGGGGAGATTCTTTTTCCCCATGTACAGAATCTGTATCTGTAATGCGTCGGGAACCGTTCTGAAAGAGTATGAGCAGAGCGGACTTTACGTCACCGGCGTCCAGGTGGCGGGCAACCAGATTACGCTGGAACGTCTCAGGCGGCTGGAGTCGGGAGAATATACGGATGCGCCTGACGATCAGATCATGAATAACATGGAGACGAAAACCAGTAAAAATACCATTGTGACCGCGGATACTGCCGTTTATAAAAGATATGTTCAGATAAAGACCCAGGGAACCATTGACAGTAAAACCATCAAGATTCTCAACCCCAAAGAAGTGGTTTACGAAGGCGGAAGAGAGCTTTTGCTGCCTGATGGGAGCGGGATGGACCGTTACTATGTATACGGCCCTTATGGCGTGGACGATATTTTTATGTCTCCTTCGGGCGCGGTGAATCAGGCCTATGAAATAGCCGGCGTGGTTGTGGACGAAAAGGGGGAAGGTATCTGGCGGCGCGGAAATCTTGCCCCGGCAAACCAGATCTCATCCATTCGGGAAACGGGCGTGGAAGAAGGTGAAACCAGCCTGTCCGTGTGTCTTGACGCCATTTTCAGCTATGAGGGACTGGCGCGCAATTCCGATTATCTTCTGGGGCTGGGCAAGACGGTGCCGGAGATTCTGGAAGAGAATCTGGAGGGCGCGAGGATCCTGGATCTGACCGGGTGCAATGTGGACGCCATGCTGTATTATGTGAACCGGAACATTCCCGTACTCGCCCTGCTGCGCGACGGGGAGGCCGTCCTGATCACGGGATTTGACGAGTATAACACGATCCTGCTGGAGCCAGCCATAAAAAAGCTGCATAAGATGGGGAAAAATGATTCCGCGGAATGGTTTTCCGAAAACGGGAACTGTTTTATCACTTACATCAAAGACTGAAAGGCTCCGATCCTGACCGAAGATTGTCGGGAAAAGGGGAAGGGTCAGGATCGGGGCAGACGTTTTCTGACCTGCAGCCCGAGAAACATGGCCAGGACAAGCTTTACAAGATCGCCGGGAAGATAGGGAACGACGCCCGCCATCAGCGCCTGGGGCAGGGTAAGGGAAGCCTGATACGCAAGCCAGGCGCTGCCGAAAAGGTAGAGGACGGCGGTGCCGAGCAGCATTCCCAGAACAGAGAGGAACAGGCTGGAATTCTTTTTATCCAGAAAAAAACCGGCCGTCAGGGCCATGAAAAGGTAGCCGATGAGGTAGCCTCCGGTAGGACCGAAGAGTTTGCCGGGACCACCGGTAAAACCCGTGAACACGGGAAGCCCTGCCAGACCCAGCAGCAGGTAGATCAAAACACTCAGGGCGCCCAGTTTCATTCCCAGCACGGTCAGGACAAAGTAAATCGCCAGCGTCCCCAGGGAAATGGGAACGGGGCTTATGGGAACAGGGAAAGAGATGGGACCGAGAATGCAAATAATGGCTGTCATCAGGCCGACCAGAGTAAGCTGTCTTATTTTCATCATATCCTCTTTTCTGCCGCAGCCGTATCGGCCGGTGGAATCGGCCGACGGGCGGCTTTGTCTGCCGCTTCCCAGGATGCAATGTAAACCAGTTGTATAAGCGGTTGACAATTATAGAGTATACAAGAGAAGGGACGGATTGTCAACTATAAAATTTAAAAGTTTACAATCGTCCCTTCTCCGGATCAGCTTTTTCTTTTTTTAAAGAGCGTCTTCTCTTAATCTTCCTGCAGTTCTCCCCTCCGATACTTTGCCACGATCTGCTGGATCCTTTCGTTGGGGTTGAGAAGATCGCTGATAGAGGAATCGTGGTTCAGAGTGTCGATAATGTAAGCGATATATTTGCTCATGTCGCAGTTGACGTACCATTCCCGCTCCAGAAGCTGCGGCGTCTGGTAGACAAGATTGGTTGTCAGGACCCTGCATATAACGCCGTCCTGATATGCCTTGTCGAACTTATCAAGCCCGTTGGTGAACAGTCCGAAAGTGGAGAATACAAAGACCCGGTTCGCGCGGCGGTCCTTCAGCAGCGCAGCCACCTCAAGCACGCTTTCCCCGGAGGATATCATGTCGTCAATGATGATCATATCCTTGCCTTCCACGCTGGTGCCAAGAAACTCATGGGCTACAATGGGGTTGCGGCCGTTTTCCACTCTTGTATAGTCCCGTCTCTTATAAAACATGCCCATGTCGAGGCCCAGCACATTCGCGATATAGATGGCGCGGCTCATTCCGCCCTCATCCGGGCTGATGATCATCATGTGGTCGGAGTCCAGCTTCAGGTCCTTCATGTTGCGAAGCAGTCCCTTGATAAACTGGTACGCGGGCTGCACCGTCTCAAAGCCGTGCAGGGGAATGGCGTTCTGGACTCTGGGATCGTGGGCGTCGAAAGTGATAATGTTGTCCACGCCCATCCGAACCAGCTCCTGCAGCGCGAGGGCGCAGTCCAGAGATTCCCGGGAAGTGCGCTTGTGCTGGCGGCTCTCATAGAGGTAGGGCATGATCACGGTGATCCGTCTGGCCTTTCCGCCGAGAGCGGCGATGACTCGCTTTAAATCCTGGTAGTGATCGTCCGGCGACATGTGGTTCTCATGGCCGCAGAGAGAATAGGTGAGCGAATAGTTACAGACATCCACCAGCAGATACAGATCGTCTCCCCGGATGGATTCCAGGATCATTCCCTTTGCCTCGCCGGAACCGAAGCGGGGAACTTTTGCGCCGATGAGATAGGAATCTCTCTGATAGCCGGAGAACGCGAGGGATTCTTTGTGTTCGCTCTCCCGCTCGGCTCTCCATTTGACCAGATAACGGTCTACCTTTTCCCCCAGCGCCCTGCAGCCTTCCAGGGCAATGATGCCGAGAGAGCCCACGGGTATTGTCTCAAGATTTCTTTTTTCTTCGCGGTTTCCCATGAATTGTGTCGATCCTTTCTGTTGGAAAGTAAGTGGGTGTTTTCTGTTTCCGGCGCTCATCCGCCGTTGTTTTCCAGCCGCCTGCGGTAAATGCGGATATCGGGGCCGGTCAGCTTGCACAGCGAAAAACTGCTGGTGATCCGTGAAAAAATTCTGTCCGAGTATCTGTCTCTCAGCTCTTCCAGAGAGAGGTTGGTGGAGATGATCACGGATTTTCGGCGCAGAGCGCGTTCATTCAGGCAGGCGAAAAGCTGCGAGGTCACAAAGCTGTTGGTCACTTCCGTGCCGAGATCGTCGAGGATGAGCAGATCGCACTGGAAGAGATCCTCATAAAAATCCTGAAGCGTATCCCGGTTTCTGGCGTCGAAAGCGTACCGCGCCAGACGTTCAAAAAACCCGGCCGCGCTGAAATAGATCACGGAGAAGCCGGCCTGCAGCAGTTCGTGGGCAATACAGCCTGACAGAAAACTTTTGCCCGTACCTACTGTACCATAAAAAAAGAGATTGCGGTAGTCCTCTTTGAAGTTTTCCGTAAACGATCTGCTGAGTTCAACGGCGGCTCGGAAGTGCTGTAAATCCTCGCCCTGATAATATTCATAGGAAAGAGTGGAAAAATTTTCCCGTTGTATCAGGTCCTGAATATTGGACTGAGCGTACCGAAGAGAGAGTTCCCGCTGCCGGAAACAGCGGCATTTTTCCTTCAGCCCGTCCTCGCCCGCGACATATCCCGTGTCCTGACACAGGGGGCAGGAATACAAAGGATCGAGGTAATCGGAAGGAAAACCGGCTTCGGCCAGAAGGGCGGCGCGTCTGGCGGAAAGTTCCGCAAGACGGACCTTCAGCCGGTCTTTTGCGGTCTCGTCCCCGTCCAGAATGCGCCGGGCGGCCAATGCGCCCAGACTGCCCACGGATTCCTCCAGCTCCCGGTAGCCGGGAACGGCGGCGTATACCTGTCTGCGTCTCTCCCCGGCAAGCTGCCGGTTCCGATCCCGGGTCTGTTCATATTCTTTTATGATCGATTCGTATTGAGAGTTGCTGAGCGCCACGTCGGTTCTCCTTTGCCGGCGGTCTGGCGGAACTGTCCGCGGCAGGGGTTAATTGCTCAGAAGTTCCTGCTCCAGAGCGTCAAAGTCATAGTTGTTCTGTGTAAACTGATTAAAGCGGTTGCCGTTTTGGCGGGAGCGCTCCGCAGGCGCGTTTTTGCGGCGCTGTTGGTAGAGGTCGTCGATTCTGCGGATGTCGGACTTCAGGTGGACATTCTGATTTTTCCAGCTGCTCAGAATGCCCTCCGCGTACTCAAAGCGGTGTTTGTCCGTCGCCATTACCGTGCGCTGGCACGCTTCGAGGATAATGTCTGTGGAGAAGCCGTATTCCCTGGTCCAGCGGTTGATATATTCCAGTTCCCGGGTGGTGGGGGAACCGTTTTTCCCCAGTTCGTTCATAATGGAGTAGACATTCCTGTCGTAGCGGGCCGCAGTGCGCTGCGCCTGTTTCGGAGTGGTGATCCCTTCCTCGGCCCAGTTTACCGCCACGCGCTCTATGTATTTGAAATCTTTTTTGCCGCGCTCCACGCAGTATTGGAGCAGATAATCGATCAGATCGTCGGAGAAGCGGAGAACATCCGTAAAATAAAGGATGGTCTTCATCTCGGAAGGCGTCAGCGGCTTGCCGATATAGGACTCCGCAAGGAACAGCAGCTGAGCGGTGTCCTGCCGGTTTTTGAATTCCTTCAACTGATCCGCGGTATAAACCGGTTTTTCAAAGGAGGGAGCGGGTTCGGACGGCGTCTCCGACGTCTCCGTCTCCGACGCAGCGGAATCGGCCGCGGCGGGAACCGCAGACGCGGGAAGCGGTACAAAGGTGGAAGCGGCAGCCCGCCGGCCTCCGCTTACAGGTTTGTCCAGATCGCGGATATGGATCCCTACAAGGGTCTTGTTTTCGTCGAAATCCAGATCCAGAAGCCGCTGTTTCTCCCAGTATTTCAAAGCGCGGATGACATCCTTTTCCGTGTGATTGAACCGGTCTGCAATGTCGGAGACACTGGTAGCCAGTTTGGCGCTCATCATGCGGAGCAGGTAGAGATAGACTTTCAGCTGGGCGTCGTTTGCGTCCTTCATATATTCGTCGATAAAACGATTGGATACCTCCGTGACGTTAGCAGCTTCATCTTTATAAATTGTCAACCGTGCCATGTGTTTCGTTCCCTCTCTCATATCGCGGCCGCCGGCGGATCCGACGGTTCCTGATCCCTCCCCTTTGGCAAAGGCCGCATTCAGCATCTGTGAAAAACCTCACAGTAGCCAAAGTATAGCACAAGGTTTTCAAAAAAGAAATAGGCAAAATCCCGAAAGAGAAGGCGTCCGAAGACACCGCGGAAAATGTGGATACTGTGAAAAATGTGGAAAAAAATACCGCTTAAAAAAGCAGGCCGGAAAAACACGTTTTTCAGACCTGTTACGTCTCCGAGTTGTCCACAGAAAAAACCGGGCTGTCCACAGGCGGGATGGCCGCGCCGGCGTCCGATGCCTGTGGATAGTGTGGATAATTAATTTCCGAGAAGATTTTCGCCGATTTTCAGCACGTCCCCTGCCCCCATAGTTATCAACAGATCTCCTTTTATGCAATTTTCCAAAAGAAAATTTTCGATCTCGTCAAAAGTGGGAAAATAATAGCAGGTCTTTCCCAGCGCCTGGATCTCCTGCTGCAGGATGCGGGAACTGATGCCGAGGGTCACGCCCAGAGAGACGGGTTCTCTGGAGGGATAAATGTCGGCCAGCACGATCTGGTCCGCCAGAGTAAGCGCCCTGGCAAAATCCTTCAGCAGCGCCTTTGTGCGGGTGTAGGTGTGGGGCTGGAACACGCACCAGAGCGTTTTGTGGGGATAGTTTGCGGCGGCCTTCAGGGTGGCGGCGATCTCGGTGGGATGATGGGCAAAGTCGTCGATGACGGTCACGCCGCCCACCGTTCCCTTGTACTCGAAGCGTCTGGCGGCGCCCCTGTATTCGTGCAGCGCCTCCGAAGAAACGGCCGGTTCCACGGAAAGCAGATCGGCAAGGGCCATGGCGGCCAGCGCGTTGCAGACATTGTGTTCTCCGCGCACCTGCAGGGACAGTCTTCTGGGGTCGCGTCCGGGACTGCAGAGAAGAAAGGAGGGACATCCCGTCTCGTCATAGGACAGGTCCCGGAAGTAATAGTCCGACTCCGGCCCCGTGCCGCAGGTGATAATGCGGCAGGGCAGTCCGTCCGTGATCTCTTCCCGGTTGGGGATGGCGTCGTTTATGATCAGGCAGCCGTCTGCGGGCAGAAGCTGGGCAAATTTGCGGAAGGAGCGGCGGATATCGGCCAGATCCTGAAAGAAATCCGGATGGTCTTCTTCAATATTTAATATTATTCCGATCTTTGGGAAAAAGTGGAGAAAGCTGTTGGTATATTCGTCGGCCTCGGCGACGAAACAGCCGGAGCGGCCCAGGCGGAAATTGCCGCCGATGCTGCGGAGAATGGCTCCGACGGAAATGGTGGGATCCATGCCGGCCTTTAACAGGATCTCGCAGATCATGGATGTGGTGGTAGTTTTTCCGTGGGTCCCGCTGACGGCGACGGGCGTATCGTAATGCTTCATGATCTGTCCCATCAGTTCGGCCCGGGTCATACAGGGAATATTTTTTTCGTGCAGCGCCTGAAATTCGGGGCTGTCCTTGGGGACGGCGCTGGTGTATACCGCGCAGTCTATGGCGTCGGTAATATTTTCGGCTCTTTGTCCATAAAATACGGTGATGCCCGCTGCCTCCAGCATATCGGTGTAAGCGCTTCTGGATCTGTCCGAGCCGGACACCCGGAAACCGGCGTCCGACAGCATCCGGGCCAGGCTGCTCATGCCGCAGCCGCCGATGCCCACAAAATAAACGGAAACGGGGTGATTGAAATCAATCTGATACATGTTCTGCAGTTCCTTTCCTGATAAGATACGGACCGGTGAACAAAAAGGAACAGGCCGGTCCGCGCGTGTTTCTCTCGGATATGTTATATTATATACGAACGGGAACCAAAAAACAAACAGAATCCGAAAGAAGAAGCAATGTGTTAAAAATGACGGTGGAAAATGAGCGCCCGCAGGCGCATATTTGAAAAAATATACAAAAAAACATTCCGCCGTTACGAAAATCTGTTCATAATCAATAGAAAAAATGAAAAAAAAGTAAATTTTTTTATCAATTAATATTCACTTTGTAATTTTGATATGATATAATTTTCATACCAGTAAATGGCAGAAAGCTAGACAGAGGTGATGACATGATTAAAAAAGAAATGATTGCCATGTTGTTGGCAGGCGGACAGGGCAGCCGACTGGGGGTGCTGACTTCCAAGGTCGCAAAGCCTGCCGTTGCGTTTGGAGGGAAATACCGTATCATTGATTTCCCGCTTTCCAACTGTATTAACTCCGGAGTGGACACGGTCGGCGTTCTGACCCAGTACCAGCCCCTTCGTCTGAATACCCATATCGGAATCGGTATTCCCTGGGATCTGGACCGAAACATCGGCGGAGTAACGGTCCTGCCCCCTTATGAAAAGAGTTCCAACAGCGAATGGTACACAGGCACGGCAAACGCCATTTACCAGAATCTGGAATATATGGAGAGCTTTCATCCCGACTATGTGCTGATCCTCTCGGGTGACCATATCTATAAGATGGACTACGAAGTGATGCTGGATTTCCATAAGGCGAACAACGCCGAAGTGACCATTGCCGTGATGCCGGTTCCCATGGAAGAGGCGAGCCGTTTCGGCATCATGATTACCGACGAGAACAGGAAGATCACGGACTTTGAGGAAAAGCCGGAACATCCCAGGAGCAATCTGGCCAGCATGGGTATCTACATCTTTAACTGGAAGACCCTCCGGGAGGCGCTGATCGCAAAGGCGGAACAGCCCGCTCTGGACTTCGGCAAGCATGTGATCCCGTACTGCCATGAAAAAGGGGCGCCCCTGTATGCCTACGAGTTCACGGGCTACTGGAAGGATGTGGGAACCTTAAGCTCCTACTGGGAAGCCAACATGGAGCTGATCGACATTGTCCCCGAATTTAATCTGTACGAGGAATACTGGAAGATCTATACAAAGAGCGAGATTCAGCCGCCCCAGTACCTGTGCGAAAACAGCGTCATGGAACGCTGCATTGTGGGCGAGGGAACGGACATATACGGAGAAGTTTACAATTCCGTTATCGGCTGCGGCGTCACCATCGGCAAGGGTACGGTCATACGGGACTCCATCATTATGAACCACACCCATATCGGCGACGGCTGTGTGCTGAACAAGGCCATCGTGGCGGAGGATGTGACCATCGGGAACGGGGTACAGCTGGGCGTGGGTGAGGAAGTGCCCAACGATACGGCGCCCCATATTTACAACCACGGGCTTGTCACGGTTGGCGAAAAGAGTGTGATCCCCGACGGCATCTCGGTGGGAAAGAACACGGTGATCTTCGGCGTGACCCAGGATTCGGATTATGAAGATTCCCGGCTCGCAGGCGGCAAATCTTTGATTAAGGCAGGTGAACAGTAGTGAGAGCGATCGGAATCATATTAGCGGGCGGAAATAACCACAGAATGCAGGAGCTGTCCCAGAAGAGGGCCATTTGTGCGATGCCCATCGCGGGCAGCTACCGGAGCATAGACTTTACATTGAGCAATATGACGAATTCCCACATTCAGAGGGTTGCGGTGCTGACCCAGTATAACGCGAAAAGCCTGAATGAGCATTTGAATTCTTCCAAGTGGTGGGATTTCGGACGTAAGCAGGGAGGGCTTTTTGTACTGACGCCCGCCGTTACGGCCGACAACAGCAACTGGTACAGAGGGACGGCGGACGCCATCTATCAGAATCTGTCCTTCCTGAAGAACAGCCATGAACCCTATGTCGTGATCGCGTCCGGCGACGGCGTTTATAAAATGGATTACAATAAGCTGTTGGAATACCACATCGAGAAAAAGGCCGATATCACGGTAGTCTGCCGCGATATGGAAGAGGGCTTTAACGTGGAGCGCTTCGGCACGATCCGGATGAATGAAGAGTGCCGGATCGAAGAATTTGAGGAAAAGCCGCTGCAGGCGAAGACGAACACGATATCCTGCGGCATCTACGTCCTGCGCCGCCGTCAGCTCATCGAGATGATCGAGAAATGCGCGGAGGAAGACCGTTACGACTTTGTGCGTGACATCCTGATCCGCTATAAGGACGTGAAGCGGGTGTATGGCTACAAGATGAAGGATTACTGGCGCAACGTGGCGTCCGTGGAGGATTATTACAGCACCAACATGGATTTCCTGAGGGCCGACGTCCGGAATTACTTCTTTAAACAGTATCCCGATATTTACTCCAAGGTGGACGATCTTCCGCCCGCGAAATACAATGTGGGGACCTGCGTAAAGAACAGCCTGATCTCCAGCGGCTGCATCATCAACGGTACGGTGGAAAATTCCGTGATCTTTAAAAAGAGTTATATCGGAAATAACTGCGTGATCAGAAATTCCATCATCCTGAATGATGTGTACATCGGCGACAACACCTGCATTGAAAACTGCATCGTGGAAAGTCACGGAACGATCCGGGCCAATTCCCGGTATGTGGGGGACGGAGACAGGCCCCGCATCATTGTGGAGAGGAACGAAAGGTATACCATGTAGCCTGCAGACGGAGGGGGAGCCGTATTGCAGACGGTAACAGGAAAGGGGTAGACACATGCAGATTACAGACATTCGCGTACGAAAGATTGCCGCGGGCGGCAAGATGAAAGCGGTCGTTTCCATCACACTGGACGACGATTTTGTGGTGCACGACATCAAGGTGATCGAAGGGGACAAGGGTCTTTTTATCGCCATGCCAAGCAAGAAGACCGCGGACGGGGAATACAGGGATATCGCGCATCCCATCAATTCCGTCACCCGGGACAGAATCCAGCGTATGATACTGGACAAATACGAGACGGTGGCGGCGGAAGAGACGGGAGAGGAAGTCCCGTAAAGCCCGGTGTGAAGGTAAGGGAGACTGCTCTTTGGCAGTCTCCTTTTTGTTCGCCATGAAAGGGATTAGCGGGGAAAAGCCTTCTGCGGGGGCAGATTTGTCTTGTCTTTTCAGAAAAAAGGTGAGAAAATATTAGACGGATTTATCGGGGCGGGCCCTTTTGGACGGAAGGAAGAACGGAAATGTATATTATAGCGGGATTGGGAAATCCGGGAAAACAGTATGAAAACACGCGGCATAATATCGGATTTGATGTGATAGAGGTACTGGCGGAACAGGAGAAGATCACCCTGCGGGAGGGCAGGCACAGGGCGGTGACAGGGACCGGAATGATAGAAGGACAGAAATGCGTTCTTGCCAAACCGCAGACCTTCATGAACCTGAGCGGGGAGAGCGTGCGTCTCCTGACGGCGTATTACAAGGTGGACGAGACGGCGGAGCTTATCGTGATATCCGACGACGTATGTCTGGACGCGGGACAGATCCGCATCCGGAAAAAGGGAAGCGCGGGCGGACACAACGGTCTGAAGAACATTATCGAAAATCTGGGACATGAAAATTTCATCCGGATCAGGGTGGGCGTGGGAGAAAAACCTTCCGGCGGCGATCTGGCGGCGCATGTGCTGGGACATTTTGCCTCCGGCGAGCGAAAGGTGATGGACGCGGCGGCGGTACGGGCGGCCGATGCCGTTCGCGCTGTCATTGCCAGGGGCCCGGACGCCGCAATGAACGAGTTCAATGGGAAGGCTGTATAGACAGCGGAAAAGAGAGGAGATATGCAGGCATTACTGGCGCCGCTGGAGGAACTGGCGGAATACAAGTCGATCAAAGAGCAGCTTCGGAAAGGGAACGCTCCCGTGTCTCTGACAGGCTGCGTGGACTCTCAGAAGTTGCATTTGATCTATGGACTGAGCGAGGACTTTCGGATCAGGCTGATTGTCACTTACAATGACTTAAAGGCGAGAGAGCTTTACGAAGAGTACCGGTTTTACGACAGGAATGTGATGCTGTATCCGGCCAAGGATCTGATTTTTTTTCAGGCCGACATTCACGGCAACCAGCTTGTGAAGGAGCGGGTCAGGACGCTGCGCAGGCTTATGGAGGGGAAACCGGTCACGATCGTGACCACATACGCTGCGCTGATGGCGCCCCAGGCTGTGTGGAGCAGGGAAAAGGATTCGGTGGAGGTGGTAAAGGGCGGCGTCATAGGGGAAGACGAGCTGGCCAGAACGCTGGTGTCCTTCGGGTATGTAAGAAATGATCAGGTGGAAGGCCCGGGTCAGTTTTGCGTGCGGGGTGGAATCATCGACGTCTTTGACCTGACGGAGGATAACCCGTACCGCATCGAACTGTGGGGAGACGAGGTGGAGTCCATCCGCAGTTTCGATATTCTCAGCCAGCGTTCCATTGAAACACTGGAGGGCATCCTGCTGTATCCCGCCACGGAGTTTGTCATGGACGATGGCCGTATCCGAAAGGGACTGGAAAGGCTGGAAGAGGAGACCGCGAGACAGGAGCGGGTTTTCCGGGATTCCCGGAGACCGGAGGAAGCCCACAGAATCGCGGCGCAGATGCGGGAACTGAAGGAACAGCTGCTCAGCCGGCAGGGTCAGGTGAATCTGGAAGGGTATGTCAGATACTTTTTCGAGGATACCGTGACGCTTCCAGAGCTTCTGGTACGCGTGGCGCGGGAACAGGCAGGGGGGATCGGGAAGCCCCTTTTCGTCATGGATGAACCTGCCAGGTTAAAGGAGCAGGCGGACGCGGTGGAGGCGGAATTCCGGGAGAGTATGTCGCAGCGGGCGGAAAAGGGCTATATTCTGCCGGGACAGATGGATCTTCTTTACAGCGGCGAACAGGTTGCGGCAAGGCTGCTTCAGGGAAGTCTGGCCACCGTGACGACGCTGGAACTGAAAGGCGGTTATTTCAGGCCCCAGCGCAGGATGGATGTATCGGCCAGAAACGTTGCGCCTTACCACAACAGTTTCGAGACGCTGGTAAAGGATCTGAAGCAGTTCGGAAAGAACGGCTGCAGAGTTCTGCTGCTCTCCGGTTCCAGAACCCGGGCGCAGCGGCTGGCGGAGGATCTGCGGGACAACGGGCTTACGGCCGTTTACACGGAAGATCCCATGCGGGAAGTGAAACCGGGGGAGGTCGTGACTTATTACGGCCATGTGAACCGGGGATTTGAATATCCGCTGCTTAAGTTTGTTGTGATTTCGGAGACGGATATTTTCGGCGCGGAAAAAAAGAAAAAAAGGAAGACCAAAAAGCTTTATCAGGGCCAGAAGATCAAGGACTTTGACGAACTCAGGGTAGGAGATTACGTCGTTCATGAAAGCCACGGCATCGGAATCTACCGGGGAATCGAAAAGGTGGAGATGGAGAATGTCGTCAAGGATTATATCAAGATAGAGTACAAGGACGGCGGGATCCTCTATGTTCTGGCCACGGGGCTGGACGTCATCCAGAAATATGCTTCCGAGCAGACGCAAAAGCCAAAGCTGAACAAGCTGGGCAGCAGGGAATGGGAGCGGACCAGGACAAAGGTGCGGAGCGCGGTGGACGAGGTCGCAAAGGATCTGGTGGAGCTCTACGCCCGGCGCCAGCAGAGCGAGGGTTATCGGTTCGGCAGGGATACGGTGTGGCAGAAGGAATTTGAGGAGATGTTTCCCTTTGAGGAGACGGAGGATCAGCTGGCGGCCATCGCGGATACAAAGGCGGACATGGAAAGCGCAAAGATCATGGACCGGCTGATCTGCGGCGACGTTGGCTACGGGAAAACCGAGATCGCCATTCGCGCGGCGTTCAAGGCTGTACAGGAAGGAAAACAGGTGGTCTATCTGGTGCCCACGACCATTCTGGCCCAGCAGCACTATAACACTTTTGTGCAGCGGATGAAGGATTTTCCGGTCAGGATCGAGCTGATGAGCCGTTTCCGGACCCCGGCGGAGATCAGAAAGACGGCGTCGGATCTCAAAAAAGGGCTGGTGGACATTGTGATCGGCACGCACAGAGTGCTGTCGGACGACGTGACGTTCAAGGATCTGGGACTGCTGGTTATTGACGAGGAACAGCGTTTCGGCGTCGCCCACAAGGAAAAGATCAGGAAACTGAAGGAAAACGTGGATGTGTTGACGCTTACGGCCACGCCCATTCCCAGAACGCTGCACATGAGTCTCATCGGCATACGGGATATGAGCGTGCTGGAGGAAGCGCCGGAGGATCGGCAGCCCGTTCAGACGTTTGTGTGCGAGTACAACGAGGAGATGGTCCGGGAGGCGATCACCCGTGAACTGGCCAGGGGAGGACAGGTATATTATGTGTATAACCGGGTGAACAATATTGCCGATGTGACGGCGCGGCTGCGAACGCTGGTGCCGGAGGCTGAGGTGGCGTACGCCCACGGCCAGATGAAGGAGAGCGAACTGGAGCGGATCATGTACGACTTTATCGACGGCGGGATCGACGTGCTGGTGTCCACTACCATCATTGAAACGGGACTTGACATCCCCAACGTGAATACCATGATCATTCACGATTCCGACAATATGGGACTTGCGCAGCTCTATCAGCTCCGGGGGCGGGTGGGACGCTCCAGCCGTACCGCTTACGCCTTCCTGATGTATAAGAAGGACAGGCTTTTAAAGGAAGCGGCGGAAAAGCGACTGGCGGCGATCCGGGAGTTTACCGAACTGGGCAGCGGTTTTAAGGTGGCGATGCGGGATCTTGAGATCCGCGGAGCGGGCAATCTTCTCGGCATGAGACAGCACGGTCATATGGAGGCGGTAGGTTACGATCTGTACTGTAAGATGCTGAACGAGGCGGTACAGACTCTCAAGGGGGCGTCGGTCCCGGAGGATTTTGCGACGGTGATCGATCTGGACGTGGACGCGTTTATCCCGGGGACCTACATCGTAAACGAAGTACAGAAGCTCGACATTTACAAGCGGATCGCGGAAATTGAGAGTATCAGGGAACGGGACGACATGCGGGACGAGCTGCTGGACCGTTTCGGCGAGATCCCGAAGTCGGTGGACAATCTGCTGCGGATCGCGCTGATCCGCGTATCCGCGCACAGACTGTACATGACGGAGATCAAGGGAAAGAACGGGCGGATCCTCTTTACCCTGAAGCCGGACGCGGGGCTGGATCCTTCCGGGATTCCGGAACTTTTGAAAAGCTGCGGGAAGGATCTTACTTTTACCGCTTACGGGACGCCTTACTTTACCTACAAGTATAAAAAAACAGAGCTGGTGGAGACGGAGGCGGAGCTGCTTTTGGGTAAGACGGAGGAACTGTTGGCAAAAATGCGGACATTATTGCCGGATCGGAAAAGCGACGGAGAAGAATAAGAGAGTTTTATGACTCTCAAAAAATGTTACCTTCTATTTGAAAACGGACGGAAACCGTTTTGGAACAGGAGGTAATTTTTTATGAAGGGATACAATACGGACAGCGGTTATATGGGACTGGTAAACGGAAGATACATGCTTTTCGCCAGCGAAGAGGATTATATCGAATATATCAGTGAATAAACGGATCAAAAATGCATAATAATCCTTCCTTTACAAATACTAGAAAAGCGTTGATCGTAGTGCATTGTATACGGAATGGAGGAAACAGCATGAAAGCCACAGGAATCGTAAGACGCATTGATGATCTTGGAAGAATCGTGATCCCAAAGGAGATCCGCAGGACTCTGCACATCCGGGAATCGGACCCGCTTGAGATCTTTACGGACCGGGAGGGACAGATTATCCTGAAGAAATATTCGCCCATCGGAGAGATGAGCACTTTTGCAAAGCAGTACGCGGAAAGCCTGGCTCAGGCGTCGGGGCATGCGGCGCTGATCGCGGACAGGGATCAGTTTATCGCGGCCGCGGGCGGCTATAAGCAGCTGGTCAACAAATCCGTCAGCAGACAGCTGGACGAGAAGGTTCATAACCGTGAGACGCTGATGGCGTCGAGAGGTGACAGAAGCTTTATCAATGTCTGCGACGAGGGCGGGGAAGAGTATCAGCACGAGGCCATTGCGCCCATTCTCTGTGAGGGGGACATCATCGGCAGCGTTGTGCTTCTGCAGAACGACAACAAGGTGCACATGGGCGAAGTAGAGCAGAAGCTTCTGCAGTCGGCCGCCGGGTTTCTCGGAAGGCAGATGGAACAGTAGCGCGAGCTTTTGCCGAAATCCGTTTGTTTTCGCTCTTGACTTTTTCTTTTGGGCGGTACTATAATAAGGCAGATGTTATAAGATGGCAAATGCATTGACGAAGAGAGTATCTGTGCCGGGAAAGGCAAAGCGAGCCGGTGTCGGTGAAAGACCGGTCCGAGTAACGGAACAGGGAAGATCACTTCCGAGCAGTCAGGACAAAAGGCGGAGATTTCCGGCCCGGTAGCCCTGAACGGTATTCCGCCGTTATGGGAAGCCATATCATTCCGGCGCAGCGGCCGGGAACGTATGAGTAACAGGTGGTAACGCATGAAAACCGCGTCCTTTTACGGACGCGGTTTTTTAATGCGGGCATTGAGGCGGCGCGGAGAGCGCCCCGGGAACCGCGTATCAGAAAAAGAAAGGAAGAAGCCTATGTACAGCAAAGTGGCAAAAGATCTGAATTTCGTGGAAAGAGAAAAACAGACCGGGAAATTCTGGAAGGATCACGACATTTTTCAGAAGAGCATCGAGAACCGCAAGGACGGTCCGGTGTATACCTTTTATGACGGTCCGCCCACGGCGAACGGCAAGCCGCACATCGGTCATGTGGAGACCCGCACCATCAAGGATATGATCCCCAGATACCGTACCATGAAGGGATATATGGTGCCGAGAAAGGCCGGATGGGATACCCACGGACTTCCTGTGGAGATCGAGGTGGAAAAGCTGCTTGGCTTAAACGGGAAGGAGCAGATCGAACAGTACGGCCTGGAACCCTTTATCGATCAGTGCAAGGAGAGCGTCTGGAAATACAAGGGCATGTGGGAGGACTTCTCCGGCACCGTGGGATTCTGGGCGGATATGGATGACCCTTATGTAACCTACCATGACGATTACATCGAATCCGAATGGTGGGCGTTAAAGACCATCTGGGACAAGGGACTTTTATACAAAGGCTTTAAGATCGTGCCCTACTGTCCCCGC
Source organism: uncultured Acetatifactor sp. (assembly GCA_947586055.1). Lineage (GTDB taxonomy): Bacteria > Bacillota > Clostridia > Lachnospirales > Lachnospiraceae > Acetatifactor. The sequence goes on along the minus strand of CANPXL010000015.1, from coordinate 9,864 downwards.
TGCGGGACCCCTCTGTCCACCGCCGAGGTGGCTCAGGGATACAAGGACATCAAGGAGCGCTCCGCCATTGCACGCTTTAAGGTAAAGGGAGAGGACGCCTATATCCTGGCCTGGACCACGACGCCCTGGACGCTGCCCTCCAACGTGGCGCTGTGCGTCAATCCGGCGGAGACATACACGAAGGTAAAGGCCGCGGACGGCTATACCTATTATATGGCGCAGGCCCTGCTGGATACGGTTCTCGGAAAGCTGGGGGATCCCAAAGAGGGAAAGGCGGCTTACGAAGTCCTTGAGACTTACACGGGAAAGGATCTGGAGTACAAGGAGTATGAGCCTCTCTTTGACTGCGCGGTGGATATCTGCGCAAAACAGGGGAAAAAGGCTTTTTACGTCGTCTGTGATTCTTATGTCACGCTGACGGACGGTACCGGCGTGGTCCATATTGCGCCGGCTTTCGGTGAGGACGACGCGAAGGTGGGAAGGGCGTACGACCTGCCCTTTGTACAGCTGGTTGACGGAAACGGCAACATGACGGCGGAGACGCCCTACGCCGGCGTGTTTGTGAAGAAGGCGGATCCCATGGTCCTGAAGGATCTGGATGCGAAAGGGCTGCTCTTCGACGCGCCGAAGTTCGAGCATAGCTACCCGCACTGCTGGAGGTGCGATACGCCGCTGATCTACTATGCGCGGGAATCCTGGTACATCAGGGAGACCGCGGTGCGTGACGAGCTGATCCGCAACAATAATACGGTAAACTGGATCCCGGAATCCATCGGGACGGGACGGTTCGGAAACTGGCTGGAGAACATTCAGGACTGGGCCATCTCCCGGAACCGCTACTGGGGCACGCCGTTAAATATCTGGGAGTGCGAGTGCGGGTGCCAGAAGTGCGTGGGCAGCAGGCAGGAGCTTGCGGAGCTCTCCGGGGATCCGGAAAGCGCGAAGGTGGAGCTGCACAGGCCTTATATCGACGAAGTGACCTTCCCCTGCCCCAAGTGCGGAAAAACCATGCACAGGGTTCCGGAGGTTATCGACTGCTGGTTCGACTCCGGCGCCATGCCCTTTGCACAGCACCATTATCCTTTTGAGAATAAGGAACTGTTTGAGCAGCAGTTCCCGGCCCAGTTTATCTCCGAGGCCGTGGATCAGACCCGGGGGTGGTTCCACTCCCTGATGGCCGAATCAACGCTTCTCTTTAACAAAGCGCCTTACGAGAACGTCATCGTCCTGGGCCATGTGCAGGATGAGAACGGACAGAAGATGAGCAAGTCCAAGGGCAACGCCGTGGATCCCTTTGAAGCGCTGGAAACCTACGGCGCGGACGCGATCCGCTGGTATTTTTACACCAGTTCCGCCCCCTGGCTGCCCAAGCGTTTTTCCGGCAAGATTGTACAGGAGGGCCAGCGCAAGTTCCTCGGCAAATTATGGAACACCTACGCCTTCTTTGTGCTGTATGCGGAGATCGACGGCTTTGACGCCACAAAGTATCGGATGGATCCCGCCAGCCTGACCGTTCTTGACAGGTGGCTTCTGTCCCGCCTGAACACCGTGGTGGGGCAGGTGGACGAGAATCTGGACCAGTACCGTATCCCGGAGGCCGCCAAGGCTCTGCAGGATTTTGTGGAAGAGATGAGCAACTGGTACGTGAGAAGAAACAGGGAGCGTTTCTGGGCAAAGGGAATGGAGCAGGATAAGATTAACGCGTACATGACCCTCTATCAGGCGCTTGTGACGATCAGCAAGGCGGCCGCGCCCATGATTCCTTTCATGACGGAGGATATTTACCAGAATCTGGTGCGCAGCGTTGACAAGGATGCTCCGGAAAGTATTCATCTGTGCGATTTCCCCAGGGTGGAGGAGCAGTACATCGACAGGGAGCTGGAGGCGGTCATGGAAGAAGTGCAGAACGCCGTTACCATCGGCCATTCCTGCCGTGAGGATGCGGCTCTCAAGACCCGCCAGCCCTTAAGCAGAATGTACCTGAAAGCGGATTTTGCGCTCAGCGGGTATTATACGGATATCATCAAGGAAGAGCTGAACGTGAAAGAGGTGGTGTTCACCGACGATGTGAGAGCGTTCACCTCCTATACCTTTAAGCCGCAGCTTCGCACCGTGGGCCCGAAGTACGGAAAACACCTGGGCGGCATTCAGAAAAAGCTGGCTTCCCTGGACGGCAATGCGGCCATGGACGAACTGAATGAAAACGGAAAGCTGACCTTTGGCATCGACGACGTGACGGTGGAGCTGACGCGGGACGACCTGCTGATCGATATGGCGCAGAAGCCCGGTTACGTGTCCCAGGAAAACGGGCGCATGACGGTGGTGCTGGACGCCAATCTGACGGAGGAATTGATCGAGGAGGGATTTGTGCTCGAACTGATCAGCAAAATTCAGACCATGCGTAAGGAGGCCGACTTTGAGGTCACGGACCATATCCGGGTGTCCGTCAACGGCAACGAGAAGCTGGCGGCTTTGGCGGAGAGAAACCGTAGTGCCATCATGGGAAAGGTTCTGGCGGACGAACTGACCGCCGGCAAGGAATTTGCCGTTTCCAGAGAGTGGGACGTGAATGAGGAAAAAGTCACGCTTTCCGTGGAAAAGCGGTAACAGGATTCAGAAAGAAAATTTATGAGAAGGAAAGGGATTTTATGGAAGGAAGGCGGGAGGGAAAGCGTCTCGACGACAGAAAAAAGAGCATTTTGTTTTTGCTTCTGACAGGGGGACTGCTCCTGCTGCTCCATGCATGGATCCCGGTGGACACACATGATGACGCGGCGTTTGCCACATACTGGACCCAGCCGCTGTGGAAGGTGCTGAAATGGAGATATGATACCTGGACGTCACGGATCCTGATTGAGGGGGCTCTGATCCCTCTGGCGGTATTCCCCAACATCTGGCGCGTCCTCAATGTGGGAATGATCCTTTTGTTTGTGTGGTGCGCGGCGGATCTGTTCAGCGTCGGGGGCGGAAAGCGGTTTCCTGCAATGGGAGTTCTTTTCGCATTGTTATTTACGGTTCCCCTTTATTCTCTGCACAGCGCGGGCTGGATCACGACCACGGTCAATTATCTGTGGCCTTTGAGTCTGGGGCTGGTGGCGATGCGCCCCGCAAAGCATTTCTTCTGTGGGGAAAAATGCGCGGGCTGGGAATATGCGGTATGCCCCTTATGTCTGGTCTATGCGGCAAATTTGGAGCAGATGTGTGCGATCCTGTCAGGCGTTTACCTGCTGTGCGGCGTTCACTCGCTGGTGGATAGAAAGAAACCCTCGGCGCTTTGCTGCGTCATGCCGGGACTGATCGTGCTGATGTTATGTCTGATCTGGCTGTGTCCGGGAAACCGTCTCCGTCTGGCGGCAGAGACCGAACGCTGGTTTCCGGAGTTTGGAAAGCTGAGTTTCCTGCAGAAACTGCTTTGGGGATGGATCGGAACCTTTCAGCATTACATGAAAGGAGGAAATTTTCTGTTCATGCTTTTGCCCGGCGTTTTGCTGGCGCTGCTGGCGACGCGGTATGAAAGGGAGAAAAACGGAAAAATCCGGGTGTTTTTGCCTGCGCTGTTTTGTTTTTGCCCGTATCTTTACTACGGGCTGTTGCCACTGTGGGAGTACCTTCGCGCAAGGGGCCGTCTTCTGGGAGGAATAGAGCTTCTCAGGGCGCTTGTTTACAACACACAGCTGCCGGGATTTTCTCCCTACACTCCGCTTCAGACAGGGTTTCAGACAGCGGTATTTCTGACGCTTTGTGTCTGTCTGACCGTGACGATCTTTCTTGTCCATGGACGGAGCAGAGAAACCCTGATGCAGCTGCTGATCCTGGGAGCTGGGCTGCTTTCCAGAGTGATCGTTGGACTTTCGCCTACGTTTTTGGCGTCGGGCGGCAGAACATCGGTCTATGCTTCCGCCGCTGTCCTGATCGTGGTGATGCGCAATGTTCAGATCTTTCTGCAATCCGGAGCGGGAAAAGTGGCCAGAACGATTTTGTTCCTGTATTTCGCCCTGAACATGATACTTGCCACGAGACTGAATCTTTTAGAATTGATCCGGCCGACGGCCATGGTGCCGGGACAGTAATCAGTGTCCGCGGGAATGAAAAAACAGTTGGAATCGTCCGGATATTCTGGTATAATGATACATTGTAAATTTACTGCAATAGAAGATAAGGAGATCTTTGTATGAAAAGTGCGACACCTAATAAACCGGTGGAAAAGGAAAAGGGAAAGGAAAAAAGGAAGTTCGACAAAGAGCTATTTAAGAGAAGCGTCCTGTACAATATCAGGACACAGTACCGCAAGGAGCTGGAGGAAGCGACTCCCCAGCAGATCTTCCAGGCGGCTTCTCTCGCCATCAAGGATCAGATCATCGAGAACTGGATGAACACTCAGAAGGCGTATGAGAAGGAAGACCCCAAGATGGTGTATTACATGTCTATGGAATTTCTGATGGGACGCGCCATGGGAAACAACCTGATCAACATGCAGGCTTACAAGCCCGTGCAGGAAGCGCTGGAAGAGCTGGGACTGGATCTGAATCTGGTGGAGGATCAGGAGCCGGATGCCGCGCTGGGAAACGGCGGTCTGGGACGACTGGCCGCATGTTTTCTGGACTCTCTGGCAACGCTGGGATATCCCGCTTACGGCTGTGGGATCCGCTACAGGTACGGCATGTTCAAGCAGGAGATCCGCGACGGGTATCAGGTGGAGGTGCCGGACAACTGGCTGGCTGACGGCAACCCCTTTGAGCTGCGCCGTCCGGAGTACGCAAAGACCGTGAAATTCGGCGGCTATGTGGCGATGCGCACCGACGAGAACGGAAGAAGCCGCTTCGTCCAGGAGGGATATCAGGCCGTCAGGGCCATCCCCTTCGATCTGCCCATCGTAGGCTATGGAAACGGTATTGTGAACACCCTGCGCATCTGGGACGCGGAGCCCATGGAAGTGTTCCAGCTGGATTCTTTCGATCAGGGCGATTACCGGAAGGCTGTGGAACAGGAAAACCTGGCCAGAAACCTTGTGGAGGTGCTCTATCCCAACGACAATCACTACGCGGGCAAGGAGCTTCGCTTAAAGCAGCAGTATTTCTTTATCTCCGCGTCCGTGCAGGCTGCCGTGGCGAAATACATGAAAAAGCATGACGATATCCATAAGTTCCACGAGAAGGTGACGTTTCAGTTAAACGACACGCACCCCACCGTGGCTGTGCCGGAGCTGATGCGTATTCTGCTGGACGACTATGATCTGTCCTGGGACGAAGCGTGGTATATCACCACTCATACCTGCGCTTATACCAACCACACGATCATGGCGGAGGCCCTTGAGAAATGGCCTATTGATCTGTTCTCCCGGCTGCTTCCCAGAATTTACCAGATCGTGGAGGAAATCAACCGCAGATTTGTGCTGGAGATCGAGCAGAAATACTCTAACATTTACGGCGTAGACGTGCAGGAGAAGATCCGCAAGATGGCGATTCTGTACGACGGACAGGTCAAGATGGCCCACATGGCCATTGTCGCCGGATATTCCGTAAACGGCGTGGCCAGACTTCACACCGAGATCTTAAAGAAGCAGGAGCTGCGGGATTTTTACGAAATGTACCCCGAGCGGTTCAACAATAAGACCAACGGCATCACCCAGAGAAGATTCCTGCTCCACGGCAACCCGCTGCTGGCGGACTGGGTGAGCGCGAAAGTCGGCGACGGCTGGATCACGGATCTTCCTAAAATCGCAAAGCTGAGGGAGATCGCGGATAACGCCAGAGCTCAGAAGGAGTTCATGGATATCAAGCGCAAAAACAAGCTGAGACTGGCGAAGTACATCAGGGAGCACAACGGCATCGACGTGGATCCCGACTCCATTTTTGACGTGCAGGTAAAGCGGCTTCACGAGTACAAGAGACAGCTTTTGAATATTCTTCATGTGATGTATCTCTACAATCAGCTGAAGGCGGATCCGGAGAAGGATTTCTTCCCCAGAACCTTTATCTTCGGCGCAAAGGCCGCCGCAGGCTATCGGAATGCCAAGCTGACCATCAAGCTGATCAATTCCGTGGCGGACGTGGTCAACAACGACCCTGCCATCGGCGGAAAGATCAAGGTGGTGTTCATTGAGAACTACAACGTCTCCAACGCGGAGATCATCTTTGCGGCGGCGGACGTATCCGAGCAGATCTCCACTGCCAGCAAGGAGGCGTCCGGCACCGGCAACATGAAATTCATGCTGAACGGCGCGCTGACGCTGGGCACCATGGACGGCGCTAACGTGGAGATCGTGGAGGAAGTGGGAGAAGAGAATGCGTTTATCTTCGGCCTGAGTTCCGACGAGGTCATCGGCTACGAACAGAACGGCGGTTACAATCCCATGGATATCTACAACAGCGACGGGGAGATCAGAAGAGTCCTGGATCAGCTGGTGGACGGAACCTATGCCGGGGATACGGAGCTGTTCCGGCCTCTGTACAACTCCCTGCTGAATACGCTTTCCACTTCCAGGGCGGATACCTATTTTATCCTGAAGGATTTCCGTTCCTACGCGGAAGCGCAGAAGAAGGTGGAAGCGGCGTACAGAAACAAGGCGGGCTGGGCAAAGAGCGCCATTCTCAATGTGGCCGGTTCCGGTAAGTTCACTTCCGACAGAACCATACAGGAATATGTGGACGAAATCTGGCATCTGGATAAAGTGGAACTGAAGGAGACCGTCTCACGGCCTGTGTAATCAGCCGGAGCAGCAAACCGGCGTAATAGACGTGATCAGTAATCCTCTATAGGAAGAATCAAAATTTTAGTCAAGTATGATTTGCCGAATCGTACTTGACTAAATTATTTTTATAAGCTATACTGTAGCTACCCTGAAACGGAGGTAGTGCGATGTTTATCGGCAGAGAGCGGGAACTGGAGACGTTGAACAGGCTGTATTCCTCGAACAAATTTGAATTTATCGTCATATACGGGCGGCGGCGTGTGGGAAAAACGGCGCTGATCAATCAGTTCATCAAGGATAGGAACGCCATTTATTTTATGGGCGTCGAGAGTAATGCCAAGCAAAATCTTGAGAACTTCAGCGGGAGTATTTTGGAGTACCGCACAGGGGTCGAGACGGAAAGCTCTTTTTTCTCCTTTCAGGCGGCTCTGGAGTATGTGTTCAGGCTGTCTGAAAAGGAACGGCTCATTCTGGCTATCGACGAATACCCCTATGTGGCCCGGTCGTCCAAAAGTCTTGCGTCCACGCTTCAACTGCTCATCGACAAGTACAAGGATAACTCGAAACTGATGCTGATCCTCTGCGGTTCGTCCATGTCCTATATGGAGGATCACGTCCTCGCCTACAAAGCGCCGCTTTACGGCAGACGGACGGCACAGATGAAGATTGTTCCCTTTGACTTCGAGGAGACCTGTCGGTATTTTCGGAATTTTTCCGATGAGGACAAGGCGCTGCTCTACGGAATTGTCGGCGGCACGCCGCAGTACCTGCTGCAAATCAATGACAGGCTCAGCGTGGAGGACAATATCAAAAACACCTTTCTGAACCTCGCTTCGGCGCTCTTTGAAGAGCCGGAAAATCTGCTCAAACAGGAGGTGCGGGAACCGGCGTTGTATAACGCCGTTATCACGGCAATTGCCACAGGCTCCACCCGCATGTCGGAGATTTCCGGTAAGGTCGGCGAGGACACCAATGTATGCACCGCCTATGTGAAAAATCTCATCGCGCTCGGAATTATCCGAAAAGAGACGCCCTATGGCGAACAGGCATCCCGAAAAGCGATCTATTCCATCGAGGACAATCTGTTCCGTTTCTGGTACCGCTTTGTGCCGGAGAATACCTCCATCATTGCCCGCGGTGCGGCCGATCTCGCCTACAGGCGCATCGAGCCGTTTCTGCCCGACTATATGGGCAGGGTGTTTGAGGAAATCTGCAGGCAATACCTTTGGAAGCTGCTGCTTGCCGGAAAATGTCCGGTCGAGTTTTCTTCTCTCGGCCGCTGGTGGGGCAACGACCCGACAGAAAGGTGTCAGGCGGAGATCGACATTCTCGCTGAGCAGGACAAAACCACCGCCCTTTTCGGCGAGTGCAAGTGGACGAACGAAAAGATCGGTCTCAGCGTACTGGAAACGCTGGTAAAGCGCAGCAGTCTGTTCCCGTATCAAAAGAAGCACTTCTACCTCTTTGCCAAATCCGGTTTTACCAAAGGGTGTGTTGACAGGGCAAAGGAGATGGGGAATGTGGCGTTGGTGAGCTATCGGGAGATTGTCAGCAGAGTATAATTATGTCAGGGCTTTCCATATGCCCTGACGGGGAGAGAATATGAAGAAAAAAACGATACTGACCGCCCTCTGGACGGGGCTTGTCTGCGTCAGCCTGTGCAGCTGCCGAGGGGCGGAAGATGCGGGCGAAAGGGGAAGCCTTGTGAGCGAGGCCGCGCGCGTGGAAACGGAAGAGGCCCCGCAGGACGAGGAAGACCTGCAGACGCCGGAGGCACCTGCGGAAGAAGAGATGGAGCAGCTCACGATAGAGCAGAGACGCTGGATCGCGGATAAGGAACGGCAGATGGAGGAAGCCGCCGCCGGCATTTCGGACGGCACGGAGGCGGAGGTACAGAGCAATATTTTGGGAGCAAGGCTTACGCTGGACAGGATAAAAGAGCTGGCTGTCCGGCTGGAGTCGGTTTGAACGAACAGGTTCCGGTGAAATGAAATCAGACATCATAGCGGGGCACGGCGGTGGCTGTGTCCCTGAATTGTAATCCGAGATTCCCGGAGAATTCTGATATGGATAAAATACGGAAATAAAACGGGCGAAATGGGTTTGAAACGGTTGACAAACGGATAAATCCGAAATATAATAAGGTTAGATTAATCGCGGGAAATCTTCCGAAACATACCGCAGAAAGGATGTGGCTCATGACTTTGGACGAGATGAAGCGGGTGAAACAGGAGCGGGGCTACAGTCTGGCGCAGCTGTCCGAATATAGCGGTGTGCCGTTGGGAACACTGCAGAAAATCTTTTCCGGAGAGACGGAGCATCCAAGATATGCTACCCGCCGGGCGCTGGAGCAGGTATTGGCCGAAAAAGACGGAGATGACAGGGAAAGTCCGGAGACAGGCCGGCGTCAGGCGGTCAGGGAGACCGGCGTCTATAGGGCGGATCGTCCCCGCAAACAGGGAGAGTATACGCTGGAGGATTATTATACGATGCCGGAGGACAGGCGGGCAGAACTGATAGAAGGGGTCATGTTCGACATGGCCGCGCCTTCCTTTGTGCACCAGCATCTTCTCGGCAGGCTGTTCACCCAGATCAGCAGTTTTATCGAAAGCAAAAAAGGTGACTGTCTTCCCATGATGTCTCCGGTGGATGTAAGGCTGGACTGTGACGACAGGACCGTGGTACAGCCGGATCTACTGATTCTCTGCGACAGGAGCAAGATCTGTAAGTGGGGCATCATGGGGGCTCCTGATTTCTGCCTGGAAATCGTATCGGAGTCTACCCGGCGTAAGGATTATATTAAGAAACTGCAGAAATATGTGGATGCTGGCGTGAGAGAATACTGGATCTTTGACCCGGAGCGCCGCACGTTGATTACCTATGACTGGCGCGACGATTACACCGCTCACGTGCTGCCCCTGCAGGGTAGGGCGGGGCTGGCTGTTTTCGGAGAAGAACTGCAGATCAATCTGGACGATATTGCCCGTCTGATTCAGACTTATCCCGATTAAGGCTCTTTTGTCTTTAACATCAAATTCTGGCAAATCAGACAGGCTGTCCGCATCAAAGCGGCGGCCTGTAATTCATGTAAAAATGCGCTTGAATGCCAAAGTAAATTCCAGTGACAAAGGAAATTCCAGAGTGCCAGAGAAAATGCGGGGTTCAGCCAACTT
>CANPXL010000014.1 GCA_947586055.1 uncultured Acetatifactor sp. | reverse complement strand
CATCATCATACAGACGGTAACGCATCGGCATTTCGCTGAGTGAACGTATCCCCTCCATGATCCTTCCGGCCTGCCCGGCTGCCGCTTCCGGCGCACACAGTTCCTCTGCAATATATGTGTACAGACCCCTCAGATCCCGCCTTGCACCCGCTGTATACACAACCTTCCAACTCATATACCGAAATCCCTCTTCATCTCCAATTCCACAGCGTCTGCCGGATAAACCCTGCCTTCCCGTATGTCAGCCATGCCCTCTTCAATTTTCCTGTCAAACTGTTCCTTGGTAAGTGATTTATATGCAGCCGGTACTTCCTGTGGCAGCTTCATCTCAAACGGAATCCCTCGCTGAAGCACAATCTGTCTTAAAAACATCCCTATGGCATTTGACATCGGAATACCCAGCCGTTCAAGCACTTGCTCCGCCTGTTCCTTTATCTCGGGTTCCACATGTGCAAATACATTTGCTGTTCTTGCCATACCGATCACCTCCTGCCTATAGTATAACTATTCTGCTTGCAGATTGCAAGCAGTCTGTAAATTTTATAAACCAAACCACACTATTTTTATGCCAAATTATATTACCTATCGTAACAATTTACCCGCATTGGAAAATGTATTGTCCTATTGACAGCTTTCAAATCATCCTTCGCCAGAATTTATCAGCCTCTGTTTCTTCTTTACACTTCTCCTTATCATTTACGCTTGAGGTAACATATGAACAGAAATGATATCATTCAAGGACAAATATTCGTCTAAAAACTTCTTATTTATTTTGGTCTTTTCCCCATATATACTTGACTGGATTTTGTTCTCCGTGAGAGAACAAATCAGCTACCGACTTTCCAACATATAAATCTCTTACATCTGCATCCGCAATTTTTCCAACAAACTCATACCTCGGTTTACATTTTTTCTCAGTAACAAGTTCCTGCCTTGTAGTAAATGTTGAAAGACTTGGAAACCACTGCATCGGTTGATATACCTCAATGACCATGCCATCATATACAGAAAAAGCATATTCAACTTTATCTGCCTGTTGCGGCTTGACATGCCAATATCCTCTGGTGGCCTCATACAGTTCTAGCGGAGTCATATCATTCCGATATAATTTATTGATTCTGATAAGAATCACATTATGTTTAATATCCTCCAAAGAAAGTTTTTTACATACATACCGGGCCTCAAGCATTGATGCTTCAATCTTTCCGTATGTACTAGAGTCGTGCCCTCTTTGTTGATTTGTAAGATGATCGATACCAATGAGGTCAATTGCCGCCGCCTCAACCTTTAAAGCTGTTTTCTCATCCAAACCATGAACAAGGATTTCTATCAGCGGTTCTTTGCCTCGTGCTTTTATTTCAGCAATTTTCCTAACCTTATCATTTTCCGACTGATCATCGAGATGCTGGAATGCTCTATTTCCCTTACCTTTACCCACATAGAACGGTTTCTTCGTATCAGGATCGGAATATACATAAACATAATAACCCAGAGCTTCCATTGTCTTAGGCGAAAAATTATGTATCATTATACTTTACCTCCGAGAATGATCATTCCAAGTTTATAGAATTTTAACCTACCATTTTCCAACTCAGCGATATTAATTTCTAATGATAACAGGACTCCTGCATTGCTTGTCAGCCTGGCTCATTGCCCACGTAAAAAAGGGGCCCACCCTCCATTTTGGTGAGCCCCCTGAAACTCATTTATTATTGATCGCTGCCTGTGCTGCCGCAAGCCTTGCGATCGGCACCCGGAACGGTGAACAGGACACATAATTCAGTCCGATCTTGTGACAGAACTCCACGGAACTGGGATCGCCGCCGTGCTCGCCGCAGATTCCCACATGCAGGTTGGGATTCTCGGCCTTGCCCAGCTTGATCGCCATCTCCATCAGTCTGCCCACGCCGTTCTGATCCAGCTTTGCGAAAGGATCGCTCTCCAGAATCTTTGCGTTGTAATAATCGATCAGGAACTTACCGGCGTCGTCTCTGGAGAAGCCATAGGTCATCTGGGTCAGGTCGTTGGTGCCGAAGCAGAAGAAATCAGCCTCTTTCGCCAGCTCATCCGCCGTCAGGGCCGCTCTGGGAATCTCGATCATGGTTCCCACCTCATACTCCAGATTCACGCCTGCTGCCTTAATCTCTTCGTCCGCGGTGTCCACCACTACCTTCTTGACCACCTTCAGCTCCTTCAGGTCACATACCAGAGGAATCATGATCTCAGGCTTGATCTTCCAGTCGGCATGCGCGTTCTTCACTTCGATCGCGGCGCGGATCACAGCCTTTGTCTGCATTCTGGCAATTTCAGGATAGGTGACGGCAAGCCGGCATCCCCTGTGACCCATCATGGGGTTGATCTCATGGAGACTGGCAATGATCTTTTTAATCTCATCCACGGTCTTGCCCTGAGCCGCAGCCAGCTTCTCGATATCCGCATCCTCGGTAGGCACAAACTCATGAAGCGGCGGATCTAGGAAACGGATCGTCACCGGATTGCCCTCCAGCGCCTCATACAGCGCCTTAAAGTCTCCCTGCTGATAAGGCAGGATCTTTTCCAGCGCCTTCTCCCTCTCTTCAGCCGTATCCGCACAGATCATTTCGCGGAAAGCAGCAATCCTCTCTTCGTCAAAGAACATGTGCTCCGTACGGCACAGGCCGATTCCCTCGGCTCCCAGCTCTCTTGCCTTTCTTGCGTCCCGGGGCGTATCCGCGTTGGTGCGGACCTTCAGCGTCCTGTACTTGTCTGCCCAGTTCATGATGCGCTCAAACTCCCCGGCTATGGTAGCGTCCACGGTAGCGATCTGTCCGCCGTAGATATTTCCGGTAGCGCCGTCGATGGAAATATAGTCTCCCTCATGGAATTCCTTTCCCGCAAGGGTGAATCTCTTGTTCGCCTCGTCCATGGTAATATCGCCGCAGCCGGATACACAGCAGGTTCCCATGCCGCGCGCCACAACGGCCGCATGGGAAGTCATACCGCCGCGGACGGTCAGGATGCCCTGCGCCACCTTCATGCCCGTGATATCCTCGGGGGAAGTCTCCAGCCGTACCAGCACTACCTTCTCGCCTCTTCCGGCCCACATCTCCGCATCCTCAGCGGAGAACACGATCCGGCCGCAGGCTGCGCCGGGAGAAGCGCCAAGTCCCTTCCCAAGCGGCGTCGCCGCCTTCAGGGCCGCCGCGTCGAACTGGGGATGCAGCAGGGTGTCCAGGTTGCGGGGATCGATCATGGCCACGGCCTCCTCCTCGGTCCTCATTCCCTCGTCCACCAGATCGCAGGCAATCTTCAGCGCGGCCTGAGCGGTCCGCTTGCCGTTTCTGGTCTGCAGCATGTAAAGCTTTCTGTTCTCGATGGTAAACTCCATGTCCTGCATGTCTCTGTAGTGGCTCTCCAGAGTCGCGCACACATCCTTGAACTGCTCGTATACCTCGGGCATCACCTCGGCCATCTTCGCAATGGGCATGGGCGTTCTCACGCCGGCCACCACATCCTCGCCCTGGGCGTTCATCAGGAATTCGCCCATCAGCTTCTTTTCGCCGGTGGCGGGATCTCTGGTAAACGCGACGCCGGTTCCGGACTCATCGGACCAGTTTCCGAATGCCATCATCTGTACGTTGACCGCGGTGCCCCAGGAGTAAGGGATGTCGTTGTCGCGGCGGTACACGTTCGCGCGGGGATTGTCCCAGGAGCGGAACACAGCCTTGACGGCTCCCATCAGCTGTTCCTTGGGATCATCGGGGAAATCCTGTCCGATCTTCGCCCGGTACTCCGCCTTGAACTGGTCCGCAAGCTCCTTTAAGTCTGCGGCGGTAAGCTCCACGTCCTGCTTTACGCCCCTCTTCGCTTTCATCTGGTCGATCAGCTCTTCAAAATATTTCTTTCCAACCTCCATCACGACGTCGGAGTACATCTGGATAAATCTTCTGTAGCAGTCCCACGCCCATCTCTCGTTTCCGGTCTGGGCTGCAATGGTATTCACAACGGTCTCGTTCAGGCCGAGATTCAGAATCGTGTCCATCATGCCGGGCATGGAAGCGCGGGCGCCGGAGCGTACGGAAACCAGCAGCGGATTTTTTGTGTCGCCGAATTTCTTCCCCGTGATCTCCTCCATCTTGCCGATATACTCGTTGATCTGGCCCTGGATCTCATCGTTGATCTGTCTGCCGTCCTCGTAATACTGAGTGCAGGCCTCCGTGGTAATGGTAAAGCCCTGGGGCACAGGCAGCCCAAGATTTGTCATCTCGGCAAGATTTGCTCCCTTGCCGCCCAGAAGCTCACGCATTCCCGCGTTGCCCTCCGTAAAAAGGTACACCCATTTCTTCATGTCTGCGATTCTCCCTTCTCATAGAGATTATACTACTTGTCTTATAAATTGTAACAATTTACCAGAAAAATGGCAAGTAGAAATTGGTTTTTTTATGAAAATTGCCGTTTTGGAAGAAAACTCGGGCGTTTGACAGTTGAATAAATGAAAAAGTACTTGCAGGCCGCATAATGCCTGTATTTTTTTGTCAAATTTTTTAAAATAATACGTGCTATATCGTACTATATGTGTTATAATAGAACTGGGTGATTATTATGTATGCAGCTATCAATGGCGTAGGCAGCAATAAAAGCGTTTATATCATGTATTCTTTCCGTAAAGAGAATGGAAAAACTTCTTCACGGGTCTACCGGAAACTCGGAAGGCTGGATGAGCTACTGGAGCGTTTTTCCAATGACCAGGACCAGCTGATGGCATGGGCAAAAGAAGAAGCAGCTAAAGATACAGCAGAATTTAACCGCAAAAACGGATCCGTTTCTGTCTCTTTTTCCAAAGCTGCCTGTATTCCTAAAAACGAAGGACGTTCGTTTAACGTCGGTTATCTTTTCCTCCAGCAGCTCTGTACTCAGCTGCGCATGGAAAATATCTGTCAAAAGATCCGGACCCGCCATAAATTTTCTTATGATCTCGGGGCGATCCTTACAGACCTGATCTTTGCACGCATCCTTTGCCCTTCCAGCAAGCTTAGCAGCTTTGACTACTGCAGGTCTCTTCTGGAACCGCCAAAGTATACCCTGCAGAATGTCTACCGGGCTCTTTCCGTGCTGGCGGAAGAATCCGATTTTATCCAGGAAGAGCTCTACCGCTGCTCAAACTTTGTACATCCCAGAAATGACAGGATCCTGTATTACGACTGCACGAACTACTATTTCGAAACCGAGCAGGAAGACGGAATCCGGCATTACGGGAAAAGCAAGGAGAACCGCCCGAATCCGATCGTTACGATGGGATTGTTTATGGATGCGGAAGGGATCCCTCTGGCTTTTGATATTTTTCCCGGAAACCAGAATGAGCAGACTACGCTCAGGCCTCTGGAAACAAAGATCATCCATGACTTTCAATGCAGCGATTTTATCTTCTGCTCAGACGCCGGACTGGGAAGCAGGGCGAACCGGCGCTTTAACAGTCTCGGGAAACGATCTTATGTCATTGCCCATTCTTTAAAAAAGATGGCGGCTGAAGACCGGGATACGGCATTGAATCCTGCTTTTTTCCGGGCGGCTGGCTCGGAACAGATGATCGATCTGCGCTCGCTGGATGAAACAGATGAAAAAGTTTTCCAGACAATCTACTACAAGGAGATCCCCCTGGTCACGGGAAACATGGATGAGACATTGATCGTTACTTATTCTCCGAAATATAAAGCTTACCAGCAGAAACTCCGCAACCGGCAGATTGAACGGGCAGAAAAGATGATTCAGGATCCCGGGAAGAAACGGCGCGGAAAAAACCAGAATGACCCGGCCCGTTTTATCAAAAAGTCATCCGTTACCAGTGATGGCGAGATCGCTGAAAAAACGCTTTATGAACTGGACATGGAACGCATAGAGGAAGAATCCAGATATGACGGTTTTTATGCCGTTGTGACAAACCTTGAGGGAAATGTGGAGCAGATCTTAAAGATCAATAAGCGCAGATGGGAGATCGAAGAAAACTTCCAGATCATGAAATCTGAATTTGAAGCGAGACCTGTCTATGTCCGGCGGGAAGACCGGATCAAGGCCCATTTCCTGACCTGCTATATCAGCCTGCTGGTGTATCGTCTTCTGGAAAAAGAACTTGGTCCAGGATACACATGTGAACAGATCCTGCAGACAATACGCGGCATGAACATGACCCGTCTTTCAAAAGACAGCGGATACATTCCGTCCTACATGCGAACGGATCTCACAGATGCCCTGCACAAAGCCTTTGGTTTCCGGACGGACTATGAATTCATATCCAAAGCATCTATGCGCAGCATTATAAAGGAAACCAAGACCATCAAAAAACAAAAGGAAGAAATATAGCACATATCGTCCAAAAGCAGAAACAGCCATAAAGTTCGTAAACACAGGCTTTATGGCTACTGTACTGCTTATCAAGTGTCAAAGATGGGATTGTAACAATTTACCAGAAAAATGGCAAGTAGAAATTGGTTTTTTTATGAAAATTGCCGTTTTGGAAGAAAACTGTCAAAAATATAGAGATCAAACTGTTTCTTTGCCTCTTCCAGCTCTTCCCGGCTTCTGATGGTCCAAGCCGCGGCGGCGCTCCCAAACAGTCTTCTGCAGAGGATCCGCGAAAGCGCCTTGGGATATCTGTGGTTGTAAGCGATAAAGTCCGGCTTTCCCAGCCAGTTTAGCATCAGGTTCTGGAGCAGGAAATACAGCGGCCCGCGGTATTTTCCCTCCTTGTGGTACGCGTCCGCCAGTTGTCCTCTTACCACGCCGTTTCTGTTTCTCCGGTACCAGAGAAGCCCCAGCGGATTAAACGACTCGACGCAGTACAGCCCCCGATAGGCGCTCAGAAGCCGGTCGGCTGCGGGACACACGGACACATCCGTGCCCTCCATTTTCAGTTCCACGATCAGCGGCGCCCTGCCGTCCACCAGCTTCAGGACGTCTTCAAGCCGCGGGATTTTCTGGTCGGTGCCGAAAAGCGACAGCGCCTGAAGCTCTTCAAAGGTGCGCTGGCGCACTGTTCCCTCCGCCCCGCAGACGCGCTTCAGGGTATTGTCGTGGAACACCACGGGAACCCCGTCCTTTGTCAGCCGGACGTCCAGTTCGATTCCGTATCCTGCTGCCGCCGCCCTCTCAAAAGCCCGCAGGGAATTTTCAGGCGCGTCGGAGCCGTTGTCATGAAGGCCGCGGTGGGCGTACAGCCATTTCCGGAAAGGCGCGATGTCCGGCCGTCCCGTCATTCTCGGCATAATCATCAGCAGGTACAGAAAAACCAGGCCGGCTGCACAGATCAGGCAGACTGCCGCAATTACAGAAATCTTCATTTCTCCGGATTCCTTTCTGTCTTTTTCTTCGCTCTTTGATTCTTACTCTTTGGTCCTGACTCTTTAATCCTTATTCTTTGATCCTCACTCTTTGGTCTTTCGTCGTTCTTTATTCTTTCCTAATTCTTTTATACTCGCTCTTTCGCCCCGCCGCTTTCGGCAGGGCCGTCTTCATTTTAATTCACCCGGCAGATCTTTACAAGCGTTTTCCGGTCAAAAAAGAGCCAAAAAGCAACAGTGCAGGCCGCGCCATTCGCAAAGCCGCGCTGACGCGCTATCCGGCGCTGTGCGCCTGCCTTCGCTCATGAGATGGCGCTCCCTCGGCGGACACATCCTATAAATTTGCTTGCAATTTCCGCCGTTTCATGTACAATGAAGAATAGCTGTGCTTTTCTTTTTTATGCACGGTGGAAAGGCAGAATCTGGAAATTATGATAAGTGCGAACAATGTAACCTACAGAGTGGGCAAAAAAGCCCTGTTTGAAGATGTGAATATCAAATTCACCGAAGGCAACTGCTACGGCCTGATCGGCGCAAACGGCGCCGGAAAGTCCACGTTTCTGAAAATACTTTCCGGCGACCTTGAGACCACAAAGGGCGATATCTCCATCACCCCGGGCCAGCGTCTCTCCGTGCTGGAACAGGATCATTTCAAGTACGACGACTACACGGTCATGGACACGGTCATCATGGGAAACGAGCGGCTCTACCGGATCATGAAGGAAAAGGACGCCATATACGCCAAGGAAGACTTCTCCGACGAGGACGGCATCCGCGCCAGCGAACTGGAAGCGGAATTTGCCGAGATGGACGGCTGGGAGGCGGAGTCCAACGCCGCCACGCTCTTAAACGGCCTTGGGATCGAAACGGAATTTCACTTCTCTCTCATGAGGGATCTGGACGGAAACAGAAAGGTGAAGGTCCTGCTGGCAAGAGCGCTGTTCGGAAACCCCGACATCCTGCTGCTGGACGAGCCCACCAACCATCTGGATCTGGACGCGATCTCATGGCTGGAGGACTTTCTGATCGACTTTGACAACACGGTGATCGTTGTGTCCCACGACCGCTATTTTCTGAACAGGGTCTGCACCCATACCGCGGACATCGATTACGGCAAGATCCAGCTTTACGCCGGCAACTACGACTTCTGGTACGAGTCCAGCCAGCTTCTGGTAAAGCAGATGAAGGAGGCCAACAAGAAGAAAGAGGAAAAGATCAAGGAGCTGCAGGAATTTATCTCCCGCTTCTCCGCCAACGCCTCCAAATCCAAACAGGCTACCTCCCGAAAGCGCGCTCTGGAAAAAATCGAGCTGGACGAGATCAGGCCTTCCAGCAGGAAATACCCTTACATCGACTTCCGCCCCGACCGCGAGATTGGCAACGAGATCCTCACGGTGGAGCATCTGTCCAAAACCGTCAACGGCGAAAAGGTGCTGGACGATCTCTCCTTCGTGGTGGGACATGACGACAAGATTGCCTTTGTGGGCGGCCAGGAGCTGGCAAAGACCACTCTGTTCCGGATCCTCATGGGCGAACTGGAGCCCGACGAGGGAAACTTTAAATGGGGCGTGACCACTTCTCAGGCCTATTTCCCCAGAGATTACTCGGCGGAATTTGACAACGATCTCACCATCACCGACTGGCTGACGGGATATTCACCCGTGAAGGACGTGACCTATGTGCGGGGCTTTCTGGGACGTATGCTCTTCGCCGGCGAAGACGGCGTAAAAAAGGTGAAGGTGCTCTCCGGCGGGGAAAAGGTGCGCTGCCTGCTCTCCAAAATGATGATCAGCGGCGCGAACTGTCTGATCCTCGACGAACCTACCAACCATCTGGATATGGAAGCCATCACGGCCCTGAACAACGGTCTGATCCGGTTCCCCGGCGTCGCGCTGTTCTCCTGTCACGACCATCAGTTCGTACAGACCACCGCCAACCGGATCATGGAAATCCTGCCGGACGGAAAGCTGATCGACAAGATCACGACCTATGACGAATATCTGGCAAGCGACGAGATGGCCAGAAAGCGCACGGTATTTACAGCCAACAGGGAAGAAGACGAAAACTGATGGAGACGGAAGCTTACAGGCCCATAGATCTGCATGTCCATTCCAGCCGTTCCGACGGTACCCTTTCCCCTTCGGAGCTGGTAGAGCGCGCCGAAAAAAAGGGACTGGCCGCCTTTGCCCTGACGGATCACGATACGGTAGACGGGCTGGACGAGGCTATGGAAGGTGCAGCACGACCAGCGCTCCGACACACCCCTTCGGGGGACGCCGCCCCTTTGGAGGTCGTTCCCGGCATCGAGCTTTCCACAGAATATCAGGGGGCTGACATCCATATCGTAGGATTATACATCGACCATAAAGACACTGCCTTCCGCAGACAGCTTCAGAAATTTGTGGATTCCCGCGAGGAACGAAACCGCAAGATGTGCGAGTTGCTGCGCCGGGCCGGCGTTTCCCTCACCTACGAGGAACTGCGGAACGCCTGCCCGGACAGTGTAATTACAAGGGCCCACTACGCCCGCCTTATGTTGGAAAAAGGCTATGTAAAAAGCAGGCAGGAAGCGTTTGACCGCTATATCGGCGACCGCGCTCCCTGCTTTGTCCCGCGGGAAAAAATCACTCCGGCGCAGGCGGTAGAACTGATCCTTCAGGCGGGGGGCGCGCCCGTTCTGGCCCATCCCATTCTCTATCACATGAGCGACGCAAGGCTGGAGACACTGGTGAAAAGTCTGAAGGAATCCGGTCTGATGGGAATCGAAGCGATCTACAGCACCTACTCTCCCGCCGACGAACGGCAGATCCGGTCTCTTGCGGCAAAGTACGATCTGCTCTTAAGCGGCGGCAGCGATTTTCACGGCGCCAACAAACCCGACATCGACATGGGCTCCGGCCTGGGGAATCTGTATGTCCCCGGGGAACTGCTGACAAACATCAAAAGGGCGCTGAACCGCAGACCGTAAGGCAGACGGCGGTTCCCGCGAAACTGCGCGGGAAATTTACTGTCCTGTCCTTCCTGTCTTTCCTGTTCTTCCTTGTTCTTCCTTTTCCTTCCTTGTCTTTCCTATCCCTCCACGATCAGATACCTGCCGTCGCCCACATCAAACACCTCCGCGGCGGACAGGATCCCGTCCTGCGAGGCCCCTTCGGTATCGATCCCTTCCTCCTCAAAGAAACGGAACACATCTTCCCTGGAGTCCGCCACTACCGCCATACATTCCTCGAGAAACTCTTCCGCTTCGTCCGCCGTCTCAGCCACCTTTTCAGGAAACAGCTGCAGCTGCTTCTCCAGAAAACAGTTCAGAACCCGGTCGTCAAACGCTCTCATTCGCACCTCCCGCAGCTTTCACGCTCCAGCCACTCCTTCGCTTCCTGATACAGCCTGCCCACCGGCAGTCCCACCACATTGTTATAATCGCCTTCCATTCGCTCCACATATCTGGCGAAAACGCCCTGTATGCCGTACGCTCCCGCCTTGTCCATGGGATCTCCCGTCTCCACATAATCCCGGATTTCCTTTGCGGACAGGGGATAGAACCGGACCTTCGTCATCTCATGAAAGGTCTTCCGGCAGACTTTTTCCGCCCCTTCCCCGTCTTCCGTCCGGTACAGGAGCGTTACGCCCGTATAGACCTTATGGGATTTGCCCGAGAGCTTTTTCAGCATTTTAACGGCTTCCTTCCGATCTCCGGGTTTCCCCATCACCCTGCCCTTTCTTGCCACCACGGTGTCCGCGCCGATCACAAGCGCCGCTTCCTTTTCGGGAAGCGTTCCGAGAACCGCCTCCGCCTTCCGCCGGGACAGCTCTTCCACCATTTCCTTCGGGGATTCCCATACTCCCTCTTCCTGCGCGTCGCTCACCGCGACCTCAAACTTCAGTCCGATCTGTTCCAGCAGTTCCCTTCTGCGCGGAGAACCGGACGCCAGCACTATTCTCATCCTATCCTCATTTCTCCTGATGCGTCTCAGGAATAAAAGTCCTTGTCACGCCCCCGTCTTCCCGGGCCGCCGCCTTCGCCCGCGCCACCGCTTCCCGGCAGAAGGCCTCCTGCGCGTGAAACTGCGGCTTTCCTCTTCTCCCCGCCTTTTCATAGGTGCCGTCCGCCTGAAGCACGGAAGCCTTTACATTGTCCTTCAGCAGGCTGTCCAGAATGTGCACCAGCCTTTCCTTGAGTTTCGGCGTATCCACGGGGAAAAGGATCTCCACTCTTCTCTCCAGATTTCTCGGCATCCAGTCCGCGCTGCCGCAGTAGATCTCATAGTGCTCGTCGTTCTGGAAATAAAAGATCCGGCTGTGTTCCAGAAAATTTCCCACGATGGAGCGCACGGTGATCGTCTCGCTGACGCCCTTTACGCCGGTTTTCAGGCAGCAGATTCCGCGGACGATCAGGTCGATCTTCACGCCTGCGGCGCTGGCCCGGTACAGGGCCTCGATAATGTCCCTGTCGCACAGGGAGTTCATCTTGGCGATGATGCGGGCGGGCCTTCCTTCCTCGGCATAACGTCTCTCCCGGTCGATCAGGTACAGGAATTTATCCTTCAGCCACAGGGGCGCAAGGGAAAGCCTGTTCCATACTAACGGCTCCGAATACCCGGACAGCATGTTGAATACCGCCGTCGCATCCTCTCCTATCGCTTCGGAGCAGGTCATCAGGCCCACATCCGTGTACAGCTTTGCCGTTGCGTCGTTGTAATTGCCCGTGCCAAGGTGCACATAACGCCGGATGCCGTCCTCTTCCTTTCTGACGACCAGCGTGATCTTACAGTGGGTCTTAAGGCCCACAAGGCCGTATATCACATGGCAGCCTGCCTTTTCCAGCATCTTCGCCCAGACGATGTTGTTTTCCTCGTCGAAGCGCGCCTTCAGTTCCACCAGCACCGTGACCTGCTTCCCGTTCTCCGCGGCCTGGGCCAGCGCCCTTATGATGGGAGAATTGCCGCTGACGCGGTAGAGCGTCTGCTTGATGGCCAGCACCTGCGGATCCCCGGCCGCCTGACGGATAAACTCCACCACCGGCTCAAAGGTCTGGTACGGGTGATGCAGCAGCACGTCCCCCTTGCGCAGTTCCTCAAAAAGATTGCAGCCCGCCGGCAGCTCCGGCACCGGCTGGGGCGCATAGCTTTCCGCCTTCAGATGGTCGAACCCCTCCAGCGCGTACACCTTCATCAGGACCGTCAGATCCAGCGGCCCGTCGATCCGGTAAATGTAGGATTCGTCCAGATGCAGCTCTTCCTTCAGGATCTTTAAAAGCCGCCTGTCCATATCGGCCTCCACCTCCAGGCGGATGGCTTCTCCCCACTGACGCTTTTTCAGCTGCTTTTCGATCTCCTTCAGAAGGTCCGCCGCCTCGTCTTCCTCCAGAGTCAGGTCGGCGTTTCGCATAATCTGGTACGGATGGGCGCAGACAATATCGTAATTCAGGAAAAGCTTGTGCATGTTTCTTTCGATGATCTCTTCCAGCAGGATCAGTTTACGGATGCCGCCCTCGGAGGGAAGGGGCACGATGCGGCTCAGCACGCCGGGCACCTGCACCGTGGCAAACTCCAGCTCATCTTTTCCGTTCTTCTTGCGCACCAGCGCGGCAATATTCAGCGTCTTGTTTCGGATCAGCGGAAAAGGCCGGGACGAGTCCACCGCCATGGGCGTCAGCACAGGATAGACATTTTCCTCAAAATAACGGTCCACATAGGCCGCTTCTTCCGCCGTCAGTTCCTCGTGCTGTCGTATGATCTGAAGGCCGTTCTGGCGAAGCTGCGGCAGAAGGGAGCGGTTGTAGGTGGAATACTGGAGCTCCACCAGCTGATGGATTGCGGGATCCAGCAGTTTCAGCTGTTGCGTCGGCGTCAGGCCGGCAATGTCCGTCTTGTCATACTTCGCGTTTACCATATCCTGCAGGGAAGCCACCCGGATCATGAAAAATTCGTCCAGGTTCGACGCCGTGATGCTGAGAAATTTCAGCCTCTCAAACAAAGGAATGCTCTTGTCCCTCGCTTCGTTCAGCACCCTGTGGTCAAACAGGATCCAGCTTAACTCCCTGTTGGTGTAATAATTCGGATCTCTGAAATCGGTTCCTGCCATAGTCTCTCACTCCCGTTTTTCATGTCCCATAGGGACGGCGTTTGGGTCAAAGTTCCTTATGCTGCTTTAACACGGGTTCAACGCTGAACACCTCTTTAAAGAAATCCTCCCGCATAAGGAAAAATCCCTTTTCCAACGTGATATCCTCCTGAGTGTCCACCGTCAGCACCAGCCTGTTATCCTTCAGCGCCGCCTTCAGACCCGTCAGCTTCTGTTTATGGCTGCGGTCCAGACCGCTGGCAAGCCGCAGGATGGCCGTGAGCTTTGAAACGATCAGGTAAGAATCCCGGTCCAGGCGGGACGCGCCGGCCTGCTCGCTGTAGTAGACAAACCTGCTGTAGTTAAATCTCGCGACGTTGGCCACGATCTCCCGCTCCAGATGGGAGAGACCTATGATCTCCGTGGCCATGATGATCTGAAAGGTGTTCTCCCCGATGTTTACCATGCCGATATATTTTCCGCAGTCATGAAGGATGGCGGCAAGCCGCAGATAAAGGCGCTCCCGCCTTCCCAGCCCGTGAACCTTCTTCATGCTGTCAAAGATCGTGGTGGCGATGCGCTCCAGCGTCTCCGACCGCTTTTTGCTGCCCATGTAACGTTTGCTGATGTTGGTTGCGCAGGCGACGATATCCTTCTCGAAATCATGGCGGACGTTCAGCGCCTTGTTCTTCTCCGCGTACTCGTACGCGATCCCGTCGCAGAGCGTCGCCCCCGGAGCCCAGATCCTGTCCGCTCCCATCAGTTCCGCGATCTCCGCCACCAGCAGCGCGCTGATGAATACCAGAGGCACCTTTTCCTCGGAAACGCCCAAAGCCATGGCCGCCTGGGTGCCGCTGCCGGAACGGATCCGCCGCTGAAAAGCCCTGTAATCCTCCGCCGTCAGCATGGCGTCGCTTCCGTTTTCCCTGACGATGCAGGGGGAGACGTAATCGTCCACAACGATCAGGTTGCGGATCTCACGGTCCTTCAGAAACAGCTTTTTGTAGGTGCCAAGCTGGGACATCGTCATCTCTTCGATCAGGTTTTCCGCCTGGGAGCTCTTCGCCTCAAACCGGTTCAGGTACTCCTGGATGCGCAGCACGCCAAGGCGCAGGTTCTGGGTGGAGACCAGCGTGTCGTTGTCAAACAGGGACAGCTGGATGCTGCCGCCGCCGATATCCACAACGGCCGTCTTGTCGCCGATGATCCGTCCGAAGGTCTCGCCCCGGGCGGCTACCGCCTTGTAGCCCAGAAACCGCTGCTCGGAATTGCTGAGCACATTGATCCGGATCCCGGTGCGCTGGGCGATCTGATCCTGAATGATCGCGGTATTTTTTGTCTCGCGGATGGCGCTGGTCCCGTAAGCGCTGCAGCCGTCCACCTTATAGGCGCGCATCCTGTCCGAGAACTCCTGAAGCGTCCGGCAGAGCTCATCCATCTTCTCATTGCTGATCTTGTCGTTAAAGTATGTGTCCGTGCCCAGATCCAGATGTCTCCTGACACAGTCGATCTCCTTCATGCCGCCCTTTTGGGAAAATTCAAAGATCTTCATGGTCAGTTCAAAGCTTCCCACGTCTATGGCCGCAAAAGTCTTCACGCTCATTCCCCTTCACCTCCGTCAATACGGCAGCCGGACAGATAATCGATAAACTGCTGGGCGGTCCTCCCGGACAATCCTCCGTGGGACAGTTCCCATTTGTTGGCCTCCAAAAGCAGCTCTTCCTCCGGCATGGCAAGGCCGTTTCGTCTCGCCAGCGCCGCGACGATGGCCTGAAACTGCTTTTTATCGGGCGCGCCGAAATAAATGGTCACGCCGAAGCGATGCACAAGGGAAAGCTTTTCCTGCACGGTGTCGCTGGTGTGCATGTCCTGACGGGTCTCTTCCTTGTCGCTGTAGTTCTCCCGGATCAGATGGCGGCGGTTGGAGGTGGCGTAGATCAGCACGTTTTCCGGCTTCTTCTCCAGTCCACCCTCTATGACCGCCTTCAGATATTTGTATTCGATCTCAAACTCTTCAAAGCTCAGGTCGTCCATATAGATAATAAACTTATAATTCCGGTTCTTGATCTGGCTGATCACCTGGTTCAGATCCTGGAACTGATGTTTGTATACTTCTATGATACGAAGGCCCCTGTCATAATATTCGTTGGCGATGGCCTTGATACAGGACGATTTCCCCGTTCCCGCGTCGCCGTAGAGCAGGCAGTTGTTGGCCTTTCTCCCGGACACAAAGGCTTCCGTATTCTCCGTCAGCCTGCGCTTTGGGATCTCGTACCCCACCAGATCGTCGAGGCTGACATGGGCGATATTGAGAATGGGCTCGATCCGGACGCCGTCCCCGTCATGGACGATCCGGAAGGATTTGTGGAGTCCGAATTTTCCCACGCCGTACTCTTTGTAAAACCGCGTCAGCGTCTCCTTCATCTGCGCGGGAGTATGGTCATGGCTGAACTGCTCCGCCAGCTCGCAGATCCGGGCGCAGATCCGGCGGTTGTAGACCTTGCTCTCCCGGGTGCTGCTCTGGTAGCGCTCCACCATGGAAAACTCCGGCGCATTCAGCCTGCGGACCAGAGGGCCGAAATCATAATCATAAAATTCCTTGAAAATCCCAATGTCGTGCAGCGCGGCCTCGTTCACCGTTCCCTCTATCTCTCCCCGGATCTCGCAGCCGCAGCTGTAGCTGTTCTCGTTGTTCACAAGAAGATCCGCGAGATAACAGTGCCACAGATTTCCGTGAAAGCCGTAACGTCCCGCCAGATCGATCAGCCTGTGGATGCACCGGTAAAAAAGCTCCCTCGCCTCTTCTCCCTCTCCGCCTTCCATCAGGCGCGCCATGTCGTGAAGAAGCTCCCCTTCTTCCAAATTTCTGTAAACGATCAGCTCTTTGTCTCTCATATCAGTAATTCCCCAGAATCTTCATATTTCTCGCTTCTTCCCGCAGCCCCCTCAGAGCGTTCTTCACGGCGCTGTCGGAGAGATTGCCGTCAAAGTCAACAAAAAACCTGTATTCCCAGTTCCTGTCTTCGATCGGGCGGCTTTCGATCTTCGTCAGGTTCAGATTGTTGTAAATAAAATGGGACAGCATATGGTAAAGGGAGCCGCTCTCATGGGGCACCTCGAAACAGATGCTGATCTTTGCCGCGTCCTTCCGGAAAATTTTCTGGTTGGTGACGATGATAAACCGGGTGGAATTGGAATCGGACTGGTTGATCCCCTTCTGCAGCACCTCCAGCCCGTATATCTTCGCCGCATGCTCCCCCGCGATGGCGGCCTGCGTCCTGTCTCCTTCCTCCGCCACCTTTCTCGCGGCAAAGGCGTTGTTCTGCATGCTGATCTGGCGCCAGTCGTAATTTCCCAGAAATCTTGCGCTCTGCATCAGCGACTGGGGATGGGAAAAGACCGTCTTTATGTCCTCGATCTTCGCTCCCGGCACGCCCAGAAGACAGTGTTCGATGCGGATGATCTGTTCCCCGACAATGTAATTTTCATACTCCTGAAGCAGATCGTAAATCTCCGTCACGATCCCGGCGGTGGAGTTTTCGATGGGAAGCACCGCGAAATCCGCGCTTCCCTCGTCTATGGCGCTCATAGCGTCCCGGAAGGTCTCCACGTGAAAGCTGTTGACCTGATCCCCGAAATACTGCGTCATGGCCGCCTGGGAATACGCGCCCTCGGCTCCCTGAAACACCACGCGGGCCTTTTGGGTTTCCAGCCTGTCCACGCCGATAAAGGGCAGCTTCCCGAGACTTCCGTGCTCCGTCAGCAGCTGGTACTGCAGCTTCCGGCTCATGGACATGATCTGTTCAAACAGTTCCTCGATTCCGTGACTGTTAAAATCGTTGTGCGTCATGGACTTGACTCTGGCGATCTTTTCCGTCTCCCGCTGTCTGTCCAGGACCTTTTTCCCGGTTTCGATCTTGTACTCGGCCACCTGCCTGCATATTTCCATGCGCCGCTCGTAAAGTTTCACAATGTCTTCGTCGATCTCGTCAATCTGCTGCCTCAGCTTAAGCAGGTCCATATCGTTTTGCTCCTTTGCGTGTTTTGTATTCCTGTGTTTATATTTCTGTTTTTTGTATTTCTGTTTCTGTATTTCTGTTTCTGTATTTCTGTTTCTGTATTTCTGTTTCTGTATTTCTGTTTTTAAATTCCTGTTTCTGTATTTCTGTTTTTTGCATTCTTCCCCGCCCCCTGCCGGACGGCGGTCGTTTTCTTTTCTCCTATCTTATACCAAATCTTTCTTGATAGCAAGCGAAAAGGGGTGTATCATAGAGACGGAAACTGTTACACTGTTACAGGCTGACATCGGCGGGATCTTCGTTCCCCGCACAGGAGCGCCGAAAATGAACAAAAAAAGCAAAACCATCCTAATCGTCACTCTGACCGTCCTTATCCTGACGGGTCTTTTCGTTATCCTGCGCCTTTCCGGGCGGGTCAGAATGAACCCGGCGGGAACGGTGGGCAACACCGGCGGAAACTTAAATAACGGCGGACTGTTCTGCGAGTACGACGGAAAGGTATATTTTTCCAACCCTCAGGACGGCGGCAGCCTCTGCGTGATGGATCCGGACGAGGGGAATGTGCGCAGGCTCAAGGCCGTAAACGCACGCAACATCCTCGCCGGCGGCGACTATCTGTACTATTATCAACAGGGCACGTCCGATGAAAAAAACGCGGCCCTGGGTCAGCTCCCCGGCTCGCGGTCCTTTCAGCGCTGCAGACAGAACGGCTCCGGCGCCGCCACGCTGACCACGGACTTTGTGATCACCGGGCAGCTGGTAGACAATTACCTTTACCTTTTAACCACCTCTCCGGGAAGCGTTTCCTTTTATAAGCTTAAGATCGACAAATCCGAAAAGGTGGATCTTGCCGACTACGAGATCAACCCCGCCTGCGCGGTGGACGGCATCATCTACTACAACGGGACAGGACACAATCACTACCTCTACGCCCTCAACACCGCGAATGACACCACAAGCGAATTCTGGCGGGGCAACCTCTGGTACCCCGTGCGCGAGGGGGATTATGTCTACTACCTCGACGTGGCGGAACATTACCGGCTCTGCCGCTACTCCATCCTGCAGGATACGATTCAGGTCCTCACCGAAGACCGCGTGGACTGCTTCAACGTGGGAAACGGCTATGTCTATTACCAGAAAAACAGCGCCGAACGGCCTCAGTTAAAATACATGTCGTCGGAGGGCGGCGAATCTTATGTGCTGGCGGAAGGAAACTATACCGAGATCAACATGACCTCCCGCTATGTGTATTTCCGGGAATTCAACGGGACCGCCACCTATCACGCCCCTCTGGGCTCCAGCTCCTACGGCCTGTTTGAGCCCGGGCTCTGACGCGTCTATTCCTCGATATGATCGAGTCCCTGGCTTAAAATGGTCACGATATGCGCGTCCGCCAGGGAATAAAAAATGGTCTTTCCCTCCCGCCTGTGTTTTACCAGATCCAGCTGCTTCAGCACCCGAAGCTGATGGGAAATGGCAGACTGGCTCATGCCAAGCACCGCCGCGATATCATAGACGCACATCGGCGAGCAGAGCAGCACATACAGGATCTTAAGCCTTGTGGCGTCTCCGAAGACCTTGAAAAACTCCGCCAGATCCTGAAGTTCTTCCTCCGGCGGCATTTTTTCGTCAATCTGTCTCAACACCGGTTCCTTTACATTGAGATACTCGTTTTCTTCCATGGTTTCACCGTCTTCTTTCCTTCTCCGCGCCGTTCAAAGCCGCTTACTGCGTCTTACGAAACAGCGCTTCCATTCCCGGCGTCATGAAAATCGCGCCGTCCCGTTCCACAAACAGCGCTTCCGCGCCGTACCGCTTTGCCAGTTCCATTCCCTTTTCCCGTCCCAGAACAAAGCACGCCGTGGATAACCCGTCGCTGAGCAGTCCGCTGTCCGCCAGCACCGTCACGGACCGCAGACCGCTGTCCGCCGGAAATCCCGTGGCAGGATCCAGAATGTGATGGTACCGTACGCCGTCCGCCTCCACATAGCGCTCATAATCTCCGGAGGTAGACAGAAACGTCTGTCCGGTTAAAGTCAGCACGCCCAGCATCTCGTTCGGCTCCAACGGGTCGGCGATCCCCACCTTCCACAGGGCGCCGTCCGGCTTTTCCCCATAAGTCAGAACGCTTCCGCCCACGGAGACCACCGCTCCCGTCACCGTTTCCTCCGCCTGAAGATATTCGAGGATCCTGTCCAGCGCAATACCCTTTCCCACGGCGCCAAGATCCAGCATGGCCCCTTCCTCCGGGCAGACCGACGCCGGCTCTTCCCCCCGGGCCGGCTGAAAATGAATCCGCGCGAAACCGCACCGGCTCATGGCTTCCTCCCGGCTTTGATCCCCCGGCGCCTGAAACGTCCCCGTCCGCTGGCCGCCGGCCCAGCCGTCTATGTCCCAGAGCCGTGTCAGCGTCCCCAGAGCCGCGTCAAAAGCGCCGCCGGAGTCCTCTGTCAGCCGCGCGCACTGCTCCAGCATTCCCGCAAGCTCGTCCGACACCTCCACCCTTTCTCCGCTGCCCGCCGTCCGGTTCACCCTGCAGACCTCCGCGGTCTCAAGGCGCCAGGAGAGCGTCTCCTTCTCCAGCTCCCCGATGCGCTTCAGGATCTCTTCCTTCTGCGCCCCGTCCTCCCGGGTAAATACGGTCAGACGGACTACCGTTCCCATGGCGGTGTCAGCCCCCGTGGTCTCATGAAGTTTTCCCACGCCGCAGCCGCCGGACAAAAGCGCCGGCACACAGAAAAGGATCCATACAAATACCCGAAAAAAACGCTTCATTTGTGCGCTCCTTTTTGCTATACTGTAACTGTCACCGGCGCACCCATGCCGCCGGACAGAAAGGACCCGCCGTCAAAACCGTCATGAAAACCCCCAAAAACGTCATAACGGCCGCAATCCTGATTACGGCCTTTCTTCTTCTCGTCACGGCCGGATGCGTTCTCTTTCTCCTTGCCGCACGGAAGGATTCCGATGCATGCACCGCCGAAATCTATCAGGATGGAAAGCGGATCCTTTCGATCCCTCTGGACCGCGTTTCAGAGACCTACACGCTGGATATCCGGGGAAAGGACGGCTGCGTCAACCGCATTGAAGTCCGTCCCGGCAGCATCGGCGTCGTCTACGCCGACTGTCCGGACCGTCTCTGCGTCAGACAGGGATTTGTCAGCAGTCCCTCCGTTCCTGTCACCTGCCTGCCGAACAGACTCGTGATCCTTCTCAGGTCCCGCGGCGCCGCCGATGACGCCGGCCCGGACGCCATAACCTATTAAAAAGAAAGGCCGTTGTCCTCCGGCGCCGTCTTTCGTCCGCACTGTGAAAGGAGCAGCATCATGCGTGTGAAAAAACTGACTGTTCTCGGCCTGTATGCGGCCCTGTCCCTCGCGATCTATGCGGCGGAAAGCGCTCTGCCGCCTCTTGCGCCGATCCCGGGCTTCAAACTCGGCCTTGCAAACATCGTCACGCTTCTTCTGCTGCGTCGGTATTCCCTGAAGGACGCCGCCCTTGTGCTGGCCGTCCGCATCCTTCTGTCCGCCCTTCTCTTCGGGCACCTTCTCAGCCTGTTTTACAGCCTGTCCGGAGGCTTACTCAGCCTGTTTGCGATGTTCCTGACAGGGAAGCTCCTTCGGAACCGGTTTTCTGCACTCACCGGCGCCATGGGCGGACTCGCCCATAATACCGGCCAGCTTGCCGCCGCTTTCGTCGTCACTTCCACGCCCGGCATTCTGTCTTATTTTCCCCTTCTTCTGCCGGCGGGGATCCTGACAGGACTGTTCACCGGACTGTGCGCCGGGTTTGCGGACCGCTTTCTTCCGAGACAGGAGTTTTAAAGCATCTCTACTTTCGTCCGCTTTTCCTTTGGCAGCTCCTGAAACAGCTGCATCACCGTCTTGCCCAGAATGGGATGACGGTAATTGGGCGCGAGGGTGCTGAGAGGTTCCAGCACAAAATCCCGGTTCTGCAGATCC
Source organism: uncultured Acetatifactor sp. (assembly GCA_947586055.1). Taxonomy (GTDB): domain Bacteria; phylum Bacillota; class Clostridia; order Lachnospirales; family Lachnospiraceae; genus Acetatifactor. The sequence goes on along the minus strand of CANPXL010000014.1, from coordinate 51,898 downwards.
GCGTGAGGTATGACCAGAGTGTCCGACTCATAGATCAGCTTGTCGTAAAACAAGAGATCCAGATCCAGCGTCCTGGGCCCCCAGCGCCTTACGCGGACTCTCCCCGCCGCATCCTCGATATCGTGAACGGCGTCCAGAAGTTCCTCCGGCGCAAGCAGCGTCTCAATCTCCAGCGCCCCGTTCAGAAAGTCTTCCTGTTCCAATACCCCGTAGGGTCTTGACTGGATCAGATCGGACACCTTCTTTACCTTGATCTGAGGGTGGGACGCAAGCGCGCGAATGGCGCCGGAGATGTACTGCACCTTGTCCCCCATGTTAGAGCCCACCGACAGATACGCGGTATGCCACTTTCTGTAGACCTTCACCGACACGCACCCAAAAGGCAGAGGGATCGGCGCATAAGGCTTGCGGATCTCCAGTTCCACCGCAATGACCCTGTCGTATTTCAACAGGATCGCCTTGGACATTTTTTCCGCTACGGCTTCCAGAAGCTGGTAGGTATTCTGCTGCATCCAGTCGGTGATAAACTGACAGATCTGGCCGTAATCGAGGGTGTAAAAGAGATTGTCCTCCAGACCGGCTCTGTGGATATCGGTATAGAGAACCGCGTTCACCTGAAAGATCTGCCCCTTTTCCTGCTCTTCCACAAACACGCCGTGGTGTGCAAACACTTCCAGATTTTCTATTCTGATCTCATCGTCGCGTATATTATCCTGCATGCTGTTTCCTTTCCTCTCCCGGCCGTCTTTCCCTGCCGTCGCTGCCCAGAACGGCCTCCGTCATCCTCACGGCCCGCACGTTCTCCTTTATATCATGCACCCGGACGAACATGCAGCCTTTCGTCACAGCCAAAACGGTAGTCGCGATCGTTCCCTCCAGCCTGTCTTCCACCGGCAGATCCAGTGTCAGGCCGATGACGGATTTCCTGCTGCACCCCAGCAGCACCGGACATCCCAGTTCCTTCAGCCGTTCCAGATTTTTTATGGCCAGGAGATTCTGTTCATAGCTTTTCGCAAATCCGATCCCCGGATCCAGAAGAATGTTTTCTTTTTTTATCCCGGCCTTTTCGGCCAGCGCGAGCGTCTCCCGAAGATCCCCCATCATATCCTGCAAAAAGTCCCCATAGACGGGATCTTTGCGGTTATGCATCAGACAGCATGGCCGTCCGCTGTCCGCGATCACACCCGCCATTTTATCGTCATGTTTCAGGCCCCAGATATCGTTTATCATGTCCGCGCCGGCCTCAAGCCCCGCGCGGGCCACCTCGGCCTTACAGGTATCCAGCGACACCGGGACGTCAAACCGCGCCCGCACCGCCTTCACGACGGGAACGATACGGCGTATTTCTTCCTGAACCGTGATCTGAGAATATCCCGGTCTCGTGGACTCTCCGCCGATATCGATCACGTCCGCGCCCTCCCGCGTCATCTCTTCCGCGCGCCGCAGCGCATCCTCCGGCCTGCAGTACCTTCCGCCGTCCGAAAAGGAATCCGGCGTCACGTTCAGGATCCCCATAACGTAGGTCTTTCCCTGTCTCAGAAAGGGCTTCCCGCCGATCATGATATGCTTTTCTTCCGTTTCCCGCACCTGTTCCCGCATCCGAAACACCTCAATACCGAATCTTCAGATTCTTCTTTTCCTCGCTCCATCGGCATTCCCGTCTCACGTCCGCGTCGCAGGCGAAGCAGGCCCGGCTGGCTTTGTCGGCCCGGTAAAGCACGCCCCGGAGACTGTTTTCCCCGGCAACCGTCTCGTCTCCGTGGCTCCTGATGGCGTCCGCGATCTGCTCCGTCTCCCGGGGGTCGAAGCCGCAGTCCCTCAGGATCTCCGGCGCGATCTGCGCCCCTGCGAGATCGTGCTCCGTGCCGTTATCATATTCCACGTCCCGCCCGATATCATGCAGAAGAGCCGCCGCGTAGATCAGCTCTCTGTCCAGTCCCAGTCCGCTTTCCAGATTCATGATCTCTCCGATCCGCGCCACATCCAGAAAATGTGCCAGATCGTGTTTTCCGAATTTCCGGTCTGTCTCTCTCTCTCGGATCGCGGCAAGATGCCGCCTGAACGTCTCATGCCGCCAGATCCTGTCCACTCTGTCCACCGCGCGTCTCCCTCCCGGACCGCCGCGCCGCCGCATTTCCCGCCGCGGGATCCTGTCCTCTTCTACGAAAGATGAAGCATCTGATAAAAACGGTCCCGCATCTTCTCATCCTGTGCAAACACGCCTCTGGCGGCGGTGGACACCGTTTTGCTGCCGGGCTTTTTGACCCCTCTCATGGTCATGCAGGTATGCTCCGCCTCCAGCGCCACCATCACGCCCTTCGGCGCGAGATACTCCATGATTGCGTCCGCGATCTGTCCCGTCATACGCTCCTGTATCTGAAGCCTGGCCGCGTAGATTTCAACCGTCCGGGCCAGCTTGCTCAGCCCGACCACTCTGCCGTCCGGGATGTACGCCACATGCGCCTTTCCGTAAAAGGGAAGCAGATGATGCTCGCACATAGAATAGAAGGTAATATCCTTCTCCAGCACCATCTCGCTGTTCTCCACCGCAAACACCTTTGAGAGCTCTTCCCTTCCGTCTCCGTCCATGCCGGAAAAGATCTCACCGTACATCCTTGCGATCCGCTCCGGCGTCTCCTTCAGTCCTTCTCTGTCCGGATCCTCTCCGATTCCCTCAAGAAGCAGTCTGGCCGCTTCCCTGATCTTATTTTGATCTACCATTTTTTCCTGCCGCCTTTCCGAGGGACGCGCCCGCGATCTTCATCAGTCTGCCCAAAAAAGACAGAGAGCCAAAAGCGACGATCACGTCCTCGCTGCCCGCCAAAAGAAGACTCATCTCCACCGCTTCCTCCAGACTGTCCGCCGCCGTCACCTTCGGGTGGACCCTGGCAACCTCTTTTGCCAGCTCATAAGCCGGAAGCGCTCTGGGATTTCCGGGCGGCGTCACCGTAATGATGTGATCCGCACAGGAATGAGTCAGGGCAATGATCTTCTCATATTCTTTATCCTTCAACACTCCCATTATATAAATAATTTTCCGGTTTGTAAAATAAAAAGTAACGGATTGTGCAAGTCTTTTTGCCGCGTCCTCATTATGCGCGCCGTCCACAATGAATATCGGGTGCTTTTTAATGACCGTGAAACGGCCCGGCCAGCTTGCTTCCCGCAGTCCTTTCCTGAGCTGCGCCTCCGTCACGGAAAACCCCTGCTCTCCCAGCACATCCAATGTCTCCAGCGCCAGCGCGGCGTTCTCCACCTGGTACTGGCCCGCCAGAGATATCTCCAGCCCTTTTCGGGCCCCATAGTCAAACCGCTGCCGGGAAAGGCCGTACCGCACGGCACGGATCTTTCCGCAGTCCACGCTCGTAAGGGGACAGCCCGACTCCCTCGCTTTCCTGATGAGGACATCGCTGACTTCCTGCCGCTGACAGGCGCTGATCACAGGGCGTCCCGGTTTCATAACACCCGCTTTTTGTTCTGCCACCGCCGTCAGCGTGTTTCCCAGAAACTTCATATGATCCATGCTGACGGAGGTAATGACCGCCGCCACCGTATTTTCCACAATATTGGTGGCGTCCAGCAGTCCTCCCATCCCGGTCTCCAGCACGACGATATCGCATTTTTTCTCCAGGAAATACAGAAATCCCAGCGCTGTCTCTACCTCAAAGGCCGTGGGCTGGGGCAGTCCCTCCAGAAGCATCCCGCCGCAGACCTCGCGGATCCGTTCCAGCCCCCGGCAGAGCGCTTTCTCTGTAATCATACGGCCGTTCACCTGGATCCGTTCCCTGTACTCAAATATAACAGGTGATATATATCTCCCCACGCGATATCCGGCTTCCTGCAGCGCGGAAGCGATATAAGTGCAGACGGAACCCTTGCCGTTGGTCCCGGCGACATGCACAAAACGCAGACTTTTCTGCGGATCTCCCAGCCGTCTGCACAGTTCCCCTATGTTTTGAAGGCCCGGTACGATACCTGCGCCCGCCAGTCCTTCTATATATTCCATCGCCTGTCTGACATTCATCTGTTTCTCCGTTCCGATCCTTTCGCTCCGGTCCTTTTTGCCGGGCCTTCGCCCCGATCCATCGTTCCGGTCCTTTTTTCCGATCCTTTGTTCCGATCCTTTGTCCCGATTCTTCGTTTCGATCCTTTTTGTCGATCTTGCACTCCGATCCTTTTTGCTGGGCCTTCACTCCTGTCCTTCGTTCCGGTTTTTCGTTCCATCCCTTCGCCCCGGTCCCGCGTTCGGCGCGCTCTTCCGCCGGGCGTTTCCCGCCGCCTGTTTGTTTTTCTTTCCGCTCCTTGCCGTCATATTTTTCTGCTCCGCCGGCAATACTACATACCGGTTTCTGTCCCCGGGACAGAGAAAAGGAGCGTTTTCATGAGACAGACAGCGCTGGGGTTTGTAAAAAACTTTTTGAAATGCGGTCTTACCGGCTGGTGCATCGAAATCCTATTTACCGCCGGGGGCGCTCTGCGCCGCCGGGACATGACCCTGAAGGGCAGCACCTCGCTGTGGATGTTTCCCATCTACGGATGCGCCGCCGTCTTCGGCCCCATCGGACGCCTGCTTCACAGAAAGTCTCCCTGGTTTCGCGGATTCACATACATGAGCCTGATCTTCTCCGCGGAATATCTCACAGGCAGGCTCCTGCGTCGCCGTTCCCTCTGCCCATGGGATTACGGAAAAAGCCGCTGGCACATAGGGCGGGTCATCCGCCTGGATTACGCGCCCTGCTGGTTCGCCGCCGGACTTTTGTTTGAACGGCTCGTGTCGGACCCGGCCCCCGCCGCCCGGCTTCGGGACGCGAAACGACAGCCTGAACTTCTCCTTTGCCAAAAAATCCCGCAATCAAATACCCCGCTGTAAACAACGGGGTCCGATTCTCCCTATTCGGGATCGTCTATCTCCTGCAGGGCGCCGGAGCCGATGTCCAGCATGTTGACGGTCCGCCGCTTCAGACGCGCCTTCTCCGACTGTTCCAGAATATAATCCTTAATGGCCCGGGAATTTTTGATATGTACCAACTGAAGCTGCGGGTGAGTGGTGTCGCCGGTAAAGCAGGTCACCGTGCCGAGACGGAACATCTTTTCCACCAGCGTCGCGCTGTGCTGTACATCCTGTACCTTATACATATAACAGTCGTTTTCCACCGTTCGGAACAATCCCGTGTCCACCGTGATCATATCTTCCTTCACCATATACTTGGTAAAAGTGAACGGCAGGCCAAAAAATAACCATCGTTTTCTTTCCACAAATTCCATATTTTTATCCTTTCCGCCGCAAGGCCGCGGCAAATACAGCAGAAAATTACCTTCCCTACTATGCATCATACCAGATACTTTTCCATAAGGCAAACCTCTTTTTCAAAAATATCCGCGCCGCAAAATTTTTCCCGCTCTCTCCTTGAAAGTCTCTTCCGGAAGTGGTATCATAAGACAAACAGGATCGTCAGGAGGTTAGCAGAATGACAGCCAACGAATGTATCAGGAACCGCAGAAGCATCCGTCGATTTACCGACCGTCCGGTTTCCCATGAGCTGCTGGCGCAGATCGTGGAAACGGCGTCTTACGCTCCCAGCTGGAAAAACACACAGATTGTCCGCTATGTCGCCGTGGAGGGCGAAAAGAAAGCCGCTCTCGCGAAATGCACCGACTGGTCCGGCAACACCGCCATTATGGAAAACGCGCCCATGGTCGTCGCCGTCACCCTGATCAAAGGCAGGTGCGGTTACGAGAGGGACGGTTCCTTCTCCACCTCCAAGGGTGACCGCTGGCAGATGTTCGATGCCGGCATCGCAAGCGAGACGTTTTGTCTCGCCGCCTGTGAACAGGGACTTGGCACCGTGATCATGGGACTGTTTCAGGAAGAGGAAGCGTCCCGGCTGCTGGAACTGCCGGAGGACAGAGAACTGGCGGCGCTGATAGCCGTCGGTTATCCCGCCGAATCCCCCGCCGCTCCCAAAAGAAAGGCGGCAGAGGAACTGTTATCCTATCAGTCATAACAAAAAGCCGAAGGTTTTGCCTTCGGCTTTTTTCAGGCTCTTTGTCCATTATCGCATAAACATAGGAGGGTTATCACCATGAGACATTTAATGAGTCCTTTGGATTTTACTACACAGGAGCTGGACAAGCTCTTTGACCTGGCGGGAGACATTGAGCGCAATCCCGGAAAATACGCCCACGCCTGTGACGGCAAGATTCTGGCCACCTGCTTTTACGAGCCCAGCACCCGTACGCGCTTAAGCTTCGAGTCGGCCATGACCAGACTCGGCGGCCGGGTCATCGGTTTTTCCGACGCCAATTCTTCTTCCGCCGCAAAGGGCGAAAGCGTGTCGGACACCATACGGGTCATCTCCTGTTATGCGGATATCTGCGCCATGCGCCATCCCAAGGAGGGCGCGCCCATGGTAGCGGCGGAACGCTCCGGCATTCCCGTCATCAACGCGGGCGACGGCGGCCACCAGCACCCCACCCAGACGCTTACCGACCTTCTGACCATCCGCAGCCTGAAAGGTTCCCTGGGCGGCTTTACCATCGGCCTGTGCGGAGATCTGAAATTCGGGCGAACCGTCCACTCCCTGATTCATGCGCTGATCCGATACGACAACATCCGCTATCTTTTCATCTCCCCGGAGGAACTTCGGGTTCCGGACTACATTACGGACATGCTGCGCGGCAGGGGCATTCCCTTCCGGGAAGTGATCCGTCTCGAGGATGTAATGCCGGATCTCGATCTGCTCTATATGACCAGAGTTCAGAAGGAGCGCTTCTTCAATGAGGAAGATTACGTCCGCCTGAAAGATTTTTACATTCTGGACGCCCAGAAGCTCGCCAGGGCAAAGGACGATATGCTGATCCTGCATCCGCTTCCCCGGGTGAACGAGATTTCCGTGGAAGTGGACGACGATCCCAGGGCGGCCTACTTTAAACAGGCGCAGTATGGCGTATATGTCCGCATGGCGCTGATCCTTACGCTGCTGGAGCTGGCCTGAGGATCCCTTAACAAATGCAGGAGCCCTAACCCCGGAGACATCATTCAGACCATTGGAACGTATCCTGCAAACCGTAATAGAGACATGCCGACTGCAAAAAACATCACACGGACCGGACACGGCGCCGGAAACAAGGAGGAACCTCATGTTAAACGTAGGAAAAATCGAAGAAGGCTTTGTGCTGGATCATATCAAGGCAGGAAAGAGCCTGGAACTCTATGAACATCTTCAGCTGGACAAGCTGGACTGCACGGTAGCCATCATCAAGAACGCCCGAAGCGCTAAAATGGGGAAAAAGGATATCCTGAAGGTAGAGTGCGACATCGATATGCTGGACCTCGACATTCTGGCATTCATAGACCACAGCATCACGGTCAATGTGATCCGGAACGGCGAGATACAGGAGAAAAAGGAACTGGTTCTGCCAAATCAGATCCGAAACGTGATCAAATGCCACAATCCCAGATGCATTACCTCCATCGAGCAGGAGCTTCCCCATATCTTCTATCTGGCGGATCCGGAGCGGGAGATTTACCGCTGCAAATACTGCGAGGAAAAATATTCCGCCATCGCGGCGAAATAAAATTTTCCGCCGACGGGACCGTCGTCCCTCAGGAAAAACGTCAGAACACCGCGGACATCCGGCAGTTTCCTACCGATTGTCCGCGGTGTTTTTTCCCTCGTCCGCCAACAGTCCAAACACCAGCGTCACCTTGAAAAGATCGCCGTCCACCAAAAGCTCCATCCGGCCGTTCTGCAGTTCTACCAGACTTTTCGTGATCGCAAGTCCCAGCCCGCTGCCCTCCAAATGTCTGGACTTGTCCCCGCGCACGAACCGTTCCTCCAGCTCTTCCGCCGAAATATTCAGCGCAAACTTCGACATGTTGCGAAAGATAATGCGCACGCTGTCCGTCGTCTTCTCCACGTTCAGGTAAACCCTTGATCCATCCTGCGCATACTTATAGACGTTGTTGAGCAGATTGTCAAAAACACGCCACAGCAGCTGTCCGTCCGCCAGAATGCGAATCGTCTCTTCCGGCTGGACGGTGCGAAGCTCCAGCTGCTTTTCCTCCAGCCGGCTCTGGTATTCTCCCACGGCCTGAGAAAGAAGAACGTCTACCTCACAGGGCGCAAAATGAATTTCCATGCTGCCGGACGCGGCCTTGGACGCCTCTATGAGATCGTCCAGAAGCTTCTTCATGCGCTCCGCCTGCCGCAGCAGCACCTGCGCATATTCCGTGATCGTTTCATTTTCCGTCTTCTGGTCGCCGATCAGCCGGGAATAATTAATGATGGAGGTCAGGGGCGTCTTAATATCATGGGACACGTTGGTGATCAGCTCCGTCTTCATGCGCTCGCTTTTCATCTTCGCCTCCACCGCCCGGGAGATTCCCTGACTGATGCTGTTCAGGTTTTTCCCGTGCTGTTTCAAGGGCCCCGCCATACCCGCGGTACTGACCTCATGATTCAGTTCTCCCTGCGCCATCAGCTCCCCCGCGGCCAAAAACCGCTTTCCGCACACAAAGAGATAAATCCCGACGCACAGTACGACCGCCTTCTCCACGATCCAGAGTCCCAGCGCCCAATACCATTTTGACCGGAAGCAGAAAAACAGCTCCAGACCGCTGACCCCCGCATACAACACGATTATGGACGGCAGCAGGGGAAGCTTTCTCAGAATGCCGCAGATCAGACGCCCGGCCTTTTGCGAAAGCCGGTATAAGAACCTGCTGGCGGCGGTCCCCTGAAACAGAACCGCGGCGGGGATCAGCGACACCGCCGTACTTCTGAGCAGGATACGAGACAAAAACTGCCAATATGCAATTCTTCCTTCCAGCAGCCGCTCCGTCAGAATGATGGCGACAACGCATACCGCCGTCACAGCCAGTCTCCATACCAGGAATCCCCGATCTCTCTTCCTCTCTGCATGGCGCTTATATCTTCTTTCCAGGAACAGGAAAAGATACAGGATAATGCACAGGCCGAATACGATCTTCGTCGCCGTGGCCGTCCGCATTGCGGCCCCCCATTTATCATGCAGAATCTGCAGGCTGTCGTACGCTTCCCTTATGGGAGCGTCGGCCGGACAGTCCGGACGCATCAAGTACAGGCAGTAATAGGAATCCTTCGGCGACATATAAAAACCGCACCAGACGTCTCTGCCCGTCGTCTCATAATAATTCAGTTCCGCCCGAATGGTAATCTTCGCCTTATAAGGCTCGCTGTAGGTTCCCCACATTGGATAGACGCCCCGATCTCTATAAAGCTGTACATCCACGCCCTGGGACACCAGATAATCCCGTATCACGCCATAATTCGACTGCGCCTCCACCAGCTCCACCAGCGAATCGGTGATGTCCTGGGCGATCCTGTCCAGATACGGGCTGTTGGCGTCCTTCAGCGCCTCTTCCTCGTAAAAACCCTCCTTTTCCGCTTCCCTGCAAAACAGCTCCGATACGCTCATGCCGAAAAAAGCTGCCACCGTTATCAGCGCCAACATGACTCTTCCCACCGCACAGATGATTTTTTTCTTTCTTTTCTTCGCCGACAAGGCACAGTCTCCTTCCGTCTCTTTGATCCTGCCGTCTCAGACATATTTCTCACATTTATATCCCTGTCCCCATACCACCTTCAGGTACCTCGGTTCCGCCGGATTGATCTCCAGCTTTTCCCGCAGGTGCCTGATATGGACCGCCACCGTATTCTCGCTGCCGTAGGGCGAATCGTTCCAGATCCTGCGGTAGATATCTCTGGGCGAAAACACCTGCCCCTGATTCTCCATCAACAGCTTCAGGATCTCATACTCCGTCCGGGTCAGCGAAACCTCTTCCCCGTCGCACAGGACCTTCTTCTCCTTGTCATCCAGTTCGATGCCGCCGCACCTTAACGCCTCTTTCCTTACGCTGCTGCCGCCCAGCTGCAGATACCGCCGCAGCTGCGACTTCACACGGGCGCATACCTCCATGGGATTAAAGGGCTTTGTGATATAATCGTCCGCCCCCACATTCAGCCCCAGTATCTTATCCGAGTCCTCCGATTTTGCAGTCAGCAGAATAACGGGCACGTTGCTCTTTTCCCGGATCTTAACCATGGTCTCAATGCCGTCCATCTCCGGCATCATGACATCCATCAGGACAAGCTGGATCTCTTCCCGTTCCATGACCTGAAGCGCTTCCCGGCCGTTATAGGCCTCATGCAGGGCATAATTGGAATCGTTCAGATATATTTTCAACGCATTCACGATATCTCTCTCATCGTCACAGATCAAAATATGGTACATACCCGACACCTCATTTTTCATTGTACCAGAATGTTTCTTAACATTAAACCTCGAATTTCTTTAAGATTTGATTAAGAAAAACCCGCAGGCGTTATGTCTGCGGGTTTTTCTGCTCTTCGCTTCCTTCGCTTTCTTTGTCTTTTTCCTCTTTCCTGCTCTTTTTTCTTCTGAAACGGCCGGCATTCTGCTTCAACTCGTCCAGATACTCCTGATACTGGTCGGACGCCATAGAGGGATTGCTCCGCAGAAGATCGCGCTGAAAGAAATCCCGGATGCTGGCAAGCCGGTTCCTGAGTTCCACATTGATCATGTATTTTTTCCGAAGTTCCGACACTTCGCTCCTGACGCTCTCCGGATATTCGCCGGGCCTGTTCACCGCCAGCTTTTTCAGATGTTCCAGTTTCTCTTCAATGCCGGATTTTATCTCATCCATACTCTCCACAAAGGCGTCCCTGCGGCTTTCCAGACTCTCTCCTACAGAGGCGATAATGACATCCAGCCGTTTCTGAATGCGCAGCAGTTCCGTTTTTGTATTCTTCATCTTCTCCAGCAGATCCTTGAGATCGATGGCCGCCTTAAAGGAAAGGGCGAAATCCGCGCCGATAAACACCGTCAGCACGATCGTCACGGCCGTGAGTACGGATCCCGGAATGGCAAGAACCATTTTTGCCACCGGCACATGCACGAACCGCGTCAGCAGGACGGTTAGCAGTCCCCATGACAGAGTCGTTCCGAGACAGATATGCCCCTGAAAATTAAACTTCTGATTGGAATAGTCCCAGTAACGCACCTTAAACAGCGCTTCCATCGTTACGCCCGTCACATATTCCAGCGCGGTGGCGCCGATGCAGCCGGCCACATAAACCAGAAAAATATTGTCCCGAAAAGGCATCGACACGACCAGCATCACAATGGCTCCGCTGCCGTACAGCGGCAGAAACGGCCCACGCAGAAATCCTCTGTTCGTAAGCTTCCGGGTCCGGATCGAAACATAAGTGGACTCCACACACCAGCCGCAAAAACAATAAAAATAGAAAAAGAACAGCCATTGGATCATCGAATAGGACTCCATGACAACACCCCTCTCATCTGTATACTGCCGCTTCCACGACCAGCTTGCCTTTTTTTGTCTTTCCCGGTTCGCCGGTCAGGGAAAACTTGCCGAATCCTCTCGCATTCACCGTCTCTCCCGCCTTTAACTGCCGGGAATTATTTTCACACAGCCTGCCGTTTACATACACCCTGCCCTCGCGGAACAGATCCATGCTCTTTTCTCTTGATATATGATACACTCTGGAAAGCACCGCGTCAATACGCAGCGACTGTACCTGAATACAGACCGTCTCCGGAACATCCCGGGGCATGTCCCCGATCTCTTCCGTCACGACGCAGCGGACATCGGTGTGGCGGACTCTCGTGAGATTTTCACAGAGAAACCCCGCAATGGACTCCAGACAGAAGAGATACGTCTCGTCGTCTCCCGTCCTGATATCCCCCAGCGTTGCCCGATCGATTCCCAGATTCATCAACGCTCCCAGAAAATCCCGGTGGGACAGCTCATCCGCAAATTTTCGCTGCAGCGGACTGATCCGAATGCACGCAATGGGAAAGGGAACCTCATATCCCAGCTCTTCTTCGCTGCCGAACCGGATCACCACCCGGTCCGCGCCCTCGTACCCGCCGTTTAAGAGATACCCCGCGCTGCGCAGCTCTTTTTCCTGCTGCCAGAAGATCTCCTGCTCGGCCGGACCCAGAAATCCGGTAAAGGTATAAATCCCCTGCAGACGGGATCGCTCGGCCAGATCCCGCAGTCTGTTTTTCAGTTGTCGGATCTCTTTTTCGTCTTCCTGCATCATGCCTTATGAAAAACTGATAACCTCTTCTCTGGGCGCTTTCGTCTTCTCCACGCTCACTGCATGGAGGATGGGGCCCTCGCCCTTATAGTCCTCCCAGTATTCTTTTGCGACCACAGCCGTGACCTTTACCCATTCCTTCTGTTTTAACGCCTTCGCTCCCGCAAACCGGCAGGCATAGCCCAGAAAAGCCATATCCTCCGCGCAGCAGGTCATTGCCATCCGCCCCGGCACAAAATAATCGTCGGGAAAATTTTCAGGCTTCAGCACCATTCCCACAAACTGCAGCTTTTTCCCCACATAACGCTCCAGATGGTCCATGGCGTCCAGATACCAGATCCCGTATCCCTCATTGTCCAGCTCGATGGTCTCCTGACTCAGGTCATAGGGCAGATCCTCTTCAAAAATCTCGTTGATCTCCCCGTTGGCATCCTCAAAGATCACGTCGGCGGAAGGGTTCACCGCCTTGATATTACGCCGGTATCCGCCCAGTTCCTCCCGGACATTGTCGCAGCGGTTAAAAATAATCATCTCGGACTTCCGGATCATCTCCGCCAGCAGGGAGCGCATGTTCGTGTAATACATCGGGAAAGTGGACGCGTCTATCGTCGTGATCTGCTGCTCGATCTTCCAATGCCAGGGCAGCTTCGCGTTTTTATAGTTCCACATACCGTTGAACTCAATGATGATCCGCTCCGGCTTATGCTTTTTGTCCAGTTCCATCAGGTTGGCCGGAGTAAACTCCGCTTCCGATTCCACAAGCTCCACAACCGTCCGGCTTCTCTTTAACAGCGCTTCGTCATACTCGTTCTCACCTTCCTCGCAGAGGATCAGAAGAGTAGTCCCTCTTATCTGAAAATACGGCTGATCCAGCGTAAAACAGATAAATTCCGTTTTGCCGCTCTCCAGAAATCCGTTAATCACATATACCGGTTTCATCCTGCTTTCCGCCTTTCCAACATCTCACTTTGCAATTACACCGTTCTCGCTCTGCCCTGCGTCGTTCTGTTTCACTGCCTCACGCCGCGCCGCATTCCGCCATACCCTGCTTTGCCGCTCCGCCCTGCGTCCGCTTACGCGCCAAACAGTTCTTCCAGCTTCTCTTCCTTCAGTTCGGCGCCGATGACGCAGAGTTTTCCCGTCACCTCCGGCCTGCCGTTTCTGATCTCATGCTCTTCGGGAACATAGTCAAAATAAAGCCACGTTCCGTCTCCGGCGGGCACCATGCCTTTCGCGCGAAGAATGGCGCCATACTCGCCGCTGTCCAGAGCTGTAAAGATGCTCTCCAGCTTTTCCGCGGTGTATGCGGCGGGCGTCTCTTTTCCCCAGCTTGTAAATACCTCGTCCGCATGATGATGGCCGTGATGATCATGACCGCAGCTGCAGTCGCCGTCATGGTGGTGATGGTGATGCTCGTGTTCCTCGTCATCGTCATCGTCGTCATGATGGTGGTGACGGTGCTCGTGTTCCTCATCCTCGTCATCGTCGTCATGATGGTGATGATGGTGTTCGTGTTCCTCATCCTCGTCATCGTCGTCATGATGGTGATGATGGTGCTCGTGTTCGTCCTGCACCGTCTGAAGCATCTCCCGCATCATCTCATCCAGCGTGTCCGCGCCTTCGATGGTCTCCAGAACATCCCTGCCGTCCAGCTGATCCAGCGGCGTGGTGATAACAGTCGCCGTCGCGTTATACTGACGGATCATCTGTACGCATTCCTGCAGTTTTTCCGCCGTCACCTTGTCCGTTCTGCTTAAGAGAATGGTTCCGGCAAACTGGATTTGATTGATAAAGAACTCTCCAAAATTCTTGACATACATTTTCGCCTTGGAAGCGTCCACCACGGCCACGGCGCTGTTGACCTTAACATTCAGCTCCGCCGCCACGTTCTCCACCGCCTTCAGCACATCGGAAAGCTTTCCCACGCCGGAGGGCTCGATCAGAATGCGCTCAGGCGCATAAGTGGAGATCACCTCCTTCAGCGAAGCGCCGAAGTCTCCCACCAGGGAGCAGCAGATACAGCCGGAATTCATTTCCTTGATCTCAATGCCGGCTTCCTTTAAAAAGCCTCCGTCGATCCCGATCTCACCGAACTCGTTCTCGATCAGCACCGTCTTGCTCCCGTCCAGCGCCTCCTTCAAAAGCTTCTTGATCAGGGTCGTTTTCCCCGCCCCGAGAAATCCCGAAAACACATCTATTTTTGTCATTGCTGTCCATCCTTTCTCCTGCTTTGTTTCAGGAATACCGTTCTCTCTATCATAATCTACCATCTGTTTCCGATTGTCAATCACCGCGTCCGATTTTTCTTATGGCTCCGCCGCATCTGAGAGCTCCGCCAACAGAAACGCCAGCGGAACAGCGGCCCATTCCCCGTCCTCGCTGTACCCGGAGAGGATGCCCAAAAGATGCCCGCTGCGGTCAAAGATCCCGCCGCCCGACATGCCCTTCTTTCCCGGCGCCCTGGCCCAGACCATATACTGCCCGTAATCTTCCATATAGATCCATGTATCCAGCACCTCGCCTTCATAAGCGTCGCAGGCCGCTTCCTCAACGCCGCCCATAACGATGCAGCCGTCGCCGGCCTGTACTTCGCCGGAAATGGCCGGATCCATATTGGCGGCCAGATAAACGCTCCGACTCTTTTCCGGGATCCGGGACAGGGGAATCCGGAGCACCGCAAGGTCGGCCGAACCTGAAACCGCGACGGAAACTTCTTCTGTCTCCCATCCGTCCGAAAACAGGACCTTTACCCCGTCCGCGGCTTCCGACAGCACATGAGCCGCCGTTGCGACCAGCAGGAAATCTCCTTCCGTGCCGCAGATCACGCCGCTTCCCGTCAGACCGCCCGCCGTCAGCTTCACCATCATTCCTCCGCAGGTTTCCTGAAGCATGCGCGCCAGATTTTCCTCGTCCGGATCCTCCCATTCCAACAGGGCGGCAACCGCGACAGACGGCGCCTTACGTTCCTCCGCGCCTTCCTTTCCGGCGTCGGCAAGGTCCCCCTGAAAATTCTCCCCCGGGGAAACCGAACGCTCCCCGCAGCCGGCGCACAGGCACATCAGAAAAAGCGGCAGGAGCAGCAACAGCCCCGGCGTATATTTCCCTTTCTTCTTTTCCGTTCTCAAGATCGCCTCCCGCCGGACAGTTCTTTGCAAAGCAGCCGGAGAGCCCAAAAGACAAACTCTCTGTCAGAATTTTTTATTCACAACAAAACCCGACAGATATGACTTTCGCCATATCTGTCGAATTTTAAGTCTGTAAGCAAAACGATAAGCCGGGTTATGTCGTTGAGTGATCATCTGTCTTGCACGGCTGTTGCCAGCCGTGTCTGGCGACCTACCTGAAAGCAGGCCGGGCAAGCCTGTCGCTTTCTTTTTGGTCTTGCTTCGGATGGGGTTTACATGGCTCCGCCCGTTGCCGGACGGACGGTAGTCTCTTACACTGCCTTTCCACCCTTACCGGAACCTGCGCGGAGCGCAGATCCCGGCGGTATCTTTCTGTTGCACTGGCCTTGGAGTCGCCTCCACCGGACGTTATCCGGCATCCTGCCCTGTGAAGCCCGGACTTTCCTCACCCGCAGGCGCTTTGCCCGCGGCCGCGATCACCTGTCTTACTTACATCATCCGATCAGGGTCGTCTGCGCCATTCCGAAAACGAAACGGACAGACTGTCAAATCTTAAATCTATGGATATTATCCATCAAAGATTTCGTCTTATTCTCCAGATCTTCCATGATGGAACCGGAATCATCCACCACCTTTGCCAGCCCTGCGGACATGGCCGAGGTCTCCTGCGCCACCGCCGCGTTGTCCTGAGCCAGAGAATTCAGCACGTTCAGGGACTCCGTCACATTGGTCCTCTGTTTCTCCAGTTCCTCCGTCATGCCGTCGATCGACTGAACCGAAGATACGCAGTTGGACAGCTCCTGATGCAGTCTCGTAAAGATCTGCTGGGTCTCCGTAAGCGTTTCCACCTGTTTGTCAACCGAACTGTTGATCTCCCGCATGCCTTCCACGGATTTTGTGGCGTTGTTCTGCAGTTCCTCCACCACTCTGTTGATCTCTCCTACCGATTCGGAAGACTGGTTGGCAAGCTTTGCAATCTCGTCCGCGACAACGGCAAAGCCCTTTCCGGTTTCGCCCGCTCTTGCCGCCTCGATGCTGGCATTCAGCGCCAGAAGGCCGGTCTGGTCGGAGATCTCATTGATCAGATTGGCTGCGACATGGATCTGCTGTACCGAACGGTGCGTGGAGTTGATCTGCTCCGCCATGCCCGTGATGCTCTTTCTCGTAATCTCGTTGACCTGAATCAGCTGCTTCAGCGTTTCCATGGACTGCTCGCTGATCTGGCTCATATCCTTCGCGTTCCGGTCAAGGCTCTCCACCTCGTCCCCGGTCTGACGGATCCTGTCCGCCATAACGTTCACATCGTCGGAAGCTTCATCCGTGGAATCCGCCTGCCGGCTCACGTTGTCCGCAATGGAATCCACCGCCGAGTTGACCTGCCCGATGGACTCTTTCATATTTCGGAACGCCGCATCGAACTGATCCAGCACGTTGCTCACGCTCTGAGCCACATCGTTGATCCCCCGCAGAAGATCCCGCATATTGTCCTGCGCCACCAGAAGAGCCTGCGCGGTCTGCCCGATCTCGTTGTTCTGTTCCACTTCCACGCTGGTCGTAAGATCGCCGTCGGCAATATGACCTGCAAATACCTGAATCTTCTTTAAGGGAGCAATGATCCTGCGGCCCACAAAATAAGCGATGGCCAGTCCGATCAGAACCGCGGCCACAAAAATGACGATCATGCGGATGATCACTTCATTGTAGAGATTTTTCAGCTCTGCCCGGGTCTGGGCCTTGTCCTCCGTGATGTCGTCCACATAGTTTCCCGTGGACACGATCCAGCCCCATGGTTCAAAGATCTGAGAATACGCGATCTTCGGCGCCACGGTGACGCCGTCCGCCTTTGTGAAATAAAATTCGTTGAACCCGCCTTTTTCCGGCGTCTGGCAGACCTTTACGATGGACTGCACGATCATGACGCCGTTGGGATCCTGCAGATCATAACGGTTGTTTCCCTCGTTCTCCACAAGAATGGGGTGCATGACAAGAATATAGTCCGTGTCGTCGATCCAGAAATATCCGCTCTGGTCGTCCCTGTAGCGCATGACGCGGATGATCTCCTTGGCGTCGTTCTTCGCCTCTTCCTCTGTCTTTTCCCCGGCCTGGTACATATCGTACTGTGCCTGCATCACGGATATGGTGCTCTGTACCTGGGATTTGATCTCGTTCTTATACCCCTCGTCCATGGCGCTTTCGTATGTATCATAGGACGAGTCAGACAGAGTTGACAGCGACACCACCGAAGTTCCGCCTATAATGAGCGCCGTCAGTAAGACGATCACCGCGCTCATGATCATGATGGAAAAAATCAGACTGCTTTTTCTTTTCTGCATCAGCTTATCCTCCAACGTTATAAAATGATATATCATATCTCAATATATTTTATCACCGACAAAGGCGCGGCGCAATACCCTGTTCCCGGATTTCAACACGTTTTTTGTAACAGACGCTCATACATTGAAACAGCTTCCGCCCACAAATTCTCTGCAAAGGGAATTGTTCGGAAGACTTTCGCTGGGCACGCTCAGGAAATAATCCAGAAATTTCAGCAGTCTCTTCGCCTCGTAATATTCCGGCGTCTCCTTCGGAATCTGAAAGAGCAGCGGCTCCGCAAACGGCTTCAGCACCGCAAGCTCATAGATCAGCGCCGAATTGAACATGGCGTCCGCTCCCTCCTGAAACGGGAAGATGTTCTCTTCCTCGCCCCTTCGCACGGAAGCCCACATTTCGATGGTCCTTTGCGCGCTGGCCCCTCTGGTGCGGGCGTCCCGCACCATCCTGCGCAGAAGCCTGCCGTCGGTGGTGGAGATCCTGTTATGGTTGTCTACGTTCAGGGTGGTAAGGGCGCTGATATAAATGCGGAATCTGCTCTCTTTGGGCAGGGCGTAGCACATTCTGTCATTCAGCCCGTGGATCCCCTCTATCACAAGGATATCGTCGGACGCAAGCTGCAGGTAATTTCCCCTGTATTCCCGTTTCCCGATCTTAAAGTTAAAGGAGGGGAGTTCCACCTTCTCGCCCGCAAGCAGCCGGGTCATGTCCTCGTTGAACTTTTTGACGTCGATGGCTTCGAGACATTCAAAATTATAGTCGCCGTTCTCGTCCCTCGGCGTCAGCTCCCTGTCCACAAAATAATCGTCCAGCGCGATGGGATGGGGCGTCTTTCCCAGCGTTCTCAGCTGAATGGACAGCCTGTGGGAAAAGCTGGTCTTCCCCGAGGAAGAAGGCCCCGCGATCATCACGAATTTCACGTTGCCCCGGCTTACGATCTCTTTTGCGATCTCGCCGATCCTCCGCTCCTGGGCCGCCTCCTGCACAAGGATCAGCTCGCTCATGGAGCCCTGACAGATCTGATCGTTCAGGTCCCCCACCGTCTCTATGCCCGCGACCCTTCCCCACTCTTCGGAGTCCTCCATGGTCTCGAACAGTTTTCTGCGCTCGTCGAAGGCTTCCACCACCGTCGGATTCTTTCTTGTGGGCAAAAGCAGCATGAATCCCTCTTCGTAGGGGATCAGGTCAAACCATTTTACATACCCGGCGTTGGGAAGCATATAGCCGTAATAATAATCATAATAGCCGTCAATCTCATACAGGTTCACGGTGGAACTCATCCGGTAGCGGAACAGCTTCTCCTTGTCCTGCATCTTTCTGTTGCGGAACAGCTCCATGGCGTCCTCAATGGGATAGGTCCTTTTCCGGAACGGCGCTTTTTTCTCCGCCAGCTCCCGCATGCGCCGCCCCACCGCTTCCGCGCCTTCCGCGTTCGCTGCGGCAGTTCCCCGCAGGTTGACATAAATGCCGTTCCCCACCGAAAATTCCACCGTGCTGGCCAAAGCCGCCTCAGGCCCGAACACATCGCAGATGCCCTTCAACAGCAGCATGGTGGCCGTGCGCACATAGGTTCTGTGGCCGATGTCGTCCCCCACTGTGAAAAAATCCAGCGTGCAGTCTTTTGTCACCTTTTTGAACAGTTCCCGTATTTTCCCGTTTGCCACCGCGACGGCGATCATACTGCCATAAGTCTCCTGAAATTCCTCCGCTATGGTCTCATAAGAGGTTCCCTGGGGATACTCTCTCTTCTCCCCCCGTATCGTAACTACCGCCATACCTTCTCCTCCTTTTTGACGCCCTGTCAAACGCCGCAGGCGCGGCGCCTTCCCGACCCGTGACAGGGCTTCATCGCCCCGCTGCCCTCGTCAGACGCCGGCCTGCTCCGCACAGAGACTCTCCCCCGCAAACAGCGCCAGCGCCCTGCGGACGTCGCCCAGTTCCTCCTGCAGCTCCAGAAACCGTTTCCGGATCCGCTCTCCGTCCCTTTCCGCAAGCGCGGCCGTCAGCTTCTCCAGAAGCTTCTCCCTTTCCAGCAGATACCGTCCGAGAAGCGGATGTCTTCCGGAAAGAAGAATTTCTCCGAACCGGTCGCAGAGCGCCCTGTCAAAAACCGTCCTTTCCTCCAATCCCCTTTCCGTCTCTCCCGGCACCGCCCGCATGGCAAAATAATAGGTTCCGTCTTCCCGGACCATGTCTTCGGCCGTGACCTGAAACCCGGCCCCGCGCAGAAACTGCCGGAATTCCTTTATCTGCGACTGTGGCTGCAGGATCAGCTCGCGCATCCCCCTTGCCTTCTCAAGGCTCTCTTCCAGAATCCGCGCCATCAGCCTGCCGCCCATGCCCGCGCATACCACCGCATCCGTCTCCCCGGGTCTCAACTCCTGAAGGCCGTCCGAGAGACGCGTCTCTATGTATGACCCCAGACCGCTGGCGCCGATATGTTCCCTGGCGGCGGACAACGGGCCGCTTCTGACATCCATGGCGATGACGCGGGGGCTGATGCCCTCCCGCACCAGATAGACGGAGAGAAAGCCATGGTCACAGCCCACATCCGCCACACGGTTTCCCAAAGTCACCATGTTCGCCAGCATTAAAAGCCGCCTGGACAAAGCCTTTTTTCTGCCGTCCATCAATCCAGATAATCCTTCAGCTTTCTGCTGCGGCTGGGATGGCGCAGTTTTCTCAGCGCCTTTGCTTCAATCTGCCGGATACGCTCACGGGTGACGTTAAATTCCTTTCCCACCTCTTCCAGCGTCCGTGCTCTCCCGTCGTCCAGACCAAAGCGCAGCCGCAGAACCTTCTGCTCTCTCTCCGTCAGGGTCCCCAGCACCTCCACAAGCTGCTCCTTCAGCAGGGTAAAGGCCGCCGCGTCCGCGGGAACAGGCACATTGTCATCCTGAATAAAATCTCCGAGGTGACTGTCCTCCTCCTCGCCGATAGGCGTCTCCAGAGACACCGGCTCCTGACTGATTTTTAAAATTTCTCTCACACGATCTACAGGCATGTTCATTTCCTCCGCAATTTCCTCCGGTGTCGGTTCGCGTCCCAGCTCCTGCAGAAGCTGTCTGCTGACCCGGATCAGTTTGTTGATCGTCTCCACCATGTGCACCGGGATCCGTATGGTTCTGGCCTGATCCGCAATGGCGCGGGTGATGGCCTGACGGATCCACCATGTGGCGTAGGTGGAAAATTTATATCCCTTCCGGTAATCGAACTTTTCCACGGCTTTGATCAGCCCCAGATTTCCTTCCTGAATCAGGTCCAGAAACAGCATGCCCCGGCCCACATAGCGCTTCGCGATACTGACCACGAGACGCAGGTTGGCTTCGGCCAGGCGCTTCTTTGCTTCCTGATCTCCCAGCTCCATCCGCTTTGCCAGCTCAATCTCTTCCTCCGCGGAGAGAAGGGGCACCTTGCCGATTTCCTTTAAATACATACGGACGGGATCCTCGATGCTGATGCTGTCGGGAATGGAAAGATCCAGATTTTCCATATCCACATCTTCCTCATCGCCCAGAAGGATCTCCTCGTCGTCCACATCGTCCTCCGTGATCCGGAGCACGTCCACATTGTTCTGGTCCAAAACCTCAAGAATTTTCTCGAACTGTTCCTCTTCCAGAGACAGGTCGGCAAAAAATTCACTGATCTCCTGGTATTCCAGCACATTCTTCTTCTTTTTGGCGAGAGCGAGCAGGGCTTTTACCTTCTCGTCAAATCTTGCCTGTGTGTTTTCATCCATTGTAGCCGTTCCATCCTTCCTTGGGAACTCATGTTCCCTGTTAGTTTAGTTATAACCTCATTCCAGTGAAATATGCGTCTTTGCCAGTTCCTCAAGGGCTTTCTTCCCCTCTACCACCTGATTTAAGGCGGTCACATCCGTACCGAGCCTGCCGGTATAATATTCATAGCTGTTCTTTTTTACGGCAAGGAGGATGTCGTGGAAAGCCTTTTCCCTCTCCGGTCCCGTGTTAAGCTCGGGCAGATTCGTATGGAAAAGAGCCGCCGCCTCCCGCTGTTCGTCCTCGTCCTCAAACATGCTGATCAGCCCCGCCGGCTGAAACGTGCCTTCCGCCAGGCCCTGAAAAAGGCGCGACGCCACTTTCTGATACAGCTCGTCCGTAAAGTCTTCCGGGGAGATGTATTTCTTAATCCTGTCATACAGTTTCGGTTCATCCGACAGCCATGTAATCAAAAGTCTCTGGGCTTTCTTCGCGTTCTCCTGAGGACTGTTCTTCTGATGAACGCCGGATTTCGGCCGCTCCAGCGGTTTTGCCAGCCCCGTCCGGGCCGCGTAGCTGTTTACCAGCCTGCGAAGGTTCTCCACCCCGATCAGATACTTATCCGCCACCGCCTGCAGGTAATTGTCCCGCTCCACGTCCTCGGAAAAATCACAGAGCTTCTTTGCGATCTCATGGTGGAACCTGGTCTTTGCCTCCGGATCGCTCATGTCGAACTGGCCCTCCAGAATGCGGATCTCAAAGAAGAAGCTGTTTTCCGCCTTGTCGATCCTCTCCTGAAAGGCATCCGGGCCCAGCGCCTTGATAAACTCGTCCGGGTCCTTGTAAGGCTGCATATTGATGACCCTGCCGTTCAGTCCGGCCTCCCGCAGGATCCCGATCCCCCGCAGCGCCGCTTTCACGCCGGCGCCGTCGCTGTCGTAGGCCAACAGCACGTTTTCCGTATACCGGCGCAGCAGATTGGCCTGTTCGGGGGTGAACGCCGTTCCCAGCGAAGCCACCGCCTGGGTAAAGCCCGCCTGATGCATGGCGATCACATCCATGTAGCCCTCGCAGAGAATGATATTGCCGCATCTGGCCGTTCTGGCGAAATTCAGGCCGTACAGGTTCCGCCGCTTGTCAAACACCGGCGTCTCCGGCGAATTCAGGTATTTTGGCACAGCGTCTCCCATGACGCGGCCGCCAAAGCCGATGACCCTGTGATTGATGTCCTGTATGGGAAACATGACGCGATTCCAGAACTGGCTGACAAGACCGTGCTGTTCCGAATTGCTGGCCAGTCCCGCTTCCTTGATCAGCTCATCCTCAAAGCCCTTCTGCCGAAGGTAACCGACCAGATCCGCGCCGCTTGCTCCCGCATATCCCAGCCCGAACCGGTGCATGGTCTCGTCGGACAGCTCCCGATTTTTCAGATACCTTAGCCCCACGGCCCCTCTGGGACTGCGCAGCTGGTAATAGAAAAACCTCGCCGCTTCTTTGTTGACCTGAAGCAGCCTCGCGCGCTTTCCTTCCCGCTTTTTCATCTCTTCGCTTTCGTCCGGCTCCGGGAGCTGTATTCCCGCCCGGTCCGCAAGAAATTTCACCGCTTCCTGAAAGGACATATTTTCATAATTCATCAGGAACGTAAAAACGTTTCCGCCGGCTCCGCACCCAAAACAATAGTACATCTGCTTGACGCCGGACACGGAAAAGGAGGGGGTCTTCTCCCTGTGAAAAGGGCAGAGCCCCCAGTGATTGCTGCCCCGTTTTTTCAGGCTCACATAACCCGCCACCAAATCCACAATATCTGTTCTTTCCCTGACTTCCTCGATCAGTTCATCCGAATAGCGCATGCATACCTCATCTCACCGGGCCGGATCTTCCTGCCCGTCTTCCTGCGTAAACCCGTTCAGGGGCCTGTCCTTTGGGGACGCCATAACAGCGCCTCTCCCTAAACGGACCAGGATTTCGGAATATAAATATCCTCATAGACGGCGATGGCAAACCGGTCCGTCATCGCCCCGACATAATCGCAGACCACCTGTTCCTTCGGCTCCCCCTCGTCGATCAGCTGTCCGTACTCCGCCGGCATGTCGCCGATATTTTTCAGGAAATGTCCGTAAAGCGTCTCCATCAGCGTCTCCGCCTTGCTTTCCTCGCTCTTGGCCACAGGGTTCTGGTAGACGTTTTCAAACATGAACTGCCGAAGCTTCCTCATGGCTTCCGCCACCGGCTCCGACATGCAGATATCATTTTTCCCCATGCTGTTCGTGACAATGTCATGAATGAAATGATCCAGTCTCTCCCCTGTGGTACAGCCGATCACGTCGCTGATCTCTTTCGGCACGTCGCTCTCCTTCAGGATCCCCGCGCGCAGAGCGTCGTCCATGTCGTGGTGTATGTAGGCGATCTTGTCCGAATACTGGACGATCTTTCCCTCAAGGGTATGGGGATTCCCTTTCGTCTGGTGATTCAGGATGCCGTCCCGGACCTCATACGTCAGATTCAGCCCGTGCCCGCCTTTTTCCAGCCTGTCCACCGTGCGGACGCTCTGGACATTGTGTTCAAAGCCCAGAGGGCATACCCTGTTAAGCGCCCTCTCCCCCGCATGTCCGAACGGCGTATGTCCCAGATCGTGCCCCAGCGCAATCGCTTCCACCAGCTCTTCGTTCAGGCGCAGCGCCTTGGCAATGGTTCTGGCATTCTGGGAAACCTCCAGCGTGTGGGTGAGACGGGTTCTGTAGTGGTCGCCCTCCGGCGTTAAAAAAACCTGAGTCTTATCCTTCAGCCTTCGGAAAGACTTACAGTGAATGATCCGGTCACGGTCCCGCTGGAACACAGGCCTGATATCACAGGGTTCCTCTTCCCGAAGCCTTCCCTTTGAGTTGATGCTCAGCGCCGCATAAGGACTTAAATACTCCTTTTCCTGCTGTTCAAAGCTTTCTCTGATAGTCATAACATTGTTCTCCTATCATATCTATTCTGCGGCCGTCCCCGAATTCCTTTTTTTATCTGCAAATATCATAAATAAATTGCGCGTTTTGATCCATGGCTTCCCTGGCCGCCTTCACAGGCGACATCTGAAACACATGCCACATACCCGGATAGACGTCTGTCCTCACCGGCACGCCGGCGTCCTCCAACGCCTTTTGCAGACGCCCGGAATCGCTGAGCAGGATTTCGTTCTCCCCCACCTGAATATAAGTCGGCGGAAACCCTTCAAAATTCCCGAACAGCGGAGAGATATACGGATCTTTCAGATCGCGTCCCGGCGCATAGGCGTCCACCATGCGGTCGATATAGGCGCGGTCCAGAACGGGATCAAGCTCCGCCCTTGTCTCAAAGGATTCGCCGGAGGAAGTCAGATCCGTCCATGGGGACATCAGCACCAGCCCCCGGGGCAGGATCCTTCCCTCTTCCTTCAGCTTCAGGGTCAGCGCAAGCGCCAGATTTCCTCCGGCGGAATCTCCCGTCAGGATCACATCTCTCGCCCCGTAGCCCAGCAGCATCAGATAATTCCACGCCTTCACGGCGTCCTCCAGCGCTGCGGGGAAGGGATGCTCCGGCGCCAGCCGATAGTCAAAGCAGAGCACATCCATGGAAGTGGACGACGCCAGCTTCGACGTAAGCGTCCTCGCATACAGGCTGCTGCCGGTGGAGTAGCCGCCCCCGTGGCAGTGCAGAAGCACATATTTTTTGGTGTGGGCCCTGTCCACGCCGACCCATTCCCCGTACATGCCGTCAATGTCCGTTTCCCGATAACGGATCCCCCTGCCGCTGCCAAGGACGGCGCCGATCTGATCCTGAGAATGTCTGTGTTTTTCTATATCCGTGTTCTCCACCAGGCCGTGGACCCGCCGGATCAGATGCATCAGGTTCTGATTTCTCTTTTCTCCCTTTTCGTTTTTTGTCTCTTTTTCTTTTGCTGCTTTGTTTTCCATATTTTCTTTGTCTTCGTTGTTTAATTTATTTTCTTTGTTTTCTTTCATTTCTCTGATTCCCGTCCTCGCTTCCCTTTTCCCTTTCGTCCTCCCGCTTTCCCTCCGCTTCGCCCGGTTCCGCGGTCTTCACCTAAAAATGCAGTCTTCTGCGCACATAGTTTCTCAGCCTGCTGCGGGAAAGGATCGTAATAAACGCGATATCAAACACGCCGCAGACCGTCAGCACCACCGCAGACCAGCCCGGCGCAATCGGATTGCCCAGAAAGCGGTCCACCAGCAGCTCGATTCCAAGGCACAGCAGACCCGCCGCCGTAAAGAGATACAGGGACACCGTCAGGAACGATCTGGGAAGTCTGTACAGGCACAGCGCGAAAACCTCCGCCACGCCTGTGGTCAGCACGGCCAGCGGAACTCCCAGGCCCAAAAACCAGCCGCTGTCTTCGGAGAGAAACGTGATCATATAAAGCAGAAAGACCACCGCCGCCCCGTCACACAGAACCGATAGCCAAAGAGGCTGTGCGGCGGAAAAAAGCGCCGGTTCCAGAAATACCCAGAATACCACGCATCCGCCCAGCACGGCCAGAGACCAGAGACTCTCCCGAAAGACCAGCGCGTTCAGAATGCCGCACACCGCCGCCGTGGCCAGCACGGTTATGGACACCAGCACGCCAAAATCCTTTCGCTTTACAGGCTCCACCTGTTCTTTTCTAACCGGAAAAGGCGCCGGTTCCTCCGCTTTCCCGGTTACGTTCGGATTCAGCACCGGCGTGCCGCAAAGCGGACAATTTTTTGCGGAAGCGTCCAGCTCCACGCCGCAGTTTACACAATATGACATAGGCTCCCTCTCTTTCTCTTCCACCGGAAATTCAACGGTTGCTCTCTATCTTTACATGGATGCCGTCCCTGACAAGCCTGCGGAAAAAATGCCGCTCCACATCCGTCTCCACGATACTGCTGGCAAAATTGACGGTCAGCGTGTCCCCGAAACTGATGACCGCACAGTTTGTCCGACGGGAAAAGGGCTGGCCCATGTAAATGTCAAACCGCTCGATCAGGGGTTTCATCCCTTCCGGCACCTTCATGATCCCCATATTGGTCAGTCCCGCCGAAGAATTGCGGTCCTGCACCTTTGTGTAGAACATGCGCACCACCAGATCCTTCAGGAACAAAGGAACCACTCTGATCAGAGGGTTTCTCTGGGTCTCCGCGTTGGTTGTAATGTCTCCCTTCAGCAGTTTTTCATTCAGATGATAGCGCATGTAGTTTCGGACCTGCTGCACGATTTCCTCAAAGGTATACTCTCCCAGTCTCGGATCCACGCCGGGATAGATCATGGTAATAAAATTCCGCAGGGTAACGGACGGAAAAAAGCGCCGCAGATTCACCGGCATGGCGATCTTCACCGGCCGCAGCGTCCGCCCGCCGTCCTCCTTCTGCTTTTTCAGCAGCGCTTCCAGCAGCACGGCGTTCAGATATTCCGTGACTGTCGCATGGTATCGCTCCGCCACCGCCGCCACCTGGGACACGGACATGATGCCGTCAATGATGTTCAGCGTGTAAAAAGGTTCCGCCGTCCCCCGGACACGGTATGCCTTTTCTTCCAGCCGGGGCGGACAGACCTTTGCGTTGGCGTAACGCATGTAAGCGTCCTCCAGCTCCTCTTTGTCCGGTTTTTCATTGATATCCAGCACAAATCCGCCGTTCTCGATTCCCTGACAGCCCAAAAGTCTCAGATAGGTAGCCGTCAGTGTCAGAAGCACGCACATTCCTCCGGTCCCGTCCCCCAGACTGTGATGGGCCTCCAGAGAAATACGGTTTCTGAAGTAATAAACCCTGATAAGATAACGGTTGTTCTCTTTGAAATACATGGGCTGGCAGGGGTTCTTTACATCCTCCTGCACAAAGGGCCCCGGCCGGTCGTTGGGCTCCAGATACCGCCAGAAAAGGCCTTTTCGAATTGCCGCCTTGTAGGTGGGGAACCGGGGCAGCGTCAGATCCAGGGCCTGCTGCAGGATCTGGGGCCGGATCTCTTCCTTGAGCACCACGGAAAGCCTGTACACGGAGGAAAAATCCCGGCGCTGCAGCGTGGGATACACAATCGCCGACAGGTCAAGCTGATACCATTCCCTGCGCTCCGTCTTCTCCCCGGCGCCTGTCCCTCTCCCGCTCCGGGGCCGCCCTGCGGGCTTCTTTTTCTGCTTTTTTTCGTCGTTCCTTTTGTCACCGTCCGTATGCAAAGCTGTCCGTTTTTCCATTTTTTCGGTTATTCCTCGTTTTTGTTTCTGTCAGTGAAAAAAAGAGTGCTAAGTAACGTACTTAACACTCTCTCCGCATGCAGGAAAAGAGACTTGAACTCTCATGGTATTGCTACCACACGGACCTGAACCGTGCGCGTCTGCCAATTCCGCCATTCCTGCGAACAAATTATATTCTATCTGATTCATTTCCAAATGTCAATAGAAAATGTCAATAGAATTTTCTGTTTTGGAAAAATGGAAGCAAGGGGGCTCGAACCCC
Organism: uncultured Acetatifactor sp.; assembly: GCA_947586055.1. Taxonomy (GTDB): domain Bacteria; phylum Bacillota; class Clostridia; order Lachnospirales; family Lachnospiraceae; genus Acetatifactor. The sequence continues at coordinate 24,140 of CANPXL010000014.1, read as the reverse complement.
TGACCTTTCGCGTGTGAGGCGAACGCTCATCCCGGCTGAGCTATGCTTCCGTTCCGGCTTTTTTACAGCCATTTTTACAGCCACTTTGTAAGTATAGCATGTCTGCCGTCCAGCGTCAAGGCTAACTCAGAAATTTTATTCAAACTCAGATTAAAGGCATAAATGTCGATGCGTTCTCAAAGGACAGGCTGCAAAAAGACTGCCGCAATCCTGCGGCAGCCTTCTGACTTTTTCCTCAAATTTCCCTTTCGGTTCCTGAACGATTCCTGAACGGTCAGTCAAATGCAATGTTTCTTTTCTATTCCACCTTAAGCCACATGGCCATGCGCAGGCCATAATGGGTCACATCATCGCCACCGTTAATATGACGCAGGTGCCCCTGACACATGTGTGTGTTACCATAGTCATCTTGATAATATACATCCCCACTCTCAGAATGAATTGAGGCAAAACATAATGAATAACCGTCGCTGGTATCCGGTTCCCCAGGCGTTCGGAGCAGCCAGTACACATATCCCGTTTCCTCGTCCACATGTACAACGCAGGCCGCCGTGGCTTCTGCTTTTGCTATCTTTAGAGGCTCTACATATTCCTGAAACTCCTCGTAGCTTAACGAAAACAGATAATCCGTCGTGTCCGCACCGCCAAGTGAATGAAAAGTACTCCAAGAATCTGTACCCTCCATGTCCGGTGTTGTGAGTTCCGACTGCAGGATACAGTTTCTTTCCTCGTCCGAAAATGCTTCCTGGTAAAAAATGCTGTTCAGCCATTTCCGCTCAGCGCTTACTTCCCAAGTCACTAGGGCGTTGCCGTAGTCGGAGACTACACCCGGGAGTTTATCATTCTGTATTTCCTCATTCCTAATCTCCTCCGGTTCTCCTACCAGCACATACTTGCTCAACACTAAAATCCTGTCCCCTTCATTCGCAAGCACCACCCATTCGATAGGCTCTGCGCCGTCAGAAAGATTGTTGTCCTGCTCATAAGCGCCAAACTGAAATTCATTGCCGGGCTTTGCCGACGCGTAAGCGCTGGTCAGAAGGGGCGCTTCTTCAGGTTCTTCCGGTTCCGAAACGCTCTCCGGAGCGCTCTCCTCCTGTTCATAGCTGCTTTCCTCACGGCTTTCTCTCTCCCGGCCGCCGTCATCCTTTCCGCAGCCTGCAAGCATGGATGCCGTTGCCACTGCCAGCAGCAGTGCCAAAATCTTCTTTTTCATAATAATCCTCCCGTATATTTTCTTGGTTTGTATTTTCAAGCCGTCCTTATTCTACCCCCCCGGACCTTTCTGTCAAGCGGTATTTTCCCTCTTCGATGTTCATTATATGACGAACATTTACAAAGCAAAAAACAGTCAGCCCGTTCCGGCTGACTGCTCCGCTGTTGTTTCCTTTGTAACAATAAAAAAATCAGTTATTCTTTCCACACCTAAAGAAAATAAAGTCTGGTTGATGAATAACCCCTCCAAACATATCTGCGTGTTTTTCTCTAATTGATTCAGGCACTTTTGATTCCTGACATTCCTCAATAATAAAGCCAGCAGAAACTATATCATTTATTAATGTTGAAACAGTTCTATGATAAAGTTCATATTCATCTACTACCCAGTGAATAGCACGCTTACCCTCTATTCCGTAATTTCGTAGATTAGCATATAATCTCTCTCCAGTTTCTGTTCTGGTATATCTGTCAAAAGTCCCGTCATATGCCGTACTAATCGGGTGTGACATCGAAAAAACACATTTACCGTTTTCATTCAAATGATTATAAATCTGTTTCATAAGCCTTCCAAAATTTTCTACATAATCAAAAGCCAATGAACTTGTGATAACATCAAACTTTTCATCTAAATCATCCAATTCTTCGAAAGCCAATCTTCTGTATTCAATATTAGATGCACTATTATTCTTTCTTGCATAGGCTAACATTTTTTCCGATATGTCAATTCCAAGAACGGATAACGCCCCCTTCTTTGAATATTGAAGTGCATGTTGCCCCATACCACATCCGATATCTAATACTTTCTTTTCATATAGATCAGGTATCATTCCTAATATTATTGGTGTCTCAATCGTATCATTAAAATTGATTTCGTTGCTACGTGTTTTCTCGAAGTTTTCATAAAACAAATCATTGTCATAAATATTTTGTTTTGACATTCTGCAACCATCCTTTAATATAAAAAACATTTTTGTTTAAATGTTCAACATGGTACAAGCCGTCATAGCCCCTCAGCAGTAACCCCTTTCAAAATCCTCCACGCTCATGGGCTTTGCAAAATAATACCCCTGGAACATATCGCAGCCTGCGCTGGTCAGGAACTCCATCTGCTCCCTGGTCTCCACGCCCTCCGTAATGACAGGCATCCCAAGCTCCTTCGACATGGAAATGATATTTTTCAGGATCGTGCCGCTTCTTCTCACATTCTTTGTCTCCTGAAGAAAGATCATGTCGATCTTTAAAATGTCCGCGTTGATATCCTTCAGCATACCCAGCGAAGAATAACCGCTGCCGAAGTCGTCTATTTCGATATCATATCCCAGCTCGTGCAGGCCGTCCACCGTCCGCAGGACTTCCCTGACGTTTTCCATCAGCGCGGATTCCGTGATCTCGAGCTTCAGCTTCTTGTTGTCAAAGTCGTACTTTTCCTGCAGAGTGCGGAACGCTTCGCAGACGTCCAGATAGAAAAAATCTTTTCTCGATATATTGACGGAGATAAAGAGATCCTCCCTTCCGCCGCGCTTCCACTCTTCCAGTTTTTTCGCCGCGCACTCCCACATATAGAGATCGACCTTCTGGATCAGTCCTGCCTTTTCCAGCGTAGGGATAAAGACACCCGGACTCACCATTCCCTTTTCCGGGTGGAGCCATCTCACAAGGGCCTCCGCTCCCACTACCCTGCCGTCGTTCGCGATCTGCGGCTGCAGGAACATACAGAACTGTCCTTCCTCCAGCGCCCTGTCAAACTCGCCCAGCACTTCCTTTTCCTTCATGATGTGCTGCAGCAGCTCTTCCCTGTAATAGCAGACAAACTGATCATAATTCCCCTGAACCGCTTCAATGGCCAGCATGGCCTTGTCATACATGGTCCAGACCGGCTCGTTCACATCCGTGATATCGTAGACGCCGATGTAATAATGCAGACGAAACGTAGTCTCCAGACAATCCGACAGGATCCGGTTCATGTTGTCCAGAAACACCTTCTCGTCAAAACTGCTTTTGGGAAGCAGCGTACAGAATTTATCCGCATAGATGCGCGCGCTGACAGAACCTTCTTCCGCCGAGGCGCGCATCATTTCCGCCTGAGCCTTCAGGAGCCTGTCGCCCGCTTCCGCCCCGTAAAGCTCGTTCACCAGCTTGAAATCCTTGATATTGGAGCAGACCATACAGTAAGGTACGCTTGCCTTCGCCAGTATTTCCGACGCCTCTTCCTCAAAGGCGTTCCGGTTCAGCAGTCCCGTCAGCATGTCGTGAGTGGCCTTGTACTGCTGGGCCTTGATCTTCTTAACCACCTCCGTGCGGTTCTCGAACTGAATACAGGAACCCAAAAGCCTTCCCTTACCGTCCGAAAACTTCTGATAGGTGGCATAGATATACACCTTGTTTCCCTTATTGTCAAAGGTGCGCTCCGATCCGATAACGTTGTCGGTATTTTCCTGAAATTCTTTCATCCAGTCGGCCAGAAACCGTTCCGCGGCGGCATAGATATCCTCTTCGGCGCCAAACAGATCCTCCGCGGCCCGGTTCACTCCCACACAGTTTCCGTTGTTGTCGTAGGCAAACAGCCCGATCACGGAGTCCCCTATTATGGTAGAATGGATCTTTTCCAGAAGCTTCCTGGGCGAAGCATACAGCGCCAGATAACAGATTGAGATCGCCAGAGAAGCATAGAGCGCCACGGAATAATCGTAATACAGGTTGGCGGCGGAACACAGAATGTTGATCCCGACTACCGCAGTCACCTGCAGCAGGATGCTGCCATATTTGCTTTTATAAATAGAAGGCGACTTGACAAAGCGGTAGAAGAAAATACACAGGCTGTACAGGACAAGGGAGTAGACAAAGAACCGATGGACATAATGCAGCGGTGTAAAGCGGACATCCCAGTACCGGATTCCCCAGCCCGGCGCAGTCATGGCCTTAAGGTCGAACATGTGATGGGTGAACGCATTAATCACGAAGGAAACGGAATCAATGACGGCAAGAAGACCGATAATGCGTCTTGGCACTTTCGACGGAGGACTTACCTTTGTATAGGCGGCGGCAAACAGCATCAGGTATACCACAAGCCAGTCCGTTGCAAGGAAATACAGCCCGCCGGCAAAACACGCCAGACCGTACCGGTCCGCGGGCGTCAAAATGAACGCGGTATAACAGGTGGCCGTGATAACTGCCACCCAGATCAGCTGAACCACTCTTTTACGGTTTTTCAGCACTTTTCTGTTGGCAACGATCACGCACACGATCATCAGAACGATAAGCAGGATCAGCAGGGACACAAGTGAGTAAAACATGTTTTTCTCCTCAGGATTCAGACCGAAAGCTTCAAAAATATCAGCAGAATTATAATTATTATACCTTATAAAATATCGTTTGACAACACTTCCTCCCCGAAATTTCCACTGCGCCATTGCACTTTTTCCAAAATTCTAGTATGATGAAACCAGCATTTGGGAAAGGAGCATCAATATGGGTATTTTCAACGGAGATTCCATCCGAAACAGGAAAAACGGTTTTCAGACCATGGGGGACAAAATTCAGTTTCCCCCGAAACTGCCCCGCAGCAAGATGATAGGCATCGCCGTGATCGTCATCGCCTTTCTGATCATCGCCGCCAACTCTACCTACGAGATCAAGGAACAGGAACAGGCGGTGCTGATCACCCTCGGCAAGGCGCAGGCGGTGACGGCTCCGGGACTGCATTTCAAGATCCCCTTTGTGCAGCAGGTCCGGAAGGTAAACACCACCATTCAGGGATTTTCCATCGGTTACAACGCGGATACCAACGAAACCATCTCGGACGAATCTCTGATGATCACCTCCGACTTTAATTTCATCGACGTGGATTTTTATGTGGAATACCGCTACAGCGACCCCGTCAAAGCGCTCTACGCGTCGGCCATGCCTCTGGACATCCTGCGCAATGTCAGCCAGAGCTGCATCCGAACCGTGATCGGCAGCTATCCCGTCGACGATGTGCTGACCACGGGGAAAAACGAGATTCAGGCGACTATCCGGGAAATGATTTTGGAAAAGCTGGAGACGCAGGACATCGGCATCCAGCTGGTAAATATCACCATCCAGGACTCCCAGCCCCCCACAACCGAAGTCATGGAAGCCTTTAAGGCGGTGGAAACCGCAAAGCAGGGTAAGGAAACCGCGCTGAACAACGCCAACAAATACCGGAACGAACAGATTCCTTCCGCGCAGGCCAAAGCGGACGCCATCGTAAAGGACGCGGAGGCCCAGAAGACAGAGCGCATCAACGAGGCCACGGCGCAGGTTGCGCGCTTCAACGCCATGTACGAAGAATATATCAAAAATCCCGCCGTCACAAGACAGCGTATGTTTTATGAGACAATGGAAGAACTTCTCCCGGGCCTGAAGGTCATCATCGAGAGTCCCGACGGAAACACCCAGACCGTCTACCCGCTGGAATCCTTTACGGGAACCGCCGGCACATGGACTGCACCCGCCGCATCCAATCCGCAAAATAGCGGCAGCACAGACGGCAGCGGCACGGAAGAATAGGAGGCAGACAACATGAAAACCTTAAAACGCACTGTAATTATCATCGTACTGTTTCTTATTGTGATCGTGGGAGCGTCCAGCATCGTGATCACGAAGGAAGACGAGTACAGCCTGATCCGACAGTTCGGCCGGATCGACCACGTGGTCTCCGAATCGGGCATCAGCTTTAAGATTCCATTTATCGAAAGTGCGGACAGCCTTCCGAAACAGACGCTTTTATACGACCTGTCCCCTTCCGATGTGATCACCAGCGACAAAAAGACCATGATCTGCGACAGCTATATTTTGTGGCGCATCACGGACCCGTTGAAGTTCGCCCAGACCTTAAACTGCTCCATCGCCAACGCGGAAAGCCGTCTGGACGCCATCGTCTATAACTCCACGAAAAACGTGATCAGCAGCACGAAACAGGACGATGTGATCTCCGGCCGCGACGGGGCGCTTTCCCAGGCCGTCATCGAAAACATCGGCACATCCCTGGAGCAATACGGCATCACGCTTCTGGCCTTTGAGACGAAAAAGCTGGATCTTCCCAGCGACAACAAGGCCGCCGTATACGAGCGCATGATCTCCGAGCGCGACAATATCGCCGCCACCTACACGGCGGAAGGCAGCTCCGAAGCCCAGATCATCCGGAATTCCACCGACAAGGAAGTGACCGTGATGCTCTCCGAAGCCGATAAAAACGCGGAGATCCTGATCGCGGAGGGAGAAGCCGAATACATGCGCATCCTTTCGGAAGCGTACGCGGACGAATCCAGACAGGACTTTTATTCCTTTGTGAGAAGTCTGGACGCCCTGAAGGTTTCCATGCAGGGTGGGAATAAAACGGTGATCCTGTCTCCGGATTCCCCCATTGCCCAGATTTTTTACGGGAACTGACCTCGCCGCTTACCTTAACTTTTCCAGTCTGGCCGGATTTGCCATGACGATCAGTTTCATCGAGCCTCGCAGCGACTGTTCGGGATCAATATTGGCGCTTACGTTTCCGTTCTCGACGACAGCCACGATATTAATGGAATATTTCTTCCGGAGATCCAGTTCTATCAGATTTTTTCCTTCCCACTCCGGCCTGACGTCAAGCTCTATCATGGAAACGTCTCTTGAAAGTTCAATAATATCGACAAAGCCGGAACTTAAAAGGTTTTTCGCCATACGGATCCCGGACTCGCTCTCGGGGAGGACGACCCTGTCGGCCCCGATCTTTTTCAGGATCTTACAGTTCATCTCGCTTGCGCATTTCGCAATGACCGTCGGGACGCCGATCTCCTTACAGAGCATCGTCGCCATGACGCTTGCTTCCAGATGCGTGGCCATGGTAATAATCACGACATCCACGTTGGCGATCCCAAGCTTCTTTATCACTTCCGCATCCGTGACGTCGGCGCACTTGCAATAGGGGATCTCTCCGGCCACGCTGTTTACGATCTCCTCGTCCATGTCCACCGCGATCACTTCCGCGCCGCCGGCGGCAAGCTCTCTGGCCAGCGCCTTTCCGTATCTTCCCAGTCCAAACACCGCATAAGATCTGATTTTGTTCATATACCGCTCTTCCTTTCCGTCAGCCGACGCTGATCTCCTCCGTGGGATTCTTCAGGCAATTGTTTTTCCTTCTCTTCGTGTGAAAGGCGATCACCAGCGAAATGGGGCCTACTCTTCCCAGATACATCGTGACCATGACGATGATCTTTCCCCATGCGTTCAGCATCGGCGTCAGATTTCTCGTCAGCCCTACCGTCGCCGTCGCGCTGACCGTCTCGTACGCGACATCGATTGCGTCCGCATCCGTGACGGCCGACAGAAGAATGGTGGAAGCCGCCAGAATGAGAAACGACATGCTGACCACGGCGACGGCCTTGCCGACGGCCTGCTTCGGGATAGACCTGTGAAAGAGCGCCGCGTCCTCCCTGTTCTGTATGGCGGCGAAAGCGGAAACCAGCAGCACGGCGATGGTCACCGTCTTGACGCCGCCCGCCGTTCCCACCGGAGAACCGCCGATAAACATCAGCAGAATCGCCACAAGGGACGACGCGTTGGTCAGATTCTGCTGCGGGATCGTGGCAAACCCCGCGGTTCTCGTTGTCACGGACTGAAACAGACAGACCAGAATCTTATCCGGCAGCGGATCGTTCCCGATGGTTCGCGGATTATGATATTCCAGACAAAGAAAAGCCGCGGTTCCTGTCAGGATCAGGATCGCCGTCGTCGACAGGGCGATCTTGCTGTGAAGCGTCAGATTCCGGAAACATTTCAGCTTCCGGCTTCTGAAATTCTTCAGGACTCTCAGCATGTCCCACCAGACAATATAGCCTATTCCTCCGAAAACAATGAGCAGACAGGTCACGATGTTGACCATGGGATTGAGCCTGTATCCGCACAGGCTCTCTTCCGACAAAATGTCCATGCCCGCGTTGCAGAAGGCGGACACCGCGTTGAAGACCGAGATCCAGATCCCCCTTGCGCCGTACTCCGGCACGAACACCGTCATGTATAAAAGAGCGCCCGTCCCCTCCACGACAGCCGTGCCGGCCAGCACGCTTTTAATAAACTTTACCATGCCCGACAGCGTATTCAGATTAAAGGCGTCCTGTATCAGCATCCTGCTGCCGATCCCGATCCTTCTGTGCAGGCTGATGAGGATTCCGGACAGAACGGTAACGACGCCCAGTCCCCCGATCTGTATCAGGAACAGGATCACGGCCTGACCGAAAACGCTCCATGTGGAAACGGTGGGCACCGTGACCAGTCCTGTCACACATATAGAGGTGGTTGCGGTAAACAGCGCGTCCACATACGGGACCGCCGTTCCGTCGGCCGAACTGACCGGCAGAGCCAGCAGTACGCTTCCCGCCGCTATGGCAAGCAAAAAGCTCAGCAGGATGATCTGCGTGGTGGACAAAACAATTTTTGATCTCTTTTTCATGTTCGTCACCCAAAAACGGTTTTTTTATTGATTCATTATACCACATCCCCCCGCCAAATCAACTCCCCCCTAAAACCGGCTTTTTGTCTGCGACAAAACGGCGGAAGGGTTACTTCCCTTCCGCCATTTTCAGCTGGGCCGTCACAAGGCCGTAATAAATGCCCTTCCGTTCCAGCAGTTCGTTATGTGTGCCGATCTCCGCCACGCCGTGCCGGTCGATGACCACAAGCCGGTCCGCGTTGCGCAGCGTGGAAAGCCTGTGGGCGATGGCAAACGTGGTCCTGCCCTTCACCAGACGGTCCAGCGCCTGCTGGATCAGGAATTCGCTCTCCGTATCCAGCGCGGACGTCGCTTCGTCCAGAATCAGAAGCCTTGGATTGTTTAAGATCGCTCTGGCAATGGCGATCCGCTGCCTCTCGCCCCCGGAAAGATTGTACCCGTGCTCTCCCACGTAGGTGTTGTAGCCGTCCGGGGTCTTACAGATAAAATCGTGTGCGTTCGCCGCTCTGGCCGCCCGGATCACCTCCTCCAGCGTCGCGTCCTGTCTCGCAAACCGGATATTGGCCAGAATCGTGCCGGAAAACAGAAAGGTTTCCTGCAGCACCACACCGATCTGGGAATGGAGACATTCCATCCTGATATCCCGGATGTTCACGCCGTCTAAAAGGATCCGCCCCTGATCCACGTCGTAAAGCCGCATGATCAGATTGATCAGCGTGGATTTTCCCGTGCCGGAAGCCCCTACCAGACCGATCATCTCGCCAGGCTTCACCTCAAAATTAATGTTTTCCAGAACCGGTTCATAAGTCTGATAACCGAAGGACACCCGTTCAAAGCGAAACGCCCCCTGAATGGGAAATTCCTTACCGTCCTCCTTGTCCACCAGCTGAGGTTCCTCGTCCAGAACGTCATAGATCCTGTTCAGGCTGGTGATCATCTGCATCACCGAACGGGGCAGATGCGTCATCCATCCAAGCGGTCCGAACAGATAACCGCAGTAGGTGATATACTGCACCAGCTCTCCCATGGTCATCCTGCCATCCAGCACATCCAGCCCGCCGAACATCACCGCGATATAGGTTCCGCATCCCATCAGGAATGTCAGAATCGGGAAAAACACCGCCCAGAATGTCTCGTTCTGCTTGTTGACGGCGGCAAATTCCTTCGTCTTCTTCATGAAGCGCTCAGCTTCCTTCTCTTCCTTTCCGAAAGACTTCACAACCCTGATCCCGGAGATGATGTCCTGGAGGCTGCTGTTCAGATCGTCGGATTTCAGCCACTGCCTGTGATAAATGACATTAATATGGTGCCAGAATGCCTTTGAAATGACGAACACAAGCACGATAAACACCATGGAGAGCAGCGTCATTTTCCAGCTGATCACGAACATCACCACAAGGGAGACCGTCATGGTCAGCAGCGTGGAAAACATGTCTCCGAACACTTCCTCCATGAAGGTTCTGATCTGCCGGGTGTCATGTGCCACGCGGTTCATCAGCTCTCCCGGCTTTCTGTTGTTGATAAAGGAAAGGGACAGCGCCTGAATCTTATAATACAGCTTCTGCCTGAGGGTCATGCTCAGGGACGCTCCCAGCTTGGAGCAGTTCCAGAAACGCGCCACCTCCAGCAGGATCCTTGTCACCAGCAGGAAAAAGGTAATGCCGATAAAAAGCCACAGATCCGTCCATGTGCCCTTCCCGGAGGATAAGGCGCCGTCAATAAATCCGCGCTGGATCATGGGACTTAACAGATTCACCCCCGCCACAAGAAGCATCAGCAGGGAGATCAGCAGAAGCTTTCCAATGTAATCTCCACACAGCAGGAGAAACTTCCGCACGGTATCGGCCTTTCCCTCACAGTAAGGACATTTGCTGGTACCGGGAAGGGCTCTGCCGCACTTTTCACAGTATTTTTCGTATTCCATGCTCTTGACCCGCTCCGCCCGGGACGGATCCAGCCCGTCCCCGATGGCGGTAATAATGGCCTGAGCCCCTCTGGCCACATAAGAGACCCTGATGATATGCCGCATGGAAAAACGCGCGACACACACCTCGCGGCCGTCTTTTTTGAGAACCGACACGATCCCGCTGTGAACCTGATGCTCGCATCGGATCTTCTCACAGTCCCTTAACAGGAAGGAAGCCGTCACATCCGTTCCGTCCAAAACCGCGAATCTGTGCTGTGTCACCGCCAGCCAGACCTGTCCGGTGTATGACTCCTTGGCCTGTCTGCTTTGGTTGTCATAGCAAAGATCCACAGGAACGCAGTAAAGAAGTTCTTCCTCCGGCGCCAGCGCAAGCGCCTCCTGCTGCTCCTGCGTCAATGTATACAATAGTTTCATATTTCCTCGTTTCCGCGCGTATCGCGTCTTTAAATAAACAGATCCAGCTTTTTCCGCTCCGTCACGCTGAGCCTGTAAAAGTCCGGGATCTCATACCGGTTTCCGTCGATATCCGTCACCATCATTCTGGCGTCTCCCAGCAGGAGCACGGCGTCTCCGCTCATCCTTGTGGTAAACCTGCAGGCGCCGAAGTTTGTGGTCACGTTCCAGTAGGCATATCCGTACTCGTCCCGGATATCCAGTACCTTCGTGATCACGGGCATAAAATACCGCAACCGGATCTGCTCCCGGATCATATCCTGCTGGTCCTTTTCAAGCTGCGACAGCTTTTCGATGATGCCGATCTCCTTCGCCTTCTCGTCCGCCTCCCGGACGGAGATGTATTCCTCCGGCTCCGTCAGCGGGAACGTCAGATAGATTCCCACCCTGTCGTACTTCCTGTCCCCGAATTCGAGGGCCACAAAACCGCCATCCGTCCTGTGAAACGCCGCGTTGTCTTTTGTCAAAAATCTCATCTCCAGCAGTTCTTCCGACTCCTTCTTCAATGCTTCCTCGTCAAATTCCTGCAGGTTAAGGAGATCCATTCCCCTGTTTTCCTCTTCCATACTCTTCCCTCTCTTCCCGTTTACTCGATGCCCCGCATTGCAAGGGCTTTGGTCTGCAATTCGCTCAGTTTGTAATAAGTTCCCTTCTTTGCAAGAAGCTCTTCGTGGGTTCCCGACTCCGTGATCCTTCCCTCATCCAGCACGATCAGATGGGTGGCGTTGCGAAGCGTGGACAGCCTGTGGGCGATGGAAAGCACCGTCCGCCCTTTCTCCAGTCTTTCCAGGGATTTCTGGATAGCCAGCTCCGTCTCCGTGTCCACCGCCGACGTGGCCTCGTCCAGAATCAGGATCCTTGGATCCGCCAGAATGGCTCTGGCGATGGAAATCCGCTGCTTCTCTCCGCCCGACAGCGACCGGCTGGAGGATCCCAGAAGCGTATCGTACCCTTCCGGCATCCGGCAGATAAAATCATGGGCGTTGGCCTGAACCGCCGCGCGCACGATCTCTTCCCTCGTGGCCTCCGGCCTTGCGTAGGCGATATTTTCCGCTACAGTGCCCATGAAGATATAAGTCTCCTGAGACACCATCGCCACATTTCTGCGAAGTTCCCGGAATCCGTACTGCTTTACGTTGACGCCGTCTACCAGCACTTCTCCCTCGTCCGCGTCATACAGCCGGGAAATCAGGTTCACCAGCGTGGATTTCCCCGAACCGGATCTTCCCACAATTCCGAATACCTCTCCCGCGTTCACATGAAAGCTGACATCCTTTAAGATCGGCTTGTGCGCGTCATAACTGAAAGTCACGTTTTTCAGTTCGATCTCGCCCCGCAGTCTCTCGGGCCTCAGCGGCTGGGCCGCCTCCTTTACCTCCGGCACGGCGTCGATGATCTCAAACATACGCTGGGCGGAATTCATACAGTTGGAATACCAGCGGATAATGCGGGACATGAACTCCAGCGGCCCTTTCATCTGGCCCACATAGCCGGAAAATGTCAACAGCATTCCCACCTCAATATGGGAGCCGCTGATGATCAGCGCGCCGCCTACCGCCCATACAAGGAACCCGATAATATCCTCCACGGAACAGTACAGGGCGAAAAACTTATTGTCGTATTTCACAAGATCCAGCTCCGCGCCCCGCACCCTTTTATTGCTTTTGTCAAACCGGGTCATCTCCTGCGCTTCCTGTCCGAACGCTCTGACCACCCGGGCGCCGGTAAAGTTCTCGTTCATCTGAGAATTCAGCCTTCTGTTGGCGCGGTGCCGTTTCCCGTAATAGTGCCACAGGTGGGGCGTCATGTGAAGACTTACGATTACCAGCAGCGGCATGAACAGGATGGAGACCAGCGCCAGCAGAGGACTCAGCAGGAACATGATGACGCAGGTCGCAAGAAGCTTCCCCACATTGATAAAGAAATAGGGGATCCCATCGATAAAAAAGCTGGATATCTCCTCCGCGTCGTCCGACACTCTGGTCATCAGACCGCCGGTCTGCCTTCTGGAATAAAAGCTGACAGACAGTCTTCCCATGGAGGAAAACACCTGACTTTTCAGCTTTGCCACAACCTCCGGCGCGATCCGCGCGGTCAGAACGCCCTGCAGGATTCCGAGCGCCTGCATGGCGATCTTCGTCACGATCATCGCGATCACGAGCATAACCAGGGCCGTCACGTACCGTCCCGCCGGAAGCCGCAGCATCCTCAGAAAAGCGTCGTCCCGCGCCAGCACGCGGTCGTAGAGAACGGTTCCGCTCAAATACGGCCAGACCAGATCCAGCGCGACCGTCCCCAGATAGCACAGCACCATCACGGCCAGGCTCAGCTTATAAGGCTTAAAATACGAGATCACCCGCAGCAGGATGGATTTCTTATCCATGCACTTGGGACAGACCTTCCGCTCCTGATCGGGATAGAGCATTCCGCATTTCGGGCAGCACTCTCTTCCTTTTTTCACGTCCAGATCTTCCGGCCGGATCTCTTCGCCCTTTTTGATCTTTTCCATGATTCTCCCCAGTCTCAGGAACACTTCCAGCCTGGTATTTGAAAAATGGCAGAGATTCCGCTCCTTCCCGTCGATGACCGCCATCAGGACGCCTGTGCCCACCTCGCGGATCACCTCCAGCTTTTCCACCCGCTCCAGATCGAAAATCTGCAGCGCAGGTTCCTCCGCCAGAACGGCGTCCTCCGAGATCTGCCATCCCGCATAGCCGCCGAACCGGTATTCCACCTTCTCCCGATAGGGATAGGCCGCATAGATCAGCTGCCGCTTCGTCAGCGCCACGACGGAATCCGCAAAGCGGTATTCGCTGTCAAAGTCCGCCACCGCCGTAAAAATAATGTCTTCCTCCGAAACGCCATGTTTTTTGATTACACTGATAAAACTTTTCGGTAATTTCATTTCATACCCCCTGTACGCTTCTCCAGGCGTACATCCGGTCATTGTCCCCAACATATCAGGCTCTCCGCCCGCTGCCGGGTTGCCCGCGGGTTCGTCCGCAGGCAGCCCCGTCCGGGCCGTTGTCCGCACAAAAAAATACCGTGGCTTCCGAAACAGCCACGGTACCGTATTCTTCCTTTTCCTTGCGGATTCGGTCAGAAACACAACCTGCCATATATCGGGAGACAAAGGTTACTTTTCTTCAAAATAGTTCCGGTAGTTCTTCTGGTCATGATCTTTGCCTCCTTTCTTATTTTTTTGACCGTTTCCTAGTATAACGGCATTTTAAACGGATGTCAACCTGTTTTTTCCTTTTTTGTGTTTTTGTGTTTTTTAGAAAGAAAAGCATTCTCTTTGGAGCCGTTCTGTGATATGATAGCAATATCAGATTCATCGTACCGGGCTGAAAAAGCCCTTACTTTTTCACGGCAGGAGGCAGATCGTATGTTTTATTTTTCGGATGACTGTCTGATCGGCGTCGATCAGATCGATGAAGAGCACAGAGGATTATTCCGGCTGATCGGGGAAATGCACGATCTGCTGCAGAATCCGTTTATCAACGACAAGCACGACCATATCTGCGAGATGATCCTGCGTCTGGAAAATTATGCGGATGAACATTTCAGGCACGAAGAAGAATATATGGAAATGATCCATCATCCCGAACTTGAGCTTCAGCGGAAGCAGCACCTTGAGTTCAGCGAAAAAATGATCGAAGCGGATACCATTCTGAAGGGCGGAAATGAGAATGAACTGCTGGAAAACCTTCTGAACTACCTTGTCAGATGGCTCTACAGACATATCATCGGTTCCGACCTCATGATCGGCAGGATGGTGACATTGGACGAGTGGAAAAAATCATCCTATACCTTTACGAAACAGTATCTCACGGGGATAGAGATCATCGACGAAGAGCACCGGGAGCTCTTCCGCATTATAAACGAAGTGCACGACGTCATCTCCAACGACCTGCTTTCTGACAAATACGACGAGATCGTAAGGCTTCTGGAGGATCTGAGGACTTATACAAAGATCCATTTCAAGGATGAAGAACAATATATGGAAAGCATCCACTATAAGGGTCTGGAGGCCCAGAAGACGGCGCATGAGATCTTTGTCAGCCGTCTGGACGACATGGATCTGAATGAGATCGACGCTAACCAGCAGGACGCGCTGGAAGAGATCATGGCCTTCCTGACCGAGTGGCTCATCAATCACATTTTATATATGGACAGGAAAATCGCTTCCTGAGCGAGTCCTTATTTATTCTTTTGCCGCCGGGAAAACGACCGTAACGGTCGTACCCTCTCCCTCCGCGCTCTGCAGTTCTATCTTTGCGTCATGCAGTCCTGCTGCATGTTTGACGATGGACAGCCCCAGACCCGTACCGCCAAGCTCTTTGGAGCGGCTTTTGTCCACCCGGTAAAACCGCTCGAAAATGCGCTCCCAGAGTTCTTTCGGAATACCGATTCCCGTGTCGGATACAAGGAGACGAACCCCTTCGGGGCAATGCCCCACCGACACCTTTACCGTTCCTCCCTGTCGATTATACTTGATCGCATTATCCGTAAGATTATAAACGATACTCTCAAGAAGCTGCGGGATGCCGTCCACCATGGCGCTTTCTCCATCGACACCGACGGAAACGCCAGCGCTTTCCGCCTCGCCGGAAAGCGATCCGGCTGTTTCGACCGCCAGTTCATAAAGATCCACACGCTCCCGCTTCATATCATCCGCACCCTCGTCCAGATGGGAAAGGCGAATAATATCTTCCACCAAAGCGATCATGCGTCCGGCCTCGCCCCGGATCTGAGAATAGAACCTCGCCCTGTCCTCCGGGCGCACCATGCCGTTTTCCAAAAGCTCCGCGCACCCGGCGATGGTATGCAGCGGGGTTTTCAGTTCGTGGGACACATTCGCCGTAAATTCCCGGCGCATTTGTTCGGCCTGTTCTTTCTCCGTCACATCAAGCATGAGAAGAACCGCACCGGAAAGATTCCCGCTCTCCTTGACCGGGCTGACGGCGAACTGATATTTTCCGCCGTTTAAGTCTATGATCTTTTCCGTCCGCACCCCTTTTTCTATTCCCGAGAGAAGCTCCGATATTTCCATGCTGCGATTGACCGCTAAAATGTGCTTCCCGATACAGGAATGGGTCGTTCCGAAAAGATTTTCCGCAGCGCGATTGATCTCTAAAATCATGCCTTTTGTATTCAGAAGAAGGATGCCCTCCGCCATATTTTCCGCAACTGCTTCAAATTCCTCCCGCTTTTGGCGCAGTTCCTTTTCCTGCCGCCGGATCTGCCGCTGCTGGGCGTCGATCCGGCGAAGAAGCGGAGAAAGCTCATCGTATCCCTCGTTGTTCAGAGGATCGTCCAGATTTAACTGATTTAATGGCGCGGTAATGTTTTTGGAAAGACGATGGGCCAGCCAGAAAGAAATCCCGACAGCAATCGCAATGATAAGGAGGATGGGCTGCATCATTCCAAGCATCAGCGTAAGGAGCGTGCTTTGCGCCACGGAAAGCCTGAGTATCGTCCCATCGGGCAGCCTTTTCGCGCTGTACAGAGTGCGTTCCATCAAGGTGACGGAATATCGGGAACTCTCACCGTAGCCGGATGCAAGCGCCTCTTTGATTTCCTCACGGGCAAGGTGATTTTCCATTTCAGAAAAGTCCGCTTCGCTGTCGTAAAGCACGCTGCCGTCCGCGCTGATCCATGAGATACGGTATCCTTTTGGAGAAAGCCCCTCAAAGTATTCCTCACCCACAGTCTGAACGCCCTGCGCGGCCAGCTCCGTCTGTGTCTTTAGCCCCTTTTGCTGAACATTTCCAAAATAATCATAAAGCACGCCCAGAAACAATACCACGGAAGCAAGAAAAACCGCGATTGCCACAAGGCAGATTGACCTGAAAATCCGTTTTGTCATCTTTACGCCCCCAAACGATAACCAACGCCGCGCACCGTTTCAATGCGCTCGCCCAAACGTCCCAATTTGCTGCGAAGCGTACCGATATGAACGTCCACCGTGCGGGTTTCACCTATATACGCGTCGCCCCATATACTTGATAAAAGCTGTTCCCGGGTAAACACCCGGCCGGGATTTTCCATAAATTTTCGGAGCAGTTCGTATTCCTTAAAGGTAAGCTCCGTCTGGATCCCATCTGCCGTTACGATATGCTTTGCGGTATCCATCCGTATCCCGCAGTGAGACAGCACCTCGCTTTGAGAAACGGGAGAAACACGGCGGAGCACCGCTTTTACACGGGACACCATTTCCATCATGCCAAAAGGCTTTGCAAGATAGTCGTCCGCGCCCAGATCCAGCCCGATCACCTTATCGTACTCCGTTCCTTTTGCCGTAGCCATGATGACCGGCACCTTATTTCCTTCCGCCCGCAGCCGCTTCAAAATACCGATGCCGTCTTCGCCGGGAAGCATAATGTCAAGAAGCACCAGTTCCGGGGGCTGCTCATGAAGCGCATCCCAAAATGCCGTCCCGTCCGAAAAGCCCACAGCCGTAAAACCCGCCGCGTTCAGGGCATATATCATTAAATCCCGGATTCCGTCGTCATCCTCCACGCAGAAAATCATTTTGTTTCTCCTTCACTTTATGACCGACAGCCATGCCATTCCTCCGCCCTATCATAGCACCTTTTCGCAATGCTTTCAATCTGTCGGCGGCTGCACTCCTTTTTCCCCGGTAACGGAAAAGAGTACCCATCCGGCAATGTTTACGGCGTGATCCCCGATCCTTTCAAAATACTTCGCCACCATTAAAAGGTCAAGGGCATATTCCCCCTCATTGGGATTTTGCGCGATCAGGGAAATCAGGCTGTTTTTGATCTCGATAAAATAGTCATCCACAATATCGTCGGAAGCGATGACCGCTTCTGCTATGGACGTATCCTGTTTTACAAAGGCATCCACGCTGTCCGTCACCATCCTGATCGTTGCTTTCGCCATTTCCCGGATCTGGATATGCTCGGGAAGCGTTCTTCCGTTCAGAAAAGGCAGAATCTCCGCCACATCCTCCGCCTGATCTCCGATCCGCTCCATATCCGTTACCATTTTCAGGGCAGCGGATATCTGCCGCAGATCCCGGGCTACCGGCTGCTGCTGCAGCAAAAGCCGCAGGCACATGGATTCGATCTGCCGCTCCTTTTCGTCTATTTCCTGATCCAGCGGCGAAATTTTTGCCGCCAGCGCATCGTCCCTTTGAATGAGGGCGGATGCCGCAAGAGAGATCATTTTTTCGCACAGCGCCCCCATTCTGATCAGCTCCTGCCCCAGCGTATTCAGCTGCTCGTCAAATCGTGTCCTCATTATCCAAACCTCCCTGTGATATAGTCCTCAGTACGCTTGTCTTCCGGCTGGGAGAACATTTTCTCCGTATCCCCGAACTCTATGAGTTCCCCTAACAGGAAGAATGCCGTTCTGTCTGAAATTCGCACCGCCTGCTGCATATTGTGCGTGACGATGACGATGGTGTATTCTTTTTTCAGTTCCATCGCCAGATCTTCAATTTTGGAGGTGGAAATGGGATCAAGCGCCGAGGTGGACTCATCCATCAGAAGAACGTCCGGCTTTACCGCCAGAGCGCGGGCGATACAGAGCCGCTGCTGCTGTCCGCCGGAAAGTCCCAGCGCGTTCTTTTTGAGTCTTCCTTTTACTTCGTCCCAAATCGCCGCGTCCCGCAGAGATCGCTCCACAATATCGTCCAGCTTCGCTTTTGCACGGATTCCATGGGTGCGCGGGCCGTAAGCTACATTGTCGTAAATGGACATGGGAAAGGGGTTGGGCTTCTGAAACACCATGCCGATATTCTTGCGAAGATCCGTCACATCCTGATCTGGCCCATAAATCTCCGCTCCCCGGTAGGTCAGGGAACCGGTCACTCTCACGCCTTCGATCAAGTCGTTCATTCGGTTAATCGTCCGCAGGAACGTAGATTTCCCGCAGCCGGACGGTCCGATGAACGCCGTGATATTGTGTTCGGGAATATCGAGACAGATGTCCTTCAGCGCGTGTGTTTCGCCGTAATAAAAATCAAGATTTTTCGCAGAAATAATGGGGTCCGTCATAGATCAGTTCCTCCTTAAGTCTCCTGCCGAAGTCAAAATTCCCTGCAAAAAACTGGTCAGCCGTAGGTCAGCTCCTTAAGCTTCCTGCCAAGAAAAGTCGCAGAAAAATTGATGATCACCGTCAGGATAAGCAAAATAGCCGCAATGGAAAAAGCAGACGCAAAATCCGCGTTTTCTTTGGCGTAATGGTAAAGCGCGACGGTGAGAGTGGCGCCCGACGCCGCTGCCGCCCGGTCAGGCGCGAAATTCTGCATCGCCATGCTCATTCCGGCAGTATACATCAGCACCGCGCTTTCCCCCACAACGCGGCCAACGGCGAGAATACACCCTGTTACGATCCCATTGACGGAGGACGGCAGCACCACCGTGCGGATCATGTGCCATTTGCCGCTTCCCAGTCCAAGGGCGCCCTCCCTGAAGGATGCCGGCACAGTTTTCAGGCTCTCCTGCGTGGATCGTATGATGGTTGGCAGAATCATGATCACCAGCGTCAGGGAGCCGGCCAGCAGCGTTTTTTGCAGCTTCATCGCCGTACAGAAGAGAATGACGCCGACAAGCGCATAGATGATGGACGGAATTCCTGCCAGCGTTTCACAGGCAAACTCAATCGCCGCCACAAATCTTTTGCTCCGGGCATATTCTGTGAGATAGATCGCCGCGCCTACCCCCAGGGGAAGCGCCACAGTCAGAGATACTACAATCACAAAAACCGTATTTTTGATTGCCGGGAGAATGCCCACAGTCCCGTTTATGACACTCTCGGCGGTGGATAAAAACCGCCAGCTGATGCCGCCGATCCCCCGGAAAAGGATGAAGCCTGCGAGAAACAGAAGCAGTCCGGCCGTAATCGCCGCGCATCCGTACAAAAGGAACCGGCCCGCTATTTCATAGATCTTTCGTCTCATTTAAGTCTCCTTCTCTCTTTTCAAAACAAGGTTCAAAAAGGCATTGATCAGCATGATAAAGAAAAACAGGACAAGGCCGATGGAAAACAGCGCCTGCCGCTGTAAGCTCCCATCCTGAGAGTAGTTCAGTTCAATGGAAATACCGGTGGTCAGGAAACGCACGGATTTGGTAAGGGCCGGCATATTGGCCACATTTCCCGCCACCATCATGATGGCCATGGCTTCCCCGATGGCCCGCCCGATCCCCAGCACCACCGCCGCGGCAATGCCGCTTCTGGCCGCGGGGGCGGAAACACGGAAATACGTTTCCAGCTTTGTGGCGCCCAAAGCCAGGGACGCCTCTTCGTATTCCTTCGGCACCGCTTCCAGAGCTGTCTCGGAAAGAGAGATGATGGAGGGCAGGATCATAATTGCCAGTACAATCATCGCCGCAAGCAGGCTGTCCCCGGCAGGCAGATGAAGCCAGTTACGCAGGGCCGGAACCAGAACGCACATTCCCACAAGACCGTAGACCACCGAGGGGATGCCTGCCAGCAGACTCACGGCCGGGCGAAGGACATTCGCGATTCTTTTCGGCGCAGCCTTGGCAAGAAATACTGCCGTGAAAAAGCCGATGGGCACGCCGATGACAATGGCTCCGGCCGTACCGTATATGGAGGTAAGGATCAGAGGGAGGATCCCGTACTGATCCTTGCCTGCAGCCCATGTCTTCCCGAAAAGGAAATGGAAGAGACCGATTTCCCGGATCGCCGGGAGTCCGGAAATGACAAGATATATGGTGATGAGCAGTACAAACCCCACCGCTATCAGTCCGCACAGGGTGAAGAGAGCCTGCATGGCCCTCTCCGCCGCTTTTAATTTCGCCTTTTTCATATCAGTTCGGATACACGGCGCCGGCCGCTGTAATGTACTGTGCCGCTTCCGCGCTCGTTGCAAAATCGAGGAAGGTTTGCGCCGCTTCGGAGAGCTGTGTTCCTTCCTTTGTGACCATCACGAAGGGGCGTTGGATCGTATAGCTTCCGTCCTTGACGGTGGCTTCGCTGGGCATAACGCCGTTTACCTTTACGGCAGTGACACTGCTGTCCACGGCGGAAAGGGACGCATACCCGATGGCGTTTTCATTGGAGGCGACATTGCCGATGACATCGCCGGTGGAGCCGTACTCGCTCCGGTAAACGCAGGCGCCTTCCACGCCAACGATCTCTTCAAAGGCGCTTCGGGTTCCGGAGCCGTCCTCACGGCCGTAAACCGCAATGGGCGCGTCCGCGCCGCCAAGCTCAGACCAGTTTGTGATCTTCCCGGTGAAAATGTCCGCGATCTGCTCCGTGGTCAGATCCGTCACCGCGTTCTTTGAATTTACCACGACAGCGACGCCATCCAGCGCCACCACATGGGCCACCGCGCCCTGATCCACTTCCTCCTGCTTCAATCCACGGCTGGATAGACCAATGTCGCAGGTCCCGTCCAGAACGCCGCTGATGCCGGAGCCGGAACCGGTGCCGGAGTAGTTGACGGTAATGTCCGGCTCCTTTTCCCGAAATGCCTCGGTAAGCGCCCCCATCACGTCCGCCATGGAGGTGGAACCGTCCGTGTTGACTGTGCCGCCCTTTTGCTGCGCGGAGCACCCCGCAAGCGCCGATCCTGCCAGGGCAGCGGTAAGGATCCATGGTAACATCTTCTTCATCCTGATTTTCATTTTAAAATTCTCCTTTGCTTTTATCGTTCCCTATTGGGTACAGATAGATATTAGTCCCGAAAAATCAAATCCGTTATCATGCTTGTGTAAAATAAATGTAAATTGCGGCCTGCGGTGAATGGCTGTATATTTGCATCCGGTTGTACCTATACGGTAAAACGAAGCATTTCAGAACGATTCTTCCGTTGTTTTTCCTGCGCCCTGCCGGTAGTATCTGCTTTCTTCCTTCTCTGCTTCCTCGTCTTTCCAAACAAAAAAGACGGCTGCAAACTTTACGTTTATAACCGCCCTTGCGCTGTGTTGCTGTTTCATTGTAACTTTGGTAGATATTGGTTGAACACACGGGAATTTGTATCAATGCTTTGTTTCGTTTCGTCGCTTTAGTAAATCGTTTTGCATCTTTATGTCGCTTACAGAAAAGTTCCGGAAGATCAAAAACAGCAGACCACGTTCCCATGATCTGCTGCGTTCGTACTAATACTGCATATGCAGAATGTCTTTTAAGATTTTTGCAGCCGCAAAGCCTTTTCCACAAGATCGTTCCCAATCTCAGCGAGTCTCTGTGCTTCTTCTCTGGGTATACCGGCTCCAATTAAGTTAAGGAATACTTGGATTCCTTTCTCTTCCTGTCCTTCCGTCCTGCCTTTAGCCATTCCTTCAGTCATGCCCTCATTTTTTATCCTTCTCGCGTTCGTTTCCAATAATGTACCACCCATAACTTCACCCATTCCTTTCACAACATTCTGATATTTTTTGGCAATCTCCTGAATTACATTATCAGCTGTTTCCAAAAGCGTCGTCCTGTCAAAATCAGACAACCTGCCCTCCTGTACCAATGCGTCCAGACGTTCAATGATCGTCCTGTATTCACTTTTGAGTGTTTCGAGTTTTTCCGGATCCGTTTCATACTGCGAAAAATCGGCCTCTCTTGAAAAGATATAAAACGGTATCAGCATAAGCAGGTTCTTTTCAAAGATATCGTCTATCGTATATTTTTGTGTCTTTAATACCGGCACATATTTAAAACTGTGCGGAATGCAGTATCATAAATATCTGCCATATAACTTCCTTCTTTCTAAAACCATTTTATCATTAACGTTGCTTTTTTTCAACCTTCTCCTACTAACACCGTACCCTTTGCTGTGTAGGAGTTTGTAGTATGATTAAATTTGATAAACTTTTCCGAACCTTAAAGGAAAACGGGATAAGCCAGTACAGCCTATACACCCACTACGGCATAAACAGGTCGCAGATACAGCGGCTCAAAACAAATCAGTCCGTCACCACACATACGCTGAATATGATACTGAACATCTTGGGTGACGGCTTCACACTTGATGACATAGCAGAATTTACACCCGATGAAAGCATTTGAAAAACATCTATGAGAGCGGAGAATTGGATGAAGCAACAACTTGTGCAAATTTTGCACAAGTTGCGGAAAATGGAAAAACCTACCAATATAAGTTTTACTCACTGTCCGCCATCATCGCCGTAGGGTATCGCATTAACTCCGGCCGGGCGGCTCAGTTCCGCCAATGGGCAACAAAGGTTCTGGACACTTTTACAAAACAAGGGTATGTTCTGGACAAGAACAGGCTGATCAACGGGCAAATCTTTGACGAGGACTATTTTGACCATTTAATTTCCGAGATTCAGGAGATACGAGCCAGTGAACGGCGGTTCTATCAGAAGATAACAGATATTTACGCTACGTCAGTAGATTATTCTCTGGACAGTCAAATCACCAAAGATTTTTTTGCGACTGTCCAGAATAAAATGCACTATGCGGTTCATGGAAACACCGCAGCCGAAGTGATTGTAGCGAGGGCTGACCATACAAAAGAACACATGGGATTAACCACTTGGCGCAACGCCCCGGATGGCAAAATCGTAAAAACTGATGTTTCCATCGCCAAGAACTATTTATCGCTGGACGAAATGCAGGAATTAAATGAGATTGTCACGATGTATCTGGACTACGCCACCCGTCAGGCACGGCGGCATATCCCCATGACAATGGCAGATTGGGCGTCAAAGTTAGATGCGTTTCTGCAATTCAATGATGCTGAAATACTACAGGATAAAGGCAAAGTGACCGCAGCCATTGCGAAAGCTTTTGCGGAAAGTGAATTTGAACAATACAGAATCATTCAAGACCGTTTGTATCAAAGCGATTTTGACCGCTTGATGGCGGAAACAGATTCCGAAAAAGGGTGAACAAATTCTTCTCAGCAAACTGTTGAACCACAAGCTGTATCGTATCTTCTACAAAGTTTGCGTACTCGTCTTTCGATATAGCAATAAACTTATTGATTGATTTGTCGGGTTCGGGCAAATAACCCATCACACTGATCTTGCGAACGATACACCCTTGGGGGAGGTAATCAATATAATCGGGAAAAGATTTCAACGGAAGAATCTCTGTGAGATAACCGGAGTTTGGGTGATCGTTCAGATA
>CANPXL010000013.1 GCA_947586055.1 uncultured Acetatifactor sp. | reverse complement strand
TCTCCAATAATGTGTCGCTGATCGACTACTACATGAAGACGCAGGCCGACGCTGCCAGCGGCTATACGGCAAACGGCATCTACAACGTGCAGGGAAACTCTTTATTTGATATTGCCGTATAAATTACAAAAAAACCACAATTAACAACCAAATGGCAAACACATCATCAAAGCGTATAGAGTAAAATCTATGCGCTTTTGTATTATAGACATTTACAGTGTCAGCGTAGAATGGAGAGAGGACTAAAATTTTAACTTGTTAAAATTGCAGAGCAGAGGGAAACTGAGGGAGGAAGGAAGCGGGGCAGTCAGGGAAAAAGTGTGGAAAAGTTCATATTTTGGCGCTATAATTATTACGGAAGAATACGGAGAAACATTAGGGCGAGTGCATAAATTGAATGTTTCTGCGAAACCGCAAGTTGATCGAAAGTTCTATCATCGACCCAGCGAGGAAATGTTGAAAAAACTAAATTTGCAGTTTTTGTCTGATTACTTTGATCATAAGCCGTTGCAGGGAGAAACTGTCTTTTGTCATGGCGACTTCCATTATGCAAATGTTCTTTGGAAAGATCAGCACATAAGTGCGATTCTCGATTTTGAACTTGCTGGATACGGAAACCGGGATTTTGATATTGCCTGGGCACTGTTTCTCCGTCCCGGTCAACGATTTTTGAAGACTGATAAGGAACAGGCACTGTTCATAAAAGGTTATCAGCAGCATGGCGACTGCAATGTAGATGCAGTAAAATACTATATGGCACAATGCTATGTGTATTTCCTGTGCTTCTGCGATGAAAAGGATTACTGTGAATATGTGCGGAATTGGCTTAAACAGAATTGTAGCAATAGAGAAAAACTCAATGATTAGCCCCATTGTTGCGGATAATCACATTCAATATATCGGCTGTGGCGTTGCAATCTATATGACTGTACTCGCTGAACAGACAGTGAGTATTTATCAAAACCATATAATTTTCCACCCTACCGAGTTGACTGCCCAAACTTGGGGTGATTTGGCATTTGAAGTGAAAACCGGCGGTTATCAGTTTACGCTTGCCGCCGTGCAAGGATAAGAGCGATGAGTAAATTAGAGATTCATTTTAATGAAGTAGACACCGCAATTTCTGTGATGCGTGAGGTTGCAGCATGGGGGCGAGAGCAAGGATACCGGGTCTGGCCCGATGAATGGCTGACGAAAGAAGAACTGATTACACCCGATGCCCAGCCGGAGAATTTCTGCGTTGGAACGATTGACGGAGAAATTGCCTGCGCGTTTATTCTGCAATGGGCAGATGGTAACTACTGGCCAAATGCCCCCGAATATGAAGCCGCCTATCTACATAAGTTCTGTGTGCGGCGCAAATTCGCCGGGATGGGTATGACAAAACTGGCCACAGAAGCAATCCATGCAGAGTGCCGCAATCGTGGTATTCGGTATATCCGGTTGGACACAGGACTGGACGAAAAGGTAGTCAGAAAGATTTACCTGTCCGCTGGCTATAAGATCGTGGATATTCTGGATTATCCCAATGGTCGGTCAATGGCTCTATACGAATTGGAAGTAGACTGAAATGGTGCGCATTGCCACAGAAAAGGATGCAGAACAATTAGAAATTTTGAATAATGAGTTTAACGGCAGGTGAAACGACACTCGAAAATATAAGGTTATCCCTGATGGAGAATCTTATCTCCTTATAAGTGTAAACATCTCCGCCCTAACCATTTCTAAACGCTGGAGGAAAGAATGGACATACAAAAGTTTTGGAATGCCGTTCTGCGGCAGGACGCAGATGCGAGCCGTGAATATTTCCATCCAGGTGCATGGGTGAACTGGCATAACACCAACGAGCATTTTACTGTGGAGGAATTCATCCGGGTAGAGAACTGAAAGATTGCATCCGTCGATGAATACTGGGGTGATGATGGCGAAGCTCCCCAATGGCGGCAGGATAAGCATATTGGAACAAAGATCAAGGAGCAATTTGCTATGAGCATCATCCACGATGAACTGAATAAGCTGGGCATTGCCTGTGAAAGCATTTCCATCTTGCAGGACAAGGATGGTATTACCGTTGCACGAATCATAAGCGATAAAAAATCTTATGTGGTCAAGTGTTTCCAAAAGGATGAACACAAACGAGAGTTGAAAAACTATCGTCTTTTGGCATCCCTTGATATTCCTACAATTTGGGTAATTGCGTCCACGGATTCTGCACTGCTTCTGGAGGACATTGATTGCAGCTCAACCTACCGTCTGGGTATCGAGGAAGATATGTCAGATTCAGTGGTTGCCCGCCGAATTGTGGTGTGGTACAAGCAGCTTCACAGCCAGGGATATAGTTATGTTTGTCAGCACGGAGAATCCATGTATGACGAAGCAGGCTTCTTTACCATCGAAAACATCGGCTGCATTAAGAAAAAGACCGGAACCCAAGACGCACCAGCGTGGGCGCTTCTGGAACAGAATTATGATGCCATCAACGATCTGCTTCGCAAGACCAGACGGACGCTGACCTATAACGATTTCTACTATACAAACATGGTTGTTGCCAGAGACAAATCCTCTGCGCTGATGTTTGACTACAATCTGTTGGGCAAAGGTTATGCCTACACAGATGTGCGGAATGTGTTATCCTCTCTGTCGGAGGAAGCCGGGAAAGCCTTCATCGATGAATACGGTAAGTTTGACCCGTCAGAAAAGGCGTTGGACGATGTGGTGAGTGTGGTTGTCACGCTGTATCTGGCCTGCCTGCGTGACGAGTTCCCTTGGTGGGCGCAGGCATTACTTGACGAAATTGATACCACATTTATAGAGAAGATCACATTTTTACGGAAGTTTTTATGATTATAAAGCAACTCGAAGTTTGCAGGAGAAACAGATATGGAAAAAGTCGTTATTAAAAAGATGGAAACGGATACAGAAATCAGAGAAAAAGCGTATGTCCACTGGAAATCATGGCAAGAAGCCTATTCGGGGATTGTTGAAAAGAAATATCTTGATGAGCATACCCTTGAACAGTGTGAAGAAATGGCTTTGCACTCATTAGATAAAACGATTATCGCAAAGAAAGACGGTCATGTTGTTGGATTTGCTACGTATGGAGAAAATCACGATGGAGATTTGCCAAATACGGGCGAGATTGTTGCGCTTTATGTTTTAGCAGACCACTATGGATGCGGAATAGGGAAACAGTTATTACAGGAGACTCTTATTCTATTAAAAGATTATCCCCATATCGCAATTTGGGTACTAAAGGAGAACGAGAGGGCAATTGCGTTTTATAAACGATACGGATTTCAGTTTGATGGACACCAAGGCATGACGCAAATCGGTGCTACTGCGGTAAGAATGAGATTGGAAAGATAAATCGGAACCATCATTCGGAAGCATTTGATCCTGAAATCGCACTGAAAATAAACGGATACACTACGCTTCTCGTTATCGCTAAACTGTAATCGTCTGAGCGGTTTCTATTCGACATAGGCGGAGTTTTAAGGAGTAGAATTCGAGTAACCGTCTTAACGGGCAGTAGATTTCTTCACAATTCGGGTGTATTATAATTGATATGTAGGGTGGACGCCTGCTCGATAAACAAAGATAACAGGAAGATTTAGTACGCAGGAATGACAGGAGACCTCAAATGAATATAACCTTTGTAAATCCCGGGGCGGATTATATGATTTCGCGGATCATGGAGTTCCAGGCCGAAGGTGAATCCGCGTTTTGGTCAGACCCTTTATTTCATTTCTTCCCTCAGCTTGACAGAGCCCATGCCGACAGTCTTCCTTTTTCAAAGCGGAGAGAATACATAGAACATACTTTACGGGCAATCTATACCGAAATTGAGGAAACGATCAATAAAAAGTATTGATGTACTCTCAATATTGGGATGATTGCAAATTACAGATATCTGCCGCTTTAGCGGATGCTTTTGGCGTTGATTGTTCCAGCCTTTTCAACGATTTGCAGTGTAATGTCACCATGAATCCGATTGAACCGCGTTTTCTCAAGGAGCATCGCTTTGATGTTTTTTATCTGAACAGCGAAAAAGGAGCTATCGGCGAAAGCATCCATGAAATCGTACACTTTATGTGGTTTTATGTATGGAATCAGTTGTTCGGTGACGATTACGATGAGTACGAGCGTCCCTCGCTTAAGTGGATATTAAGCGAGATGGTCGTCGAATCAGTCATGAAAGACAAACGGCTCAGTTCAATCAATCCTTACTTTCCCAGAAAAAATGGAGGATGTATCTATCCCTGTTTCTTTGATATGAAGGTGGATGATGTGCTGATACTGGATACGTTGGATTCCATGTACCAGTCTCAGAGTATTGAAAATTTCATGCGCAGCAGTTTTGCTTATTGCAAGGAACATGAGACTGAAATCAGGGAGTACATGATTAAAAACGGAGCGATATGATAAATTCATTTTCAGGTGAAATGACAGTGGAAAAGAAAACATGGTATGCGAAAAGGAGGTTTCAGGGATGTTTCGTACCGTATCAGAATGGCTGGATGTGGCGCTGGAAGCGCCTGTTCCGGATGAAGTGGCTGCGTTTGGATTTAATTTATATGAAGATGGCGATTGCGATTGGTCGATGGAATTTATCGGGGCATCCGAATTTGACCCTGAAAATGAGGATTGGTTATGCAGTGAAGTAACAGATTTCGGCACAAGAGACAAGCCCTTGCGATGGCACAGGGAAGCCGGCTGGGAAGAGGTGCTTCATGACATTGTCCGCGCATTGAAAGAATACTTGAAAAACGGGAAACATGCGGATATCTTAAAAGCAAAATCAGGAGTGGGCGTGGGATTTGTAGACGGAAACATAGAAATCCTTTATGCGAAAACCGATGGGCAATACGGAGATTCGTAAAAAAGATATCCGAATGGCAGGAAGACGATATATGTGTGATAAGGGAATCCATTTCATAAGGAGGTGCTACAATGATTTCTGAAAAGCTTCTTGATAACTGGATCTTTCATCTTAACTGGCAGCCGTGGCAGGGCGGCGAGGGCGAAACGGTCGCCCTGCCCCATGATTTTATGATCGCTACCCCGCGCACACCCGATTCCCCTACCTGGGCGGATTACGGCTATTTCCAGCCATGCAGGGGCACATACGCAAGAAAAATCGTCAAACCCGACGCGGAGACCGTCCTGCTTCGCTTTGACGGCGTCATGGGTCTGACGGAGGTTTTTGTCAATAACGACCGGGTATGCTTCCACCCTTACGGCTACACCCCATTTATCTGCGATATCGGGAAATATCTCAAAGACGGCGAAAACACGATCCGCGTCGAGGTCGACGCGACGTGCCAGCCCGCCTCGAGATGGTATACCGGCGCGGGAATCTACCGCCAGGTGGAGCTTCTGACTTCGGGCGCCGACCGTTTTGCCCCCTGGGGGACATCGGTTAAGATTCTCGGGATTTCCGGGGACAGCGCGCAGGCAGAATTTTCCGCGGCTGTCGTTTCCTCCTGCCGTCAGACAGGAAAAATTGTTTTCTCGGTTCCGGAGCTGGGATTTTCCATGACCCGTATGGTCTGGCTTGAAGCGGGCGAGAACCATATAAGCGCAAAGTCCGTCCTTCACGGCGTTTTGCTCTGGTCGCCGGATTCGCCTGTTGTATATACCTGCAGGGCAACCCTTACGACCGAAGGCTGCAGGGACAGCGAAACCGTAAGCTTCGGCGTGAGGACGGTTGTATGCGACCCACAGCGCGGGCTTCTTTTGAACGGCGAACCGATAAAACTCTATGGAACCTGCGACCATCACGACAACGGGATCGTCGGCGCGGCTTCCTACCGTTCCGCCGAGGAAAGGCGGGTGCGGATCCTCAAACAAAACGGATTCAACGCGATCCGATGCGCGCACAACCCGCCGTCGGACGTGATGCTCGACGTCTGCGACAGAATGGGAATGCTTGTGATCGACGAGATTTTCGACTGCTGGACAAACGGCAAAAAAGCGTATGACTATCACCTCTGGTTCGACAGATACGCAAAGGACGACGTCACCTCCATGGTTCTGCGCGACCGCAATCATCCTTCTGTGATTATGTGGTCCACCGGCAACGAAATTTTCGAGCGCGCCGGAAAATGCGACGGATACGCGGTGGGAAAAAGGATTGCCGACACGATCAGGGAAAACGACCCCACAAGGCCGCTGACCCACGCGTTCTGCGATTTCTGGGACAACCCTGAATTCGCCGGCGCCGCAAGCAGCTCCGATCCGCTGCCCCAGGGGCAGCCGGACTTCTGGTGCGAAAAGATCGCCCCGCAGGCGGGAAATCTGGACGTTTTGGGATATAATTATCTCACCCACAGGATCCCGGGGGACGAACAGGTTTTCACCTCTCATCTCTTCATGATAACCGAGAGCTACCCGCTGGATGCTCTCTGGGTTAAACAAACGATGGACGCCCACTCGAAGCTCATTGGCGAATTTGTCTGGACGGGCTGGGATTATTTCGGCGAAACCGGCCTCGGCAGAGTGATTTACGATAACCCCGACGCTCCGGGCTGGGGCCTTGACCCTCACCCGAACCACATCTCAAACTGCGGGGATTTCAGTATATGCGGATTCAAAAAGCCGCAGTCCTATTACCGCGACATAGCATGGGGCAGGGAAAGCGTGAAAATCCTCACTGTCGATCCCGTCAACAGCCGCAGGGTAAAATCCTACTCAAGCTGGGGCTTTTATGACGCGGAAAGGACGTGGACGTACCCGGGCAGGGAAGGCAGGATTTCCGAGGTGTATGTCTTCACGACCGCGGACGAGTGCGAGCTGACCTTGAACGGCAGATCCCTCGGCAGAAAAACGCCCAACGAAAAGGGCTTTGCGGTGTTTGAGACGGAATATGCCCCCGGAAAACTGGAAGCGAACGCTTATCAGGGCGGAAAATTCTGCGGCAAAGACGAGCTTTCCACCGTTTCGGAGCCCGCGGCGCTCAAAATCGTGGCTGACGTCGCGGACAAAACCGGAAAAGCAGATGTGATCTTTGCGGAGATAGATTTTGTGGATAAAGACGGCAAAACGGCGTGGTCCGCGGACGGGGAAGTGATTGTCTCCGCAAAGGGCGGCAGGGTCGTCGGCACCGGCTCCGGCAAGGTCGACGACGAACACGATTATACCACAAACGTCTGCAGAGCATATCACGGACGGCTGCTTGCGGCAATACGGCCGGAAGGCGAAGAGGTTACGGTGACCGCGGTGAGCGGAGAGTATGAGGCAGGGGCGGTCATCACTCTGAGATAGAAAGCGCGGGCGCCTGTGATGCCAAAAGAAAGATAGAAACCATACCATGACAGGGATTTTATGAAATCCCTGTCTGGAGTCAGGAGAAGACCGAAAAGATGATAACAGAAATCGTGATGCTGCTTTCCACGTTGCTCAATACCCTGATCATCATAACGATTGTAAACGTTTCCTGATGGGCGCATTGCACTTTCACTTTTCAGTGAAATGAAAGCGTATGCCTGTTATTTTTCCGAAGGTCCGCGCCGATATAACTTACAGGGAAGACAGATCAACGCCACGGATGGTACAGCTTATAACGTGCCATCCTTTTTCTGTATCACGGGCAATGATCCGTATGCTGCGGGGATTGAAAAGCGGATGAAGCATGTAGAATGGAGACTAAAATGCAGATAGGAACAAGATTTGCGTCTGCGGAGATTTCCGCGGACAAAGGCCGTAAGGATGTGTCGCAGAGACGTTTTGCAAAGGGAAGTTACGCGGATGCCTGGGCTGCCGTCAGTGAGGCGCACGCGCAGGGAGTCGAACAGAGTCTGCAGGAGACGTTGGGGGCAAAGAAAACGGAGACCGAGGACGTGGAGACGGAGCGTTCTGAGGCGGAAAAGATCTACCGGGCGGCGGCAGCCGGGAAAACTTCCGTGGAACATGTGCGCCCGGGCAGTAAGGTGCCTTACGGATATCTGGCAAAGGACGGCGTGATCACATACAACGGGGTGACGTTTGTGTGCGACGAGAGAACGAACAGCATCTGCCTGGGAGATATGACAAATGAGAAAAACGTGTTGAACATCCCTTTGTCGGGCGGCGGCCATCTCAGGGTAAACCGCGACAATATCGGTGATCTCTCCAAAGCCATCGGTATGTTTACGCCGGAGGACGTCAACCGCATTCTTCGGGCCATACATCAGGATGCCAAGGTCCAGTCCATGGAGCAGGAGCTGAAAGATATGGAGAACAGTGTGGGAAAGGACTTATAATAAAAATCGCACCGAAAGGATGACATTCATTTCATGGGGACAAATACGTTAGGTGAAATTATCAGCCATTTGCGCAGGAAAGCGGGGCTGACACAGGAGGCGCTCGCGGACGGCATCTGTTCTCCCGTTTCCGTCTCGCGCATTGAAAACGGAAACCAGATGCCGTCGGGAAAAGTTTTAGAGAAGCTTTTGGAACGTCTGGGAACTGGCACTTATCAACTCTGCAATGTCTATTATGAGAATGAATGCCAGGCGTCCCTGCGCCGCACATTGGCTGAAATTGAAGCGCAGGTTTCATCTGGCGATTTTGCTCAGGCGAGGGAAGCCCTGCAGCAGCTTCCTGCGAAGAAAATGGATTCCGCCAATCTTCAACGTGCAGCAATGCTTCGTGCGGCGATTTGTATGAAGGACGGCACAGCCGATGAAAATATGGAAACGGAATTGCTGGACGCCCTGCGCCTGACAAAACCAAACATTGACTTAAACGACTGCCGCGGCGGGCTGTTTTCTCCTGCGGAGGTCAATCTTCTCGTCATGCTGACGGAAGCAAAATATATGGCGGGAAAAAATCTGGAAGCCATTCGTCTGGGCGAAGAGGTTATGTTTGCATTGGACCGAAGCAAAAGCCGCCTTTCCGAATATAAGGTCTTTCAAATCAATCTCGCACATAATTTGGGCCAGTACCTGCTAAAAGAAAAACGCTATGAGGAGGCGCTTCTCTATGCGAGAAAGGCAGAGGAACTCAGTATCCGGGGAACGGAGCAGTTTATGCTGCCGGAAATAGAATTTGGCATTGCACAGATTTTGAACAATCTGGGAAAATCGCAGGAGAGCCGCACACGCATGGAAGCGTTGATCCCTTATATGAGGCTCATCGGAAAGGATCAGATGGCAGATCTGGCGCAGGAATATCTGGATACCGCCGGACTTCCATTAAACGGGGACACCGGGCGGTGCGAAAAAGACCGCTGCGAAAGTCAGATTTTGTTTGTTTGAAGATCTTTGAAGAACTTATCATATCATGTAAGTTGAAAGTATACACAGAGCGATATGGAAATGCCGCATTTTTTCCGCTATCCTTCACATTGTGAAGAAGAAAGGAGAGAATGTGTCATGAAAAAGTTAAAATGGGAGTACGCACCATTGTTCTTTTTGCAGCTTCTGACAAATGCGGCAACCGTGGGCGCGGCGATTTTACTGAACGCTTTGATCGACGCGGCGGAGACGTCCATTATCAGCAAAAATGCCGGGCAGCTGCGGAATGTTTTGATCGTTAGCGTCCTGTATGCCGTCTGCACGGGACTGCTTATCTATTTGTCCGGGCGCTGCAAAGCCTGCTTTATTCGGAAGTCTCTGCTTCAGATGCGGAACGCTCTGGCGAACGGCACCTTACAGACAGGCATTGCCGAATATGAGAAGACAGGCAGCGCATCCTATGTCACAGCGTTTCATCAAAATTTCTCCGTTATAGAGGAAAAGGTACTGCAAAACAGCATTTCTCTGCTGGACTCCGTTATAAGCATCGTCTTCGCCGTCCTTGTGCTTATCTGGATGAATCCGGTGATAGCGGTGATCTCCATTGCAGCGATGGCGATCCCAAGCTTCCTTCCGCGTCTTTTCACAAAGGCGCTTGGGAAGGCTACGGAGACAGTCATGGAATCGACCACGGCTTACAATGAGAAAGTCGGCGATCTGCTGAATGGCTTTGAAGTGATAAAGACCTACAACGCCGCAGGGGAAATGCTCCCTCAGTTTTGGGCAGGCGCAAAGCGTCTGGAGAGCAGCAGGGAGCGCCTATCCTCGCTGATGGCGAAACTGTACGGCCTGACTACGTTCGCGTCGATCGCGGTGCAGTTTTCAGTCATGGGCCTGGCCGGTTTTTTTGCAGTCAAAGGATATATCACGATCGGCAGTATCGTGGCGGTCACACAGCTTACGGGTCAGGTGATATCTCCCGCCTTTGCGTTGTCAGCAAAGATCGGCGAGTTAAAATCCACGAAACCCGTGCTGGAAGCGCTGCGCAGGTTTTCCAATCCGGAACTTCCCCAAAAGAGCGTGGCGCGGCCGTTGAAAGACCGCATTTCCCTTCGGAACATAACGTTCCGGTATGGGGACAGAGTTATTCTGAACAATGTGTCCGCCGATTTTGAGAAAGGGAAAAAGTACGCAGTCATCGGCAAAAGCGGAAGCGGAAAGAGCACTTTATTAAAACTTCTCGCGGGGTATTATCCTCCGCTTGAGGGGGATATCTGCGTTGATGAAAACGCGGCTCTTCCCGATAATATCGCTATGATCCATCAAAATACGTTCCTTTTTAAGGACAGCGTCCGCAATAACCTTACGATGTGGAAGCCTTATACGGAGCAGGAAATCATGGAGGCCGCGGGCAAGGCGGGTTTGACGGAGTTTATCGCCGGTCTGCCGCAGGGGCTTGACACCATGGTTGAGGAAAACGGCAGCAATTTTTCAGGCGGCGAATGCCAGCGGATTTCCATCGCCAGGGCCCTGTTAAGCGGCAAGGATGTATTGCTGATGGATGAGGCGACTTCAGCTTTGGATGAACAGACCGCGAACGCGGTGGAACGCAGTATTTTGGCGCTGGATGGCGTTACCTGCATCAGTGTCACGCATCGGCTTGCTCCCGAAGCAAGGAAAAGATACGCGGCGGTATTTGCCATGGACGCGGGACAGATGTTTGAAGAAGGGTGAACAACTTTGCGAATGGCGCGGGCCGAATTGTTGCTATGAGGAACTGAGGGAGCGTCTGCAGGACGGCCGTGTTGCCTTTTGCCGATCTGGGTGGTATGATCTTTTCTGTGGGATCCTGCCTTTTCGCAAGGCAAGTCGGATGCCTTACAAAAAGCCGGGAACCTGCAAGATCGGTGCCGGGGGAAAACAGGAACGGAGGAAACAGGAACATGGAAAGAAACATTACGACGCTCTGTTATATCGAAAAGGACGGCTGCTATCTGATGCTGCACCGGGTCAGGAAACAGAATGACTGCAACCGGGACAAATGGATCGGCGTGGGAGGTCATATAGAAGCCGGGGAATCTCCGGAAGATTGTCTCGTCCGCGAGGTGAAGGAAGAGACGGGGCTGACCCTGACTTCCTTTAAGCTGCGGGGCGTTATCACCTTTATCACCGAGACCTGCGAAGGGGAGTATATGTTTCTCTATACGGCCGACGGATACACGGGGGAACTGACGGAGTGCGACGAAGGGGTGCTGGAATGGGTGAAAAAAGAGACGGTAGGGGAACTCCCCATCTGGGAGGGAGATAAAATCTTTTTCCGCCTGCTGGAGGAGGAAAGAGATTTTTTCTCCCTGAAACTGCGCTACCTTGGGGATGTTCTGCAGGAAGCCGCCCTGGACGGAAAACGCCTGCCGCGGGAAGCCTGGGCTAAAATCTGCCGGGAAAAAGACGGTCATCCCTCGATGGAGATATAATTTCCGGTTTCCTGGGGCTGTGCGGCCGCCTTTTTGGGAACGGACAGCTGCAGTATGCCGTTTTCGTATTTCGCATGGATCTCATCCTGTTCTACGTCTTCTCCCACATAGAACGCTCTGCTCATACTGCCGGCGTAACGCTCCCGGCGTACAAATTTCCCTGCTTTCTTTGGCGCGCCGTCCTTGTCCAGCCCCTTTGCAGCGCTGATTACAAGATAGCCGTCCTTCAGCTCTGCGGAAATTTCATTCTTCCTGAAGCCCGGCAGTTCCACGTCCACCTCGTAATGGTCGTCGTGATCCTGCACGTCGGTTTTCATCATGTTTGCGGCGTGCCGTCCGTACAGTTTTTTCTGCGCCTTCTTCATGGCCTTGTCGTTCAGAGCGAGGTCGTCAAAAAAGCCGTCGAAAAAGTCATCAAATAAGTTCTCTCCGAAAATGCTGGGTGTCAACATAAGTCATCGCTCCTTTTTTTGTAGATTTGAAACATTTCCTGTGTTCTATTTGTAATATAACACGCAAGTTTACACCTGTCAATCTCTTCAACTGATATTTTCTGTGAATTTTCTGTGAAATCATTTGCAACAGTTCAGCCGACAGCCGTATTTGGCGAAAAATTGTGCTCGCGCAAATTTTCGCCAAACACGGCTGTTGAGGGAGCGCCATTTCATAAGCAAAGGCAGGCGCACGGCGCCGGACAGCGCGTTAGCGCGGCTTTGCGAATGGCGCCGGCTGAATTTTCGCTTCTGCCTGCTGATGCATTTTTATGCAGTAAAAATGTAATAAAATGAATAAATATAAAAAATTCCCCATAAAGTAGTGGACATCGGTGCAAAAAGTGATATAATAGTAAAGTCACTTTGAAACGGTATTTGGGGAGGAACTATGATAAAAGCGGGAATTATCGGCGCTACGGGTTATGCCGGAGCGGAGCTGGTGCGGCTTCTGCAGGGACACAGGGAAGCGGAGATCGTCTGGTACGGCTCCAGAAGCTACATAGATAAAAAATACAGCGCAGTATATCAGAACATGTTTCGGATCGTGGAGGATGTCTGCAGGGACGACAGGCTGAACGAACTGGCGGAGGAAGCGGACGTGATCTTTACCGCCACGCCCCAGGGATTTCTGGCCGGCGTCCTGACGGAAGAGATCCTTTCCCGGACGAAAGTGATCGATCTCTCCGCGGATTACCGTCTTAAGGATGTGGCGGTTTATGAGAAATGGTATGGGATTGAACACCAGTCCCCCCGGTTTCTTCCGGAGGCGGTGTACGGTCTGTGCGAGATCAACCGGGATCAGATCACGCCGGCAACAAGGCTGGTGGCGAATCCGGGCTGCTATACGACCTGTTCCATCCTGACCGCGTATCCCCTGGTGAAGGAGGGGCTGATCGACCCGGATACCCTTATCATCGACGCCAAGTCCGGGACTTCGGGCGCGGGCAGAGGCGCAAAGGTGCAGAACCTGTTCTGTGAGGTAAACGAGAATATGAAAGCGTACGGCGTGGCAAGTCACCGCCATACGCCGGAGATCGAAGAGCAGCTTGGGTATGCCTGCGGGCGGAGCGTGACACTGAGCTTTACGCCCCATCTGGTTCCCATGAACCGGGGCATTCTTGTCACGGAATATGCGAGCCTGATGCCCAGGGCGGACGGCAGCCTGCCGGCGGAGCAGGAGATAAGAGCGGTCTATGAGAAATATTACGGAAAGGAAAAATTTGTCCGCGTGCTGGAAAAAGGCGTCTGCCCCGAGACAAAATGGGTGGAGGGCAGCAACTATGTGGACATCGGTTTTGTCGTTGACGAAAGGACCGGCCGGATCATCATGATGGGCGCTCTGGACAATCTTGTGAAGGGCGCTGCGGGACAGGCGGTCCAGAATATGAACCTGCTGTTCGGCTTCCGGGAAAGCGAAGGGCTGGAGATGGTTCCCTGCTTCCCGTAGAGAAGGCGGATGAGGCGCGGGAAAGAAAAGGAGCATTGGCATGAAATTTACGTTTTGTCCTCACTGCGGGCACAGACTGATCCAAAAGGAGATCGGGGACGAGGGGCTGATGCCTTTCTGCGAGCAGTGCAGCGTTCCGCTCTGGGAGACGTTTACCACCTGCGTGATCTGCGCGGTGGTCAATGAGCAGAACGAGGTGGCTCTTCTGCGGCAGGAGTATGTTTCCGCCACAAAGTATGTATGTGTGGCAGGCGTCATGAAGCCGGGGGAATCGGCGGAAGACGCGGCAAAGCGGGAGATAGGGGAGGAACTGGGTCTGGATGTGGAGAAGCTGACCTATATCCGAAGCTACCCTTATGAGAAGAAGGAAATGCTCATGCTGGGATTTCGGGCGGATGTGCGGAAAGCGGATCTGAGGCTCTCGCGGGAGGTGGATTCGGCGCAGTGGGTTCCCTTCGCGGAAGCCCCTGGGAAACTGCGGGAGGGCAGTATCGCATGGCAGCTTGTAACCAGCGTGACAGAGGATCCTGCCGCCGGAAAATGAAGATGAAAAAACATCGGGAAAGCAAAGAGAAAGATGAGCGGAAATTATACAGTCAGGACAATGACCATAGAGGATTATGACGGGCTTTACGCCCTCTGGATGACGATTAAGGGCTTCGGGATGAGAAGCATCGACGATTCCAGGGAGGGAGTGGCGCGTTTTTTAAAGCGAAATCCGGGGACCAGCGTAGTGGCGGTGAAGGAGGACGGCTCCATTGTGGGCGGCATCCTCTGCGGGCACGACGGACGGCGCGGCTGTCTGTACCATGTCTGCGTGCGGGAGGACTGCCGTAGGCACGGCATCGGCAAGGAGATGGTGGTTCGCTGCATGAACGCCCTGAAGGCGGAGCAGATCAATAAGGTGAGCCTGATCGCCTTTACCGTAAACGACATCGGAAACGCTTTCTGGAACCGGATCGGCTGGACGAAGCGGGAGGATCTGAATTATTACGATTTTACCCTGAATGAAGCCAATATCACCGCCTTTAACCGATAGGGAAGGCGGAAAGAATAAGAAGGACGGAACGGGCGGGAAGGGCCGATGTCCGGGACGGAACTCCTGAGGGAGGCCCGCGGAGCGGGACGATCAGGGAGCAGTTTGGAGCGCAGGCCGCGACTGAAGCGGTATGCGCGCTAAATCAAGTAGGAGGGTATGGAAATGAAACAGATCGAGGGCGGCGTGACCGCGGCAAAGGGATTTCAGGCCGCGGGAGCGGAGGCTGCCGTAAAATATCAGAACCGGAAGGATATGGCGCTGATCTACAGCGAGGCCCCCTGCAGGGTGGCGGGCACTTTTACCAGCAATCTTGTGAAAGCGGCCCCGGTGCAGTGGGATAAACAGCTGGTGGAGCAGGCTCCTTTCGTGCAGGCCGTTGTGGCAAATTCCGGCATTGCCAACGCGTGTACCGGAGGGCAGGGGATGGACTGCTGCAGGGCCGAGGCGGAATACGCGGGAAAGCTTCTGGGGATTCCCGCCGAGGCCGTGCTGGTGGCTTCCACCGGCGTCATCGGCATGCAGCTTCCCATGGACCGCATCACGGCTGGGATGGAAAAGCTTGCCGCCGCAAAGAGCGGTACGCTGCAGGCGGGACACGATGCGGCGAGAGCCATCATGACCACGGACACGGTTCCAAAGGAGATCGCGGTGCAGCTGGAGCTTGGGGGCAGGACCGTGACGCTTGGCGGGATGTGCAAGGGCTCCGGCATGATCCATCCCAATATGTGCACCATGCTTGCCTTTCTGACCACGGATGCGAAGATTTCAAAGGAAATGCTGCAGAAGGCTTTAAGCGCCGATGTGGTGGATTCCTTTAACATGATCTCCGTGGACGGCGACACCAGCACCAACGATACCCTGCTGATTCTGGCGAACGGTCTCGCGGGCAATGAAGAGATCACAGCGGAAGGGCCGGATTACGATGCCTTCTGTCAGGCGCTGCATTTCGTTACCACATTCCTTGCCAGAAAAATGGCGGGCGACGGCGAAGGCGCCACCGCCCTGTTTGAGTGCAGGGTCGTGGGGGCGGCCAGCAAGCAGGACGCAAGGACGCTGGCAAAATCCGTGATCTGTTCCTCCCTGAGCAAGGCCGCCATTTTCGGGCATGACGCAAACTTCGGCCGCTTCCTCTGCGCACTGGGCTATTCCGGCGCAGTATTTGATCCGGAGAACGTGGATCTTTATTTCGAGAGCGAAGCGGGTTCTCTTCATATTTACAGCGCTGGCTGTGCGCTGGACTACAGCGAGGAAGAAGCGACGAAAATCCTGTCCGCCCCTGAGGTTACCGTGCTGGCGGACATGCATGCAGGCGACGCCGAAGCCACTGCATGGGGCTGCGACTTAAGTTACGACTACGTCAGGATCAACGCCGATTACCGCAGCTGAAAAGGAACATTCCGGCAAAGGCAGCCGGACTTCAGGAAAGGATCGCACACTATGGAAAAAGACATGCAGCAGGTTCTTCAGAAAGCGGAAGTCCTCATCGAGGCGCTTCCCTATATCCAGCGCTTCAACCGTAAGATCATCGTGGTCAAATACGGCGGCAGCGCCATGAGCAACGAGGAACTTCAGAAGAACGTCATCAAGGACGTCACTCTCTTGAAACTGGTGGGGTTCAAACCCATCATCGTCCACGGCGGCGGGAAGGAGATCAGCCGCTGGGTGGGAAAGG
This sequence comes from uncultured Acetatifactor sp., assembly GCA_947586055.1. Taxonomy (GTDB): domain Bacteria; phylum Bacillota; class Clostridia; order Lachnospirales; family Lachnospiraceae; genus Acetatifactor. Next base: position 62,917 of record CANPXL010000013.1, on the reverse strand, counting down.
TCGGAAAGGAAGCCCGGTTTGTCAACGGTCTTCGGGTCACCGACGAAGAGACCATGGAGATCGCGGAAATGGTGCTGAACAAGGTGAATAAAAGCCTTGTGACTATGGTTCAGGAGCTGGGCGTCAGGGCGGTCGGCGTCAGCGGCAAGGACGGCGGCCTTCTGAAGGTGGAGAAAAAATACGCCGACGGTCAGGATATCGGTTACGTGGGAGACGTGACGCAGGTGGATCCAAAGGTGCTCTATGACCTTCTGGAAAATGATTTCCTGCCCATTGTGGCGCCCATCGGGCTGGGAAGCGACTACCACACCTACAATGTCAATGCAGACGACGCGGCCTGCGCCATTGCGAAAGCGGTGGGGGCGGATAAGCTTGTGTTCCTGACGGACATTGAAGGGCTTTACCGGGATATCAACGACAGGGAGAGCTTTATCTCCAGACTTACGGCGTCCGAGGCGGATCGGCTGATCGAAAGCGGGATCATCGGCGGAGGGATGCTGCCGAAGCTGAACAACTGCACTTCCGCCATCCGAAACGGCGTGAGCCGCGTCCACATTCTGGACGGCAGGGTTCCCCACTGTCTGCTGCTGGAGATCTTTACGAAACAGGGCATCGGGACCGCCATCATCGCGGATGACGATAATCTTGCCACCGGCGTAAAGAGGGACAGCTTCTGTCAGGATCACTGAGCGGAGCATAAAATACGCCGGTGCAAAGGCGTGGGAAAAGGAGTCAGTTATGAGCGAGACCATGAAAGCATATATCGAGGAGGCGGAACGCGATCTTCTCCACACCTACAACCGTTACCAGATCGTTCTGGACCGGGGGGAGGGCGTGTATCTCTATGACACCGACGGGAAAAAATATCTGGATTTCTGCGCCGGCATCGCGGTGTTTGCGCTGGGGTACGGGAACCGGGAGTACAACGACGCCCTGAAAGCCCAGATCGACAAGGTGATCCATACCTCCAACTATTATTACAACGTGCCTGCCGTCGAGGCGGCGCGGAAGCTGAAAAAAATCTCCGGCATGGACCGGGTGTTCTTTACCAACTCCGGCGCGGAAGCCGTGGAGGGCGCGCTGAAGGCGGCGCGAAAGTACGCTTACTTAAAGGACGGACGCACGGATCATGAGATCATTGCCATGAACCATTCTTTTCACGGCAGGACCTTCGGCGCGCTTTCCGTCACGGGAAATCCAAAATACCGGGAAGCCTTTGAGCCCATGATCGGCCATGTGAAATTTGCCGACCTGAATGACTTCGGAAGCGTAACGGAACAGGTGACGGACAGGACCTGTGCGATTATTTTGGAGACTGTACAGGGAGAAGGCGGGCTGGTTCCCGCGGACGGGGAGTTTCTCCGGCAGGTGAGAGCGCTCTGCGACGAAAGGGATATCCTTTTGATCCTGGACGAGATCCAGTGCGGGATGGGAAGAACGGGATATATGTATGCGTGGCAGAAGTTCGGTGTAAAGCCGGACATCATGACCACGGCGAAGGCGCTTGGCTGCGGAGTGCCCGTGGGCGCGTTCCTGATGACGGAAAAGACAGCCGCCCATTCTCTTTCCGCGGGGGACCACGGAACTACTTACGGCGGCAACCCGCTGGCCTGCGCGGCTGTGGAAAAAGTGCTTGATTTATTTGAAAAGGACCATATAATAGAGAATGTAAGAGAGGTGGCGCCCTATCTGGAACAGCGGCTGGAAGAGCTGAAAGGGAAGCATGACTGCATCACGGAACTCAGAGGCGCGGGACTGATGCGGGGGCTTGTCTTCGACCGGCCCGTCAGGGACATTATCGACCGGGCCATGGAAAAGGGGCTGATCCTGATCAACGCCGGCGCCGAGATCATTCGTTTTGTTCCGCCTCTCGTCATTACAAGGGAACATGTGGATGAAATGATTGCTGTTCTGGATACCTGTATCGGGAGATAACCATGCATTTAAAACAAAGATTGATCGCAGTGACAGCCGTGGCAGCCATGGCTGCCGCTCTTTTGTACGGGGGGACGCGGGAACCGGGCGAGATCAAAAAGGATCCGTTCCTTTTTGCCGACTCCAGAGAGACCATCTATTTCTGGTATACGGACGATTCCATGACCGATTTTGTGAACAGCGCCGCCGTGACGTTCGGGGAAAAAGAGGATGTGCGCGTGATTCCGGTTCTGGCTTCCGACAGTGAATATCTGGAGGCGGTGAATCAGGCCTCCCTCCATTCGGATCAGGTGCCGGACGTCTATCTGGTCAGCCATGAAGCGCTGGAAAAGGCTTATCTGGCAGGACTTGCAAGCGAGATCGACGATGTGGAAGAGGTCTGCGATTCCGGACATTTCCCTCCGGCGGCGCTGGCGTCAGTGACGTATCGGGGAAAGCTGGTGGCGTATCCGCTCTTTTTTCAGACCAGCGTCCTCTTGTACAATGAAACGTACCTGAACGAGTGGGCGGCCCAGAGCGCTCAGAGGGAGCTGCTGGGCGACGGCTCCGAGGACGGAGAACCGGCGGAGGATTCCACGGGAATTGCGGTGGATGAGACCGTCCTGGCCCAGAAGACCGAGGAATACCGGGGCAGGGCAATTCCCGCCACCGTGGACGATATCCTGAACATCGCGGATACCTTCGATGTACCGGAAGGCGTCGACATCATGAAATGGGATGTGTCGGATATCTTTTATAACTACTGGATCGTGGGAAACTATATGACGGTGGGAGGCGAGTCGGGGGACGACAGCGCGCTGGTCGATATTGCGAATCCGGACACCGTGAGCTGTCTGGAGGTCTATAAGGCGCTGAACCAGTTCTTTTCCATAGAGTCGGATACGGTGACTTACGAAAGCGTGATACAGGATTTTATGGACGGGAAACTGGTGTTTACCATTGCGACTACGGATGCGGCCGCGAGACTGGCGCAGGCGAAGGAGGACGGGAGTCTGGACTTTGAATACGGGTTTGCGCTGATGCCGGATGTAAGCGCAGAACAAAAGAGCCGCTCCATGTCCGTCACAAATACGGTCGCCGTAAACGGGTATTCCGCTCACAGGGAGCTTGCCAATCGTTTCGCCGCGTTTCTGGTGGACGACTGTGCGGAAATGCTGTATCCGAGGACGGGAAAGATAGCGGCGAACTTAAACGCCAATGCGGAGGACGGCGCCGTCTGGATCTTTAAGCAGGAGTACGCCGACAGCATTCCGCTGCCGAAGATGATGGAGACCGGAAACTACTGGCTGTATCTGGAGAGGCTGTTCGCCATGGTCTGGAACGAGGGAGATGTGGAGACTCTGGTGGAAGAACTGGAACAGCAGATTTCCTTCCAGCTTGGTGCGGGCGTCGTGGCGCAGTGACGAATAATTAACCGATCATGGGATACACTGACTAAAAATGAAAAGGCAGGTGTATGACATGATCGGTTTTTTAATCGCGCTGATTTCCGGCGCGCTGATGAGCGTGCAGGGAGTCTTTAACACACAGGTGACGAAAGCGTCCAGCATCTGGACGGCAAGCGCGTTTGTTCAGCTCTCGGCGCTTGTGGTCTGTCTGGGAGCATGGCTTGCCACGGACCGCAGCAGTCTTCTTCAGGTGTTTCGGGTTCAGCCGAAATACATGCTGCTGGGAGGAGCCATCGGCGCGTTCATCACTTATACCGTCATCCGCAGCATGGATCTGCTGGGACCGGCCAGGGCGGTGATGCTGATCGTGACGGCGCAGCTTCTGGTGGCGTACGTCATCGAACTTCTCGGCTGGTTCGGCGTGGAAAAGCAGCCCTGGGAGTGGAGAAAGGGCGTCGGTATGCTGGTTGCCGTGGCAGGCATCATTATTTTCAAATGGAAGTGAACTTTTTGAAAATCGCCCTTGTAAATTACCGTGGTTTCCATTACAATTAATTTTATCAGCATAGAGAGGCAGTCCTTTTCATCCCCGCGAAAGAGCGGAGGAAGGAGAGGAACTATGGTGAAAAGAAACGATGGAATGAAGTATTTGGCGAGTCTGATCCTGTGTCTGTTTCTGTGCGGCTGCGGGACGCATGCCGGGAAGAACGAGATCCTGATCGGAAGAAAAGCGCAGGGCGGCGCCGGCGGGACGGAGAGCGCGGAGCTGTTCACAGAGACAGGGGACAGTTCCGGGCAGGACGGGCGTGAAGGCGGACAGGATGCGGAGAAGGCGATTCTGGTTCATGTCTGCGGCGCGGTGGAAAATCCGGGCGTCGTGTCGCTTCCGGAGGGAAGCAGAGCGCAGGATGCGCTGGACGCGGCGGGCGGTTTTTCGGAAAATGCCGGAAGAGATTTCGTAAATCTGGCGGAACCGGTGCAGGACGGGCAGAAGCTGTATTTTCCCACGACGGAAGAGGCGCAGGGGGCTGCTTCGCAGGAGGCCGGCGACGGCCGCGTCAATATCAATACGGCCGATATTGCCGCTCTGTGTACTTTGCCGGGAATCGGGGAGGCAAGAGCAAGGGACATTATCGCTTACCGGGACGCAAACGGCGCGTTTGAAAACTGCGAGGACATTATGAAGGTGTCCGGCATCAAGGACAGCGTCTACGGCAGGATCAGCGACAAAATAAAAGTGAGATAGCCGCGCCGGGCGGCGGAATGAGAGGGTGGAACAGAATGGCCAGAAGAGCTTTGGTGGTGGACGACGAGAAACTGATCGTAAAGGGGCTCCGCTTCAGTCTGGAACAGGATGACATGGAAGTGGACTGCGCTTATGACGGGGAAGAGGCGCTGGAATACGCGCGGAACAATAAATACGACATCATCCTTCTCGACGTCATGCTGCCGAAGCTCACCGGTTTTGAAGTGTGTCAGCAGATCCGGGAGTTTTCCAGTGTCCCCATTATCATGCTTACCGCGAAGGGGGACGATATGGACAAGATTCTCGGTCTGGAGTACGGCGCGGACGACTATATTACGAAGCCCTTTAATATTCTTGAGGTGAAAGCGCGCATTAAGGCCATCATGCGCCGCATCGAGCCGAAGCGGGTGCTGGGGGAATCCGCGCCTGTTCCCAAGGTGCTGGAGAGCGGAGGCATGAAGCTGGACTGCGAGGGCAGAAGAGCGTACATTGAGGGCCGTGAGATCGGCCTGACTGCCAAGGAGTTTGAAGTGCTGGAGCTCTTGATGCTCAATCCCAACAAGGTGTACAGCAGGGAAAGCCTGCTGGAGCTGGTATGGGGTTCCGACTACCCGGGAGACGTGCGCACCGTCGACGTCCACATCAGGCGCCTGCGGGAAAAGATCGAGCAGAACCCGAGCGAACCGAAATATGTACATACCAAGTGGGGCGTGGGCTATTATTTCCTGAATACCTGAGTGAGAGCGTAAAACCAGATGATTGCGGAATGGATCCATGAGCTGAGACAGCTCGTTTCTCTGCGCAGCCTGAGGGCGCGCATCTTTATGATCATATTGCTGGCCGGTGTGGTTCCCTGTATTATCATGCGATTTGGAATACTGGATAATTACGAAGAACGGGCGGTAGAGCAGCGGGTTGCGACCGTGCAGAATCAGCTGCGCGTGGTCGGCAGCCATCTGGTCAGCAACAACTATCTGGGCAGCAGTCTGCCGGATGAGAGGAATTCCCTGGATTCCCGAAACAGGATCGACGCGGAGCTTGAGACGATCTCGGATCTGTATGAGGGACGGGTCCTTGTCGTGGACGCCGGTCTGAGGGTGGTAAAGGACACTTACGGGCTCAGCGAGGGAAAGACGATCATCTCGGAGGAAGTTATCCGCTGCTTTCACGGGGAAAACACATCCTATTACAACAGGGAGCACGGATATATTGAAATGACCGTGCCGATCATAGACACGGGAGTTACGACGGAGGAAGGCGACACGGGCGGAGCCGGGCGCATTATGGGCGTGATGCTTACCAGCATTTCCAACGAGGCCATCGTCGGCACAATGGATATGCTGAGCAGGCAGGCCGTACTCATCGAGAGCCTGATATTCGTCTGCGTCATTGCGGTGGCGATCCTGCTGGCGATCCTGCTCTCCAAACCGTTAAACAGGGTGACGGAGGCGATCAACGAAGTGCAGGCGGGGTATACGGACGAGAGCATATCGGTTCCGGGGTATCTGGAGACGGCAAATATCGTGGACGCCTTTAACCAGCTGTTAAAGAGAATGAAGGCGCTGGACGATTCCAGACAGGAATTTGTGGCGAACGTGTCCCATGAACTGAAAACGCCCATGGCATCCATGAAGGTGCTGGCCGATTCCCTCCTTGTGCAGGGAGACGCGCCGGCTGAACTTTACAGGGAATTCATGGAGGACATTGTCTCCGAGATAGACAGGGAGAACCGGATCATCACGGATCTGCTGGCTCTGGTGAAGATGGATAAAAAGGTTCAGGAGCTCAATGTCGCTTCGGTAAATATCAACGATCTGGCGGAGCTGATTTTGAAGAGACTGCGTCCTCTCGCCCGAAAAAAAGACGTGGAGGTCGTTTTTGAGAGCATGAGACCTGTGACGGCGGAGGTGGATGAAGTCAAGATGACGCTGATCATCACCAATCTGGTGGAGAACGCCATCAAGTACAACAAGGAGCACGGCTGGGTGCGGGTGGAGCTGGATGCGGACCATCAGTATTTTACGCTTGCCGTCAGCGATTCCGGGCTTGGCATTCCGGAAGATTCCCTCGCGCATATCTACGAGAGATTTTACCGCGTGGATAAATCCCATTCCAGAGAAATCGGCGGCACAGGGCTGGGGCTTGCCATCACAAAAAGCGCGGTGCTTATGCACAGAGGGTCCGTCACGGTGACCAGCGTGGAGGGCGAGGGATCTACGTTTACCGCAAAGATCCCGCTGACCGCGTCTCTCAACAGGACGCCCCCGGCGACCTGAGAAGATATCCTGCAGGCGGCGCCCGGCTTAAGACGCCTGGAAAGACGGATGGGAAGGAAAGGAACATGACAGAATCCGGTTTCAGCAAAGGTCATACTGTCATAAGAAGCGCGTCGGTTTTGACGGCGCTGCTTTTGGGCTGCCTGCTTCTGCTGGCGGCCTGCGGGCAGAAGGAACCCTACGGGGAAAACGCATGGCCGGTGTACTATGTGAGCAATTCGGAGACGAAAGTGGAACAGCATTGGAAAGAGCTGGAGTCGGACACCGGGGAGGGAAAGCTGGAAGAGCTGATCCGGTATTTGTCGGAAAACCCGGAAAAACTGGAGTACAAGGCGCCCTTTGCCATGGGTTTTCAGCTGCTCGACATGAAGATCGAGGGCGTGACGCTTCTGCTGGATGTGGACGCGGCTTATCTGGAGCTGCCTGCGACCACAGAGGTGCTGGTACGGGCGGCGATCGTCAAGACGCTGACCCAGCTGGAAAATATCAGTTATGTGGGAATCACCGTGGAAGGAAACCAGCTGTATGACAGCCTGGGGCGACCGGTGGGCTGGATGAACGCGGAGCAGTTTATCAACAACGACGGCAACGAGATCAACACTTATGAACTTGCCAGAGTCAAGCTCTATTTCGCGTCCGGGGACGGACAGAGCCTGATCGGAACGTACCGCGAAAAATATTATTCCACCAGCATGCAGCTGGAACGATTTGTGGTGGAGGAACTGATCGCCGGGCCCGGCGGGCAGGCGCAGGATCTGTACCCCAGCATCAACCCGGACACCAAGGTGATCAATGTGACCACCAAGGATGGCGTCTGTTTTGTGAATTTAAGCGACAGCTTCCTGACGGTTGTAAACAATGTCCCTACCGAGGAATCGGTGTATTCTATTGTCAATTCGCTGGTGGAACTGAGCAACATCAATAAAGTTCAGATTCTTGTAAACGGCGAAGTGCCGGATTCTTTTGAGACTTCCGTATTTGAGCGGAATCTTGATATCGTGACAACGTTGGAGAAATGATCCGGCAGGGCCGGAATCAGGGGGAATAAAGGGGGAATCTGCGAGGATGAGGCGACCGCTCTTCTGGGCTGCCGTTTTCCTGGTGGTTGTCGTCTGGATCAGGATGAAAACGGGAGGGGACGACCCCGTTTCGCCGGGCGTGACCGACGCACAGAGCCTGGGGATATGCGACGCGCTGACAGTCTCCGGGCAGGTGTACAGAAAAGACAGCGATACCTGTTATCTGCAGGACATTTCAGTCTGTATGCAGACATTCAATGAATCTGAGGATCCGCCTGAAGGCGGAGGATCAAATGCCGGATCGTCCCGGCAAAACCTTTCATGTACCGACAATATCATCTGTAAGCTGGAAGGAACAGAGCTTCCTCTGGGATGCCGCGTTACCCTCCGGGGACGTTTTACGCCCATGCAGAGCGCCACAAATCCCGGGGAATTTGACGCGGCAGCCTATTATCGTTCTATGGGGGTGGGCGGCAGGCTGACCCGTGCGGAACTTCTGGCGGCGGGGGAGGAATACTGGCCGGTGCGGGAGCGTCTGTACGGTTTCCGGCTTTTTCTGGAAGAACGCCTGAAACGGGCGCTGCCCGGGGAGGAAGCCGGCGTTCTGTGCGCGCTTCTTCTGGGGGATCGGACAGATCTCTCCGAGACGACGCAGGATCTGTACCGGCAGAGCGGTATCCTGCATATTCTGAGTATTTCTTCTCTCCATATCACCATCCTGGGAATGAGCCTGTACAGACTTCTCCGGCGTCTTAGAGCGCCGGTCTGGGCGGCAGCGGCCCTGGGGAGCGTCTTCCTGCTTTTGTACGGCGCGCTGACCGGATTTGGCGTTTCAGCCTGCAGGGCCATCGGAATGTACCTGATCCGTATGCTGGGGGAGATTCTGGGAAGGACTTACGACATGCTGACGGCGCTGGGAGTCATGGGAGCGCTGATGGTATGGAAGAACCCTTATTATCTGCAGCAAAGCGGTTTTCTTCTCTCCTACGCGTCGGTGCTGGGAGCGGGCGTTCTGGGACCTGCGCTTGCGGCGTCCCGGGAGGGAGAACGGACCGAAACGCCCGTCCCGGTCAGCAGAGAAAGGATCAGAAGAGCGGGAGAGAGGGCGGGAGGCTGGCTGCGGCAGTCTTTTGCGGCCAGCCTGGCCGTGACGCTGACGACCCTGCCGGTACAGCTTTGGTATTATTACGAGGCGCCGGTCTGCTCGGTCTGGCTGAACCTGCTGGTGCTTCCGCTTGTAAAGCCGCTGATGCTGTCGGGAATTTTGCTGCTTTTGTTTCCGTGGGCTTCTCCCGCGGCCGCGGCTGCCGGCCTGATTCTGCAATGGTACGAACGGCTCTGCAGGCTTTGCGGAAACATGCCTTTTTCCCTCTGGAATCCGGGCAGACCAAAAATTTGGCAGATCGCGGTATATTATCCGGCGCTGGGAGCGATTGTGGCCGCGGCGAAAAAACTGTGTCAGGGACAAAGGCGGACGGGAAAGGAAAGGGAGACGGGTTGCGTCCGGAAACGAAACCGCGCGCTGACGGCCGCGGCGCTTGTCTTCGCCGTGGCCCTGCTTGGGATCCGGACGGACCGGGGGCCCTGCGTGACGTTTCTGGATGTGGGGCAGGGGGACTGTATCGTCGTTCAGACAGGTTCCGGAGAGACGTATCTCTTCGACTGCGGCAGTTCAAGCCGCTCCGGGGTGGGGGAATATGTCCTGGCGCCGTTTCTGAAATATAACGGGATCCGGACGCTGGACGCGGTTTTTGTCTCCCATCCGGACGAGGATCATATCAACGGAATTAAGGAACTGCTGGAAATGGGAGAGAAAAGCGGAATATCGGTGCGCCGGATCGTTCTTCCCGATGTGGCTGACAAACTGAAAAAAGAACAGTTTACGGAGCTTCTGAAGGCGGCGGAGGAAGGGATGGGCGATTCTGTGGAAATCCGGTATGTCTGCGCCGGAGACAGCTGGAAATGCGATAACGCGGAATTTTGGTGCCTCCATCCCGCACAGGGCTGGCAAGAGGAAGAACCCAACGCGTACTCGGAGTGTTTTTATGTGAAATTTTTTCCAGACGGCGCTTCGCTGCTGCTCACAGGGGACGTGGAGGGAGAAGGGGAAAGGGCGCTTCTGGAAGAGCTGGAGCGGCAGGGGATCGGAAAGATCGACGTGCTGAAGGTGGCTCATCACGGCTCAGGCGGGGCAACTTCGGAAGAACTGCTGGAGAGACTGCACCCGGAGCTTGCGGTCATTTCCTGCGGCAGAAAAAACCGGTACGGCCATCCCCACCCGGCGCTTTTGGAGCGGCTTGACAGGGCGGGCAGTACCGTGATTGGAACCGCCGAGAGGGGAGCCGTTTCGGTATGGCCGGAAGAAAACGGCATCCGCGTCGGGCTGTTTGTCCCCGGGGGATGAAGAAAATCTGGGATTACAAAACGGACAGGATCAGCATTTCCACGCTCATCCGGTCGTTCATGCGGCCGCTTTTGACCGCTTCCTCCGCTTCCACGCATTGTTCCACCGCGCTGCGGAGAGCGGGCGTGGAAAAACGGGAGGCCTGCGTCAGGTATTTTCCGGCGATGAAGGGCGGGACGCCGAGACGGCTTCCCACGGCACGGTTGTCGTAGCCCATGGATTTCAGCTCCTTCGCCTGAAGCAGAAGGTTGCACTGTCGCGCGATCAGAAACAGGATCCGCATGGGAGGCTCCTTCAGGGCCAGCAGGTCGTAATAAAGCGTCAGGGCGCGCTGGGGCTTTTTTTCCGCAATGGCGTTGATCATGTCAAAGATATGACTGCTCACCTGAGTGGTGCAGACGCACTCTACGTCGGAGTCTGTAATCACTTCCCGATCCATGCAGTAGCAGATCAGTTTTTCCAGTTCCGACTGGATATTGTCCATGTCCGTGCCGGTCTTTGTCAGCAGAAGCCGGACGGTGTCTTCCGAAATCCGCTTCCCGTCCCTGGCCAGCACGCCGGCGATCCAGCGTTTCAGGGTGTTTTCGTCCTGTACGGTAAATTCCGCGGCGTATCCCTTCGACTGCACGGTTTTAAAGAGTTTGCTGCGCTTGTCCACTTCGCTTTCCGTGAACACGAAGAACGCGGTCTCGCTGGGCTGCGCAAGATATTCCGCCATCTTTTCGCCGCCGGATTTGAAAAGCCCGCTGTCGGTAATAAAGATGACCCGGCGGTCGGCAAGGAAGGGGAGGGTCTCCGCCAGATCGATGATCTCTCCTACCGGGATGTCCTTTCCCTCGTAAAAATGGGTATTCATATTGTCGCCGTCCCCGCAGAGCGCCTTCTGAAGGCGTTCTCTGTACTGGCGGCGCAGATACCGCTCTTCTCCGTAAAGGAGATAGCACGGTCTGAGATGGTTCTGTCTGATGTCTTCGTTGATCTGTTTCATGACGTCTCTCCGCTTTGGCTGTAATGTTATTATATAACAGAAATGGGGCGGCGGCAATCCTTCCTTTTGTGTCTGAGACCGACTGAAAGGGGCCTTTTGTGCGCCGGGCGGAGCCGCTGTCGGAAGCGGGCGTTTTGGCGGCCCGGGAACGGCCTGGATGTCACCGGTGTGCTGCCCTGGGAGGAAGAAACCATTGAAAGCAGGTTTTGCTTTTGCTATACTGGGTAATGGAAAGGGTATGCGTTCTGGCAAAAGGGAAAAGAGAGAAGACAGGGGTGGCGGGGACGGATGAAAAAAACAGGGCGGATGCTGCCGGTACTGCTTGTAGTGCTCCTTGGCCTGGCGTGGGCTTATGTTGGTGACAGACGCACGGAATCTGACGGGCCGGAACCCACGGCTTCCGTGCAGAGTGTTGATTCTGCCGTTTCGGATGCAAAGGAGACTGCTGACGGCGGCCCCGGCGCAGGGGCGGATTTGTTGGATACGGTGCTGGCTCTTCCCTATTCCGGAGAGCCATGCTGTGAGATCAACGGAAATGTGCCTTTTTTTACGGAGAGCGAGATCGGCACGGACGAATTTGAAAAATATACAGAGCTGGACGGGCTGGGGAGGTGCGGCCCGGCCTTTGCAAATATTTCGCCGGAAACGCTGCCGAAGGAGGAACGGGGAGCGATAGGACAGGTGAAGCCCTCCGGCTGGCATCTGGTGAAATACGACTGTGTGGAGGGAAATTACCTGTACAACCGGTGTCATCTCATCGCTTTTGAGCTGGCGGGAGAAAACGCCAACGAGAGGAATCTGATCACGGGAACCAGGTATCTGAATGTTGAGGGAATGCTGCCTTTTGAGAACCGGGTGGCGTCTTACGTAAAAGAAACGGGAAATCATGTGCTGTACCGGGTGACGCCTGTGTTCGCAGAGAACGAGCTGGTAGCCAGGGGCGTATTGATGGAAGCGTATTCCGTTGAAGACGAAGGAGAGGGCATCCGTTTCTGCGTCTACGCCTTTAACGTTCAGCCGGGGATAGAGATCTCCTACAGCGACGGGGAAAGCCGGCTCGCCCCGGAGGACTCCTTTGGTTTTCCGGACGTGGAAGAAAGCGCGCCGTCCGGCGGCGTTGAAGAAGACGGCCAAACAGTCTATTTTCTGAATACCAATACAAAGAAGTTCCACAGGGAATCCTGTGAGAGCGTCCGGGATATCAGGGACGAAAATAAAGAAATGTTTGTCGGCAGCAGGCAGGAGGTCATTGACAGGGGGTATGAACCCTGCGGACGCTGTAAGCCGTGAAAAGCGTCAGCGCTTTGAAGGAGGACTGTTTTCGATTTGCAGGCGACCGCGGAAACCGTTGCCGGAAAATGTGGGTCTGCCAGCCGGAGACCGCCGGGAGAGAAGGAAAGGATAAGTTATGGTTACGCTTCAGGGGAAAGGGGTATATCGGGATATCTGCATCGGCAGACTGGTGTATTACGGCGGGAATCGCGAGACGCCGCGGCTTGTCGTAGAAGATTGTCAGGCGCAGCTTCAGCGGTATGAAGCGGCGATTCAGACGGCCAGACGGCAGCTCGCGGATTTGTATGAGCGGAGCATCAGGACCGTGGGAGAGGCAAACGCCGCTATATTTCAGGTGCAGGAGCTTTTGCTCACGGACGAGAAATTTTCGGGCGCCGTGCGGAAGATGATCCGGGAAGAGAGCGTAAATGCGGAATATGCGGTGCAGGAAGCGGGAAAACGCATCGCGGGGGAGCTTGAGGCCGTGGAGGACGCTTATGTCAGGGAGAGAGCGGGGGACGTGCAGGACGTGGCCGGCCGTCTTCTGGAGGCATTGAGCGGCGGCGCCAGGCTTTCGGAAAGACGGGGGGAGCCTTTTATTCTGGCGGCGGAAGATCTTCTGCCCAGCCAGGCCGCCCAGCTTTCCGAGGGCGTACTGGGATTTGCGCTGAGCAGGGGCAGCACACATTCGCACACCGCGGTTTTGGCCAGAAGCATGGGCCTGCCGTCGGTGATGAAGCTGGGGCCCGGGCTGGGGCCGGAGTGCGGCGGAAAGCTCGCCGTGGTGGACGGTTTTACCGGTACGCTCTATATCGATCCGGACGAGGCGACGCTTTCCGCCATGGAGGAAAAGAAACGGGAATCGGAGCGCCATCGGGAAATGCTCCAGAAGCTGAAGGGGAAAAAGGACATCACGAGGAACGGAAAGAGGATCAGGCTTTATGCCAACGCGGGCAGCCTTGCGGATGTGGACGCCGCCGTGGCGAACGACGCGGGAGGAATCGGCCTTCTGCGAAGCGAGATCCTGTATCTGGACAGTCAGTCCGCGCCGGACGAGGAAAGCCAGTTTTCCTTTTACAGGCAGGCGCTTGAGCGGATGGGGGGACGGGAAGTCGTCATTCGGACGTTTGACATCGGCGCCGACAAACGTGTGCCCTGGCTTGCGGCAAAGAGAGAAGAAAATCCCGCGCTGGGAATGCGCGCCGTCCGCCTGGGCCTGGAGCGCCCGGAACTTTTAAAGACCCAGTTGCGGGCGCTTTACCGGGCGGGACTTTACGGGAAGCTGAGCGTTCTGTATCCCATGATCACTTCCGTGGAAGAAGTGCGGAGCCTTCGCGCGCTGGAGCAGCAGGTCAGGCGGGAACTGGAACGGGAGGGGACGCGGTTTGCGGACAGAGTCCCGACGGGAATTATGATCGAGACGCCCGCGGCCGCTCTTTTAAGCGATCTGCTTGCGAAGGAAGTGGATTTTTTCAGCGTCGGAACCAACGACCTTACCCAGTATGCGCTGGCGCTGGACAGACAGAACGACGGGCTGGAACGCTTTCGGGATCCGAAACACCGCGCCGTGCTCCGGCTGGTGGAGATGGCGGCGGAGAATGCACACGCGGCGGGGATCCGGATCGGAATCTGCGGGGAACTGGCCGCAGACACGGATTTTACCCAGCGCTTTCTGCAGATGGGAATTGACGAGCTCAGCGTGCCGCCGGGGATGATTCTGGAGGTCAGGCGCAGGATCAGGGAAATATGACTTGTAATTTTTTCCGGAATTATGGGGAAAGGAGAAAAAATAGAGGGGATTGCCGCATATTTTGACGACTCCAAACGAAAAGTGCGATGAGATATGGTTGCCGTTTCAAAACTTTATCTTTTATAATGTAAAAGGTGACTGATTTTGAAGGCTAAGCACGAAATGAAGGAAAATGACGCGACGGCTGCCACCGAAAAAGAACGATTTATGCCAGGGAGGTAGTTTGATGGAACAGTTGAACATTACGGCTACAAAGGACAACGAAAAAATATATAAGATACTGGGCGATCTGATGAATGCCGACAAGGAGTTTCAGATCATGATAACGGTTCCTTCCGCAAAGGGGACGGGCGCGGCGAAGACGTCTCATGAGCAGCAGAAGCAGGAACCGATGCACCGGGATCTGGAACAGGACGTGACAAATATGATCCACGAGATCGGAGTGCCCGCGCATATCAAGGGGTACCAGTATCTGAGAGAAGCGATCATGATGTCGGTGGAGGACCCGGGGATGATCAGTTCCATTACCAAGATTCTCTATCCCACTATCGCAAAACGGTTCCAGACCACGCCGAGCCGCGTGGAGCGGGCAATCCGGCATGCGATTGAAGTCGCCTGGAGCAGAGGGCGGATGGAGACGCTGGACGCGCTTTTCGGCTATACCATAGACACGGGAAAGGGAAAACCCACGAATTCCGAGTTCATAGCGCTGATCGCGGACAGGATCCGGCTCTCCTACAAAGTCTGAGACCGCCTGACGGCGCAGCTTTTCCGAGACGGTCCGCTTCAGGGCGAAGGCCCGCCTCGCGGAAGGGGATTGCCGCGCGGGGGAAACTGGATCGCTCCGCCCGGAAGAAAATGCTTTCCACCGAATTAATCTTGATGTATAATGTTTGTGTAGGCGATAGATTAATTCCGTGGAGGGGCTTTTGATGAAAAAAATTTTGTTCGCGGCATCAGAGGGAGTACCGTTTATCAAAACAGGAGGTCTGGCCGACGTAGTGGGTTCGCTGCCGAAATGCATTGATAAAAAGTACTTCGACGTGAGGGTGATCATTCCAAAGTATGACTGCATGAAGCAGGAGATGAAGGATAAAATGCGTTATGTGAACCATTTTTATCTGGACTTCAACTGGAAAAGCGTCTATGTTGGCATCCTGGAAGCCGAGGAAGAGGGCGTACATTATTATTTTATTGACAATGAGAGTTATTTCAGCGGGCCGAAGCCGTACACAGACGATCCCAGATGGGAGATCGAGCGGTACGCGTTCTTTTCCAAGGCCGTGCTCTCCGCCCTGCCGGTGATCGGGTTCTGTCCCGACGTGATCCATTGTCATGACTGGCAGACCGGACTGATTCCCGTTTATCTGAAGGAACGTTTCCATGACGGCGATTTCTTCCGGGGGATCAAGTCAGTAATTACCATACATAATCTGAAGTTTCAGGGCAAGTGGGATACGAAGACGGTTCAGAACATCACGGGGCTGCCCGAGTATTATTTTACTCCCGACAAGCTGGAGGCCTATAAGGACGCAAATCTGCTGAAGGGCGGGATCGTCTATGCGGACGCCGTGACTACGGTGAGCGACACTTATGCGGAGGAAATCAAGACGCCCTTCTACGGAGAAGGGCTCGACGGGCTTCTGAGAGCGAGAAGCGGCGATCTGCGGGGAATTGTGAATGGGATTGACTATACGGATTTCGATCCTCAGACGGATCCGCACATTCCCTATCCTTACAATGCCGTAAATTTCCGGAAGGAGAAGGGAAAGAACAAGAAGGATCTCCAGCGGGAGCTGGGGCTCTGCCAGGATGAGAAGAAGATGATGATCGGCCTTGTCTCCAGACTGACGGACCAGAAGGGGCTGGATCTGATCGCCTATGTGATGGATGAACTCTGCCAGGACGATATTCAGCTTGTGGTGCTGGGAACCGGCGAAGAGCGCTATGAGAATATGTTCCGGCATTTCGACTGGAAATACAACGACAAGGTATCGGCCAACATCTATTACTCCGACGCTCTGTCCCATAAGATCTATGCGGCCTGCGACGCGTTCCTGATGCCTTCGCTGTTTGAACCCTGCGGTTTGAGCCAGCTGATGGCTCTGCGGTACGGAACCATTCCCATCGTGAGAGAGACCGGCGGCCTGAAGGATACCGTACAGCCCTACAACGAGTACGAGAGTACCGGAACAGGTTTCAGCTTTACGAATTATAATGCCCACGAAATGTTGAATACGATCCGCTATGCCGAGCATATCTATTATGATAGAAAACGGGAGTGGAACAAGCTGGTTGACAGAGCGATGGCGGCGGATTTTTCCTGGCATGTGTCTGCCGCGAAGTATCAGGAAATGTATGACTGGCTGATTGGTTAAGGGCATGTCTGACAAAGAGAACGGAAAGAATAATTTAATTGCGCAGGCGGGGATTCTGGCTGCGGCCGGAATCATCAGCAGGATCATAGGGCTCCTTTACAGGAGCCCTATGCATGCTGTCATCGGAGATCTGGGACTTGGGTATTACCAGACCGCCTACCCCTATTACACCATTATCCTGCTGATTTCCTCTTACAGCATTCCCTCCGCCATTTCAAAGGTCATCGCACAGAAGCTGGCGCTGAAGGAATACCGGAATGCCCACAGGTTTTTTCTCTGCGCGCTGGGATATGTGCTCGTTGTGGGGGGCGTTGCCAGCCTGTTCCTGTTTTTCGGCGCGGGGCTTTTTGTGGCGAAGGAGACGGTCCCCGTGCTTCGGACCTTTGCGCCGACAATCTTTATCTATGGGATTCTGGGCGTGCTGCGGGGCTATTTTCAGGCCCACAAAAGCATGGCGCAGACTTCCGTCTCCCAGATTCTGGAACAGATCGCCAACGCCGTTGTCACCGTGGGAGCGGCTTATCTGCTGATCCGGGGGGCGATGGGCGGTCTCGAGGTTCCGGCGGACGAGGCCGGGCAGGTGAAGCGTGCTACCTTCGGCGCCATCGGAAGCGCGCTGGGAACCGGCGCCGGCGTTCTGACGGCGCTGCTTTTCATGACGGGGATCTATATGCTCAACCGGGAGATCATACACGGCCGGATCCGCAGGGACAGACACACAGAGGTGGACTCCTGGGGCAGCATGGTAAGGACCATCACAGGCGTTGTAACCCCTTTTATCTTAAGCACGGCGGTCTATAATCTGAGCGGAACCGTGAACACCACCGTGTACACGAAGCTGCTGCCGGGCGTCAGGGATGTGAGCGGGGTGGAGATCTCTTCAAGGTGGGGGATCTTTTCCGGACAGGCGCAGACGATCTCCAACATTCCGCTGGCCTTTGCTTCCGCCATGGCCGCGGCGCTGCTTCCGTCGGTGGCGCAGCTGACTGCCGCGGGGGACGAGAAGGGCGTAAGACGTACCATCGGGCTGGCGTCCAAGACGACCATGCTGATCTCCATTCCCTGCGCGGTGGGTCTGTTTGTGCTGGCAAGACCGGTGACTGGCCTGCTGTTCTTTTCCAACTCCGGGGAAGCGGAAAATCTGGCGACGGGATTTCTGATGGCGCTGGCGCCGTCGGTGGTTTTCTATGCGCTTTCTACCCTGAACAGCCAGGTGCTGCAGGGACTGGGAAAGCTGAATACGCCCATTGTCAACGCGGGAATCGCGCTGGCGGTGCAGACCGTGACGGCCATAAGCCTTCTCTTTTTTACGAAGCTTGATCTGTACGGGATTGCCATTGCCAGTACCGTGTATTCCGGGACTATGTGCCTGTTGAACCAGAGGGCGGTGAGAAGGGCGGTGGGATACCGGCAGGAGGTGAAGAGGACCTTTGTGATCCCGGCTCTTGCGGCGGGAGTCATGGGCGCGGCCGCATGGGCGGTTTATGAGACGCTGCTGCTGTTGACTGCGTCGCCGAAGATCGCTGTGGTCGTGGCGGTGATAGTGGGAGCGTGCGTGTATTTTGTCATGCTGCTTTTGCTGCGCGGCGTGACGGAGCGGGATCTGAGAGCCATGCCAAAGGGGTATCTTCTGGTAAAGGTAGCGAAAAAGACGCGGCTGTTGCGGTAAAGAGCGGGATTAATCCTCCAGTTTTTGGATCCCCTGGATATTGCTGTCGATGGCCATGGAGAAGTTGGTGTAATAGACGACAAAGCCCGGTTTTGCCCCTCCGGGCTTTTTTACATGCTTTTTCTGGACGTAGTCGATTTCCACCTTCTCCTGATCCCGGCCCTTTGAATAGTAGGCGGCCAGCCTTGCGGCTTCCTCAAAGGTGCGGTCCGGCAGTTCCCGGGCGTTCCCCATTTTTACGATCACATGGGAACCGGGCATATGCTTCGCGTGGAACCACCAGTCGTTTCCGGAGGCGAACTGGAAGGTCAGCTGATCGTTCTGGTAATTGTTTTTTCCCACATAGATATGGAATCCGTCGCCGGAGAGATAGTGGAAGGGCCGGCTGGTGATCTTTTGCTTTTTCGCGCCGCTTTTTCTGCGGATGTAACCGCTGTCGGCAAGTTCGTCCCTGATCTGCGCCAGATCCTCTTCCTTTACGGCGATGTCAAGGGAAGCGCTGACGGTCTCGAGATGATCGATTTCCGCTTTGACCTCTTTGGTCAGTTCTGTGAGCGTCTCAAAGGTGCGCTTCATCTTTCCGTATTTTTCAAAATAGAGTTTGGCGTTTTCCGACGGGGTAAGGGCGGGATCCAGAGGAATGGTTACCGTTTCCCCGCTGTAATAATTGACTGCCTCCAGGGAGTCGGCGCCCGGAGGGCAGCCGTAGCCGTAAGTGTTCAGCAGTTCGCCGTAAATGCGGAAAGTTTCGCGCTTTTGTGTGTCACGGATCTGCTGAAGCTGCAGATCATACTTTCTGACATTCCGCTCCAGAGCGGTCTGCACGATATGGCGAAGAGCCGCGGACTTCTGGCGGATGCGGGTAAGCGCGTCCTTTTCCGCGTAATAGTGCTCCAGAAGAACGGACAGGGAGGAAAAGGTCTTGATGGAATCCGCGCCCGAACAGTACATGGTAAGAGGCAGGGCTGAAAATTCTACGGGACGCGCGCCGGAATAGGCGATGCAGGGGGAAAAGCGCTCGCTCCGGATATCGTCCGCCATCTCCAGAAAAACCTGCGTCAGCCGTTTCCATGCGCCCTCGTCCAGATCTGCCGTGGGCAGATCCGAGTCTATTTTTGCGCGATGGCATAATTCCTGCGCAAGAATGGGGGAGATGCCCGTAAAGCTGCCGTACAGGGCCTTGTACACGGGGGCGGGTTTCGCGGTAAGCGTGGCGTAAAAGGCGTTTTCGTCCGTCTCAAGAGCGTTTTGCTTATGCTGCGTTTCGGCCACAAAATAGGGCTTGCCGGGCAGGACTTCCCGCAGAGAGCTCACGGCCGCGGAAATATGCTTGATGCTGTCGATGATCACGTCGTTTTCGTCGCAGAAGATGAGGTTGCTGTGTTTTCCCATGATTTCAGCCACAAGTATTCTGCGGCGCAGATCGCCCATCTCGTCCAGATGTTCCACGGTAATGCGGACAATGCGCTCCAGGCCGGGCTGAGTGATTTCCACGATGCGTCCGTTCTGCAGGTGCTTGCGCAGCAGCATACAGAAATTGGGGGCGGAGAGAGGACTGGGCTTATTGGTTTCCGTCAGATAGATCAGGGGCAGGGATGCGTTGGCCGAAAGAAGAAGCCGGTACTGGGCATCGGGCTGCTTTATGGTCAGAAGCAGCTCGTCTTCCTCCGGCTGGGCGATTCTGGAAAGCCTGCCGCCGATCAGTCTCTTTTTCAGTTCCGATACTACGCCTGCTATGGTAACGCCGTCGAATGCCATAAAATGTCTCCTTACAGAAAAAATCAGGTTTTGTCTTCCGACATGTATTATGGCACGGACAGCGGGCGGTTGGCAAGAGAAAAAACAGACCGCCGTTGGGAAAATGTGGCTCCTTCGCCCTTGACGCTTTCTGAAACTTATTTTATAATAAACTAATATATGTGGCAATGTGACCCGTTGCCCGGATGGGAGCGCGCATGATAAAGAGCATGACAGGTTTCGGCCGATGCGAGATCGCCGAGAACGACAGGAAGTTCACGGTTGAGATGAAATCCGTGAACCACCGCTATCTGGATGTGAGCATTAAGATGCCGAAAGCATTGAATTTCTTTGAAGCTGCCGTCCGGGGCGAACTGAAACGGTATATGGAACGCGGCAAGGTGGATGTATTTATTTCCTACGAGGATTACTCGGAAAAGCCTTCGACGGTTCATTATAACCGTGAACTTGCGAGGGAATACCTGGGATATCTGCGCGGGATGGCGGAGGAATTCGGGCTGGAAAACGATATCAGGGTTTCCACATTGTCGAAGTATCCGGAAGTGTTTACGATGGAGGAAGCCGCCGTTGATGAGGAAGCGCTCTGGAAGGAGCTGCAGCGGGCGGTGCGGGGCGCCGCAGAAGCCTTTGTGCAGACAAGACTCACGGAAGGGGAGCATCTGAGGGAGGATCTGAACGAAAAGCTGGACGGCATGCTCAGACAGGTGGACTTCATAGAAGAGCGCTGGCCGAAGCTGGTGGAGGAATACCGTCAGAAGCTGGAAAGTAAGGTCAGGGAGCTGCTGCAGGACAGGGCGGTGGACGAAGGACGGCTGCTGACGGAAGTCACGGTCTTTGCGGACCGGGTCTGTGTGGACGAGGAGATCGTCCGGCTCCGCAGCCATATTCAGACCACGAAGTCCATTCTCGGGGAGGGCGGCTCCATGGGAAGAAAGCTGGATTTTATGGCGCAGGAGATGAACCGCGAGGCGAACACCATCCTGTCAAAATCCAATGATCTGGAAATTACGAACTGCGCCGTGGACCTGAAGACCCAGATCGAGAAGGTCAGGGAGCAGATACAGAATATCGAGTAGACGGCGCGGGGAATGCGGAAAGGTGTGAAATTGTCGTTATGCTGATCCATGTCGGATTTGGAAATATTGTAAACACCTCCAAGATCATCGCCATTGTCAGCCCGGATTCGGCGCCGATAAAGCGGCTGATCCAGGGGGCGAAGGAAAAGGGACTTGCCATTGACGCAACGCAGGGAAGGAAGACAAAAGCCGTTCTGGTCATGGAAAACAGCCAGGTGGTCCTTTCGGCGCTTCTTCCGGAGACGATTGCGGGGCGGGTACAGGCCGTACAGGACGGCGCTTTTTTGCCGGAAAACGGCGGGGAGGATTAAAGATGGAGCCAAAGGGAATCCTTATGGTACTGTCCGGATTTTCGGGAGCCGGAAAGGGAACGCTGGTGAAGGGGCTTCTGCGGAAGTATGACAGTTACGCGCTGTCTGTCTCCATGACCACCAGAGCCCCCCGGGAAGGGGAGCGGGACGGCGTGGAATATTTTTTCACGGACAGACAGGGGTTTGAGGAGACTATCAAAAACGACGGCCTGATCGAATACGCTTCCTACTGCGGAAATTATTATGGAACGCCCAGGGCTTATGTGGAGAAACAGATGGCCGAGGGCAGGAATGTGATTCTGGAAATTGAAATTCAGGGAGCGTTGAAGATAAAGGAAAAGTTTCCGGAAAGCCTGCTGATCTTTGTTACGCCGCCCAGCGCGGCGGAGCTGAAGCGCAGGCTGGAGCAGAGAGGGACGGAGACTTCGGAAGCGATTGCGGGACGCCTTGCCCGTGCGGTCGAGGAATCAGAAGGCATGGAGGCCTATGATTATATTGTAGTAAACGATGATCTGGAGACCTGTATCGACGAGATCCACCGGCTGGTGGATGCTGCGCGGCGGGCTCCGGTCAGAAGAAAAAAATTGATCAGGGAAATCAGAACAGAACTGCAGGATTTCGCGAAAGGAGCAGAATAATTATGTTACATCCGTCTTATTCCGATTTGATGAAGGTCGTAAACAGCGATGTGGAGCCCGGAGAGACTCCCGTGGTGAACAGCCGCTATTCCATTGTGATGGCGACGTCAAAGAGAGCCCGTCAGCTTATTTCCGGCGAAGAGCCGCTTGTGGACGGCAAGGACAGGAAAGCGCTTTCCGTGGCAGTGGAAGAACTGAATCAGGGCAAGATCAAGATTCTGGGCGACGAAGAGGAGTAAAAAGCCGGAGGACTGCCGGATCGGATCCGGCTGCATACTTCGGCATTTCGGGCTGCTGCAAAATACCGCTCATACGTTCCTTTTTGTGTGAGAAGCGAAACTGTATTTTGCAGCGGCCCTTTCAGTTATCGGGAAGGGTAGCATGAACATACTGTTTGTATCTCTGGGCTGTGACAAAAATCTGGTGGATACGGAAATGATGCTGGGAATGCTTCAGGACAGAGGGTATTCTTTTACGGACGACGAGTCGGAAGCGGACGTCGCGGTGGTGAATACCTGCTGCTTTATCGGCGACGCAAAGGAAGAAAGCATCAACACGCTGCTGGAACTGGGGGAGCGGAAAAAAGACGGACGGCTGAAATGCCTGATCGCGGCGGGATGTCTCGCGCAGCGGTACCGGGAGGAGATCCGCAGGGAAATTCCGGAGGTGGATGCGCTGGTAGGCACCACAGCCATAGAAGAGATTGCGGCGGCGGTGGAGGAAGCGCTTGCGGGAAAGGGCGGGGATCACTACCGTGACCTGAATGCGGCGCCGTGCCTGCGGCGCGGGCGCGTCGTGACCACGGGCGGACATTTTGCGTATCTGAAGATTGCGGAGGGGTGTGACAAGCGCTGTACTTATTGTGTCATTCCCAAAGTCCGGGGCGCCTACCGGAGCGTTCCCATGGAGGAACTTACCGCGCAGGCGCGGACGCTCGCGGAAGGAGGCGTCAGGGAACTGATCCTGGTGGCGCAGGAGACTACGCTTTACGGCGTGGATCTTTACGGGGAAAAACGCCTGCCGGCGCTGCTTAAGCAGCTGGCGTCCATAGAAGGCATCCGCTGGATCAGGCTTTTGTATTGCTATCCGGAAGAGATCACGGAGGAACTGATTGAAACCATTGCCGCGGAACCGAAGATCTGTCATTATCTGGACATTCCCATCCAGCACGCCTCCGATGGGGTGCTCAGACGGATGGGGCGCAGGACCGATCAGGAAAAGCTGCGGGACTGTATCGGAAGGCTGCGGGAGCGGATCCCCGATATCTGTCTGCGGACCACGCTGATCAGCGGGTTTCCGGGAGAGACCCAGGAGGACCATGAGGAACTTTACCGGTTTGTGAATGAGATGGAGTTTGACCGTCTGGGAGTGTTCCCCTACTCACAGGAGGAAGATACGGCGGCGGCCGGGATGCCGGAGCAGATTCCGGAGGAACAGAAATGCAGACGTCGGGACGAGCTGATGGAACTGCAGCAGGCCATCGCCTTTGAAAAGGCGGAAGAGATGATCGGGCGAACGCTCACCGTGATGGTGGAGGGAAAGGCCGCGGACGAAGACGTGTATGTGACGAGAACCTACCGGGACGCGCCCAATGTGGACGGATATCTGTTTTTGAATACCACGGAGAGTCTTATGACGGGAGACTTTGTGAAGGTAGTCGTTACGGGATCCAATGAATATGATCTGATAGGAGAGATGTATCATGAAAAAAATGAATCTGCCGAATAAGCTGACCATTTTCAGGGTAATACTGATCGTGCCCTTCGTCATCCTTCTGCTTGGGGGGAACGAGGGCTGGTTCGGGGAAAATGTTCTGATCCCCAACGCGGCCGCGCTGGCTGTTTTCATTCTGGCAAGCCTGACGGATCTTGCGGACGGAAAGATCGCAAGAAAGTATCATCTGATCACGGACTTTGGAAAGTTTATGGATCCTCTGGCGGACAAGCTGCTTGTCTGTTCCGCGCTGATCGCGCTGGTGGAGATGGACAGGATCCCGGCGTGGGCGGTGATTATTATTATAGCGAGAGAGTTTATCATCAGCGGCTTTCGCCTGGTCGCTTCCGACAACGGCGTTGTGATCGCGGCAAGCTACTGGGGGAAATTCAAGACCGTCTTTCAGATGGTCATGGTCTGTCTGATGCTGGTGAATGTGCCGGGCGGAATATCATGGTTTCCATGGCTCAATGGATTGACTCAGATAGTCATGTGGGTGGCCCTGATCTTGACGGTTGTGTCATTAATTGATTATCTGATCCGGAACCGTGGCGTTTTAAAGGAGCAGAAGTAGCGGATGGAACAGAACGTAAAACCAGAGCAGGATGCAACGGACGTAAAGCAGGCATTCTGGATGGAATTTCAGGGAACAGAGGAAGAATGGAAGCAGGCGCGGGCGATGCTTTCGCCGGCGCTGAA
This sequence comes from uncultured Acetatifactor sp., assembly GCA_947586055.1. Lineage (GTDB taxonomy): Bacteria > Bacillota > Clostridia > Lachnospirales > Lachnospiraceae > Acetatifactor. The sequence continues at coordinate 38,397 of CANPXL010000013.1, read as the reverse complement.
GGATCTGGAAGCGGCTTTCGGACAGCGGGTCCGTGTGGGGACACAGGATATGACACTGGAAGAGTCGGTGGTGTCACATCTGGCGGAACGGGGCTATACGCTTACCTGTGCGGAATCCTGTACCGGCGGGCTTCTTTCCGGAAGGATCGTCAATGTGGCAGGCGCGTCAGATGTCTTCAGAGAGAGCGTTGTCACCTACGCGAACAAGGCGAAGAGAAAACTGACGGGCGTTAGGAAGAAGACCCTGAAAAAGTTCGGGGCCGTGAGTCCCCAGACGGCAAGGGAAATGGCCGAGGGCGCGGCGGATGCGGCCGGGGCGGATGCGGCTTTGGCGGTCACCGGCATCGCGGGGCCGGGAGGCGGCACGCCCGAAAAGCCGGTAGGTCTGGTCTATATCGCCTGCACCGTAAAGGGGAAGACCACGGTAAAAGAATGTCGTCTCACAGGCAGCCGAAGGCAGATCAGGGACGCCGCCGTGGAAGAGGCGCTGCGGCTGCTGGACAGCTGTCTGGCGCGGAAGCCGCGGAAGCAAGTATGAGAAGCGTGTATGATATGAATTGAATTGTCGAATTGTCGCAGACGGGGACGCAGAGGCCGCTGCGGGCATTTTGGCCGGGGCGGACGCCGTGAGCGGCGGGAGCGGCAGAACTGCAGGTTTAAGGAGTGTAACGGTTCAGCCCGCGCCATTCGCAAAGCCGCGCTGACGCGCTGTCCGGCGCTGGCGCGCCTGTCTTTGCTCATGAAATGGCGCTCTCTCGACAGCCGTATCCAGCGTAAAATTTGTGCGAGCACAATTTTCCGCCGAATACGGCTGCCGGCTGAACTGGCTGTATGTTTTTGTTGCCTGTCCGGCAATTCTGTGATAAACTGTTTTTATCTGATATCTGTCATTTATCTGTCATTCGTAATCATGATTCTTCCGATTCGGGGAGAATGTCTTTTTCTTCCGGCAGTTTCGCCACAGGTTTCAGAGAAAATTTTGAAAACGGGGAGGTGAGACGCCTTTGAGGGAAGTTTATGGTACATAAAACGGACTATAGTAAGATTATGTTTCGGTAGCTGCAGAGGAAATCGAAAGCAACAGCAAAAAAATGTTGACAAAACCGAACAGATGTTTTATTCTGTGATAAACGGAATGCAAACATTTGTTCTCTTGGAAAAGGAGAGTTTGGAATGGAAAGAGAAGAAAAGCTGAAAGCATTGGACGCGGCCATCAGCCAGATTGAAAAACAGTACGGCAGGGGGGCCATCATGAAGCTGGGCGATCCCACCGCGCAGATGAATGTGGAAACGATTCCCACCGGTTCCCTGAGTCTTGACATTGCGCTGGGACTGGGCGGGATTCCCAAAGGGCGGATCGTGGAGATCTACGGCCCGGAGTCCAGCGGCAAGACTACCGTCACCCTTCACATGATTGCGGAAGTGCAGAAGAGGGGCGGTATCGCGGGGTTCATTGACGCAGAGCATGCGCTTGACCCTGTCTATGCGAAGAATATCGGCGTGGATATCGATAACCTGTATATTTCCCAGCCCGACAACGGCGAGCAGGCCATGGAGATCGCGGAGACCATGGTGCGGTCCGGCGCCATTGACATTGTTGTGGTGGACTCTGTGGCGGCTCTGGTCCCCAAGGCGGAGATCGACGGCGATATGGGCGACAGCCATGTGGGTCTGCAGGCGCGCCTGATGTCCCAGGCACTGAGAAAACTGACCGCCATCATCAGCAAATCCAACTGTACGGTGGTCTTTATCAATCAGCTCCGGGAAAAGATCGGCGTCATGTTCGGAAATCCCGAGACGACCACGGGCGGCCGGGCCCTGAAATTTTATGCTTCCGTGCGTATGGATGTGCGCCGGATCGAATCCCTGAAGCAGGGCGGCGAGGTTATCGGCAACCGGACCCGGGTCAAGGTGGTGAAGAACAAGGTTGCGCCGCCTTTTAAGGAAGCGGAATTTGATATCATGTTCGGAGAGGGCATTTCCATGGTCGGGGATATCCTGGATCTGGCTGCGGATCTTGACATTGTGGTGAAGTCGGGGGCGTGGTATGCCTACGAGGGAAACAAGATCGGCCAGGGACGTGAGAATGCAAAGCAGTATCTGAAGGACAATCCTCAGGTGTGTGACGAGATTGCGGCGAAGGTCCGGGCGCATTACGGTTTTGACAAAAAGGAGCAGGAGAAGCCGGACGGCGAGAAGACGCAGGCGTAAGACGGCGCAGCCTGCGGGGACGCCCGCAGAAAGGGGCATCCCGGGGAAAAATGGGAAATAATAAGTAATGCGGAAATAATACGGAAACAGGGCGTTGGAAGGACGTCCGCGGAAGCTGAGACGAGAATGAAAGTGACACGGATAGAAGAACTGACAAAATCCCGCAGCCGGGTATATCTTGAAGAGCAGTTCGCCTTTGTATTGTACAAAGGCGAACTGCGTTCTTTTCACGTCGCGGAGGGAGAGGAACTTGCGCCGCAGGATTATGAAACCATCGTGAAGCAGATCCTGCCCAGACGTGCCAGACTGCGGGCCATGAATCTGCTGAAGGGGCGCGAGTACACGGTAAGGCAGCTTCACGACAAGCTGCGCGACGGCGGGTATCCGGAAGAGATCATCGCGGACGCCCTGGCTTATGTGGAGAGTTTTCACTATACCGACGATCTGCGATACGCCACAGCCTATATCACCGGACATGAAAACAGCCGGAGCCGCCGAAGGATCGAACAGGATCTGGCGGCCAGGGGAATTGATCCGGAAACCGCGAAGAAAGCGTGGCAGGAATGGGAAGCGCAGGGAGGAAGGCAGGACGAGCAGGCCATGATCCGGAAGCTGCTGGAAAAGCGCGGCTTTGATCCGGAAACCGCGGATGAAAAGGAGATCCGGCGTCAGGGAGCCTTTCTGATGCGCAGAGGGTTTGCGGGAGAAGCCGTGAGAAAAGCGCTGTTTGAGTAACAGTTCAGCCGGCAGCCGATACAGCGGAAAATCGTGCTTGCACGAATTTTTCGCTGTGTATGGCTGTCGAGGGAGCACCATTTCATGAGCAAAGGCAGGCGCGCAGCGCAGAAGAGCGCGCCTGCGCGGCTTTGCGAATGGCGCGGCCTGAACTGTTTGCCTGTTTGAGTAATGGGTACCTGTTTGGGTAGCGGACAGAATCTTTTACTTGACATTATGGAAAAGTACATATAAAATTGAAGTGTTGTAGATTGCTTGTTAGAATGTTTTCAGCGTCCCGAAAGGGACAGGTACATACATTCTATATAAACCGCGATCGGCGGGAGCGGTTCGCGGCTGAGTGTACAATGAAAATTTAATAAGGAGGTGCTCCTGCAGATGGAAAACGCTATTTTGGTATTGGTAGCTTTCGCCATCACCTGCGTGATTGTGATACCGCTGACGATCAAGCTCTATTCCAGACATCAGAAGAAGTCATCGGCCGCAACCATCGGCAACGCAGAGGAAAAGGCGAGAGAGATCATTGATGATGCTCTGAAGACTGCGGAAGAAAAGAAACGTGAGTCGCTTCTTGAGGTCAAGGAAGAATCCATTCGAGCAAAGAATGAACTTGACAAGGAGATCAAGGAACGGAGGGCGGAGGTTCAGCGTTCTGAACGCAGAGTCCAGCAGAAGGAAGAGAACATCGACAAGAAGGCGGAAGCGCTGGAAAAACGTGAGAACAGTCTTGCGGCGAAAGAAGAATCCCTCAGTAAGATGAAGGAGGAGGTCGCGAAGCTGAACGAACAGCGCGTACAGGAACTGGAAAGAATTTCAGGATTAACCTCTGAACAGGCAAAAGACTACTTGTTGAAAATTGTTGAAGATGAAGTAAAACATGAAACGGCCGTGATGATCAAGGAAATGGAGAGTCGGGCCAAGGAAGAAGCGGACAAAAAGGCGAAGGAGTATGTGGTATCTGCAATCCAGAGATGCGCAGCGGATCATGTCTCTGAGACTACAATCTCCGTCGTACAGCTTCCAAGCGATGAGATGAAGGGAAGGATCATTGGCCGGGAGGGCCGCAACATCAGGACTCTCGAGACAATGACAGGTGTGGATCTGATCATAGACGACACCCCCGAAGCAGTGATTCTGTCCGGATTTGATCCGATCCGCCGGGAGGTGGCAAGGATCGCTCTGGAAAAGCTGATCGTCGATGGGCGGATTCATCCCGCCAGAATCGAAGAGATGGTGGAAAAAGCCCAGAAGGAAGTAGAGGTCATGATGAAGGAGGAAGGCGAAGCCGCGACGCTGGAAGTCGGCGTGCATGGCATTCACCCCGAACTTGTCAGACTGCTGGGTAAGATGAAATTCCGAACCAGTTACGGTCAGAACGCTCTGAAACACTCCATTGAGGTTGCGCAGCTTTCGGGTCTGCTCGCCTCCGAAATGGGACTGGACGTAAGGCTTGCAAAACGTGCAGGTCTTCTCCATGACATCGGTAAGTCCGTGGACCATGAGATGGAGGGTTCTCATATCCAGCTGGGCGTCGAGCTCTGCCGGAAATATAAGGAGAACGCGACTGTGATCAACGCCGTGGAATCTCACCACGGAGATGTGGAGCCTACGTCTCTGATCGCATGTATTGTACAGGCTGCCGATACGATATCCGCTGCAAGACCGGGAGCAAGAAGGGAAACGCTGGAAACATATACCAGCAGACTGACCCAGTTGGAAGAAATCACAAACAATTTCAAAGGTGTAGACAAGTCTTTTGCTATTCAGGCTGGTCGTGAAGTTCGTGTTATGGTAGTGCCCGAGCAGATCTCAGATGCCGACATGGTACTGCTCGCCCGCGATATCTCCAAGCAGATCGAAGCTGAACTGGAATATCCCGGTCAGATCAAGGTGAATGTGATCCGCGAGAGCCGCGTGATCGATTATGCCAAGTAATGCCATTGCCAGTTTAAGGCGTAACATGAAAATTTCATAACAACAAAAACCGCGCATGCGGGAAAAGGAAGAGGGTATTCCGGACGGAGTATCCTCTTTTTTGCGCCGTGCGTCCGGCTCCGTGCCGGGCGGCGTCCGGCGGTTCCGGGCGTTTGATTTTGGTGGGTTCATGCGGGAGCATTTGTCCCCGTTATCGAAATGAAAATAGACTGATAGACTACATTTGCCGTTATCGCTAAACTGTAAATTACAAAACGTTTTCATTGCAATACAGACTTTCTGCATGTTCTCTTGACAAAAACGAAAATATACGATATTCTATATATGCTCTAATTGGAGCATATAGAGTATGGAGGTATCTTTATGGAAACAAGCGAAAAGGTGTCCGTCAACATGAACATTGCAACACTATCTCAAATTGACCTGCTGGTCGATAAAGGGTATTTTTCCAACCGAAGCGATTTTATCAATCAGGCTGTAAGGCAGGCGCTTAATGAGAAGAAATCGGTCATCGAAGAGATGAACAGGCAGCAAAGTGATCTGGATTTCAGATGGTTTATCGGAGTGATGTCTCTTGAAAAAGAAGAATTGCTGAAAGCAAAAGAAAACCAGATCAAGATAAAAATCAAAGGTTATGGCCTATTGGGTATCGACAGCGAGCTTGATGACCTCGTGATTGAAAATGTTGAAAGCATCGCCGTTAAAGGCAAAGTGATATGCTCCGACAGGATTAAAAAACATTTTAAGATACGGTGAAAGACCCATTCGGGACTTGTCAATAAGGGACAAAAAATCATTTTCTTTCATTCGGTTATATCATCGGGTTCTTTGTGGATAAGGCGCACAACCTTGTCGGGAAAGGTTTCTCTACTTGTCTGGATGAAATGGATGTAAATATCAAAGGTCGGGCCGCCGATGTTTTTCGCAGGGCCGGGCTTCCCGGCTTCCTTTATGGGCAGAGGAAAAGGGATGGCTGGAACGAGAAACAGGAATTTATTTCTTTTTCGATTCTTGAACGGCTCTGATAATCGCGCATATTGTGTTTCCAAGCATGCCCACCCAAATTACAATCGCTGAAGCTGAGATAATGTCAGGATTCATATCTCCAAACACCGCTGCTGTCAATGGAATAACCGCGAAAACCTGAACAATGATAAAGATGATTTGCAGCACATAAACTTTATTCATAGGTTATTGTTTCCTTCCATGCAAATTCCTCTTTTGTAGAAATACCATCTGACCAAAGAGGATAGCCGGATTTTGTCTGATCCATTGCGAGAGAGTAAGCAAAATCCATATACTGCTCAATATCTTCTTTCGTGGCTTTTACTAACATTCTCCATATCTCCCCAAACGCTCGATTTGTCGAACAGTCGCCCGCTCGACATTTCACATTATATCACCCAAATGTGAAGAAATCTACTGCCCGTTAAGACGGTCAATCGAATTTTTCACGACATTTCCACCCATGCCGAATAGAAAACGCCCGCCTGAAAATGCTGGAAAATGCAAAGTTTTCAGGTATTTTAGATATGTTACATTATGTCCCTGACAAATGATTCCGGCGCTTCCGGTGCAATTTGCACTGTATTTTTAACATTATTTTTTGATTCTTTGTTTCTTTTTTCTCTTGTGAAATTCTGCCGCATATAGTATATTATAGCAGGTGTATGATTGTATACGATTATGCAGGACGTAAAAAACAGAGAAATAAGAGAAAGTCAGGGCGCCTGTCCGGGAGAGCGGCAAAGCGGCCGGGATGGAGGAAACATGAAGGCATTTCAGGAGTTGAGCAAAGAGGAACTGTTATCGCTGCGGGAGCAGCTGTCGGCGGATTACGAGGACGCGAAAAAGAGAGGACTGAAACTGGACATGTCCAGAGGAAAACCGTCTGTTGCCCAGCTTGACATGGGAAATGAATTTCTCGACGCGCTGAATTCACAAAGCCTTCTCAGGGCGGAGGACGGAACCGACGTGAGAAACTACGGCGAGATGGACGGCATTTTTGAGGCGAAAAAGCTGATGGGAGATATGATGGGGGTACCCGCGGAACACGTGATCGTCTGCGGAAACGCCAGCCTGACCATTATGTACGACGCGGTTTCCCGGGCGATGACCCACGGCGTTCTGGGCAGCACCCCCTGGTGCAGACTGGATCGGGTAAAGTTTCTCTGTCCCGTACCCGGTTACGACAGGCATTTTGCGATCACCGAGCACTTTGGCATCGAAATGATCACGGTTCCCATGACGCCGGAGGGGCCGGATATGGATCTGGTGGAACGGCTGGTGTCGGAGGACGACGCCATAAAGGGGATCTGGTGCGTGCCGAAATATTCCAACCCCCAGGGTTATACTTATTCCGACGAGACGGTCAGGCGTTTCGCCCGCCTGAAGCCCGCGGCGGAGGATTTTAGGATTTTCTGGGACAATGCTTACGCCGTTCACGATCTCTACGAGGACAGACAGGATGAGCTGGCGGAAATCCTGAGCCTTTGCGCGGAGGTGGGAAATCCCGATCTGGTGTATGAATTTTGTTCCACCTCAAAGGTCAGCTATGCGGGCGGCGGCATATCGGCGGTAGCGGCTTCTGAAGCGAATCTTGCCGAGATCAGAAAGAGCATGAAGATTCAGACCATCGGACACGACAAGGTGAACCAGCTGCGCCACGTGCGCTATTTCAAGGATATCAACGGGATCCGGGAGCACATGAAAAAGCATGCGTCCTGGATGCGCCCCAAGTTTGAAGCGGTCCTTGAGGTGCTGGACAGTGAACTGAGCGGTCTTGGCATCGGAGAGTGGACCAGGCCGAACGGCGGCTATTTTATCTCCTTTGAGGCGATGGAAGGCTGCGCAAAGGCCATCGTGGCAAAATGTAAGGAAGCCGGGGTTGTGCTTACCGGCGCGGGCGCGACGTACCCTTACGGAAAGGATCCCAAAGACAGCAACATCCGGATTGCGCCTTCCTTCCCGACGCCGGAGGAAATGGCCATGGCAACGGATCTTTTCGTGCTCTGTGTGAAGCTTGTCAGTGTGGAGAAACTGTTGGAACGCAAAAACGAGAGGGCGGCCGGAAGATAACGGATGCGCCGGATCAGTCAGTATGAAGCAGAAGGTGAAAAAATGGACGGATATAAGAGATTGAAGCGGGAGCTGGTGGCAAAGGGAACCGTCATCGATTATTATAAGGACACCATGCAGATTCCCAACGGCAATGTGGCAAAATGGGATCTGATCGACCACAAGGGGGCCGCTGCGGTGGTAGCGGTCAGAGGCGACGGAAAACTGTTGATGGTGCGCCAGTATCGGAACGCACTGGAACGGGAAACGCTGGAGATCCCCGCTGGCGGTTTAAACGGAAGAGAGGAACCCACAGACTGCGCGGCCAGACGGGAGCTGGAGGAAGAGACGGGTTATACCTGTGAAAGTCTGGAACTTCTGAACTCCATCTATACGACCGTTGCCTTCTGCAATGAAAAGATCGATATTTACGTGGCAAGAGGGTTAAAGCCGGGGAAACAGCATCTGGACGAAGACGAATATCTCAACGTGGAAACGTATACGCCGGAGGAACTTAAAAGGATGATCTTCGACTGTAAGATTCAGGATTCCAAGACGATCTGCGGCATCCTGACCTACCTTGCCAGGTACGGCGGAGAGCATGTATAAATCTGTCCGCCGCCGCATACATATTGAGGGAGAAAAAGGGACGCCGGCCCGCGCATACCGTGCCGGGATCCCCTGCGCGGCGGGACGGAGGAAGAAATATGCGGCTTCAGATCGGGAAATCGTGGTTCCGGGGGGCAAGGCTCCCCGTACTGCCCCTTTTTTGCGTCAGTCTGCTGGCCGGTATGCTGATAATGAACATCGCAAAGAGCGCTTTGCTGGAAAATACGGGATTGTTTGACGAGAAGATTTTATATACCATGAAATACATGACCGTAGACGGCAATGCTCTCTTTTCTTATGTGCTCAGAGAGCGGCTTGTGCGCCTTCTGTGGCTTGCGCTGCTTGCCACGACCTACCTGGGGCTCGTCCTGTGCGTGGGCACCGTAATCTGGTACGGGATGAGCGCCGGCATGTTTTTTTCCGCGCTGACGCTTCGCTACGGCGTCAAGGGAATCTTTCTGGGGGTGGTGGCGCTGTTTCCCCATTATCTGCTGTATGTGCCGGCGGTTCTGGCGCTGATCGCATGGTGCGAGACGCTTTACCGCGGAATCTATGGGAAAAGCGCCGCAGAGGAAGGCAGGGGGTACTGGGTGAAAAAGCTGGCGGCGCTTTTGGGGATTCTTGCGGCTGTGACAGGGGGATGCCTGCTGGAAGCTTATGTGAACCCGGCGGTTCTGCTGGGATACCTGAAAATATTTTAAGGGCGGGCGTCTCCCGCCCCTTTTTATTCGTATTCCGCGATATCGTAGATCAGTTTTTCCGAATCTTCCCATCCGAGACAGGGGTCCGTGATGGATTTTCCGTAAACGCCTCCCCCGACTTTCTGACAGCCCTCCACGAGGTAGCTTTCGATCATGACGCCTTTTACCAGTTTGTGGATATCACTGTTCAGCTTCCGGCTGTGCATGACCTCTTTCACGATACGGATCTGCTGTTCAAACTGCTTGCCGGAGTTGGAATGGTTGGAGTCAATGACACAGGCGGGGTTCTTCAGGTCCATTTTTCCGTACATTTCCAGCAGCAGATTCAGGTCCTCATAATGATAGTTGGGCATATTGTTCCCGTGTTTGTTGGTAGCGCCGCGAAGCACGGTGTGGGTCAGTTCGTTGCCCGTGGTTTTTACCTCCCAGCCCCGATAGATGAAGGAATGGGGATGCTGGGCTGCATAGACGGAGTTCAGCATGACGGCAAGGTCGCCGCTGGTGGGATTTTTCATGCCTGCGGCCACGTCGAAGCCGCTGACGGTCAGCCGATGCTGCTGGTCCTCCACGGAGCGGGCGCCGATGGCGACGTAGGACAGGATATCCGACAGATACCGCCAGTTTTCCGGGTACAGCATTTCGTCCGCCGCCGTGAGTCCCGATTCCTCAATGGCGCGGATGTGCATTTTCCTCATTGCGATAAGCCCCGCGAGAAAGTCGGGTTTCTTTTCGGGATCCGGCTGATGGACGATGCCCTTGTACCCTTCTCCGGTAGTACGGGGCTTGTTTGTGTAGATTCTGGGGATCAGGATCAGCCGGTCCCTGACCTTTTCGTTTACCTTTGCCAGACGGGTGACGTACTCGCACACGGAATCCTCGTTGTCGGCGGAACAGGGCCCGATGATGACGAGAAATTTAGAGCTTTTTCCCGTGATCACGTCGGTGATTTCCCTGTCGCGCTCCCTCTTGATTGCGGCGAGTTTTTCGGGAAGCGGAAAATCCGCGCGGATTTCGTCCGGTGTGGGAAGTTTTTTTACAAATTCAAAACTCATTTTACCTCAACGTTCCTTTCCTTGACCTGTGGAATCGGCCATATCTGCCGTTCAAACGCTTCCATTATAGTATATCGTTTCGGATAGTGCAAGAGATTTACCAAACATGTAAAACGCCGCGCGCCGGAGTTTAAAATCTCACTTTTGGTGAAAGATCCATTCGGGCCGTCCATTTGATGCTATATTGTTTCGCGGAAGAAAAACAGGCGCCGGCAGGGGAAAGGATGCCGGTGAGTCTCCCAAAAAAATACAGGCTGGAGAACAGCGGAAAAGAGGAAAAATGAGAGCAGGCGGAGTAAAATGTAACGATTTTGGGGAGGAAGAGATCGCGGTGGCATTTGGATTTTGCAGTACTTACATCGATTCCATCGGATATGACGCCCAGCGGGCGCTTCTGGCGGTCAGGATGATCCGCACTGGAAGAGTCCGCTGCTATGCGGATGTACCGGAGGAGATATGGTACCGGTTTCGGGAAAGCGCAAGTCCCGATTTGTATTACAGAAGATATATCTGCGGCCATTTTCGGGAGACGGCGGTGCCCGGTGCGGTCCGCGGCAGACAGAAAATGCCGCTTGACAAACGGAAAAAAAAGCCCTATTCTAGAAATGAGAATGGTTCTCAATAACGAAACGGGAGGGCGGCAGTTATGCCACATCTGGCAGATATCATTATCATCCTGATCCTTGCGGTGATCGTTTTTTGCATTGTGCGCGGACAGATCCGAAACCGCCGCAGCGGCCGGCGCAGCTGCGGCTGCGGGGGCTGTACGGGCTGTACCGGAAACTGTGACGGATGCAGGAGCATGCCGACAGAGCGCACCGGAAAATGACAAAAATAAAAAAAGGGCATTTTGTGTGTCCTTTTTTTATTTTTTTCTTTTCCAACAAAGCGGAATATGATATACTAAAACATGAAAGTCTATGAAAAGTTCAGGTAATATTATGCCGGCAGCGGATGTGCGGAAAGCGGAATACAGGAAAAGGCGTGTAAAGTGGCTGAAAAAAGGTATTGTTCTGATGCGGTTCCTGCTTTTTCTGATACCGGCGGCGCTGTGCGTGTTCCTTTTCTGCAGGCTGGAGAGCCTGAGCAAAACGCTGGAAAAACTGTCCGCAAGGGTGGAGACGGTCGCAGGCGAGAATGCCCTTCTGAAGGCGCAGGTACAGGCGCTGATGCAGAAATCGTCCGAGCCGGAGGAAGAGGCCCGGCGGGAGACCGATCCGGAGGAAGAGGCCCGATCTGCGGCGGCGTCCGCAGGGGAAGGCGCGGTGGCAGCCGGCGGGGGAGCGGATCAGGAGGATGCCGAAAGAAACGCGGCTCATAAGGTTTATCTCACATTTGACGACGGCCCCAGTTCCAACACAGAAAAAATTCTGGATATTCTGGATGAATATAACGTGAAGGCGACCTTCTTTGTTGTGGGAAAGGAAGGCGAATGGGCGCAGGATGCCCTGAGGGATATCGTGGCGCGGGGTCATACGCTGGGAATGCATTCTTACAGCCATCGTTATGCGGATATCTATTCGTCCGTGGAAAGTTTTGCGGAAGATTTTGTGAAGCTGCGCGGCTATCTGGAGGAAGTGACGGGGGTCGTAAGCAGCGTCTATCGCTTTCCCGGAGGAAGTTCCAACACCGTAAGCGATATCGACATGCATGAATTCGCGGAATATCTTTTGAGCTGGGACGTGCGCTTTTTTGACTGGAACGCCGCTTCCGGGGACGGTGGGCGAAAGCTTCTGACGGTGGATGAGCTTGTGGAAAATTCGCTGGATGGGATCGAAAAGAGGGAAACGACCGTCCTTCTGCTGCATGACGCGGCGGGAAAGCCGACTACGGTGGAAGCCCTGCCGGAGATCATAGAAAGCATTCTGGCAATGGAGGACACCGTGATCCTGCCGATCACGGAGGACACAACGCCGGTTCAGCACATACATTTGGATGAAAAGAACGGAATGGAGGTTGAGTGAGTATGGGTTTTTTCTCTGATTTAAAAGAGGATCTGTCGCAGGCAGTGAACGAACTGAAAACCGAGGACGAGCGGCTGAAAAAAGAAAAGGAAGCGGCCGCAGCGGAGACGGAGGAACGGCAGGAAGCGGCCGCGGCTGCGGATGAAACGCCCGCGGATTACGACGGCCTGTCAACGCCGGGAGATCCTCTGATGGAAGAGCTTCTTGCACAGATGCTGGACAAGGTTGACGAGACCGGACTGCAGGAGGAAGAAAAGAAGGAACCGGAGGAGATACGGGAGACCGGGGAAGAACTCCCGGAGGAAATGTCCGGGGAGGAACAGGAGCCGTTCCAAAGCGAACCGGAAGAAGCCCCGCCGGCAGATGTCTCGTCGGAAGCGTCGGAAATGACGGCTTCTGCGGAAGCGTGGGAACTGACGCAGGCAGAAGAGGCGGAAACGCCGGAAATCCCGCAAGAGGCGGAACTGACGCAGACGGCGGAAGAGACGGAAGCGCTGGAACTGACGCAGACGCCGGAAGAGCTGGGAGAGACGGAACTGACGCAGACGCTGGAAGAGACAGATACGGTTGAGGAAAAGGACCGGACGGAGGAAAGGAAAGGAGCAGAAAACATCATGGAGAGCAGCACAGAGAGAATTGCAGTGGACGAGACAAGCGTTATCACGGAGGGAATGAGCATCACGGGCGACATCTTTACGGAGGGTTCCATCGATGTGACCGGTACCGTGAACGGAAATATAGACGCTTACGGGAAACTGAACATTACCGGACATATCAACGGCAATTCCAAGGCGGCGGAGGTTTACGCGGAGAGCGCGAAGATCAACGGAGAAATCAACAGCGAGGGCGCGGTTAAGATCGGCGCAAGTTCTGTGGTCATCGGCAATATCAGCGCTGCGAGCGCGGCTATCGCGGGAGCCGTAAAGGGCGATATCGATGTGCGCGGCCCCGTGATCCTGGATGCTTCCGCCATTGTGATGGGCAACATCAAGTCCAAGTCCGTCCAGATCAATAACGGAGCCGTCATCGAAGGAATGTGCTCTCAGTGCTATGCGGACGTAAGCCCCACTTCGTTCTTTGACGAGTACAAGCCCGATGTCGTGGAGCGGAAGGGCAGGGCGAAATAATGCAGAGAATTCTGTTGAAGCTCAGCGGCGAGGCACTGGCGGGAGAGAAGAAGACCGGATTTGACGAGACGACCGTCCGGAAGGTAGCGCTGCAGGTCAGGGAACTGTCGGAGGACGGTTTTCAGACGGGCATTGTGATCGGAGGCGGCAATTTCTGGCGCGGCCGCACCAGCGAGAACATCGACCGCACGAAGGCGGACCAGATCGGTATGCTGGCCACCGTCATGAACTGTATCTATGTATCGGAGATTTTTCGGTCGGTGGGGATGAAGACCAGCATCCTTACGCCCTTTGCGTGCGGATCCTTCACCGAACTTTTTTCCAAGGACCTGGCAAACAGGTACTTTGAGGAAGGACAGGTTGTTTTTTTCGCGGGAGGTACGGGACATCCCTATTTTTCCACCGACACGGGCGTGGTGCTGAGAGCCGTCGAGGTGGAAGCGGATGTGATCCTGCTGGCAAAATCCATCGATGGTGTGTACGATGACGATCCCAACAAAAACCCGGCGGCAAGGAAGTATGACGAGGTTACGATCGATGAGGTCATCTCCAAAAATCTGCAGGTTGTGGATATGACCGCCTCTATTCTTGCCAGAGACAACAGGATGCCTATGTGGGTGTTCGGGCTGGAAGGGGAGAACAGTATTGTCAACGCGCTGAAAGGCGGATTCAACGGTACCAGGGTTACCGTGTAAAACAGAGAGGGAGGAAAAATATGGATGCCAGATTACAGCAGTATGACGACAGGATGAAAAAAACCGTGGATTTTCTGGAGACGGATTATGCTTCCGTCCGCGCGGGAAGGGCAAATCCCCACGTCCTTGACAGGATCCGGGTCAATTATTACGGGACGCCGACGCCCATTCAGCAGGTGGGCAACGTCACCGTCCCGGAAGCGCGCGTAATACAGATCGCACCCTGGGAGAAGTCCCTGATCAAAGAGATCGAGAAGGCGATTCAGACTTCGGATGTGGGGATCAACCCCTCCAATGACGGGAACGTGATCCGGCTGGTGTTTCCGGAACTGACGCAGGAGCGGAGAAAAGACCTTGTAAAGGACGTAAAGAAGAAAGCGGAAGACGCCAAGGTGGCGATCCGCAATATCCGCCGCGACGGAAACGAAGCGTTTAAGAAGCTGGCGAAAACGGAGGTTTCCGAGGATGAGATCAAACAGCTGGAGGAACAGCTGCAGAAGATTACGGACAGGTATATCAAGGATATCGACGCCCTGATGGAAACGAAATCAAAAGAGATCATGACGGTATAAAGACGGCGGGAAAAAGAAGGACGCCCGCACCGGGGGAGCGGAGAAATTTCCGCTCCCCCGGTCTGCCGGCGGGATCGAGAGGATGCCGAATATGAGCGAAGAGCTGATAATGCCCAGACATGTGGCCATTATTCTGGACGGAAACGGCCGGTGGGCCAAAGCGAGACATATGCCGCGCAATTACGGGCATGTCCAGGGGGCGAAGACGGTTGAGGTTATCTGCGAGGAAGCCTATAAAATGGGAATCCGCTACCTGACGGTCTACGCTTTCTCCACGGAGAACTGGAACCGCCCCAAAGACGAGGTGGACGCCCTGATGAAGCTATTGCGGGACTATATGAAGAACTGCCTGAAAACGGCGGAAAAGAACCGCATGTGCGTGCGGGTTCTGGGCGATAAATCCCGGCTGGACCCGGATATCCGGGAAAGGATAGGGGAACTGGAGGAAGCCACAAAGGATAACGACGGTCTTCATTTTCAGATCGCCATCAATTACGGCGGCAGGGACGAGATCGTAAGAGCCGCGAAAACGCTGGCCGCGCAGGCGGCGGCGGGACAGGTTCTTCCGGAGGAGGTGAATGCGGATACCGTAAGCGGTCTTCTGGATACGGCGGGAATACCGGATCCGGATCTGCTGATCCGCACCTGCAACGAGCAGAGGATTTCCAATTTTCTTCTCTGGCAGCTTGCCTATACGGAGTTTTACTTTACGCCGGTTGCGTGGCCTGATTTTACCCGTGACGAATTGATAAAAGCCGTCGAAGCATATAATCGTAGAGACAGAAAATACGGCGGCTTAAAGGAGGAATAACGTAATGTTCCTGACAAGACTGGCCAGCGGAATCGTGCTGGTGATTATAGCGCTTGCGGCGCTGAGCTTTGGAGGGATTCCCCTTGCGCTGATTCTATGGCTGATCTCGCTTGTGGCGCTCCGGGAACTGACCAGAGCCCTGAAAGCCGCCGACGACGAGAAAAAAACGAATTTGCCGGAGCTGCTGGGAATGGCGGGCGTTACCGCCTACTATCTGTGTCTGTATTTTTCCAGGGATCCCGGCCTGCTCTTTTTGTGTGTCGTGGGCTTGTTCCTTCTGGAGATGCTGGCGTATGTGGCGGCGTTTCCCAGATACCGCTGGGAGCAGGTGTCGGCGGTTGTGTTCGCGTTCCTCTATGCGCCCGTCATGCTGTCTTTTTTGTATCTGACAAGGGAAAGCGGCTATGGCATCTTTACGGTCTGGCTGATCCTGATCAGCTCCTGGGGCTGCGACACCTGCGCTTATGTGACGGGGATGCTGATCGGCAGGAAAAAGATCTTTCCGGTGCTCAGTCCAAAGAAATCTCTGGAGGGCTGTATCGGCGGCGTTTTGGGCGCTGCGCTGCTCGGCTGGCTGTACGGTCATTTTTTTGTGGAAAAGGCGATGGAGGCCCGGGCCGTGAGCTGGCAGATCGCCGCGATCTGCGGCGCCGGAGCGGTGATGAGCATGGTGGGAGACCTTGCGGCTTCCGCCATCAAGCGGAACAACAATATCAAGGATTACGGAAAACTGATCCCGGGGCACGGGGGAATCATGGACCGTTTTGACAGTGTGATCGTAACGGCTCCTATGATTTATTTCCTGACAGTATATCTGCTGCCCGTCTCATAGCGGGCGGACGGAGAAAACCGGGAGACGGAGCGGCGTAAGGGCGGAGAAACAGGATGAAGGAAGCAGCGCATCATGAAAAAACCATAGCGATATTGGGGTCTACCGGTTCCATCGGGACCCAGACTCTGGAGGTCGTCCGCAGCAACCCGGAACTGAAGGTGGCCGCGCTTGCGGCGGGAAGCAGCGTGGAAAAGCTGGAAGCCCAGATCCGCATGTTCCGGCCGAAGGTAGCGGGAATGTGGTCGCCCGAGGCGGCGCGCGATCTGAAGACGAGGGTATCCGATCTGGACGTGAAGGTGGTATCCGGCATGGAAGGGCTTCTGGAGATTGCGGCGCTGCCGGAAATTTCCGTATTGGTGACAGCCGTTGTGGGCATGATTGGCATTAGACCCACCATCGCCGCCATCGAAGCGGGCAAGGACATCGCGCTGGCCAATAAGGAGACGCTTGTGACCGCGGGACATCTCATCATGCCCCTCGCCGCAAAAAAGGGCGTGTCCATTCTGCCTGTGGACAGCGAACACAGCGCCATCTTCCAGTCGCTGAACGGCGAGCCGGCCCACAGGATCGAAAAGATCCTTCTGACAGCTTCCGGCGGGCCCTTCCGGGGCAGGACAAGACGGCAGCTTGCGGAAATACAGGTGGAGGACGCCCTGAAGCATCCGAACTGGTCCATGGGCCGCAAGATCACCGTGGATTCGTCCACGCTGGTGAACAAAGGGCTGGAAGTGATGGAGGCAGGGTGGCTGTTCGGCGTGGAACCCGACAGGATCCAGGTGGTTGTGCATCCGCAGAGTATTCTCCACTCCGCCGTTCAGTTTGTGGACGGCGCCGTCATCGGCCAGATGGGGCTGCCGGATATGAAGCTTCCCATTCAATACGCGCTGTTTTACCCGGACCGCAGGCCCATGGGCGGCAGCCGCATGGATCTCTTTGAACTGGGAACACTGACTTTTGAGAAACCGGACACGAAAACGTTTCCGGGACTGAAACTGGCTTACCGGGCGGCGGGACAGGGCGGCAGCATGCCCACCGTGTTCAACGCGGCCAATGAAAAGGCCGTGGCGCTTTTCCTGGACAGAAAGATCTCGTATCTGCAGATCCCGGAGCTGATCGAGAGCGCCATGGAGCGGCATACCGTCATCGAAAATCCCACAGTGGAGCAGATCCTGGAGACGGAACGCCAGACCTATGCATGGATTGCAGGAAGGATAAATTGCGGATGGTGACGTTGCTTTGGTTCATTTTGATATTCGGCGTGGTGGTGATTGCCCATGAGTTCGGTCATTTTCTGTTGGCGAAGGCCAACGGGATTCACGTGGTGGAATTTTCTGTGGGTATGGGCCCTACTCTTGTGTCGGTGAAAAAGAAGGAGACGAAATATTCCCTGAAACTGTTCCCCATCGGCGGAGCCTGCATGTTTGAGGGGGAGGACGGACTTGCGGAGAAGGACGGAGAACCCGGAGAGGGCTCTTTTCTGAAAGCGCCCGTATGGGGCAGGATCTCCACGGTGGTGGCAGGTCCCCTTTTCAATTTTATTCTCGCGTTTGTCATTGCCTTTATCATGGTCAATATGTCTGAGGAGATCGCCATTCGGGATCCTGTTGCGACACAGGTGCTGGAGGGCGGCGGCGCGGCGGAGGCGGGCCTTCAGGACGGCGACCGGATCCTCTCCATAAACGGCGAAAAGATGTGCCTGTACCAGGAGATCTCCCTTTATATGATGGCCTCCTACCGGGGCGGCGACCTTACGGTGGTCTATGAGAGAGACGGGAAACGGCATACGGCGACGGTCACTCCCCGGTACGACGAGACCTCCGGAACCTATCTGCTGGGGGTTGCCAACGGAGAGTTCGTGGAACCCAAGGGGCTGCGGACGTTTCAATATGCCTGGTATGAGATGCGATATTCCGTGAAGGCAACGTACAAGAGTCTGGGGATGCTGTTTACCGGCCGGGTGAGCAGACAGGATGTGGCGGGCCCGGTGGGGATCGCGGTGAACGTGGTGGGAAAAACCTATGAACAGGCCAAAGATTACGGCTGGAAGAGCGTTGTTCTCAGCATGCTCAATATCACCCTGATGCTTTCGGTAAATCTCGGTATTCTGAACCTGCTTCCCATCCCCGCGCTGGACGGCGGCAGGCTGGTATTTCTTCTGGTGGAGGTCATCCGCAGAAAACCGATCCCGCCGGAAAAAGAAGGAATGGTTCATTTCGCGGGCATGATGTTTTTTATGGTCTTGATGGTTCTGATCTTCTTTAACGACATTGTCAACATCTTTCATCACTGATCCGGCGGGCGGATGCGCTGTGCGTATCCGCCCCGCCAGGAAGGCGTTTCCATGAATCTCACAGCAGTTTCTTACTGGCAGGGCGCGGAAAATCACAGCGCGCTGCTGCTTCAGCATTATTGTTACCGGAAGGTTCCGTTCTGTTTTCTGGCGCTGTGCGCCGGCGGGAACGAATCTCAGGGGAGAGCCGGCGCTTATCTGACCGGACAGCTTTTGAGGTGGTTCCGCGGACTTCCCTTTCGGCGTCTCGCCCGTGACCCGGAGCGGTCGATTTCCGTTCTGGAACGGGATATGAAAAGCCGGCTGGGCCGTCTGGACGAAGAACTGGAGGCCGGCGGACTGACGCGGGGGAAAAACCGCCAGCCCGTATCCGGCATTTTCTGCGTGGACGACTGTTTTCTCCTTTTTTCCAGAGGCGGGCAGAAGATTTTTCTGCTGAACAGGGATATGGGACGGGGAAGCGTGCGGTGCCTTTCGGACGTAACGGAAAAAGGGACGTCCGCCGCGGGCCTTCCCGGGATGCGTCAGGGCATTCTGCAGCGGGATGTGGGAATTTTACTGGCGACGGACACATTCTGCCGGTTTCTTGCGGACAGCGATATCAGGGAATGTCTGTATGTGGACGAGCTGGAAGACGAAAGCAGGATCCGGCGGCGTCTTTACGAGCTGGGACAGCGCTGCGAGACGCTGGGCGGACGGGACATGGCGGCCGGAATCGTGCTGTCTGGGCCCTGAATTTTTTTGCAGGGATATGTCGGGGGACGGATCGCGCGTCAGCGCGGCTTTGCGAATGGCGCGGGCCAAACTGTCACCCCAAAAAATCAAAATAAAAAAGGACGGTATGACTATGATGGAAAACAGCGGGGCACCCTGTATGGAAAAGGTACCTGGCGATATTGCGGATCTGCTTTCCGGATACGGATGGCGGGCAGGGCGGCGCATCGGACAGGGCGCTTTCTGCGAGGTTTATCTTGCGACGGAGAACAGAACGGGAAAAAGCGCCGCCTGTAAGGTTTCGCGACAGAAGGAACTGGCCCGCAGGGAGAGCAAAATGCTGGCCGCCGCTGCCCATCCGCTTTTTCCGGAATTTTACGCACTGTGGGAGGCGGGAGAGAGAACCTGCCTTCTCATGGAGTATATCTGCGGCTTAAGTCTGGAGCGGCATCTGCAGCATAGAGGCGGATTTTCCGTCGGACAGACGCTCCGGGTGGGAATGGAGCTGGCCCAGGGGCTTCGTTTTCTTCATCAGCTCCCCGAGCCTTTGCTGTACAGGGATCTGAAGCCGGCAAACGTCATGATCCGGCAGGACGGCAGAGTCAGGCTTCTGGACATGGGCTGCGCCTGCCCGCTGCGCTGTCCCGATGAGAGCAGAGCGGGGACGCCGGGCTTTGCGGCCCCGGAACAGCTGAGGGAAGGCGGCGTCCTTTCGCCTGCCAGCGACGTGTACGGGCTGGGGAAGCTCCTGGAGAAAATGGCGGGAGAAAACGTCTCCGGCGGACTGGAGCGGGTAATCGCAGCCTGCGTCGCGCCGGCGCCGGAAGATCGTCTCTCTGATATGCAGGAGGTGACGCAGGCGCTTCTGGCTTCCGGCTCGCATGCCGGTCCGGTGCTTCCGGGAAGAAAGGGATATCGGCGGCGACGCGTCAGCTGTGTGCGGAATGTATGGGAGAGCAATTATAAAAACGGATGACGCGGGCGAAGGCGGAAATAAAAACGACACGGCTTCTTTATGGAAGCCGCGCCGCCTTTGTTTTTCTTATTTCTCAGCCCGGGGAGCCTTACTTCATCTGCTCTTCCTGCTTTTTGATCATACGACGAACCATCTCACCGCCGATGGAACCAGCTTCACGAGAGGTAAGGTCACCGTTGTAACCCTCCTTCAGGTTCACGCCCAGCTCGGATGCGACCTCAGTCTTGAAACGGTCCATTGCTGCCTTTGCTTCAGGCACTTCTACCTTATTACTTCTGTTACCGGTCATTTTTTTCACCTCCAATACTTTGTATATTTTCTCTATCTTCAAGACAAGTGCCGTGGGCACTTATCCTGAAAAAATCAGTTCAAGCGCCTGCTGCAACTTATCTTGGTCTTATTATGGCCCTGAGAAAAGAAAATATGTTGGTAACTTTTGGGGAAGAAAATCAGACCGATTTTTTGTTAAAAAATGAAAACCGCTTGTCTGCGCCGCTTTTTTGTCTCTATATGCCAAGCGCCGCCGCCACGGTAAAACGTTCGTCGGTGTGGGAGATATCCAGCATGCCGTTGTATTTTTTTACTACGTTCTGCATCTGCGCGATGCCGATGCCGTGGTATTCCGGGTCGGGTTTTGTGCTTTGCAGCTGTCCGCTCTCGTCCGCAGTCAGAGGGCCGGAGTAAGTGTTTTCGCATTTTACGGCAAGAAAGCCCTGAGAGATCTTTATGCTGATGTCGATCTCCCTTGCGCCTTCCGCCGCGGATGCCGCTTCCAGGGCATTGTCCAGCATATTGATGAGCAGGGAGCACAGGTCGCTCACGTCGATCTTAAGCGTCTCCGGCAGCGGCGCCGAAGCGTGGAAGTCGATGCCGAGATCGGCGGCTCTTGAGGCGGCGTTCTGCAGAATGACGTTTACGGTGAGATTGGCGCTGTAGTGCTGCGTGGACATCTGGTCCATACTGCCGTCCAGCTGTTTCAGAGTGCGTTCAAGCTCCGCGTAATTTTTTTGAACCGCCAGCAGCTGGAGGGCGGCCACCTGAAAAGGGACTCGCCATTACGTTCCGGCTGGCTCCCGACATGCCATCGGGACTGTACGGAGACGATCTGCGGATCAAGCAGATCCTGACGAACCTGCTGACCAACGCCGTAAAGTATACGCCTCAGGGCAGCGTGGAGATGGAGATCTCCTACCGGAAGGTGTCGGAGAAAAAGCTGATCCTTATCGCTTCCGTGAAGGATACGGGCATGGGGATCAAGGAGGAGGACATCGAGAAGCTGTTTGAGAAGTTCCAGAGGCTGGACGAGAAGAAAAACCGCAATATCGAGGGCACCGGACTGGGAATGAACATCACCATGTCGCTGCTGGAGCTGATGAACGGGGAAATGAAGGTGGACAGCGTCTACCAGAAGGGTTCTACCTTTACCGTCACGATCCCTCAGGATATCACAGACGAGACGCCGGTGGGGAGCTTTGAGGAAATACGGAACCGCCGCAGGCCCACCGCGGAAGTCGGAAAGAAAAGCTTTGAGGCGCCGGATGCAAAAGTGCTGGTGGTGGATGACAACGCCATGAACCTTGCGGTGTTCCAGGCGCTCTTAAAGCGGACGAAGATAAAGATCGTCACGGCGGATTCCGGCAGGGCGTGTCTGGATCTGGTCATGAAAGAAAAATATCATATCATCTTTATGGACCACATGATGCCGGAGATGGACGGTATCGAGACGCTTCATGCCATGAAGATGCTCGCTGACTGCCCGAATGAGGATACGCCGGTCATCGTGCTCACCGCCAACGCCATCACGGGGGCGAAGGAGATGTATTTAAAGGAAGGGTTTGTGGATTTCCTGACCAAACCCATTGAGGGCGAACTGCTGGAGAAGACGGTCGCGGCTTATCTTCCTCCCGATCTGATCCGGACGGGGGAAGCGATGTCGGAGGAAACCAAAGGGGAGACGCCCCGGGAAGAAAAAGGGGAAGAGCCCCTGACCAGGCAGGAGGAAACCTACCTGCAGCAGGGCATTTCCATCAGGCAGGGTCTCAACTATGCGGGCGGAAACAGAGACGTATATCTGGATCTGATCGAGATGTTCCTAAAGGGAAAAGAGCAGCAGGAACAAAGGATCAGGGAGCTTCTGGAGAAGGGAGAAATTGCCGAATACGGCGTGCTGACCCACGGTCTGAAGGGGAACGCCAGAATGCTGGGAGCAGACCGTCTGGCGGACATTGCCTTTGAACATGAGAAAGCGGGAAAGGCGGGGCAGATCGAATACGCCAGAGAACACTGGGACGAACTGGCACAGGAATGGGAAAGGTGCCGTCAGAGCTTTGACGTGTTTTATCATGAGTACCGGCAGGACGAACCGGAAAAATATGCCGCCGTGAGCGGAGACGAAACAATTGAGATTTCCCAGGAGGAACTTGACAGGGTGATAAAGCTGCTGGATGAATTCCAGACGCCCCAGGCCACGGAGCAGATGAAGGCGTGGCTGGAACAGCCGCTGAATCCGGAGATGCACCGGAAAATAAGGGACGCTGTGCTGGCCATAGAGGAAGAATTTGACGAAGAGAAGGCAATCGAGATATTAAAAAGCTGAAGGAGCAAGGATATGGAAAACGGAAACAGAAAACGGATCGTGGCGGTGGACGACAGCCCGATCATTCTGAAAAGACTGACGGAACTTTTGGGGGGAAAATACGATTTTGTCCCCTTTGCCAAGGGGATGCGGGCCCTGCAGTATCTTCGGGAGAAACCGGAAAGGCCGTCTCTGATCATTCTGGATGTGGAAATGCCGGATATCAACGGCTATCAGCTTCTGCGCCAGATCAGGAATCTTTATCAGGATATCAACGTTCTGCCTGTGATCTTTCTCACGTCCAGCCATGAAAAGGAGGACGTGATGAAGGCGGTCTTTTACGGCGCCAGGGACTATGCGGTAAAGCCCATTGTGGAAGATGTTTTTATGAGTAAGGTGCAAAAGACGCTGGGCGAGAGTACGTGAGGGAAGGAAAACTGGCCTATCTTAACATGATTGCGGAAAGAAGAAAGCAACCAAAAGAGCAGAGATTCGGGAGAGTCTCTGTTTTTTGCAATAAAAATAGTTTTAAAATTTACGCTATCATTCGACATAGAGTTCTTGCTATAAATTGCATAACTTATTAAAATGGTTGCAGGAGGTGGAATATCAGCGATGAAAATATGGAAATTGAAGTTTGAAGTGGATAGATATGACAATCTGGCTCCGATAAAAGATTTTACATGAGTGGAGGAATAGATTATGTTACAGCTCATCGTCTGGCACTGCAAAAATATGATGTTTCTCCTTTCAGTGTATATCATCCAGATGTAATAAAAAATTTTCTGATATGTTAGTCTATAGATGCATTGCTATCTGAAATTATGGTAAGCTTTTATTCAGATGAATTTTTCTTTACAAAATCTTCTTTTCCTGATACAATCAAGTTATCCT
Source organism: uncultured Acetatifactor sp. (assembly GCA_947586055.1). GTDB lineage: Bacteria > Bacillota > Clostridia > Lachnospirales > Lachnospiraceae > Acetatifactor. The sequence continues at coordinate 14,647 of CANPXL010000013.1, read as the reverse complement.
TGAAAAATCAAATCTTCTTTATTTCACGCAATTTCTGCGGCATTTTTCAAGACAACAATTCATCTCACAGGAGGAGTCTGCCTATGACAGAGGACGAAACGAAAAACGGAGGAAAGGACGGAAGGAGAAACGGAACAAAGGACGGAACAGAAGACAAAGGGAAGGACGGAACGAAAAACCGGGCAGAAGACGGAACAACAAACAGAAATAGAAACAAAACCGGGCACGGAACCAAAAACGGAACTCAAACTGGGATCGGAATAAAAATCGGAGCCCAAACCAAAACCAAAGGCAGAGCCGGAGAAAGAATCCCCAAAGTGTCCAACCGGGAGTTAAAGTCCGACGTGTTCACGGCTCTTTTCAGCGAACCGGAAAATGCCGCCAAGCTCTATACGGCCCTCTCCGGCGAAGAGACCGCCCCGGAGGATATCCAGATCACCACGCTGGAGGGCGTGCTGTTTTTGGCACGCAAAAACGATCTGGGCTTTACCGTAAAGGAGCGGATGCTGGTCATCAGCGAGCACCAGTCCACGATCAACGAGAACATGCCTCTGCGGAGCATGCTCTATTACGGCCGCACCATGGAGAAGCTTCTGCAGGACCGGAACCTGTACCGGGAGAAGCGCGTCCCGATCCCCACGCCGGAGTTTTATCTGTTTTACAACGGGACAAGGGACGTACCCGGTGAAAAAGTATTAAAACTTTCGGACGGGTATATTGTCAAAACAAAAGATCCTATGTTAGAATTGAAGGTGAGGATGATCAACATCAATCTTCCGGCGGGACACAGGCTTCTTCAGGAGTGCGTGCCGCTGTATGAGTATTCCTGGTTCATCGAACGGGTGAGGGCATACATAAAGGAAGGTCAGGACCGCGACGGTGCGGTTACCCTTGCAGTGAGGGACAGTGTGAGGGAAGGGATTTTTTCGGACTTCGTGACGAAGCATGGGTCGGAGGTGGAGAATATGCTGTTTACGCAGTTTAACATGGATGACGCCCTGGAGGTGAGGTACGAGGAGGGCGTGGAGGATGGCATGGAGCGCGGACTGGAACAGGGCAGAAGACAAGGCCTGACGCAGGGACTGGAACAGGGTCTGGAACAGGGCCGAACCCAGGGGGAACGCCGTCTTCTGATCCATCAGGTCTGGGGCAAGCTTCAGAAGGGAGAGAAGCCGGAGAAGATCGCTGAGGATCTTCTGGCGGACGAAGCTCAGATTTACCGGATCTGCGAAGCGATTGCGGCCTGCGGACCGGAAGAGACGGCAGTTTCCCGCTGGCTGGAAGAGACATACCATACATAACCGGTATCACATTTGGTATGGATGCCTTCCCTGACGAAGGATTCAAAACCTTTGGTTGATGGGGATATACAGATTTCGTCTGCTTTTTGGGAAAGCGAAACGCATGGAAACATCGTGTGCCGATGGTCGTATCCACCGGCACATTCGCCTTTCATCAGGTGTTCTTGCAGTACATGACGAGCTCCCCCGGAGAACTGGCTGCCCTGACCCTCGAACTTAACTTAAGGAGTATTTAAAAAACGGAAAAAGCTCAAACAGCATGCCTATCTTGCGGGAGAGATGCCGTCTCTGGCGAAGAACGATAACAAAACAGGGTCAGGGTTACAAAACAGGGTTAGGGTGGGTTGCGGAATTTTGGAAAACATGATATGGTAATAATGGAACCGGAAAGCTGCGGCTGACCGGGACCGGACAGCATATTCTGACCTGCGGGGATTCGTTCTGAGCGGAAAGGGCTTATTTTTTGTGCCCGAAACCGCCTGAAGGAGATCCCGGGCGGGGAGCAAGGAGGAAAAAAATGAAAAGAGAACAAAGCGGAAACTGCAGGACGAAAGGGGAAGGCAGGACGACAAAGGGCTTCGGGAGATTCCGGAGAATTGCGGCGCTGGCGCTGGGAATGGCGCTGCTCTGCGGGCTGTGTGCGGGCTGCGGAAAGAAAGAATCCGTCAGCGTGCGGGTAGGTTCCCTGAAAGGACCTACCTCCATGGGGATTCTGTTTCTGATGGATAAGGCGGAAAAAGGGGAGACGGATGACTCCTATGAATTTCGGATGGCGACGGGAGCCGACGAACTTTTACCGCTGATGGCGCAGGGAGATCTGGACATTGCCCTTGTGCCCGCCAATGTGGCGGCGGTGCTCTATCAGAAGACGGAGGGCGGCGTGGCTGTTATCGACGTAAATACGCTGGGTGTCCTGTACATAGTCACCGGAAACGCGGACATTACTTCCGTGGCGGATCTGGCCGGAAAGACCATTTATCTCACGGGCATGGGAACCACGCCTGAAGCGTCTCTGCGATATGTACTGGAAAAGAACGGTTTATCCGAGAGCGATTATACGCTGGAGTTTAAATCGGAACCGACGGAGGTGGCCGCGGTGCTGGCGGAGGATCCCTCGGCAGTCGGTCTTCTTCCCCAGCCCTTTGTGACGGCGGCGCTGCTTCAGAATCAGGAACTGCATATTGCGCTGGATCTGAACGGGGAGTGGAACAAAGTGCAGGGCGAGGGCGGAAGTGGTATGGTGACCGGCGTCACCGTCGTGAGAAAAGATTTTCTGAAAGAGCATCCAGACACCGTGAAGGCGTTCCTGAAAGAGCATGCGGAGAGCGTCGATGCGGTGAATGCCGATCCGGACGCGGGGGCGGCGCTTGCCGTGAAGGCCGGAATTGTCGCCAAGGAACCTGTTGCGAAGCAGGCAATCCCCAACTGCAATATTGTGTGCGTGACCGGCGAGGACATGAAGACGGCGTTGTCAGGATATCTGGAGGTGCTGGCGGGCTTTGATCCGACCATGATCGGCGGACAGATGCCGGGGGACGATTTTTATGACTGCGGTCAATGAGTCTGGCCGGCAAGGCCGGTTTTTCGGAATCGCCCACAGGCGGGGCTGTCAGACTGTCCGCCTGCGGACATGACGAAGGAGGCCGCGTTTGTGACGCAGGAGACAGGGGATGCGGATAACGCGGATTCTACGGACAATACGGGAGCAGGGGATCGTGCGGAAAAAGACGGTTGATGCGGGAGATTGCAGAAAAAACAGAATACCCGGAAAAGTCAGAAAGGCGGCGGTCATTTTGTTCTGGCTGCTTCTGTGGCAGCTGCTGGCGGCCGCAGTGGGAAACCGGCTGCTGGTGGTAGGGCCGTGGGAAACGCTGGTAAGGGCTTCTGAGCTTTTGCGGGAACGGGAATTTTATATGGCAGTCGCCATGAGTCTTGTTCGGATCGGAGCGGGATTTCTGGCCGGATTTGCGGCAGGGGCGGCGCTGGCCGCCCTCAGCAGCCGTTTCCCGGCGGTAGAACAGCTTCTTGCGCCTTTTATGAGTCTGCTGAAGGCCGTTCCCGTCGCCTCTTTTGTGGTGATCCTCCTGATCTGGTGGGGTTCCTCCTTTCTGGCGGCGGCGATCTGCTTTCTTGTAGTGCTTCCCAACAGCTATATTCATCTCCTGGAGGGATTAAAGAGCACGGACGGGGAACTGCGGGAGATGGCGCAGGTATTCCGGCTGCCCTTTCGCACCCGGTTTTTCTATATATACCGGCCGGCGCTGGAACCTTTCGTGTCGGGAAGCCTGAAGCTTTCTCTGGGAATGTGCTGGAAGTCGGGTGTGGCGGCGGAAGTGATCGGAACGCCGGCGCTTTCGATCGGCGGAAAGTTATATCTCTCCAAGATCTATCTGGACACGGCGGGGGTGTTCGCATGGACGGCGGCGGTGATCCTGCTCAGCACGGTATTTGAAAAAGCCGTTCTGCGGCTGGCGAAATGGTTCTTTGCGTGGCAGCCTGCCTGCGGCGCGCCGGCGTCGGCGGGAGAGACGCCGGGCCCTTTGGAGGTCTCGGATCTCGGCAAAAGCTTCGGGCGGGAGTCTGGGGAAAAAAGGACGGTGCTTTCCGGAATATCGGCCGTCTACGAACCGGGGAAAATTTACTTTCTGAACAGCCCTTCCGGCAGCGGAAAGACGACGCTCTTAAGGATCCTGGCCGGCCTTGTGGAACCGGACAGCGGAGAAGTCAGTGGAAGGAAAGCTGTGAGCATGATGTTTCAGGAAGACAGACTGTGTATGGATTACAGCGCGGTAAAAAACGTGGAGATGGTTGTGGGAGATGCCGAACGGGCGGCAGAGGCTCTGAAGAGGCTGCTTTCTGCGGATGATCTGGAAAAGCCCTGCCGGCATTTGAGCGGCGGGATGAAACGTCGGGTGGCTCTGGCGCGCGCCATGGAAGCGGACGCCGGGGTTGTGCTGCTGGACGAACCCTTTACGGGGATGGATGCACTGACGAGAGAAAAAGCGGAACAATATATCAGGGACAGGCAGCAGGGCAGAACGCTGATCATCGCCACGCATATCAACATGCAGAAGGAAGAAGGGAAAGGATGACGGGAATGGAAAAGACGGAGACGGAACAGACAGAGAAGGAAGCGGGAACAGAAAGAAAGCCGCAGGAAGAAAACAGGGTGGCGCTGATGGGCATTATTCTGGAGGATTCGGATTCCGCGGCCAGGGTCAACGGCCTGCTGCATGAATACGGAAGCTATGTCATTGGGCGGATGGGGCTTCCCTACCGGGAAAAGGGAATCCACATTATCAGCGTAGTCCTGGACGCGCCGCAGAGCATAGTCAGCGCGCTGTCCGGAAAACTTGGGATGCTTCCCGGAGTCAGCAGCAAATGTCTGTACAGAAGAGAAAACGCCTGAAAGGGCGGGCGGAAAAGCGCCCCCAAAAAAAGAATTTGTGTTTTCTCCTGCATTGTGGTATAATGTGAAAATGATTGTGACCATGTTTGGCTTTTACAGGGCTGAACCGCAGAAGATAGAGGAAGAAAGGCAGTATGAAGGAGGAAACATATCAATGAGTTTACAGGTGGAGAAAACAGAAAAAAATATGGCGAAACTGACCATCGAAGTACCCGCGGAGGAACTGGAGAAGGCCATCGAAAACGCCTACAGAAAGAACAGGAACAGGATCACCATTCCCGGTTTCCGCAAGGGCAAGGCGCCCCGCAAAATGATCGAGCAGATGTACGGCAGGGAGGTGTTCTATGAGGACGCCGCCAATGAGCTGGTTTCCAGCGCTTACGAAAAGGAACTGGAAAACTGCACGGAGAATATCGTCTCTTCGCCGAAGATCGACGTGGTGCAGATCGAGTCGGGCAAGCCTTTTATTTTCACCGCCGAGGTGGCGCTGAAGCCGGAAGTGACGCTGGGCAAATATAAGGGCGTAAAGGTAGACAAGGCGGATCTGGATGTGACAGATGCGGAAGTGGACGCCGAGATCAACGCAGAGAGGGAGAAGAACAGCAGGACGGTGGAAGTGACCGACAGAACGGTGCGGGAAGGAGACATCGCCACCATTGATTTCGAGGGATTTGTGGACGGTAAGGCCTTTGAGGGCGGCAAGGGAGAGGATTATCCGCTGACCATTGGCTCTCATGCGTTTATTCCCGGCTTTGAGGAGGCGCTCATCGGGGCGCAGATCGGCGCGCAGACCGATGTAAACGTGACTTTCCCCGAGGATTATCAGGCGGCGGAGCTTGCCGGAAAGGCCGCGGTGTTCCAGTGTACCGTGAAAAAGCTGCAGGAAAGGCAGCTGCCTGATCTGGATGACGATTTTGTGAGCGAAGTGTCCGAGGAAAGCGATACTGTCGAAGAATACAGGGAGGAGATTAAAAAGAAGATCTCCGAGAGAAAGACGACGGCTGCCAGAAACAGGAAAGAGGACGCCGCAATTGACGCTGTGATCGAGGATGCGAAAATGGATATTCCGGACGCCATGCTGGAGACCCAGCAGAGACAGATGCTGCAGGAATATGCGCAGCGTCTGCAGTCCCAGGGCATTTCCATGGAACAGTATATGAAATTTACCGGAACCACCTCGCAGATGCTTCTGGAGCAGATGAAGCCTCAGGCGCTTAAGCGGATCCAGTCGAGACTTGTTCTGGAGGCCGTTGCGGCGGCGGAGAATCTGGCCGCTTCCGAGGAAGAGTACGAAGAAGAGATCAAAACCATGGGCGAGGCTTACCAGATGGAGCCCGACAAGGTGAAGGAGCTTCTCGGAGAGAACGGCAGAAAGCAGGTCATGGAGGATCTTGCCGTGAGAAAGGCCGTGGATTTTGTGGTGGAGAACGCCAAGGAGACTGATCCGGCCGCTCCAAAGAAAACCGCGGCAAAAGGGACAAAGAAGACGGCAAAGAAGGATACGAAAAAGGACGCGGCGGAGACGGAATCCACCGACGCCGAATAATTTTCTCTCACAAAGGAACATTGTGCGGTTGTGCTCCCAGAGGGGCACAGCCGCTGTGTCTGTCATGAAGCAAAAAGTCCCAAAGGTCGGGCGGTGCTTAATTTTTTCTTAATTCTGCGAAGATGCGTTGAAAAAACCGCGGCTGAGGGATAAGATGTATTTTAGACTTTTTGGCGTTGGAAAAATCAGGAAACGGAGGAATTATCATGAGTTTGGTGCCTTATGTCATCGAGCAGACCAGCAAGGGAGAGAGGTCGTATGACATTTACTCCCGGCTTCTGAAAGACAGGATCATATTTTTAGGGGAAGAGGTAAACGATACTTCTGCCAGCATTGTAGTGGCACAGCTTTTGTTTCTGGAGGCGGAAGATCCGGAGAAGGATATCCATCTTTATATCAACAGTCCCGGAGGGGTCATCACGGCGGGCATGGCGATCTACGACACGATGAATTATATCAAGTGCGACGTGTCCACGGTGTGCATCGGCATGGCGGCCAGTATGGGCGCTTTTCTGCTTGCAGGAGGCACCAAAGGCAAGCGTTACGCTCTGCCGAACGCCGAAATTATGATCCATCAGCCTTCCGGCGGAGCGAAGGGGCAGGCGACGGAGATCGAGATCACCGCGCGGCAGATCTTAAAGACAAGGGAAAAACTCAACCACATGCTGGCGGAGCATACGGGCAAGGACTATGAGACGATCTGCGCCGACACGGAGCGCGACAACTGGATGAGCGCGCAGGAGGCGCTGGATTACGGTCTGATCGATATGGTGATCACATCCCATGAAGCGGTAAAATAAGAGGCAGAGGCAGTTGACAGGAGTAAAGTGACGAAATGGCAGGAAAAATGACGGGAAACGATATCAGATGCTCTTTCTGCAACAAGGCGCAGAGTCAGGTCCGCAAGCTGATCGCCGGGCCGGCGGGCGTCTACATCTGTGACGAGTGCATCGATATCTGTGCGGATATTCTGGAAGAGGAACTGGAGGATGAAGAGCAGGAGGAAACCAGCCGCCCTGACATCAATCTTCTGAAACCCATGCAGATCAAGAAGTTTCTGGATGATTATGTGGTGGGACAGGAGGAGGCAAAGAAGGTGCTGGCCGTCTCCGTCTACAACCATTACAAAAGAGTGACGGCGCCGAAGGATCTGGACGATGTGGAACTCCAGAAGAGCAATATCATCATGGTGGGACCTACCGGATCCGGAAAGACGTATCTGGCGCAGACCCTGGCCAGGATCATCAACGTTCCGTTTGCCATTGCGGACGCCACTACGCTGACGGAAGCGGGCTATGTGGGCGAGGACGTGGAGAATATCCTTCTGAAACTGATCCAGGCCGCCGACTATGACGTGGAGCGCGCCCAGTACGGCATTATCTATATTGACGAGATTGACAAGATTACAAAAAAGGGTGAAAACGTATCCATCACAAGAGATGTATCGGGGGAAGGCGTTCAGCAGGCGCTTTTGAAGATCGTGGAGGGGACTGTGGCAAGCGTGCCTCCGCAGGGCGGGAGAAAGCATCCCCATCAGGAACTGATCACCATCGACACCACCAATATTCTTTTTATATGCGGAGGGGCGTTCGACGGTCTGGAGAAGATCGTGGAGGCAAGGCTGGATCGCAAGGCGATCGGCTTTAACACCGAAGTGTCCCGGAAGGATACAAAGGAGATAAGCGATCTTCTGCAGGAAGTGACGCCGCAGGATCTGGTGAAATTCGGATTGATCCCGGAATTTGTGGGCAGGGTTCCCATCTGCGTTTCTCTGCGGGGACTGGACCGGGATGCGCTGGTCCGTATCCTGAAAGAGCCGAAGAACGCTCTGATCAAGCAGTATCAGAAGCTGTTCGGGATGGACGACGTGGAGCTGACATTTGAGGACGATGCGGTCCTTGCCATTGCCGACAAGGCGTTTGAGCGAAAGACGGGCGCCAGAGGGCTTCGTTCCATCATGGAAAGCGTGATGATGGACACGATGTATGAGATCCCTTCGGACGAGACCATTCAGGCATGCGTGATTACGAAGGAAGCGGTGGAGGGCAGCAGCGCTCCGCTGACCATCCGCCAGAACGGAGCGAAAGGAGCCTGACCGTATCTGATCAGCGCCGTCTTTCGGACGGCGCCTGTGCGGTGTTTCGGACGGGGGACATTGAACGGTCCGGGAGAAAGAGTATGGTGATAAAAAACGTCAGTCTGGAGACGGTGTGCGGCGTTACGAGCCGGCTGCCGGAGAACGGGCATCCGGAGGTTGCTTTTGCGGGGAAGAGCAATGTGGGAAAATCCTCGCTGATCAACGCGCTGATGAACCGGAAATCGCTGGCGCGGACCAGCGCCCAGCCGGGCAAGACCCAGACCGTCAACTATTACAACATAAACGGGCAGCTGTATTTTGTGGATCTGCCGGGTTACGGATACGCAAGGGCCAACGAGAGCGTCAAGGCCGGGTGGGGAAAGATGATCGAAAATTATCTGTACCGGTCGGGACAGCTGCGTCAGATTTTTCTCCTTGTGGACATTCGGCACGCGCCCTCTGCGAACGACATCATCATGTATGACTGGATCCTGAAAAGCGGCCGGCGTCCCATTGTCATCGCCACAAAGCTGGACAAGATCAACCGCAGCCAGATCCGAAAGCAGCTGAAGCTGATCGGGGATACGCTGAAGGCTGACGCCGATACGGTCATGATCCCGTTTTCTGCGGTGACGAAGCAGGGAAGAGATGAGATCTATGAAATCCTCGACCGCATTCTCGCGGAAGAAGGATAGGGAACGCACGGAAGGGACACAGGGCGATCATGGGGGTACGAATATGAAAAAATACTGTAAAGCGCTGGTGAATCTGACCGTCGCACTGGCCATAGCTTTGGCAGTCATTTTTCTTCTGCCGAAATTGCTGATGTTTTTTCTGCCGTTTGTGGTGGGATGGATCATTGCTCTGATGGCATCTCCGCTTGTAAGGTTTTTTGAGGAAAAGATCCGGCTGAAGCGAAAGATCGGAAGCGCCTTTGTGATCATTGCGGTGATAGGACTTCTGGTGCTGCTGATTTATTTTGTGTGCGTATGGCTGATCTCTCAGGTGGGAGGTCTGCTGCAGGCGCTGCCCGATATGTGGGCGGGAATGGAAGCCGACATCAATCGCATGGGGGAAAGCCTGGGGAAGCTGTTAAAACAGCTGCCGGGCAACGGACAGGCTTCGCTGACCAGCCTTACGGACTCGCTGGGGGGTTACCTCGGCGATCTGGTGGGGAAGATCGGGACGCCTACGATAGAAGCTGCGGGCAATCTGGCCATGCAGCTGCCGACGCTCCTGATCGGCGTTATCATGGCGCTTCTCTCCGCTTATTTCTTTGTGGCGGAGCATCAACAGATCCGGGATTGGTTTCACAGACATACGCCCGCAACGCTGCAGCTCTATTATGAGATGATACGTCAGAGCCTTGTCAGATCGGTGGGCGGGTATTTAAAGGCGCAGCTGAAGATCGAAATATGGATGTATCTGCTTCTTGTGGTGGGGCTGGGAATCATCGGCGTAAATTATTATGCGCTGATCGCTTTGTTTATTGCGATCATGGATTTCCTTCCTTTTCTGGGAACCGGCACCATTCTGATCCCGTGGGCGGTGATCAAGGTCTTTGCGGGAGAATATCAGGTGGCGATAGGTTTGCTGATTATGTGGTGTGTGGGGCAGCTGGCCCGGCAGCTGATTCAGCCCAAAATCGTAGGAGATTCGATCGGCGTGCCGCCCCTGCCGACGCTGATCCTTCTGTATGTAGGATACCAGATCGGCGGTGTGATCGGCATGATCCTTGCCGTGCCCATTGGCCTGATGGTCTACTCCATGTATCAGGAGGGCGTTTTTGACGGCGTCAGGGACAGCGCGAAGATCCTGCTCTCGGGGATCAACCGTTTCCGCTCCCTTCACGAAGAGGATATGATCGAGGTGCAGGAGATGTCCCGGCAGAACGAGGAAGTGTTCCGCATCGTGGAAGAGAGACGGCGGCAGGATGCGCAGCGGCGGGCGGAAAAGCAAAAAGCAGGCGGACGGAAAAAGCGCAGGGGACAGAAAAAAAATTAAAAGATGCGGCGTGTATCAGCAGAGTGTTTTTCGCTCTGCTGTTTTTGTATGCAACTTTGATACAAAGAAATGTTACATTGATTGCAGTAAATGAAAAGACTATGGGATATTATATTCAGAAGGGTGTCAGAGAAGACGATATGACCGGGGCGGGAGCGTTGGATCGGGAATTACAACAGAAAATAGATGCCTACGCGGACATTCTGTTCCGGCTCAGCCTGATACGCCTTCAGAACGTACAGGACGCGGAGGATGTGGTTCAGGAAGCGTTTTATCAGTATGTAAAGCATGGGACGGCGTTTGAAAGCCCTGAGCATGAGAAGGCGTGGCTTTTGAAAGTGACGCTGAACGCCTGCAGAAAGATCCGGCGAAGCGCCTGGTTCAGAAAAAGGAGCGACGGGGACTGGCAGGAGGCGGCACAGGAGAGACAGAAAACGGGCCAGACGGGATCGGAACCGGAGGAAGACGCGATCAGGAAGGAACGGAACCGGCGGCTGCTGAAAGCCGTGTGGGACCTGCCCGAAAAATATCGGGATGTGATCCATCTGTTTTATTATCAGGAGCTTTCCGTGCGGGAGATCGCCGGGGTCACGGGACGGGCGGAGTCGACGGTCACCTCGCAGCTGACCCGGGCAAGAGAGCTTCTTCGACGTTCTCTGAAGGAGGAATTTGAATTTGAGTAGATTTCAGGATGCATACCGCGAGGCGGTGGAAAGCCTGCCGGAGTTTCACGGGGACGCCGGATGGACGGACAGCGGGGCTGCCCATCGCAGGTTTCTGTCCGACAGGCGAAGGCGTGGGCTGGCTGCGTGCGGTACGGCGGCAGCGCTGTTTCTGCTCTGCGGAGCGGGCACGGCTTTTGCGCTGAACTGCCGCCGCGGCGAGATCCGGGTAAACGACACCGGCTTTACGGTGACAGGCTGGCAGGATGACGGCGCGCAGTCCGCCGCCGCAGGGGAAGAGAACGCCAAAATGAAAACAGGGGGGGTATCTATGAGCCGAAAAGAGGCCCCTGACGAAGCTGCCGGGATGCAGGACTGCGAAGCGGAAGCGGCGGAGTACAGTATGGCCGAACCGGTGGAGTACGGTTCTGTGGAGGAATTTCTTGCGGCGGAAACCGTGACGGTCCCCCTTCCGGACTGGTCGCTTTTTGACACGGAGTTTTCGGAGGAAAATGTAATTGTCGCGGAGGACAGCGTCACCATCCTGATGATGGGAGAGGGAAAGTATTTCCGGCTGGACCAGCAGGATCACAGGGCGGCCGTCGCGTACAGTGTGGGGACGGCCTATATGGGCGAGAGCCGGAATGAGAGAACTTATACGAACAGTCAGGGATTTGACTTTGTAGTGTTCGATACGGTGGATGAAGAAGAGACGAAAGTCACGCATGCGGTGATCTCCGTAAACGGAAGAGATCTGACGCTGGATTTTTCCGGATTTTCCGGGGATGTGACGGAAGAGGTGCTCAACACGCTGGATCTGTCGGTTTATTTTGTGGATTGATGGAGGAATACGATGGACAAAAAGATTCTGGTGTTCAACAACAAGACAGGGATTGCGGAGAAAATGGCTCCGCTGCTTGCCGGTGAGGGAATGGAAATGTCGGTGGCATCGGATGTGGAACAGCTTCGGAACGCGCTGGACAGGGAGCGGTTCCACCTGATGCTGGTAGACGTGGAACTGAACGATAAAGGCTGGGACAAGGGAATTGAACTGATCGCCGGTCTGAGAAAACGCAGCAGCATCCCGCTGATCGTGATCTCGGACCAGTGTGCGGAAACGGCGAAGATTATGGCGCTGGAAGCCGGCGCCGACGATTATGTCACCACGAAATGCAATCTTCTGGAACTGCTTGCCAGAATCAAATCCCAGATGCGGCGGTACACCCAGCTGGTCGGCATGTGCTCCGGCGCCGACCGTATTTACAGGGTGGACGGCCTTATGATAGACGATACCTGCCGGGCGGTCTCGGTGGAAGGCAGAAATGTTCGCCTGACCCCGATTGAATATAAGATCCTGAGACTTCTGGTACAGCAGCGGGGGAAAGTGCTTTCCAACAGCCAGATCTATGAAAATATCTGGCACATGCAGGCCATTGGAGCGGACAATACGATCGCCGTACACATCCGCCATATCAGGGAAAAGATTGAAAATAATCCCCGCGAGCCCAGATATCTGAAAGCGGTCTGGGGAAACGGCTATAAAGTCGGATAAGCGCGGGTCGGGCGAAAACGGGAAAAGACGGACGGAAAGGACAGATACAGACAATGGCATTTACATACGAGGAAATGGGAAAGCTATATCGGCCGAAGGAGGAGGGCATCAGCGGCAGTACGCTGAAGCTGATCGGAATTATCACGATGCTGATCGATCACATCGCCGCGGCCATACTGGTACGGATGTTGCGCACCGAATGGTCCGACAGCTTGTATTCCGCTTATACCTTCATGCGCTCCATCGGAAGGCTGGGCTTCCCTATCTTTTGTTTTCTTTTGGTAGAGGGAGTGGGGAGGACGAGAAATAAGACGAAATATGCTCTGCGGCTGGGAATGTTCGCCTTGCTGTCTGAAATTCCCTTTGATCTGGCTTTCAGCGCAAAAGTGCTGGAATTCGAGTATCAGAATGTGTTTTTTACCCTGCTGTTTGGTATGCTGGCCCTGTGCGCTTATGAGTTCGTTTCCGCCCATCGGATCCCTGTCGGCCTGCGCGCGGCATTCTGTACGGCGGGAGCGGTTCTGGCGGGCGTGTTCCTTATGAAAAACGCGCCCGTGAAGATTGACTTTGAGGACGGACGGAAAGAAATCTTTCAGATCGCGCTGGAGAAGTGGCTGATGTTCGCGGCGATTTGTCTGGGATTGCTTGTTTTGCTGCTTTTGTATGCCGTATTTCAGAAAAAAAGAAAACCTCTGGAGGCGTGGCTTAACGCCGGAACCGACCTGGCGGCGCTGGCTTCCTGTATGTGGGCGGCAAACCTTCTTAAGACGGATTACGCGGGAACGGGAGTGCTGACCATCACGGTGATGTATCTTTTCAGAAAGTCCAATATGCTGGCGATGGGCGGCGGCTGCGCCGTATTGACAGCCATGTCCTTCAATGAAGTGACGGCATTTCTCGCCGTGGTCCCGGCAGGTTACTACAACGGCCGCCGGGGGCTGAAGCTGAAATATTTCTTTTATGCGTTCTATCCGGCGCACCTGCTGATCTTGTGGATCATTTCCGTGTTGATGGGGGTCGGGAGCATACCTGTGGTGTGACGGCGCAGGAGGATGTCCGGGGGATTTCCGGCACGGGAAGAGCTGTCTTTTTGTAGAGGGAAGAGCGGCGCGGCGTTTCAGAGCCGGAGGATGCCCAGATGTTCCAGCAGGATCTTACTGCCGATCAGGATCAGGATGATGCCGCCGGCCAGTTCCGCCCTGGATTTGTATTTGGTGCCGAACACGGCCCCGACTCTGACGCCCGCAGCGGAGAGAAGGAAAGTGACGGCGCCGATCAGAGAGACGGCGGGCACAATGTCAACCTTCAGAAAGGCATAGGTAACGCCCACGGCCAGCGCGTCGATGCTGGTAGCGACAGCCAGCGGGAACATGGATCTCGCGGAAAGAGAATCATCGGTCTTCTCCTGATCTTTGGAGAAGGCTTCTTTTATCATGTTGACGCCGATCAGCGCGAGCAGGATGAAAGCGATCCAGTGATCCATGATTTCTACGGAGCGTTTGAAGCGGCTGCCAAGAAGGAAACCGAGAAGGGGCATGGCGGCCTGGAAGCTTCCGAACCAGAGCCCTATGAGACAGGCGTTTTTCAGCGTGATTTTGCGAATGGCCAGTCCCTTGCAGACAGCGACGGCGAAAGCGTCCATGGACAGGCCCACGGCGGTAATGAACAAAGTCAGCAGAGTCATGTTTTTCTCCTTAAAAAGTTTCCCCCGGCGAAATCATCCGCCGGGGGAAACCTTTTGTTTTGTGGTCTTATGCTACTACCGTAACGTTGGTAGCGCGGATCTTGCTGCTGTTCTGAGGATCGCTCTCGGTATCAAAGGTAACCTTCTGGCCTTCCTCCAGGGACTTGAAGCCCTCGGCATTGATAGCGGAGAAGTGTACGAAAACCTCCTCGCCGGTAGCATCGTTGGTGATGAAACCATAACCTTTCTGTGCGTTGAACCACTTCACTGTACCGTTATTCATGTCAGTACCTCCTTAAAAATATAGTGTTTTTGTATTCTAAACATGTAGGACAAAAAAATCACATATTTTTGTAAACCATCATCAAAGTAGCAATGACTTACAAAAATATGTGAGTTCAATGACTTTCAT
>CANPXL010000012.1 GCA_947586055.1 uncultured Acetatifactor sp. | reverse complement strand
GGGAAATCCGCATATATACAAGGAAATGGAGCCAAAAGAAGGCTCCATTTCGCATTTACAAGTGGCAAACTCGGGTTATATCATGCGGTTTCTGTTTTGTCAGGGGTGATTTGAATTGTTTTGCAGAGCCAGATGTTGAATCGTTTTACTGAGCCAAAAAGAACAGAGTTTACAAAAGCCTCTGCCTTTTCCGTCAGAGATGAAGGAAAAGATATTATTGCAACTGAAATGATTATATCATGGAAAATAAATCTTTGCAATTACTTCATTACTTATAGAATAAAATAAAATTGACCCGGCAACATTCCTCTGCCCGGCTTTGCAAATGATGTGGGCCGAACCGATACAAATGGAATGGGAGCGGACGGGAAAAGGGGTTGATATTGGGCCGGGAATGAGAGATAATGGAGTCATGCGGCGATACCGCATGGGAAGGGAGGAGAACATTGTGGCAAAAAATCTGATCGTTTACTATTCCCGCAGGGGAGAGAACTTCTGGAACGGCAGAATCAGGAATATTGCGAAGGGTAATACGGAAACGGTTGCCGGATTTATTCAGAAAGCTGTGGGGGGAGATCTTTTTGAGATCGAGACGGTGAAGGAATACGCGGCCGATTATTACGCGTGCACTGAGGAGGCGAAAAAGGAACTTAGAGAGGGCGCAAGGCCGGAACTGAAAAGATATCTTGAAACGCTGGAAGGCTATGAAAATATTTTTATCTGCGGGCCGTGCTGGTGGGGAACTTATCCCATGGCGGTATTTTCTCAGCTCGAAAAGCTGGACTTTACCGGGAAAAAGGTCATGGCGGTTATGACTCATGAAGGAAGCGGACTGGGATCCTGTGAACGGGATCTTAAGAAGCTGTGCAGGGGCGCGGTATTTGGGACGGGGCTAGCCGTTCACGGCGCGGAAGCGGCCGAATCCGAAAGCATGGTCGCCGCGTGGGCGGTGAAAGAAGCCGGCGGAAACGGACAATGACAGGCTGGCGCAAACTGACAGGCGATACGCCGGATTGACCGGCGCAGATCAATATTGATTGAAAAAAATTTCCGGTTATGGTATTTTATATGTTATATTAAAATCAGAAGGGAAGGAGTGCGGGAAATGGCGCTCAGCAAGAAGCCCGTGACGGGCATGAAGGATATTCTGCCGCAGGAGATGCAGATCAGGGATTATTGCATCCGTGTCATCAAGGAGACCTACGGGAAGTTTGGGTTTACCTCCATTGAGACGCCCTGTGTGGAAAATATTGCCAACCTGACCAACAAGCAGGGGGGCGACAACGAAAAGCTGATCTTTAAGATATTAAAAAGAGGGGAAAAACTGAATGTGGCGGAGGCGTCTTCAGAGGAAGAGATCGTTGACGGGGGGCTGCGCTATGACCTGACCGTTCCGTTGGTGCGGTATTATTCCAACAACGCCGCAAATCTGCCCTCGCCCTTTAAGGCGCTTCAGATGGGGAATGTCTGGCGTGCGGAAAGACCACAGAGAGGACGTTACCGCCAGTTTATGCAGTGTGACATCGATATTTTTGGGGAACCCTCCAACCTGGCGGAGATCGAATTGATCCTGGCTACCACCACTACGCTGGGAAGGCTGGGATTTCAGGGATTTGAGATCCGAATCAATGACAGGCAGATACTGAAAGCAATGGCGGCGTACAGCGGTTTTCCGGAGGAATCTTACGACAGTGTGTTTATCACTCTGGACAAGATGGACAAGATCGGTCTGGAGGGCATGGAGGCGGAGCTTTTGAACGGCGGCTTTGAGAAGGCCAGCGTGGACAGATATCTGGAGCTCTACAGAGGACTTGCGCAGGCGGATCACTCCGTAGCATGGCTGGCGGGAAAATTAAGCGGTGTGCTGGATGCGGGCGTCACGGAAGGGCTTCAGGAGATCATAGACAGCGTGCAGGCCACGAAGAACGCGGATTTTAAGATGGTGTTTGACGCCACGCTGGTGCGCGGCATGTCCTATTATACGGGAACGATCTTTGAGATTGCCATTCCGGAATTTGGCGGAAGCTGCGGAGGCGGTGGACGATATGATAAAATGGTTGGGAAATTTACCGGAACCGATGTGCCGGCTTGCGGATTTTCCATCGGGTTTGAACGGATCGTGATGCTGCTTTTGGAAAATGGTTTCCAGATCCCGGATAGTCCGAAGAAAGTGGCTTATCTGATCGAAAAGGGCGTGGGAGGAGAAAAACTCTGCGAGGTGATCGCAAAGGCTCAGGAAGCCCGGGAGCAGGGAACTCAGGTGCTGGTGGCAAGAATGAACAAAAACAAGAAGTTCCAAAAGGAACAGCTGACGGCCGAGGGCTATCAGGAGTTTGTGGAATTTTACAGAGAGACGTTAAAAAACTGAGAGCGAAGGAATTTTTAGGTTCGGAACGGGCAGCGCAGAGAAAAGCCGCCATGCCGGCTGGAAACGCGGGCGTGGCGGCTTGTGATCGTTTTAGGGAAGACGGGAGATGGAAGACAGGTGCTATCTGCTCTCCGTGGGGGAGCTTTGGGGGGAAGGAGCGGAAACGCTGCTGAAGGAAGCCCGGGGCAGAGTTGACGGGGCGCGCAGGGAAAAGGCAAAGCGGCTGCAGCCCGGACCGGCGCAGGCGGCAAGCCTGGGCGCGGGGCTTTTGCTGCAGCTTGCGGTGCGGGATTTTACGGCAAGAGAGAACTCAACAGCGGAAAGATCGGCAAGAGAGAGTTCAGCAGCAGAAAGAGCAGAAAGATCGGCAAGAGAGAACTCCGCAGCAAAAAGATCAGACAGAGAGAACGCCGCGGGAAAGAAATCAGAAAGCGGTGCCCTGTATGGATTGTATGAATATACGGTCTCCCGCCTCCTGAGTTCTCTTTCCGCCCCTCTGGAACTTCGGATGGATTACGGAGAAAAGGGGAAGCCTTATCTGAAGGACTATCCTTTTTATTTTAATCTGTCTCATTCCGGGGAGTATGTGATCTGCGCCGTCTCAGACAGAGAAGTGGGAGCGGATATTCAGCGGTGCAGTATGGAAAAGGGAGAGAGATTGGAGCGGATCGCACGGCGGTTTTTCTCCCCGGAGGAAATGGCGGCGCTTGTCCGTTGCCGGGAACAGGCGGAGAGAGCAGCGCTTTTCTATCGGCTGTGGACCCGAAAAGAAGCGTATGGGAAGCTGACGGGAAGCGGGATCGGAGCCGCTCTGAATAAAAATTTCCTGCCGCCCGAGTCAGAGGGAGAAACGAACGGGGACAGCGTTTTTTGGCAGGAGTGGCAGTATCCAGCGGGCTACAGGATCGCGTTGTGCGCCCAAAGGGCGGAGCGGCCCGGCACCTGAGGGACAGGGGCGGGGCTGATGCTCCGGGGACAGGACGGTTTCAGGGACCGGACGGAAGAAAGCGGAGAAACACAGAGAAAGGCACGGATCATTTATGAAAAAGCTTTTGAAATATCTGGCGGATTATAAAAAGGAGACGGTACTTGCCCCGCTGTTTAAACTGCTGGAGGCGGGGTTTGAGCTGCTTGTGCCCCTGATCGTGGCCAGTATCATCGACAGAGGGATTGCTGACGGGGACATGGGCTATATCGGCAGGATGGGGCTTGCGCTTGCTTCGCTTGCAGTTGTGGGTCTCGTCGCTTCCGTTACCGCGCAGTATTTCGCGGCAAAAGCGGCTGTGGGATTTTCCGCAAAACTGCGACAGGCTCTGTTTGACCATATCATGAGTCTGGATTTTACAAACATCGATAAAGCCGGCACATCGACCATGATTACCCGCATGACAAGCGATATCAGCCAGGTGCAGTCCGGGGTAAATCTGGTGCTGCGGCTGTTTCTTCGCTCCCCCGTCATTGTGTTCGGCGCAACGATCATGGCGTTTACCGTGGACGGAAAGAGCGCGCTTATTTTTACCGCGGCGCTTCCGCTGCTGGCGGCGGTGGTGTTCGGCATCATGGCCTGGACCATGCCGCTGTACAAAAAAGTGCAGGCGGGGCTGGACAGAGTGCTGGGACTTACCAGAGAAAATCTCACCGGAGTCCGGGTCATCCGCGCCTTTCACAGGGAAGAACGGGAAGAAGAACAGTTCAGGAAGGCGACAAAGGACCTGGCTGCCAGCCAGATTTTTGTGGGAAAGATCAGCGCCGTGATGAATCCCGTGACTTATGTGATCGTGAACGGAGCGATCGTGGCGCTGCTTTATACCGGAGCCATTCAGGTAAATGTCGGGACGCTGACGCAGGGTGAAGTAGTTGCGCTGGTGAACTATATGTCCCAGATCCTTGTGGAGCTGGTAAAGCTGGCGAACCTGATCATCACCGTCACGAAGGCGCTGGCCTGCGCCGACCGCGTGGCGGGAGTGCTGGAGATCCGGAATGCGGAACAGACGGCGGGGCTGTCGGAGAAGAGCAGACCGGACGGGGAAGCGGCGCCCTTTCTGGAATTTGACCATGTGTCCCTGACTTACGCCCAGGCGGGAGCGGAAGCGCTGCATGACATCTGCTTTACGGTGAACCGGGGCGAGACCGTGGGCATCATCGGCGGAACGGGCTCCGGCAAGACATCCCTGATTCACCTGATCCCGGGGTTTTATCCGGCCACAGAAGGGACGGTGCGGCTGGAAGGACAGGATATCCGGGACATTCCGGAAGAGAAGCTGAAAAGCCTTACAGGCATCGTACCTCAGAAGGCGGTGCTCTTTAAGGGCACTGTGCGCAGTAATCTGCAGTGGGGCAAGCCGGATGCTTCCGAGGAAGAAATGTGGGAAGCTATTGATCTGGCACAGGCGAGGGAAGTGGTGGAAGGAAAGCCGGGCGGGCTGGACGCGGAGATCGCGCAGGGGGGCAGGAACCTTTCCGGCGGCCAGCGCCAGAGACTTACCATTGCCCGCGCGCTGGTGCGAAAGCCGGAAATCCTGATTCTGGATGACAGCGCGTCCGCGCTTGACTACGCTACCGAAGCGAAGCTGCGGCAGGCGCTGCAGAGCCTGAAGGGGAAAACGACGGTCTTTCTTGTCTCCCAGAGGGCGTCTTCCATCCGCTGGGCGGACCGGATCATCGTTCTGGACGACGGCGAGATGGTGGGGCTCGGCACGCATGAGGAACTGATGAAGACCTGCGGCGTGTATCAGGAGATTTATGCATCTCAGTATCCGGAGGAGCAGGGGAAGGCGGCCCCGGATGCGAGATAACATCCAAAGCAAAAAATATTCGCCGTGGAACAGGAGATACGGCTGACAGGCTGCATCCGGGGAAGAAATTTTTACGGGGATATGCCGATAAAAGGAGCATGACGGAATGAGAGGAATGAAAAAAGAAAACGGGACGGATCGTCAGGAAGACAGCCGGGGAAACGGCCAGGGAAACAGCCGGAACAACAGCCAGGGCAACAGTCAGGAAGACAGACGGGAAAAAGAAACTGACCGGGGAGAAGACCGAAACAGCCGGAACACTCAGAACAGCCGGCGGGGCATCGTCGTGCAGGTCTTATCCTACATGAAAAAATACCGGCTTCTGGTGTGCCTGTCCCTGATTCTGGCGGCGGCCGTGGTTGCGCTGACGCTGTATGTGCCCATTCTGACGGGAGACGCGGTAGATCTTCTCTTGGGAAAGGGAAATGTGGATTTCGCCGGGATCGCGGGCATCCTGAAAAAGATCGGCGCAGCCGTTGTGATAACGGCGGCAGCCCAGTGGGTGATGAACATCTGTAACAACAGGATCACTTATCATGTAGTGAAGGATATCAGGGAGGACGCTTTCCACAGGCTGGAACAGCTGCCCTTAAAATACCTGGACGCCCATGCCTATGGCGATATCGTGAGCAGAGTGGTGGCGGATGTGGACACCTTTGCGGACGGCCTTCTCATGGGATTTACCCAGCTGTTTACAGGCGTCCTGACCATCGGAGGCACTCTGTTTTTTATGCTTGCCACCAATGTGCCTATCGCGCTGGTTGTGATCTGCATTACGCCGGTGTCTTTTCTGGCGGCGCGCTTTATCGCCCGGAGGACCTATTCCATGTTTCGGCTTCAGTCGGAGACCAGAGGGGAACAGACCTCTCTGATCGAGGAGACGGTGGAAAACCAGAAAATTGTCAGGATGTTTTCCAGAGAGGAAGCGGTAGAAGGGCAGTTTGGAGAGATGAACGAAAGGCTGGAGAAGTGCTCTCTGAAGGCGATCTTTTTCTCATCTATCACAAATCCTGTCACGCGTTTCGTGAACAGCCTTGTGTACGCGGGGGTGGGGATCTTCGGCGCCTTCGTCGCGATCAAAGGAGGAATCAGCGTGGGGAGACTTTCCTGTTTCTTAAGCTATGCCAATCAGTACACAAAGCCGTTTAACGAGATCTCCGGCGTGGTGACGGAACTGCAGAACGCGTTGGCCTGCGCCGGACGGATTTTTGAACTCATCCATGAAACGCCCCAGATCCCGGACAGCCCTCAGGCGAGAGTGCTGACGGACGCGGAAGGAAACGTGGCGCTGGAACAGGTTTGCTTCAGCTATGTTCCGGAAAGAAAGCTGATACAGAACTTCAATCTGAAAGTCCGCCCCGGACAGCGGGTTGCCATCGTGGGCCCCACGGGATGCGGAAAGACCACGGTGATCAATCTGCTCATGCGTTTTTACGACGTAAACAGCGGCCAAATCAGGGTGGACGGCACGGATATCAGGGACATTACCAGAGGAAGTCTGCGCACCTCCTACGGCATGGTGCTGCAGGAAACCTGGCTGAGAGCAGGCACCATCCGGGACAATATCCGTATGGGGAAGCCGGAAGCTTCGCAGCAGGAGGTGGAGCGCGCCGCCAGAGCGGCTCACGCCCACAGCTTTATCCGGCGCCTGCCGGACGGGTATGACACGGTGATCACGGAGGACGGGGGCAGCCTGTCTCAGGGACAGAAGCAGCTTCTTTGCATTGCCAGAGTCATGCTCTGTCTGCCGCCCATGCTGATACTGGACGAGGCAACCTCATCCATTGACACAAGGACGGAGCTCAAGATACAGAACGCCTTTGCAAAGATGATGGAGGGGCGCACCAGCTTTATCGTTGCCCACAGGCTTTCCACGATCCGGGAGGCGGATATCATTCTTGTGATGAAGGACGGCAATATTATCGAGCAGGGGAACCATGAGACACTGCTGGCGCAGGGCGGGTTCTACGCGTCGCTGTACAACAGTCAGTTCGCGGGATGAGCGCTGTGCGGCGGTAATTTGGGAAAACCTTAAGAAAACCTGCGAACAAGCCGATATTTTTATAGAAATACGAAGCAGAGGGCAGATCGGCGCGAAAGGGCGCGGCTTTCGTCCGGAGAGGGAGACGGCGATGATGAAAGTGGAAAACAACATGACAATTTATGCGGGCGCGAGACCCGCAGACGGGACGGTCTCCGGACAGGACAAGGAGAAGGAAAGCGGAAATGAAAAGGAAAAAGGCGGGACTGTCTTTGCCGGAGATCTGAATATGGACCCTTCGCTGCAGGACCGGATCCGCCAGAGGAAGGAACAGGCCAGACAGGAAGCCATGAAGATCGTCCGGGACACCTGGGACAATGCGCGGGAAGTGGAACGGGAGCTTGACGGCAGCAGGGAGAGGATCAGCCGGCTGCAGGAGGACAGCATGCAGGTTCAGGAGCGGCTTCGGGATATCGGGCAGAAGAAGCAGGAACTCGGGGAAATTTACGGTGTTACGGACGACACGCCCGAAGCGGCATGGCCACAGGAGTACAGGGACAGGATAGCAGAGCTGGATGACTACGAAAAGTACAACAAGAGGGCTCTGGCAAAAAATCAACAGGGCGTCATGGCGGAGAATGCCGCGATCCGGGGCGTGAGACGGGAAATGCGGAAAAAAGCCCCCATGATTGCGGCCGAAGAGGAAGCGGAACAGAAGCTGAAAGCGGCGGATGACGAGATCATGGGAATGGTTGTTGACGAGGCAAAAGAGTATCAGGAAGAGAAGCAGACAAAGCGGGAAGAACAGGCAGAGAAACTGAAGGAAAAGAAGGAAGAGACGGAAGAACTCCAAAAGAAGCGGGAGGAAGGACAGAGCCTGCCGGAGAAGCTCGCGGAGGAAGTTCCCGTGGAGGAAGTCCTGGAGCTGGACCGCTCGGAGGACGATATGCGCCGGGAGGTTCAAAGCATTGTGGATAAGATGAAGCTGGCGGCGGAAGACTTAAAGGGCGCCATGGTAGATACGGCGATATGAACAAAATACGGATCGGGAGGAACCGGACAGCCACCCTCCGCATATCTTAAAAAGAGAGATATGCGGAGGGTATTTTTATGCCTTTGATCATAATTGACGCGGGACACGGCGGCGGAAATCCCGGCGCATCCTTCCGGGGCAGACAGGAGAAGGACGACACGCTTGCCCTGGCGCTGGCGGTAGGGGAAATACTGGAGAGAAACGGCATTTCCGTATATTACACCCGGACGGAGGATGTCTATGAGTCCCCGGTACAGAAGGCGCTGGAGGGCAACGCGGTGAACGGGGACTATTTTCTTTCTCTGCATAGAAATGCCGGGCCCTATCCCGGACAGTTTACCGGCGTGGAAAGTCTTGTGTTCAGCCGTTACGGAAGGGCGGGAAAGCTGGCGGAGCAGATCAACGGACGGCTGGAGCGGGTGGGATTTGCGAATCTCGGCGTGCATGAGCGCGGCGGTCTCGCGGTGCTTCGCCGGACCGAGATGCCCGCCGTGCTCGTAGAGGTAGGTTTTATCAATACGGAGGAAGATAACCGGCTGCTGGATGAAAGGTTTGACGATGTGGCGGGGGCCATCGCGGGCGGCGTTCTGGCGACGCTTGCAGATGAGAAAACACAGGCGGCAGACCGGGAGAAAAGCGAGGAAGAACAAAAAAGCGAGGAAGAACAAAACGTATGAGAAAGCGCATCCAAAGAGGTTTGGCGGCGTGTGCGCTCCTGATTGCCGCCATCGGATACGCCGGATGTGGGAACGTCCACGCCGTTCCGAAGGAGAGCGGAACATCCTCCCCCGCGGCCATGGAAGAACCGGAAGAACTGTCAGGCTCCATCCTGCTGGTGGGGAGCACTTCCATGGAGACTTATGTCAGGACGCTGGCAGAGCGCTATATGGACAGTCATCCCGACGTGAAGGTGAGAGCGGAGTTCGCGGGTTCCGGCGCGGGGATCGAGGCGGTGCTGGGCGGGACGGCGGACATCGGAAATTCGTCCAGAAGCCTGAAGGATGAGGAAAAGGAGAAAGGCGTCGTGGAGAACGTGGTGGCGTTCGACGGGATCGCGGTATGCGTGGATCGGAGCAATACGCTGGCCGGTCTGACGAAGGCGCAGCTGACGGAAATCTATACCGGGGCTGTAACCAACTGGTCGGAGGTGGGCGGACGGGACGCGCCGATTGTGGTTGTGGGACGGGAGGCAGGCTCCGGAACCAGAAACGCATTTGAGGAAATTCTTGGCGTCAGGGACCGATGCGCTTACGCAAACGAGCTGGACAGCGAGGGCGCCGTCATGGCGAGAGTGGCGTCCACCCCCGGAGCCATCGGGTATGTGTCGCTGCAGGTGGCGGACGGGCGGGTGAAGCTGCTGGCTCTGGACGGGGTGTCCCCTGCGGCGGAAACGGTGGGAACCGGAGAATATATTCTGAGCAGACCTTTTATAATGGCAACCTTCGGAGAAATTTCCCGGCAGAACGCTCTGGTACAGAGCTGGTTTTCGTATGTGCTGGGCGGGGAAGGACAGGAGACGGCCGTCTTTGTGGGGCTGATCCCTGTAAATGACATAGCTGCCCAGGAAGGAGGGGAACTTTGAAAACAGAGACGAAACATCCGCATTCCGGTTCCGTTATGGCGGACCGGAGAAAAAAGAACGCGGCGGAAGGGATCGCACAGACCGTTTTTGCGGCCTGCGCGTTTTTTGTCATTTTGGCCGTGGTGTCCATCACGCTGTATCTTTTGGCAAAGGGCGTTCCGGCGCTATTACAGGTGGGGCCCGGGAAAATCCTGCTGGGCACGGTCTGGAAACCCACGGCGGCCGAACCCCAATACGGCATTTTCCATGTAATCCTGACCTCTCTGGCGGGAACCGCGCTTGCGGTTTTACTGGGCGTTCCCGTGGGGATCCTGACGGCGGCGTTTCTGGCGGAGATTGCGGACAGACGTCTGGCGGCGGTTGTAAAACCGGCGGTGGAGCTGCTTGCGGGGATCCCGTCCGTCCTCTACGGACTGCTGGGGCTTACTCTGCTGAATCCGCTGATATACCGGCTGGAGCTCACGCTGTTTCGGGATTCTCCGGATCACCGCTTTACGGGCGGCGCAAATCTGTTGTCCGCTGCGCTGGTGCTGGCCGTCATGATACTTCCCACGGTGATCAGCGTCAGTGAAACGGCCATCCGGTCGGTGCCGCCCGGCATCCGCGCCGCTTCTCTGGCGCTGGGCGGTTCCCGCGTGCAGACCGTCTTTCGGGCGGTGCTGCCAGCGGCAAAATCCGGGATCGCCACGGCAATCGTGCTGGGGGTGGGACGTGCCGTCGGGGAAGCCGCGGCCATTGCGCTGGTAGCCGGCGGCTGTGTCAATCCACCCTTTCCCTTTCGCTCAGTGCGGTTCCTTGCCACGGCGATCGTCAGCGAAATGGGATACGCCGCCGGCCGGCACAGACAGATGCTCTTTACCATCGGGCTGGTGCTGTTTTCGCTTCTTATGGCGGTCAACGCCGCGCTGACAAAAATCAGGAAAGCGGGGACGGGGGAGCATGGATGAGACGACCCTTTACCGAAAAAGAAAAAGACCGGCGGAAGCGTTTCTGCTCTCGGCCGTTTACGGCGCGGCGTCCGTGTCCGTGATGCTGCTGTGCGGCATGATCGGCTATCTTTTCTTCAGAGGGGCGGGCGCGGTATCCTGGCGGTTTTTGACTACGGTGACAGACGTGGCAAAAAAGACGTCGGGGATAGCGGGAAATATGATTAACACGCTGTACATAGCGGCGTTGACGCTGTTGGCGGCGATCCCTCTGGGCGTGGGAGCGGCGGTCTATCTCAGCGAATACGCAAAACCGGGGAAGCTGGTAAACCTGATTGTATTTACCACGGAGACGCTGGCCGGCATCCCGTCCGTTCTCTTCGGACTCTTTGGGATGGGGTTTTTCGGAGAGACGCTGGGACTGGGGTATTCTCTGCTGACCGGCGCCCTGACGCTGGCGCTGATGGTGCTGCCGCTGATCGTGAGAAATACGCAGGAAGCTCTGCGCGCGGTGCCGGAGGGTTACCGAAGCGGCGCGCTGGGGCTGGGAGCTTCCCGTTTTTATATGATCCGCACCGTTCTTTTGCCCGCGGCCATGCCGGGCATTCTGACGGGGGTGCTCCTTTCGGTGGGACGCATTGTGGGAGAATCCGCGGCGCTTCTGTTCACGGCCGGCAGCGACGGCCATCTGCCGAAGCCGGGCGGGAGTGCGTTTGGCACGATCCGGAGTCTGGGAGAAAAAATGCTGGAATCGGGAGGGACGCTGGCCGTGGAACTGTATCTGCAGGTTCAGAACGGTAGATATGAGACGGCTTTCGGGATCGGGTGCGTGCTGATCGCCGCGGCGTTTGGTCTCAATCTTCTTGTGAAGCTCGCGGCCGTCAGGCTGCGGAACAGGGCGTGAGGTTTCCGCGGCCGGAGAGAGGGCGGGGAATCAGGTGACCATGGAAAAAAGCAGAATATCGGTGAGGAATCTGAATCTTTACTACGGAACAAACCATGCGCTGAAAGATGTGAGCCTGGAGATCCGGGGCAGCGCCGTAACGGCGCTGATCGGCCCAAGCGGCTGCGGCAAGTCCTCCTTTTTAAGGTGCATCAACAGAATGAACGATTTTGTGGAAGGCGTGCGGGTAGAGGGAAAGGTGCTTCTGGACGGGGAGAATCTCTACGACAGAAGAGTGGACGCCACGCTGCTGCGCAAAAAGGTGGGAATGGTTTTTCAAAGGCCGAATCCGTTTCCCATGAGTATTTATGACAACATCGTCTATGGACCGCGGCTCCACGGGATCCGGGCGAGGCAGGAGCTGGATGGCATTGTGGAGGAGACGCTGAGGGAAGCCGCGCTCTTTGGGGAAGTGAAGGATCGGCTGAAAAAATCCGCTCTGGCGCTTTCCGGCGGACAGCAGCAGAGGCTGTGCATTGCGCGGGCGCTGGCCGTACGGCCGGAAGTGCTTCTGATGGATGAGCCCACATCCGCGCTGGATCCTGTCTCCACGCGGAAGGTGGAAGAACTGATCCGGAACCTGAAAAAGAAGTACACGGTGGTGATCGTGACCCACAATATGCAGCAGGCGGCCCGGGTCTGTGACGATACCGCGTTCTTTTTGGCGGGGGAGCTGGTGGAGTCCGGGCCCGGGGACGTTCTCTTTTCCCGGCCGAAGGACAGGCGGACCAGAGAATATATCGCCGGCCGGTTCGGATAAAAAGACAGAAAAACCGGAAATATGAAAAAATTTACACAAACCACACCTCCTATGGTATAATAATCAATATGTGGCTATTTCATAACCATGATGCCGGCGGCGAAGGCCGAAAAAGTGTGTGCCGCCAGTATGGCTGAGAGAGAGGTTTTGTATGAACTTTTTTGATTTACTGACGATGATCGGCGGACTGTCCCTGTTCCTGTACGGAATGAGCATGATGGGAGACGGGCTGGCAAAGGCTTCGGGGGGAAGGCTGGAGGCGATCCTTGGGAAACTGACCAGCAATCCGGTCAAGGCGGTTCTGGTGGGCGCGGGCGTGACGGCCATGATACAGTCCTCATCCGCGACCACGGTGATGGTGGTCGGTTTTGTCAACTCCGGCATCATGAAGCTGCAGCAGGCTGTGGGCATCATCATGGGCGCCAATATCGGCACCACGATCACGGCCTGGATCCTGAGCCTTGCGGGGATCGACAGCGAACTGTTTCTGGTACAGATGCTAAACCCCACCTCTTTTTCTCCCATTCTCGCCATTGTGGGCGCCATGATCCTGCTGTTTTCCCATAAGGACAGACAGAGAAATGTGGCGACGATCATGCTGGGCTTTTCCATTCTCATGTTTGGAATGAACACCATGAGCGACGCCGTAAAGCCCCTGGCGGAGACGCCGGAATTTTTAAGCGTTCTGCCTACCTTTTCCAATCCCTTCCTCGGGATGCTGGTAGGTCTTGTAATGTGTGCGGTGCTGCAGTCTTCCTCGGTTTCCGTGGGAATCCTGCAGTCCTTAAGCCTGACCGGGGCCATCGGATTTGACACGGTCATCCCCATGATACTGGGACAGAATATCGGCGCCTGCGTGCCCACGATCCTCTCCAGCATCGGCGCGAGAAAGGACGCGAAGAGGGCGGCGCTGGTCCACCTTTACTTTAATATTATCGGAACAGCCATCATCATGATCGGCTTTTACGGGCTGCATGCGCTGCGGCCGCTGTCCATTATGGAACAGGCCGCATCTCCTTTTGGCATTGCTGTGATCCATACGCTGTTTAAGGTGGTCATTACCGTCTGTCTGCTGCCTTGTTCCAGGGGGCTGGTAAAGCTGGCGAGTCTGACCGTCCGCGACGATCCGGAAGAGACCGCGCCGGAAGATCGGGTGCTGGGATATCTGGACGCCCGCTTTCTGGAGACGCCTTCCTACGCCGTGGAGCAAAGCCGTTCGGTGGCGGTGGTGATGGCAGGGCTGGCGGAGGAGGCCATGAACGTGGCCATGAGCCTGCTGGACAGCTACACGGAGGAAGCCGCGCAGCGTGTAAAGCAGCTGGAAGAAAAGGTGGACATTTTCGAGGATCAGCTCGGCACGTATCTGGTCAAGCTCAGTTCCAGAACGCTTTCCGGGAAGGACAGCCATACCCTGTCTACGCTTCTGCACTGCATCAGCGATATCGAGCGCATTTCCGACCATGCGCTGAACGTGATGGAGAGCGTGCGGGAGATGCAGGAAAAGGGATTGGAATTTTCCGACAAGGCCACGAAGGAGCTTCAGGTGTTCCGGAGGGCCATTCACGATATCCTGAATATCACCATGCTCAGTTTCCGGGAGGATGATCTCCAGCTGGCAAAACAGGTGGAACCTCTGGAAGAGGTCATCGACGGCCTGAACCTTGAGATCAGGCAGCGGCATGTAAAGCGGCTCAGAAAAGGGAAATGTACGATAGAGCTGGGGTTTGTGCTCACGGACATCACGACGGATCTGGAGAGAGTGTCCGACCACTGTTCCAACATTGCCGTGTGTCTGCTTCAGGTCAGCGAGGACGAGTTTGACACCCACGCTTATATCGGCGGGCTGAAGACGGGGGACAACGTAGATTTCCGCGGCAAGGTCATGGCTTACGGAGAGCGTTATCAGCTTCCGTAAGCGGGGGAAGGCTGTCTGCGGATCTTTGATATGTTTAACAGCATATAACTGTGTAACATACCATCCAATGCCGCGGACTTTATGAGGATACTTTATGAGTCAATTGCAGCAGGCATTTGCGGTAAATCGCTTCTGTGTCATGTATAATATTCTCCGGGACGCTGTCAAACGGAATGACGCCGTTTTCCGTATGTGCCGTCAGCCAGTCTCTTAAAAGCTGCTTGTCATACGAGCGGGGCGATGTTCCGACCGAGTACTCCAGAAGATCCCAAAATCTGCTGGAATCAGGCGTGAAAAGTTCATCTGCCAAAGTAAGTGTCCCGTCTTTATCTATGCCGAATTCAAATTTTGTGTCTGCTATGATATTCCCTTTCGACAAATAGAAATTTAAAGAGGTATCTTGCAAGAAACGTAAGGTGCCTTGTTTTTAGAAAATCTTGCAGTGCCAAGGATTTCATGATATATTTGTATATATCAGTCAAGCAGTAAAATAGTGTCATTAAAATATTGGGTGATAACACTTGGTAATTTAATTTGATGTGACATAGTAGGAATATTAATAATATATTGAATATGAAAATGGGTGATAATATGTGCATTTATTTAGGACAAAAGTCTGGATTAACATATACTTCTCAGGAACATGTGCTTCCAGCAGCATTAGGGTGTTGTACAAAGTTAGATAAGGGCGTGGTGTCCGATGAAGCAAACAAATTTTTTTCTCCTATAGAACGAGATGTTATTGAACATTCGTTTATTCAGATACCACGCATAATTATAGGACCTGGAAAGCGAGGTAAGTTGTCGCCTAAAAACGCCGCGACCTCAGATGTAGTACCGATAAAATGTAGCGGCAGAAACGGTCTCGGGTATATGAAAGGCACAGAGGGGTATATTTTAAGCCAGTTTGTAATTAGTCAAGAAAATAAGATACAATTTTATTATCAAGCGAACAGTAATGATAATGCTCAAGAGGAGATAATAAAACTAAAAGGGCAAATCGCTTCAATGGGAGAAAAATATGTACCTGTTAAAATGCCACAAGATGATGAAAATGTGTATATTGCTTATTTCAAAGGGAAAATACATATCGGGTTCCATGATATCTTATCAGAGGAGAGAGTAAAAGAAATAAAAGATATGTTTATGGAAAGTATTACTACAAGAGGAGAAAAAGTAAATTATGTTCAAATTTCAGCTACTTTGCCTATTATACATAATTTTAAGAATCTGTGCATAATAGCTGCAAAATCTGCTATTAATACACTTGCATATTTGAAAGGTGATCAGTATATTTTGCAAACAGATGAGTTTGATGATATCATCCGTCAAATTATGTCTGGAAGCGATGAAATTTTTAATAGTGTCGCAGGTATTAGGTTTGATAGAGTAGAAAAAATACGTCAAGAACTCTTTCTTGACAATGATCAGCAATTCTGTATATTAGTAGAACAAAGGAAACAGTTAAAAGCATATGTTTTTTTTTACGAGCATGGTTTTGAAGTTTTAATTTGTAATTATCTGAAATCGTCAAGCGGTATTTTTATGGATGGGATTGTATGCAATTGGAAAGAGCGTAAAGATTACAAATATATAGAGTATTTGACAAACATAGGGAAATTAAGCAAAGGTTGATAGTCAGCAGAACATTTCACGGGAATGTGGGGTGTTTTCTTATTTTTAAAGACAGTTTTCCATTTGAACCTCCTTTGAAGGCAAAATAAAAAAGTGTAAGGAAAATAAAATTGTATCAAAAAGGGCTATTAGATAGACGACGGGGTGAGCGGGACGAAATTCGAACGTGAGGGTTTCCAAAGGATGATCGCCGAGGTGGAGGTAGGGAATGTCTGCACAGTAATCGTAAGGGATATGAGCAGGTTCGGGCGGAACTATCTGAAAGTGGGATTATACACGGGGATGCTTTTCTCTGAAAAGGGTGTGCGGTTTATTGCCATCAATACAATAAACGGTTCCGGGAAATTTTTTCGGGGTTGACAACGCCCCGTTTCACTTTTATAATGATTTTATCTTGATGGAGAGAGGTGAAAAGATGCGGAGATAATCTGCTTTTGAGAACATGTTGCGAAGCTGTTGAGATCCGGCGCAAAGCCGCCGGGCGTTTTCGTCGTGTTGCCAAAAGTGGATGATGCTGCGCACAGTCTCTCTTTTTTTGCGGGCTTTTTTGCAGGCGTTTTCCGACATTGGCGGCACGGGGTGGGAGGAAAACCGTGGCGCAGATCAATGTATCTAATCTGACCTTCTGTTATGAAGGCAAAATCGACAATATCTTTGAGAAGGTGTCCTTTTCCATCGATACCGACTGGAAGCTCGGTTTCATCGGCAGGAATGGAAAGGGAAAAACGACCTTTTTAAATCTCCTGATGGGAAAATATGAATATCAGGGCACGATCAGCGCTTCTGCGGCGTTCGATTATTTTCCTTATTCCGTGGAAGGAACCGCGGGAAAAGAATACAGTGCGGAACTCATGGAGAACTGGAAAAAGGACTGTGAGCTGTGGAGAGTTTTGCGGGAGCTGGAGGAACTGCAGATTTCGGCCGAGACGCTGTATCGCCCTTATGAGACCTTGAGCCATGGGGAGCGGACCAAGGTGATGCTGGCAGTTTTGTTTTCCGGAGAAAATGATTTTCTGCTCATCGACGAGCCCACCAATCACCTGGATCAGGAATCCCGGGAGCTGGTCAAGAGATATCTTTCCGGGAAAAAAGGGTTCATTCTGGTCTCTCATGACAGGGATCTGCTGGATGCCTGTGTGGATCACGTGCTGGTGCTGAACCGCTGTTCCATCGAAGTGCAAAGCGGGAATTTCAGCAGCTGGTGGGAAAACAAGAACCGGAAGGACGCTTTCTCCAGAATGGAAAATGAAAAACATCTGCGGGAGATCGGGCAGTTGAAAAAGGCGGCGGAGCGAAGCCGGAATTGGGCGGCCCACAATGAAGCCGCCAAGATCGGCTTTGATCCCATCAAGGAACACGACCGCAGTAAAGATACCAGGGCTTATATCGGCGCCAAAACCAAGAAGATGCAGAGCCGGGTGAAGCAGTATGAACAGCGCATGGAAAAAGAGATTCAGGCCAGGGAGGGGCTGCTGGCGGATATTGAGGAGCCAAAGGATCTGAAAATCATGCCGCTGCGGCATTACAAAGAGGTGCTGGTGCGGGCGTCCGATTTCGGCCTGTATTATGAGAGAAGGCTGGATTCCCTTTGCGGCGAAGGCCACGGCCAAAGGACGGAAAGGTGGCGCAGGCAGGTTCTGGAGCACCTGAACTTGGAACTTTGGCAAGGCGAACGGGTATTTCTGCATGGGCCCAACGGATGCGGCAAGAGCAGCCTGATCAAGGCAATCCTGCGGCACCAGAAGGGCGAGGACTCTCAGGAGCAAAGCCCCCGTATCGTGGAAACCTTGCGGGAGCAGGGTTCTCTGTGGGTGGCACCCAACCTGGCGGTATCTTACGTCAATCAGGATACTTCCTTTCTGCAGGGAAGCATCCGGGAATACTGCGAGCAAAACAGCCTGGAAGAAAGCCTTTTTTGTGCGGTGCTGCGGCAGCTGGACCTGGAACGGACGCAGTTTTCCAAGAATATGGAGGATTACTCCGAGGGCCAAAAGAAAAAGGTGCTGATCGCCGCCAGCCTTCTTACCCCGGCCCATCTTTATATTTGGGATGAGCCCCTTAACTATATTGATGTTTTTTCCAGAATGCAGATCGAAAAGCTGATCCTTGAGTACCAGCCCACCATGCTGGTGGTGGATCATGACGTGCGGTTTCGGGAAAGGATCGCTACCAGGGTGGTGGATTTATCGTAGTGCCGCTGATGCGTTTTCTGTCGCTTTGCGGCGGCCTTTGCTCATAATATTTGGGCAGAGGTAGATTTCTTCCCATTTGGGTGGGATATGACAGGACATAAATAACAGCGTCCGAGCGTAAAATTTGGACGCTGTTGTTTTACCCATTTTAGGAGCAATTTACAAACAAGGATTGACAATGCCGGTATGAATGTGCTATAAATATTTCAACAATTATATTAGTAAAGGCTATGAAAAGAAAGAGTAGCAGTCAGGAATGCAAACAGAAAGCTGCCGGGTGATGAGAGGCGCATGACGAATGGCTGTGAATACATCTTGGAGCTACGCACCGAAATGGAGACAAAGTAGGCTGTGACGGATATGCACCCCGTTATCGAGTGCTGGAGTATCGCGGATACATGTCTTTTTCGTGTATGACATGGAAGATCCTGCTGTACTTGAAGAGACAGGCAGCGTGAGTTGTCTGCGAAATGAGGTGGTATCACGAGATGACGGCTCGTCCTTATAGTTTTATAAGGGCGGGCATTTTTTTATGGCCGGAAAAGGAGAAAAAATGATTGCAGCACAGGAGCAGATCAAAATTATCTGCAAGGGAATTGACACTTTGTTACAAAAAGACGAATTGACGGAAAAGCTGGAGAGAGCTGTCAGGGAGGAACGGCCGTTGACGATTAAGTTTGGCATGGATCCTTCTGCGCCGGATATCCATCTGGGACATACGGTAGCCTTGCGGAAGCTGCGGCAGATGCAGGATCTGGGACACAAAGTGGTAATCATTATCGGTGATTTTACAGGAAGGATCGGTGATCCAACAGGCAAGTCGAAGGGTAGGACTGCCTTGTCAGAGGAAACCGTGAAAAGAAATGCGCAGACCTATTGTGAACAGATTTTTAAGGTCCTTGACGTGGAAAAAACGGAGGTGCGGTTTAACAGTGAATGGCTTTCAAAGCTTGATTTTGAGGAAGTTATCCGTCTGGCGGCCACCACGACCGTGGCAAGGATGCTGGAACGGGATGATTTTCAGAGCAGGTATCGAAATCAGATTCCCATTGGAGTACATGAATTTTTTTACCCATTGATGCAGGCCTATGATTCTGTAGTGATCGGTGCGGATCTGGAGTTGGGCGGTACAGATCAGACGTTCAATATTCTCATGGGCAGAAATCTTCAGAAAGCGTATGGACAGGAAGCCCAGGTTGCTATGTTTGTGCCGCTTTTGGTGGGATTGGACGGAAAAGAGAAGATGAGTAAAAGCCTGGGAAATTATGTAGGGATTGATGAACCCGCAGAGGTGATGTTCAAAAAGCTGATGGAGGTGCCGGATGAGCTGATTGTCACTTATTTTGAGCTGGTGACGGACGAACACCCCGACCGAATCGCAGAAATCCGGAGACAGCTTGCAGCCGGGGTGAATCCCAGAGATGTGAAATTGATTCTGGCGGAGACTGTCACGGGACTGTACCACAGTCAGGAGGAAGTGGAAGCTGCCAAGGCTTACTACAGAGAGGCTTTCAGCCGTAAGGCCATCCCGGAAAAGCTGCCGGAATTGTCCGTCAGGGCGGGTGAAACCGTGTATGACGCTGCCGCAGAGCTGATAGACATGGGGCTCGTGGCAAGTAAAAGTGAGTTCCTGCGTTTGGTGAAGCAGGGTGGTGTGCAGCTGAACGGAGAGAAACTTGAGCCTGCGGATGTACAGAAGACTTTAAAACCTCAGGATGTGATGAAGATCGGGAGGAAACGGTTTGTGAGGTTTGTTTGATTTCCCTGTCTGATGGGGAGGTACAGTGTTGTTGTGGGATTGCATTTTGCGGATTTTTACTCAAAAATTTTACCGAAAGAAAGGAGCATGATAGAATGAAGAACAAGGACAGCTTAAAAATCACAGCACTTTACGAGAGATTGTCAAAAGACGATGAGCAGAGCGGGGAAAGCAACAGTATCACAAACCAAGATGTTCTGTGCTGATTGTGGGGCGAAGATGTATAACCACCGCCACAGGACGGACGCAGAAAGTGGGGATATTCTTAAACTATATCGGCAAAATCGAGATACCCCATGAGGAAGCCGAACTGATCGAGGAAGAAAAGGCACAGCAGGAGAAAGGACTCATACGTTTGGAGAAAAAGCGGGCGTGCAACCGCAAGTATATGGCAAGGAAACGGGAGGAAATACGCAGGGAACGGGAAAAAGAACTGGCTGAAAAGGCAGATTAACGGAGAAAAGGGGCTTCACCAATGAAAAGCTAAGACAGGGATGTTGTAGCTTTTTTCATGTGTTAATTACCGTATGAAATTGATAGGGCAGGACGAGGTATCTATGACCTATTCCTTTCCGAAATCACACGTCAGCTACCGCAAGCCGAGGGTAGTCAGCACAGAGCAGAGGGATACAGGCAAAGTGATGGAACATCACTTCGGTAGATGATGATTGCAAAGAATAAGGTAAAGGGAGATTAGGCAAAATTTAATGGAATTATGTGTGTGGTTGTGGTACAATATCAGCGTTGAACAATTAAATAAATTGGTATTTACAAGGAGGTGCCATAATGAAAATAGCTAATTTTACATTGGTAATCGTAGGATTGATTATTATTCTGCTTGCTGTATTTTGTCCATCAATAATAGTAGAAGTCCACAGTGTAAAATGGAGACTTGTAATCGGCTTATTAGGTTGCTTTTCACTTGTTTCAGGTATGTACAAGATGACCCGTAATAATTAAGGTGCCGCTGTTTCATTTAGGCAGTGAATAATACAAACTGGTTATAGAACCTTTTTGAATGGGATTGTTTGAATTTCGCTGTATATTGTATATAATTTGGTAGAAAACATGAAAGAAATAGTTGAAAAATTTACAACAAAATAATAACACAGCATCAGAGCGTATAGAAAAATCTATGCGCTCTATTTTTTGCTGTGTATTCATCGACAGCCTGATTTTCTCGGTGATTTATCATAAATCGGGCAATTGCGTTATCAGCGCCCTTTCGCACATTCTCGGAAACGCAATATCTCTTGTCGCAGTCTTTCTATTCTTTTAAGTCAAATGAAGAAAGACGGCTTAACCCGAATAGAAACAACATTTGACGGTGATACCGTCTGGTTATCTATTGACCAGATGGCTGAATTGTTTCAGAGGGACAAATCTACCATTTCAAGGCATATAAAGAATATTTTTTTAGAGAGTGAATTGACAAGGGATTCAGTTGTTGCAAAATTTGCAACAACTGCTGCTGACGGAAAAACCTATCAGGTAGAATTTTATAATCTGGATGTTATTATTTCTGTTGGCTACCGTGTGAAATCAAGACGGATGACTTTGCATTTTAAGATTTCGCAATAAAGGCGTTTAAACTGATTTAACAAATTCAGAGTTTGCCGCTGCTCCAAACCCGCTGTGCGGCGGAAGCGCATAACCCGGGTACCCCGGGGCCGGTGCGCAGGCACAGGATCGGAGATCAGAGGGTTTCGGCCTCCGCATCCTGTGAAGTCTGGGGGTCCTGGGTCGTCTGCGTCTCTTCCGGCGCATCGCAGGACGGCTCCGGCAGCGTCATCAGCACTTTTTTGACCCGGTTCTGTTCCACGCCCTGAACCTTCAGGCGGATGCCGTTCTGAAGGACCACTTCCTCCCCGTCCTCCGGCAGCCGGTTCAGGCTTTCGATGACGATTCCGCCGATGGAGTCGTAATCCTCGCTGTCCAGAGACGTGCCCAGCGCGTCGTTGATATCGTCAAGCTTCATGCTGCCCTCGACCAGCCAGGTTCGCTCTCCGGCCTCCTGGATCAGTTCTTCCTCGTCGGCGTCGTACTCGTCCCGGATTTCTCCGACGATTTCCTCCAACAGATCCTCCAGCGTGATCATTCCCACCGTGGCGCCATATTCGTTCAGCACGAAAGTAATGGTCTTTGTGTTCTCCCGCATCTCATACAACAGATCCGCCACCTTTTTGAACTCGTAGGTATAATGAGCGTCGCGAAGAATGTTGCCGACCTGAAAGCTGTCCCGGTTCTCCGTCAGGATAAAATCCTTGATGTTGATTAATCCCACAATATTGTCCTTTTCCTCCCGGTAAACGGGAAGCCTTGTGTACATGGATTCCCGGAAGACGCTCATCACCATGTCGTAGGAAGCGTCGATGCTCACCGTCACCATGTTGATCCTGGGGATCATGATATCCTTGGCCAGCGCGTCGGAAAAATCGAACACATTGTAGATCATTTCCCGCTCTTCGGACTCGATGACGCCGTCCTCATGGCTTACATCCACATAAGTGCGCAGTTCGGATTCCGTCATGGTATCGTTTCGCCTGTTGGGGTCGATATGCAGCAGGCGCAGAACGCCGCCCGCCAGCTTGTCCACCAGAAAGATCAGGGGGGTAAGGAGCTGCATGAGACGATAGATGATGCCGCTGTAGGCCAGCGATATCTTATCGGAATTGATCATTGCCCAGGTTTTCGGGGTGATTTCGCCGAAGAGCAGGACGGCGACGGTGAGAATGCCGGTGGCGATTCCCACGGCGAGACCCACGCGCATGGCAAGGGTCGTGGCCAGCGCGGAAGCGGACAGATTTACGATATTGTTGCCGATCAGGATCGTGCTGAGCATTTTGCTGTAGTTTTCCAGTATCTTGTTTACTCTTGCGGCGCGCCGGCTGCCCTCTTCTTCCAGAGAGCGCATGCGGACGCGGTTTACCGTGCTCAGGGCAGTTTCGGCGGAGGAAAAAAAGGCGGACAAAAGCAACAGTACGATCAGAACAATCAGTTGTATGACACCGGGGGTATCCAAACAGTTCACTCCTTTTGGTATGATAAGTAAATATACTATAGCCGAAAGGGAATTGTCAAGTTTTCGGGGGCTTGTGCATATAATTTTATAAAAAGTTAATGGTTGGAGAGAAACGCGATGGAGAAAAAAACGAACCAGGGAGAATTTCCCGTTTTCTTTCTGCTCAAGACCCTTCTGTTTTCTTACATAGTTACGGGCGCGCTGCTGGCGCTGCTGGCCTTCCTTCTCTACAGGCTGGGGCTGGGGGAAAAGGCGGTCGCCGCCGCCATTATCGTCATTTATGTGGCGGCCGCCTTCTTTGGCGGATTTATGGCGGGGAAAAAACAAAAGACCAGAAAGTTCTTCTGGGGGCTTGTGATGGGAATCGCCTATTTCGTCGTGCTGGCCGCCGCCTCCCTTGCCATGGGAGAGGGCGGGCTTACGTTCGGGAATTCCTTCTTTACAACGCTGGTGCTTTGCGCGGGGGGCGGAATGCTGGGGGGCATGCTCAGTTAAAAACACGGGAAAATGAAGAAAAAGCACGGTTTCGGCACTGTTTTTGAAAAAAACCTTTTACAAACGGTTATTTTATGGTATACTTGGTGAAGTCGGGAGATTTTCGACATGAAACAAGCGAGTAAGGAGGCTGTGAAAATGAAGCACATCAAGACTTTGACCACGAGGAATCTCAAGGAATCCATGAAGAAGGGCGGTTGCGGCGAATGTCAGACCTCCTGCCAGTCGGCGTGCAAGACTTCCTGCACCGTAGGAAATCAGAGCTGTGAGAAGATGAAATAATCTGACTATCGAAAGACTAGAGTAAGCAGCGATTCCGGTCGCTGCTACTTTTTGTGTGAGAGGAAATTCTGAGTTGATACACCAATATAAAAGCGGCGGTTACAATATCGTTATGGATATAAACAGCGGGTCCATACATGTGGTGGACGACGTTGTCTACGACATCATTCCCCTGACGGAGTCCCTGATCAACGAGGGGGTCAGGGATCCCGGGAAGGTGAAGGAGGCGGTTTGTCAGCGCGCGTCTCTGTCCTGCAGCCGGGAGGAAATCTGCGAGGCGGTGGACGAGGTGCTGGAGCTGGAGAAGGCGGGACAGCTGTTTGCCCCGGATCTCTATGAATCGGTCGTCTCTGATTTCAAAGACAGACAGACGGTGGTAAAGGCCCTCTGCCTGCATATCGCGCACGACTGTAATCTCGCCTGCCGGTACTGTTTCGCGGGGGAAGGCGAATATCATGGACGGCGGGCCCTGATGAGCGTGGAAGTCGGGAAAAAGGCTCTGGACTTTCTCGTGGCAAACTCCGGAAACCGGGTGAATCTGGAGGTGGACTTTTTCGGCGGCGAGCCCCTGATGAACTGGGAGACGGTGAAAGAGCTGGTGCGCTACGGCAGAAGTCTGGAGAAGGCACATAACAAGAGGTTCCGGTTTACGCTGACCACGAACGGCGTTCTCTTAAACGACGAGATCCTTGCGTTTGTAAACAGGGAGATGGCAAACGTCGTGCTCAGCATCGACGGGCGCAGGGAGATCCACGATAAGATGCGTCCTTTCCGGGGCGGCCAGGGCAGCTATGATCTGATCGTTCCGAAGTTTCAGAAGGTGGCGGAGAGCAGGGGGCAGGAGCGGTATTATGTGCGCGGCACCTTTACCCACAACAATCTGGATTTTTCCCGGGATGTGCTCCATCTGGCGGATCTGGGCTTTCGGCAGATCTCCGTGGAGCCGGTGGTGGCCGGACCCGACGACGACTACGCCATCACGGAAGCCGATCTTCCGGCGCTGAAGGCGGAATATGACCGGCTGGCGGAAGAGATTTTAAAGAGGAAGAGAGAGGGAAGGGGTTTTCACTTCTTTCATTTTATGATAGACTTAAGCGGCGGGCCCTGTGTGGCAAAGCGGCTCGCGGGCTGCGGCTCCGGCACGGAATATCTGGCCGTGACGCCGTGGGGCGACCTGTACCCCTGCCACCAGTTTGTGGGAAACGAGGCGTTCCTCATGGGAAATGTGGAGGAAGGGATCCTGCGTGAGGACATCAGGGACCGCTTCCGCAGCTGCAACGTCTACACAAAGGAAAAATGCAGGAAGTGTTTCGCCAGATTTTACTGCAGCGGCGGCTGCGCGGCGAACGCGTACAACTTCAACGGCAGTATCAACGACGCTTACGACGTGGGCTGCGAACTGGAAAGAAAACGTGTGGAATGCGCCGTCATGCTGAAGGCGGCCGAGCAGGATATATAAAAAAACACAGCAGAAAGGATAAAAAGAGATGAAAAAGAACAGGGCGGTCATAATTTTGCTTTGTATTCTGGTGCTGCTTGCCGGAGTCGCTTATGTAGACATCTTCGGCGTAAACGCCATGGGAGACGGAAGCGCTTCCGACATCAAGCTGGGGCTGGATCTGGCGGGCGGCGTCAGCATTACCTATCAGGTGGTGGGAGAAGAGGAA
Source organism: uncultured Acetatifactor sp. (assembly GCA_947586055.1). Classification (GTDB taxonomy): domain Bacteria; phylum Bacillota; class Clostridia; order Lachnospirales; family Lachnospiraceae; genus Acetatifactor. Next base: position 56,232 of record CANPXL010000012.1, on the reverse strand, counting down.
CCCGACAGCACGGACATGAGCGACACCATCTATAAGCTGCAGCAGAGGGTGGAGGGCTACAGTACGGAAGCCATCGTCTATCAGGAGGGAAGCGACAGGATCAATATCGAGATCCCCGGGGTTTCCAACGCCAACGAGATCCTGAAGGAGCTGGGACGGCCCGGAGCGCTGTATTTCATCGCGCAGACGGACGCGGACGGCAACAGCAACTACAGCTATGGGATGGATGGGACATATACGCTGACAAAGACCATTGACGAACTGCTGGAGGACGGCTCCGTCGTCATAACGGGAACGGATGTGGCGGACGCCAAAGCCGGAACCCAGCGGGATTCCGTCACGGGCAACTCGGAGTACGTCGTCAGCCTGACACTGACGGAGGGAGGAACGAAAGCCTTTGCGGACGCCACGACGAAAGCCCTTGCCGCCGGAGAGTCCATTGCGATCTATTACGACGGCGAGCTGGTCAGCGTGCCGAGAGTCTCGGCGGCGATCACGGACGGGAACGCGGTCATCAACGGCCAGAGCACTTATGAAGAGGCGGAACAGCTCGCTTCCACCATCCGCATCGGTGGCCTGAAGCTGGAGCTGGAGCAGCTCCATTCCAAGGTGGTGGGCGCCCAGCTGGGCGTGGACGCCATCCGGACCAGCCTGATCGCGGGCACTATCGGCCTGGCGCTTGTGGCGTTGTTTATGATCGTTGTCTACCGGATACCGGGGGTTGCTTCCGTGATCGGACTGCTGTCCTATGTGGCCCTTGTGATCCTGCTTTTGAACGGTTTTGCCATGACGCTGACGCTGTCCGGTATCGCGGGCATTATCCTTTCCGTGGGCATGGCGGTGGACGCGAACGTGATTATATTTGCCCGCATCCGGGAGGAACTCGCCGCGGCAAAGACGGTGCGGAGCGCCATCCAGGCCGGATTCAGCAAAGCTTTCTCCGCGATTCTGGACGGCAATATCACAACCCTGATCGCGGCCTGCGTGCTGCTGTTTCTGGGCCCCGGCTCCGTGAAGGGCTTCGCCCAGACCCTCGCGCTGGGCATCGTGCTGTCCATGTTTACTTCCCTTGTGGTGACCCGGTATGTGCTGCTCGCCTTTTATGAGCTGGGTGCAAAGAATCCGAAGCTTTACGGCGTGTCGAAAGAGCGCAGGCCTCTTGCCATTCTGCAGAAAAAGGGAATCTTTATGGGAATTTCTCTGGCCGTGATCGCGGCCGGGTTTATCGTAATGGGCGTTTACGGCGCGAAGACCGGCGACGCGCTGAATTACAGTCTGGACTTTAAGGGCGGCACGGCGGTGACGGTCACCTTTGACCATGCCATGACGCTGGAGGAAGCGAACGAGCAGGTAGTCCCTCTCATTGAGGACATCACGGGCAGCGCCGTGCAGGTACAGACCGTCCAGGAGACCAACGAGGTCATCTTTAAGATGGATACGCTTGACATCGACCGGAACGAAGCGCTGACGAAGATGCTGACCGATACTTTTGGGATCGAGGAAAAGATGATCACGTCCGAGACGATCAGCTCCACGATCAGCGACGAGATGAAATCCGACACCATTATCGCGGTGGCGGTGGCCATCGTCTGCATGCTGATCTACATCAGGATCCGCTTTAAGGACCTCCGCTTCGGCGTCAGCAGCATCATTGCGCTGATTCACGATGTGCTCGTTGTGCTGGCGTTCTACGCGGCGGCAAGGGTATCTGTGAGCAATACCTTTGTGGCGTGCATGCTGACCATTGTTGGTTATTCCATCAACGCCACCATCGTGATTTTCGACCGCATCCGGGAGAATATGGCGGCAAAGGGCGGCAGGGAGGATCTGCAGGAGACCGTAAACCGAAGCGTCACCCAGACCATGTCCAGAAGCATTTTTACTTCCCTGACCACGTTTATCATGGTCGCCGTGCTTTATGTTCTCGGCGTGACCAGCATCAAGGACTTTGCGCTGCCGCTGATGGTAGGCATTGTCTGCGGCACCTATTCCTCCGTCTGTCTGGCGGGGAGTATATGGTATCTGCTCCGCAGGAAATTCCGCCCGAAACAGGAGCGGTAAGAAGCGGCTTTGCGAATGGCGCGGCTGAACTGTTGCCATGAGAACCCGAAAAAAGATTTTTTTCTTGCTTTTTCGTCATGCCTGTGCTAACATAAGCATAAGTTGTGCAAAGGGCGGTTCCTTGTGGCAACCGTCAACAGAAAGTGGAGGAGAAGAAATGGATATCAACACGAATAATTATGCTCCCACCAGCGGAGCGGCACCGCAGCCTCAGGGGACTCCGTCTCAGGACGGCCAGAAGAAGGGGCTGAAACTGGATTCCAAGATGATCGCCATCATCGCCGTTGTGGCGGTTGTGATCCTTGTGATCCTGATTCCCGCCATCGCAAGAGGCGTCGCAGAGGGAAAGGCAAAGAAGGCGGTAAAGACTTACGTTCAGGTCTTTATGTCGGGAGAAAAGGATGCTGGCGATGTAAAATGGAAAAAGTTCTACCCCAAGGATCTTGAGGGGGAGGTAGAAGACTGGGCTGAGGAAAGTTACGACAACATTGATGAATATGATAATTTTGAGGATGTGGAGCACTATAAGGTGCTCGACGTTACGAAGATCAGCGGAAAGGATGTTAACAAGCTTCTGGAGGATGCGGCGGAATCGTTCTTGCTGGGGAAGGGAGGCATTGAAAGCAGGGATCTCAGAGATCTGAAGGTTTCTAAGGGTTATCTCGTCACGACGCAGTTTGAGTATGACAGGGATCTGGTAGTGGAGAGTTGGCTTGTCATCAAGGTCAACGGCCGCTACGGCGTATACCACTCATGGGATATGCTGGTTGAGTAACAGTCTGGGGATGTCCCTGGCTTTGCGGGTTTCAACATTCGCCCGGGAGTCTTTGGCCGTAAAATAAGAAATCAACACCAAAAACAAGTCGCAGGCAGGGCTTTGGCCGCTGCCATGCGGCTTGTTTTTTGGACAGGCCCCGACATTTTTCCGCGTTCTTTTTCTTCCTTTTACAGCGATGGCAGTTCCTTTCGGACACGGCTTGACAAAAAGAGGAAAACATCGGTATAATGTTGAAAGAGTTTTGAAACAAAATGCAGGGCGGAGATTGAGGGAGATCCTGCGGAATATTTGAGGAGGATTCGTATGTTTTGTGAAAAGTGTGGAACAAAGCTGCAGGACGGCGAGCTGTTCTGTCCGAACTGCGGTACGCCGGTAAAAGGCAGGGCCGTTTCGGACGGGGGGGCGCAGTCGATACAGCCGGCCCAACAGCCGACGCAGCCGATACAGTCGGCGCAGCCGGTGCCGCCGATTAACCAGCCGTTGCCGCAGACGCAGCCTGCGCAGCAGGATCAAAAAGAGAAGAAAGCGCCGAAGAGCCACAAAAAGCTGTTTGTGACGATCGGTTCGGTGGCCGCCGCGGCGGTTGTGCTGGTCGGGGGAGCCTTTGCGCTGAAACTGCCGGCAAAGATATCCAATTTCTTCCATAAGACGGTTTCTTCTCCCGAAAAATATTATCAGTATGTGGAAAAGGAAAATGCGAAAGAACTGGCCGGATCAGCGGGAAGCCTGTATCAGTCTCTTGTGCTGGACAGCGCGGATCTGTTTGAATGTACGTCCAACGCTTCCGTGACGCTGGCGTTCGGCGATGGATTCGACGAGATCTTTGAACTGGCGGAGAACGCGCTGGGCGAGGATCTGTCCTGGCTGGAGAGCGTTTTCGCGGACTGCAGTATTACCATAAACGGAAACCAGTTCGCCCTGAACCTGTCCGGGGGACTGAATCAGAAGAGTCTGCTCACGCTTGCGGGGGCGCTGGATCTGGAAGATGGCGCCGCCTATCTTCAGATTCCCGAACTGTCGGATACATACCTGGGCGTGGATCTGGAAGATATGGACATTCCCGTTGACGAGGCGCTGGATTACTGGGAGGATTTCAGGGATCAGTATACAAAGACCATAGAGGCGCTGCCCAGTCAGGGTAAGATCGAAAAGCTGGTGGAAAATTATGTAAAGATTCTATCCTCCTGCGTCGATGACGCCGACAAAAGGTCCGCAACTCTGAAGGTGGAAGGCGTTTCCCAGAAATGTACCGCGCTGGAGATCGAAGTGACGCCGCAGCTGATCGGAGATATGCTGCAGGCGGTTCTGGAGGAAGCCCGGGACGATGCCGATCTGGAGGACATCATCGTTGAGACCGTGGATGCGTTTGGCGGAGACGGGGACGAGGCGTACGACGAGTTCCTTCGGGAAGTGGAATATCTCAGCGACAACCTGGGAGATTTCGGCGATTACGACGAGGACGAGGGAACCATATTGCTCACGCTTTATGTGGACGGCGCCGGTGACGTGATCGGAAGACTGCTGGAGATAAACAGCGAGGAAGACGACATTGCCGCGTCCTTTGCGATACTGACGGCGGAGAACGGCGGAAAATTCGGAAGCGAGATCTCCATGCACGTGGAAGAATACGGGGATGAAATGGATGTCTCTTTCCTTGGAAGCGGAAAGAAATCGGGAGATAAGTACAGCGGCGAATTTGTCTTAAGCTACGAAGAGAACGGCGACGGCGGTGACATGCTGAAGATTACCACCGAAAAGCTGGATATGAAGGCGTTGAAACAGGGCATGTTTGACGGCGGGATTACCATCGGCCTGGCGCCGGACGGCGCTGAACTGCTGGCCGGAGTGTCCGGAGGCCGAGTGCCCGTAGGCGGAGGCCCCCTCTTGGCATCCATTCTGGAGGATATCCAGATCGTCGTGACCGGAAAACAATCTTCTCCGAATTCCGCGGAAGTTACCTGCGGCGTGACCTACGACGGAGAGGACATGGTATCCGTTACGGTTTCCGAGGAACAAAAGAAGGCGTCGTCCGTGAAGATCCCGAAGGAGAAAAACGTGATCTTTGCGGAGGATGAGCGGGATCTTGAGGACTGGGTGGAGACCATCGACTGGAAGAAGTTTTATTCCCATCTGGAGAAGACGGATCTGCCGGACTATCTGCTGGATCCCATCGAGGATGTCTGTGACGCCCTTGCGGACGGAGACTGGGATGAACTGAGCGGCCTGCTGTACGATCTGGAGGATGAACTGGGCGGCTACGATTATTACGATGATTATTATTACGATGATTATTATGACGACGACTATTATTATTAAATAGGACGGTTCTTTTCAGGGAGGGCGGATCAGAACGACCCCTGCGGCGGGGATGATATCGGAAGCGGCAGGAGACGGTGGGAGAGAACGGCTTTTATGGAAATTAAACTGTCAGGAATACAAAAGGCGTATCAGCGCAATAAAGTCCTGAAAAATGTGTCTCTGACGGCGAAACAGGGCAGCTGCGTGGGGATTCTCGGCGGGAACGGCTGTGGAAAATCCACGCTGCTCTCCGTGCTGGCGGGCGTTCAGAAGGCGGATGGCGGCAGCTTTTTCTGTGACGGGGAGGACCTTTTCAAAAATACGGCGCTGCGCAATTCGGTGCTGGGATATGTCCCTCAGGAAAATCCTCTGATCGAAGAGCTGAACGCATGGGATAACCTGCGTATGTGGTATGACAGAAAGACCCTGAAGCGGGAGCTGGAGCATGGGGTGCTGGCGATCCTTGGGATCGGTGGGTTTCTGAAGGTGCCGGTACACAGGATGTCGGGCGGAATGAAAAAAAGGCTGTCCATCGGCTGCGCCGTCGCCGCGAATCCCGGAATCCTTTTGCTTGACGAGCCGTCGGCGGCGTTGGACATTGTCTGCAAGGAAAAGATTTACCAATATTTTGAAACTTATATAAACGGGGGAGGCATCCTGCTTTTGGCAACGCACGACATGCAGGAGCTTGCGCTCTGCGATCAATGCTACATTCTCAGAGACGGCAGCCTGACTCCCTATGAGTATGACGGGGACATTCACCGGCTGGCGGGAATACTATCATGAGTGGATTTTGCAAGTACCTGTCGGTACAGATTCGGCGCGCCCGGAAGCTTCTGCCCGCGCTGATCGCGGTGACGGTGATCATGTTCGGCTGTGTGGGCGTTTTCGCGGCGCTGTACTTAAACAGCGATGAAAGGGCGGAGGACAGCCGCAGATACCGTATCGCTTTGGTGGGAAATACGACGGATACCTATCTTGGCTTTGGAATCTCCGCGCTTTCCCAGTTGGACGATTCCAGATTTATACTGGACTTTCCGGTTATGACCGAGCCCGAGGCAAGACGGGCGCTGATCAGGGGTGATATCACGGCGTACGCCGTGGTGCCGGACGATCTTGTAGACGCCATTGTCAGCGGGGCGAACGACGCGCCCATTACCTTTGTTGGCTCCACAGGCCAGAAGGGAATAACGGGAATCCTTGTGGAGGAACTTGCCGGGGTGGCGTCCACGCTGGTTATCTATTCTCAGAACGCTATATACGCTATGCAGGATATTCTGCGGGAGCGCGGCATGAAGGATAAGGTTGCGGGCGCTACGGACGATCTGAACCTGCGGCTGATCGATATGGTGTTAAACCGGACGCAGATCTGCGATCTGGAGACTCTGGGACTGTCCTCCGGACTTTCCACGGGGGAACATCTCTTTTCCGGGCTGCTGATCTTTTTCCTGCTTCTTATGGGGATCTTCAGCTGTCCGCTGTTTGCGAGAAGGAACGGCAGCTTGATGCGTCTGATGGCGTCGAAAGGTGTGGGAGCGTTCCGGCAGGTGGCGGGAGAGTATCTGGCGTATCTGTTTCTCAATTTATGCTGCCTTCTGGGAGTCTTTCTGATCCTTGGGGCGGTATTGGGCAGCGGCGCCGTCAGTTCCGCCGTTGGGGCGGAAAGGGAGTTCTCCGGGCTTTTTGCTTTCTATGTTCAGATGATCCCCGTGGCTGCGTCATTCGCCGCCATGCAGTTTCTGCTGTATGAGCTGACAACGGGCGTTGTCGGCAGCGTTCTTCTGCAGTTTTTATGCGGAATTTTCATGGCGTATCTGTCCGGCTGCTTTTATCCCTCCGGTATGTTTCCGGATGTCTTGAGGAAGATCGGCGGGGCCCTTCCGTCCGGACGGGCGCTTGCATACACTGGGGCGCAGCTTCAGGAAGAGGCTTCTCTGTGGGCGGCGGCGGGACTGTTTGGCTATCTGGCGGTGTTTTTCGGGATTTCGGTTTTTGTGAGAAACTGCAGGATTCGGAGGGGATAACGGAAAATGCGCCGGATTGCGATATGGTTTTTTCTTCTGAATAAGCGTCTGTTTAAAAAAGGGAGTTTCCTTATGATCCTGTGCGCCGTCCCCCTGCTGGTTGCGGGAATGCGGCTCGCGGCGCGGCAGGAAAGCGGGATCGTGACGATCGCGCTGTGCCGGACGGATCCGTCTGACGAACTGTCGGCAGAGATCGTCGATGGGCTGTTGGATGACGGAAATGTATTGCGATATGTGATCTGCGAGACGCCGGAGGAAGCGAGAGACCTTGTGGAACGCTTTCAGGCTGACGCGGCGTGGATTTTCCCGGAAAACCTTGCCCTCCGTCTGGGGGAGAGCGCGGCCCGGAAACGGGTGAGGCCTGTTGTGACCGTGGTGGAGCGGGAGGACAGCATCCCCCTCGCCTTTTCCAGAGAGATCCTGACCAGCGCCCTGTATCCGTTCTTTTCCTACGCCGTTTACGAGGATTATGTCAGGGACGATCTGGGGCTGGCGGCGGAGGACGAGGAACTGTCGAAGGCCTACGAGCGGCTGAAGGCGGACGGCACCCTGTTTCAGGTGGTGTACTTTGACGGAAGCGCCACGGAGAAGAGCAGTTATCTTCTGGCTCCCCTGAGAGGGATCCTTGCCCTTTGGCTGGTGCTGTGCGGGTTTGCCGCTTCCCTGTACTATATGCAGGATGAACGGAGAGGAACGTTTTCCTGGATGCCTATAAAGCACAGGCTCTGGCTGGCCTTCGGGTTTCACGGGGTTGTTCTGGCGGACGCGGCGGCGGCGCTTCTGATCGCCTGCAGGCTGTCCGGGGTCTTTACGGTCTGGTATCGGGAAGTGATCCATGCAGCGCTGTTTACGGGCTGTGTGCTGGTCTTCTGTAATCTGGTCCGCCTGCTCTGCGGGACGCCGGAGCGTCTGGGCTGCTGCATCCCGATCCTTCTTATGGGAATGGCGGCGGTCTGTCCCGTATTTATCAATGTGGACCGCTTTCGGCCGCTGCAGTATCTTCTTCCGCCTTTTTACTATCTCAAGGCGACGCACAGTACCTATCATGTTTATCTGATGGCCGCCTATCTCCTGGTGGGCACAGGGCTGTGCGTATTGGTGTCAGGTTGGAAAAATGCTTTACATAAATAAAAAATAAAAGAAAAGAGAGGGAAAGAAAAATGGCATTTTTTGAGAAAAAGGATCAGCAGACGGTTTCCAATGTGAATCCCGCGGAGGTTGAGTGTGACAGAAGGCTGGCGGAGCTGGCTCAGAACCGGGCGGCGCTTGTGACGCAGATCGGTCAGACTTTTCTTGCGGCCAATACGCCCGAGAGCGTCAAGGGAACGCCCTATGAGGAAATGGTTACCGCTGTGGCGGCCGTCGATAAGGAGACGGAGTATCAGGAAAAGCGCAAGCTGGCTATCAGGGGACTCCGGAAATGCGAGAAGTGCGGAAATATTCTTGTGCTGGACAGCGCGTTCTGCAACAAGTGCGGTGAGAAGCTGGAGCCTTTGTTCGCCGAGGACAACAAGGCGCAGAATGTCTGCCCCAAGTGCGGCGCAGTCTATGCCGAGGGAGCGGCGTTCTGCACTTCCTGCGGCTGTAAGCTGGGATAAGGGAACAGGAAGATACAGGGAGGATAAAGGGAAATGTTCTGTGCGAAGTGCGGCAAGGAACTGAAGGAAGAAGCGGCGTTCTGTACAAACTGCGGCGCGCCGGTCAGAAAGCCAGCGGAACCCGCAAAGCCCGTGGAAACTGTAAAGCCCGTTGAGCCTGCAAAGGCAGCGGAAGCTGCAAAGGCCGTTGAGCCCGCAAAGGCTGTGGAACCTGTAAAGCCCGCGGAGCCTGCAAAGGCCGTGGAACCTATAAAGGCCGCGGAGCCTGCAAAGGCAGCGGAACCTGCAAAGGCCGTTGAGCCCGCAGGGGCTGCGGAGCCTGTAAAGCCCGTTGAGCCCGCAAAGCCCGCGCCGGCCGCCAAAGAGCCGAAAGGCCAAAAGAAGAAAAAGAAAAAAGGCGGCCTGATCGCGGCCATCATCCTGATCGTGCTTCTGGCGGGAGCGGGAACGGGCGGCGCTCTGTACTTTACCAGCGATTTTTATAACAGCCGCAAAAACCTGAAACAGGCAAATGCGGACTACGAAGCGGGAGAGTATGAAGATGCTCTGGAAGCGTATGAGACGGCGCTGAGCTATGACGACAGTCTTCTGGAAGCCTATACCCGCTCGGCGGAAATCTTTCTCGGCGACGGCAAATATCAGGACGCCATCGACCTGCTGCAGAAAGGATTAAAGACGGATCAGGACGATGCGTCGAAGAGCGCGCTGACGGAAAAACTGACGGAAGCGTATCTGACGGGAATCGACAGCGAGATCGCGGCAGGTGATTTTGCCAGGGCGAAGAAGCTGGCAATAAAGGGAGAGAAGGCGTGCGGGGATTCCGGGTTTGGTCAGAAGTACGTGGAGATTTATGCGGCGGAGGCGGATTCTTTTGTGGCGGCCGGAGATTATGAAAGCGCCCTGAACGCGCTGGACGAAGGCACGGAAGAAACGGGTGACGGGACGCTGTCGGCAAAGAAGGAGGAAGTGTACCTGGCGGAAGCTTCCCATGCGCTGGAGACCTCCGACTGTGTTTTGGCGGCGGAGATCCTTTCTCAGGGGATCAGCGCCACCGGCTCGGCAAAGCTGGGAGAAATATTAAACAATCTGATCGACAATACGGTTCTGATCACGGCGTCCATCTATATGAACGGACAGCTGTATACAGAGAGCCAGTACGACGGAAACGGCAACGAAGTTCAGTGTATCAGCTATTACGACAACGGTGAAGTATACTCCAGGGTGGAGAATGAGTACGACGCCGCCGGCAGGAAGACCGCTTCCCGGACTTACTACGACTCAGGAAGCGCCGCTCTGCAGGAGACGATGCAGTATGACGCCGCCGGAAATATGATAAGATATACAGAGTACGACGAGCGGGGGCAGATTATCTATTTTCAGGAAATGAGTTATGACGATAAGGGGCATGTAACCAGTAGCAAAAGCGGAGACCCCTGGCAGATCTACGAGTGGTGGACCGCCTTTTATAACGACAGGGGAGATCTGATCGCAAAATATAGTTTCGGCCGGGACGAGAACGACGTCATCTCTTCGGAGGTGTATGAGTACGAATATGACGATGCGGGAAACAAGACACACAGGATCATGAACAGGTACCAGTTATCCGATCTGTGGGAGGCTGCGTCGGAGGTCTGGTATGACGCCGCCGGGAACGAGATTCAGGGATCCGACACGGATGCGTACAGCACTACGGATTGGAGCCGACAGTATGACGCAGGCGGCAATCTGACGGAGTACAGCTATCGCAGCGTCGAACAGTACGGTTACTGGTCCGAATCCGCGGGAAGGACCGTGTACGAATATGACGACGCGGGGAACAAGATTCGGGAGACGGTCTACGATGAGAACGACAACCAGGTCTCCCAGACGGTATATGAGTACGATGTGTTTGGCAATCCTGTGAGCACGAGCAACGGGTCTTATCAGAATACCATTGTTTATCAGTACAGCTTCACGGGGCAGTTACAGCCCTGATCGGAAGGGTGAGAAACGTTTGGACAGAGCGTCCCGCACGGGACGCTCTGTTTTCATCATACTCGGCCATGGAACAGGCAGGGAAAAGCAGGACGGAAAACGGGATGGAAAAGTGGTTTGTAGCGGCAAAAAAGGCGGATTTTGACAGATGGGCAAAAGAGTTCCACATCAGCCCCGTGCTGGCCAGAATCCTGCGCAACAGGGATCTGACGGAAGAGGCGCAGGTGGAGCGGTTCCTTCACGGGACGCTGAAGGAATGTTATTCACCCTGGCTTCTGAAGGATATGGACCGGGCGGTGGACCAGATCCTTCAGGCGCTGCGGCAGGGGGAAAAGATCCGGATCATAGGGGATTACGACGTGGACGGGATCTGTTCCTCCTATATTCTCACAAGGGGATTCCGGCTTTTGGGAGCGTCGGCGGATACGGCCATTCCCCACCGGATTCACGACGGCTACGGACTGAACGAGCACCTGATCCGGGAGGCGGCCGACGACGGGGTGGGAATGATCGTTACCTGTGACAACGGGATTGCGGCGGCGCCCCAGATTGCGTTGGCGGGGGAGCTTGGAATCCGGGTGGTGGTCACGGATCATCACGAGGTGCCCTTTGAGACGGACGAGGACGGAAAACGCCGGGAAATCCTTCCCCCCGCGCTGGCCGTCATCGATCCGAAGCGGGAGGAATGCGACTATCCCTTCCCGGGGATCTGCGGCGCGACGGTGGCCTATAAGCTGATTCTGGCGCTGGCGGAGAAAAGCGGGAGCCAGGCGCTTGATCAGGCGCTGGACGAGTTCCTCGAGCTGGTGGCGCTTTCCACGGTCTGCGACGTTATGGAGCTGAAGGATGAGAACAGGATTCTTGTAAAGGAAGGCATCCGGAGACTGAAAGATACAAAAAATCCGGGTCTGAGGGCGCTGATGGCGGTAAACGACTTAAAGACGGACCGGCTTGGCGCCTATCATCTGGGGTTTGTGATCGGCCCGTGCCTCAACGCCACCGGCCGGCTGGATACGGCGGCGCGGGCGCTGGAGCTTCTTATGAGCGGCTCCCGGGCGGAAGCCATGAGCGCGGCGGAAGAGCTCAGGGAGCTGAACGACAGCAGGAAAAATCTGACCGCGCAGGGAGTGGAGCTGGCGGAACAATATATCGCGGAACACGATATTGCCGGTGACAAGGTCATGGTGATCTTTCTGCCGCAGGTGCATGAGAGTCTGGCGGGCATTATCGCCGGAAGGATCCGGGAACGCTATTACCGGCCCGTCTTCCTCCTGACCCGGGGCGAGGAAGGCGTGAAGGGCTCCGGGCGCTCTGTGGAGGGGTATCACATGTACCGGGCCATGACACAGGTAAAGCATCTTTTTACCAAATTCGGGGGACACGCCATGGCGGCGGGGCTCTCCATGCAGGAGGAAGACATCGAGCCTCTGCGCAGGGCGCTGAACGACGGATGCGGGCTGACGGAGGAAGATCTGGCGCCGAGGGTGCATATCGACGTGCCCATGCCGCTGGACTGCGCCGGGGAGGACATCGCGGATGAAATGGAGCTGCTGGAGCCCTTCGGCACGGGAAATCCCAAGCCGCTGTTTGCCCAGAAGGATCTGATCTTTCTTGCCGGGTACCGGATGGGGGAAAAGGGCAGGTGGGCCAGATATCGGGTTCGGACGCCCGCCGGGGCGTCAAGACAGCTCGTCTTTTTCGGAGAGCCCGATGCGTTTGATACCTTCCTGAACGAAAAGTTCGGGCCGGGCAGCGCGGAGGCTCTATACCGGGGAACGGCGCATTTCCCGGTTTCGGTGGCGTATCAGCTGGGAAAGAATACCTACCGCGGAAAGACGGAAGTACAGTATATCATGCAGCATTACTGCTGAGAAACGGGCGCGGAAAAGGAGAGAAAGATGATTCTGACGGTGAGTTTAAATCCGGCGGTGGACAGGACATGCCGGCTGAAACGGCTTGCGCCGGGAGAGGTCAACAGGATGGACGCTGCGGAGAGCGTGGCGGGAGGAAAGGCGGTCAATGTGACCAGGGTGCTGCGGCAGTTTCATATTCCCGTGGCGGCAGCGGGATTCCTGGGGGGCGCCGGGGGAACGCTGATCGAAGAGACGCTGGAAAAGCTGGGCGTGGAGTGCCATTTTACGGAGATTGCGGGCGAGACGAGAACGAATACCAACGTGCTGGAGGAAGACGGCAGAGTCACGGAGCTTCTGGAGCCGGGGCCCGCGGTGACCCAAAAGGAGCTGGGAAACTTTCTGAGGCAGTTTACGGGGTGTCTGGAACGGTGCGAGCTGACGGTGCTGTCCGGGAGTCTTCCCGCGGGAGTCTGCGACGATTTCTACGGAAAGCTGGTGGAGCTCTGTCATTTGGCGGGCTGCAGGGTGATCCTGGACGCGTCCGGGGAAGCGTTGAAAAAGGGGATCGCGGCGGGCCCTGACATCGTAAAGCCGAACCGCCGGGAGCTGGAGTATCTGGCGGGAAAGAGTCTGGAGAGCCGGGATGAGATCGTGAAAGAGGCCGGACGGCTGCTTGCGGCGGGCGTGGGCCGGGTGGTGGTGTCTCTTGGGAAAGAGGGGCTTGTCTGGGTGGAAGGAGAGCGGGCGTACTTTCATGCGGCGCATTCGGTCCGGACGGTGAACACGGTGGGCTGCGGCGACACGGTGGTGGCGTCGCTCTGCATGAGCGAACTGGAGAGGGAGGATCCCGAGACGGCGCTGGCCAGGGCTGCCGCGATGTCCGCGGCGAACGCCACCACAAAAGAAAACGGCAGTATTCCCATGAAAACGTATTTTGACCTTTTGGCATAAAAACAGGTGTTTTTTTGTGTTATTTTATAATTTAGTTATAATTTAAACACACTTTGGACACAAATTGCCTTTATAGTGAATTACAGATAGTTGATGAACTCACTATCTCCCCCCTCATAAGAAGGAAAGCCCCGGCGAGAGCCGGGGCTTTCTGTTTGTCGGAAACAGTTCAGCCGGCGGCCGCCGGCTGAACTGTTGCTTTGTTTATGGCGTTTTTCCATTTTGGGGTGGTAGAATTTTCAAATATAGAGTAAAATAAAACATATTGATTGTGGCCGCGGCAGCGGCGGGGAGAGAAGAGCCCGCGCGGTTCACGGAAAGGACAGGACAAAATATGAAGCTGGAGGAATTGCTGACGGATCTGAAATTTACCTGTGTCAGCGGGACGGTGGATACGGAGGTGTCCGCGGTGGCCTATGATTCCCGGAAGGTGACGGAAGGCTGCCTGTTTATCTGTATCAAAGGAGCGAAATTCGACGGCCATGCCTTTGCGGCGGACGCGGTGGCTGCGGGGGCGAAGGCGCTTTTGGTCTCCGAGCAGGTGGATCTGCCGGAGGGCTGCGGCGTCACGGTGATCCGGGTGGAGGATACCCGTTACGCGATGGCGTTTATCGCCGCGGCCTGGTTCGGCCATCCCGCGGAAAAGCTGAAGACCATCGGCATCACAGGCACAAAGGGAAAGACGACGAGCACCTACCTCGTAAAATCCATTCTGGAAAACGCAGGATACAAGGTGGGACTTGTGGGGAGCATCGGGGTGATCATCGGCGAGACGCATCTCCATGCCGAAAATACCACGCCGGAGTCCTGGCTGCTGCAGGAATATTTTGCGAAGATGGTGGAACAGGGGCTGGAGGTCGTCGTCATGGAGGTGTCCTCCCAGGCGCTGATGCTGCACAGGACTCAGGGCTTCGTCTTCGACTACGGCGTGTTTACCAATCTGGAGCCTGACCATATCGCTCCCGGCGAACACGCAAGCTTTGAAGAGTATCTGTCCTGCAAGGCGCGGCTGTTTCGACAGTGCCGGATCGGCATCGTCAACGGCGACGACAGCCACTGGAGACAGGTGACGGAAGGCTGTACCTGCAGTCTTGAGACCTTCGGGCTCGGAGAAGACTGTATGCTTCGGGCGAGGGATCTGGCGCTGGTCCATAACCCCGGGGAGCTGGGAACCCGCTTTCATGTCTGCGGCCTGATGGAGTTCGACGCGCAGATACAGGCGCCCGGCAGATTCAGCGTCTATAACGCGCTGGCCGCTATCGCCATCTGCCGCCATTTCCGGATCCGGGAAGAGGATATCAAGAAGGCGCTTCTGACGGCGAAAGTAAAGGGACGGATCGAGATGGTGAAGGTTTCGGACCGTTTTACGCTGCTCATCGACTACGCCCATAACGCCATGGCGCTGGAAAGCCTTTTGAGCACCCTGCGGGAGTACGAGCCGAAACGGCTGGTGTGCCTGTTCGGGTGCGGGGGAAACCGTTCCCGGCAGCGGCGCTTTGAGATGGGAGAGGTCAGCGGTAGGCTGGCGGATCTGACGATCATCACCTCCGACAATCCCAGATTCGAGGAACCACAGGCCATTATGGACGATATCAGGACGGGAATGGAAAAGACGGACGGAAAGTATGTTGAGATCTGCGACCGGAAGGAGGCCATCCGCTACGCCATCTCCCACGGCCGGGAGGGCGACATTATTGTGCTGGCGGGCAAGGGCCATGAGGATTATCAGGAGATTAAGGGGGTAAAGCACCCCATGGACGAACGCGTGCTGATAAAGGAACTTCTGGAGGAAGGATGCGGTGGGGGAACTGTATGCTGATGTGATCGTGGATATCACTCACGAAAAACTGGATAGGCCCTTTCAGTACCGGGTGCCGGAGCGCCTTAAGGGAAAGCTTGAGATGGGAATGTGCGTCACGGTGCCGTTCGGAAACGGGAACAGGCCGCTGCAGGGGTATGTGGTCGGGCTGGGGGAGGTGTGCAAATTCGACCCCGGGAGGATGAAGAGCATCCTTGACCTGTCCGGGAAGGGCGTCAGCGTGGAGGAAAAGATGGTCGCCCTCGCGGCCTGGATCCGGAAAAATTACGGTTCCACCATGATACAGGCGCTGAAGACGGTGCTGCCGGCAAAGCATTCCGTGAAAGGGCTGGAGCATAAAACGCTGGAGCGCCTGATGAGCAGAGAAGAGATCCTCTCGCTTCTCGGGGAGAGCCAGAGAAAGAAGCAGGTGGCGAAGGCGCGGCTGCTCCGGGAGCTGGCGGATCAGCCCTGCATTCCCTGCGAATGGGTCACGGGCAGGCTTGGCGTCTCCGCCCGGACGGTGGAGAGTCTGGAGCGGGCGGGAGTCCTGCGGACGGTGAGCAGGGAGCAGCTGCGAAACCCTGTCAGTCTGGAGACGGCCCCGGAGCCCGGCAAGGAACTGAGTCCGGCCCAGAGGGCCGCGGCGGACGCGGTGCTCTCCGACATCGACGCGGGGCGGCCGGGCGTCTATCTGCTCCACGGCATCACGGGGAGCGGAAAGACGGAAGTGTATCTGGAGATCATAGAAAACGTGGTCAGGCGCGGCAGGCAGGCGATAGTGCTGATTCCGGAGATCGCGCTGACCTATCAGACGCTGCTGCGGTTTTACCGCCGGTTCGGGGACAGGGTCAGCGTGATGAATTCCATGCTGTCTCCCGGGGAAAAATACGACCAGTGCCAGCGGGCGAAGCAGGGCGGGATCGACGTCATCATCGGCCCGAGGTCGGCGCTGTTTACGCCGTTTCCGAACATCGGCGTGATCGTGATGGACGAGGAACATGAGAGCAGCTATAAAAGCGAAGCTTCCCCCAAGTATCACGCAAGGGAGACGGCTCTGGAGGTGGCGAGGCTGCACGGAGCGGCGGTGGTGCTGGGCTCGGCAACGCCGTCTCTGGAAGCGTACTACCGGGCAAAAAAGGGAGAATACAGACTTTTTACCCTGAAAGAGCGCCTGACGGGCGGGGAACTCCCGAAGACGGATATCGTGGATATGAGACGGGAGTTAAAGGAGGGAAACCGCTCCATCTTCAGCAGACGGCTGCAGGAGCTTCTGGAGGATCGCCTTGCGAAGGGGGAGCAGAGCATCCTGTTTCTGAACCGCCGGGGGTACGCGGGGTTTGTGTCCTGCCGCGCCTGCGGACATGTGATGAAGTGCCCACACTGCGACGTGTCCCTGTCGGAACACAGAGGAGGAAAGCTTTTATGTCATTACTGCGGATACAGCGAGCCGAAGCCGTCCGTATGTCCGGAATGCGGTTCCGGATACATCAGCGGCTTTCGGGCGGGCACCCAGCAGATCGAAGAGAGACTGCGGGAACGGTTTCCCGGCGTGCGCTGCCTGCGCATGGACAGCGACACGACCAGGACGAAGGACAGCTACCGTCAGATCCTTTCCGCTTTTGCCAATCAGGAAGCCGACGTGCTCATCGGCACCCAGATGATCGTAAAGGGGCACGATTTCCCGAACGTGACGCTGGTCGGCGTTCTGGCGGCGGATCTCTCCCTGAGCGCCGGGGACTACCGGGCGGGGGAGCGGACCTTTCAGCTCCTGACACAGGCGGTGGGAAGGGCGGGAAGGGGGACGCTTCCCGGGGCGGCGGTGATCCAGACCTATCAGCCGGAGCATTACGCCGTGGTTCACGCCGCGGCGCAGGACTACGAGGGGTTTTACGAAGAAGAGATCCTTTACCGGGAGATGATGGGATATCCCCCGGTCTCCCATTTGCTGGCGGTTCAGGTTTTCTCAAAGTCGGAGGAGGGCGGCGAGCGGCTTGCCAGGCTTCTTTCTCATGAGACGGCGGCAGGCTGGGGGCGGGACATAAGCCTGATCGGCCCGGCGCCGGCGTCCATCGAAAAAATTAATGATATTTTCAGATTTGTTTTCTATGTGAAATGCGCGGAATATGATACACTGATAAAGATAAAGGACGAAGCGGAACGGAAACTGAAGGAATGGCAGAGACCGGAGACAGTGCAGTTTGACTTTGATCCCATGAACATCCTGTAGGACGGGATCTGTATTGAGGCTGTAGCACAGCGGAAAAGAGGAAATATGGCAATCAGAAACATACGCGAGATCGGTGAGGAAGTGCTTACCAGAAAATGCAGGGAAGTGACCGAGATGACGCCCCGGATCAGGGAATTGATCGAAGACATGCTGGAGACAATGTATGAAGCGAACGGCGTTGGCCTTGCCGCGCCGCAGGTGGGCGTGCTGAAGCGGATCGTCGTCATCGATACCACGGGGGAGGATCCTCATATCCTGATCAATCCCAGAATCGTGGAATCCAGCGGCGAGCAGACCGGGCAGGAGGGATGTCTCAGCGTGCCCGGCAAGTCGGGACAGGTGACGAGACCGAATTATGTGAAGGTCGTGGCGCTGGACGTCAATATGAAGGAATTTGAACTGGAGGGAACGGAACTGCTGGCCCGCGCCATCTGCCACGAGCTGGATCATCTGGACGGTCATTTGTATGTGGAGAAGGTGGAAGGCCCGCTCCGGGATGTGACGGAGGACGCAGAGGAATGAAGATCGTTTTTATGGGAACGCCGGATTTTGCGGCAGGCGCGCTGGAGGCGCTGATCGGCGCGGGGCATGAGATCGTGCTCGCGGTGACGCAGCCGGACAGGCCAAAGGGCAGAAGCGGAGCGCCCGTCCCGCCGCCGGTGAAGGAAAAGGCGCTGGAGCACGGGATCCCGGTATTTCAGCCCGCGCGGATCAAGACGCCGGAGGCGGTGGAGGAACTTCGGCGGCATTTCGCCGATATTTATGTCGTGGCGGCCTTCGGGCAGATCCTTTCTCAGGAAATTCTGGATATTCCGAAGTACGGCTGTCTCAACATCCATGCGTCCCTGCTTCCCCGATACCGGGGAGCGTCGCCCATCCAGCACGCGATCATTGACGGCGAAGAGAAGACAGGCATCACCATCATGCAGATGGACGCCGGTCTGGACACGGGCGATATCCTGTACCAGAGGGAGCTGGCCATCGACAGGGAGGACAACTATGAGACCCTTCACGATAAACTGATGATCCTGGGCGGCGAGACGGCGGCGGAGGCTCTTTCGCTGCTGGAGCAGGGAAAGCTGACGCCGCGGAAGCAGCAGGACGGGGAGAGCTGTTACGCCCCCCTGATCCGCAAGTCCATGGGAGAGATTGATTTTTCCGGCTCCGCGGAGGAAATCGACCGAAGGATCCGGGGTATGACGCCATGGCCGGGAGCTTATACCTGTTACCGGGGAAAGCAGCTGAAGATCTGGAGAGCGGAGCCGGACAACGCTTCGGACAGGGAAAAGGGCGCGAAACCGGGAGAGATCCTGGAAGCGGCGGGGGATTGTGTGACCGTGGCCGCGGGGCGGGGCGTCTTACGCATCCGCGAACTGCAGCTGGAGGGAAAGAAGAGAATGCCGGCCCATGACTTTTTACTGGGTGTAAAAATGCAGCCGGGGGAGATACTGGGAAGACAGAGCCGGTAAGGAATGAAAACCGGCGCAGGGATAGAACAGGACAGAACAGGTCAGACTGGAACAGATCAGGTCAGAACAGGTCAGGACAGAACAGGTCAGGACAGAACAGGTCAGGACAGAACAGGTCAGGACAGAACAGGTCAGGACAGATCAGATTAGAACAGAACAAATCAGGACAGATCGGAACAGATCAGATGATATAGAAGAAAAGGAGGCTACGGGATATGCCATACTATTATTATTGGGATCCCACTTATGCTCTTGTGCTGATCGGCATGGTGCTGTGTCTTGGGGCGAGCGCCCTTGTCAATTCCACCATGAACCGATACAGCAAAATCGGAAACAGCAGAGGGATGACCGGAGGGGAAGCGGCCCGCAGGATACTGGACAGCGAGGGACTTTACAATGTGAAGGTGGAATGCCTGAGAGACAGCGGGGGAGACCATTACGACCCCAGATCCAACACGGTGCGTCTTTCCAGCGGCAACTATAACGGCGCGTCCGTGACGGCGGTGAGCGTGGCGGCTCACGAATGCGGACACGCCATTCAGCATGACAGAGGGTATGCCTTCCTGAATTTCCGGACGGCGCTGGTGCCCGTGGTGAACATCGGCAGCAGGCTTGGCCTTCCCCTGATCCTGATTGGGGTTTTGCTGGCCTGGAACAATACGTTGATCCAGATCGGGATCTGGGCCTTTTCGCTTTCCGTGCTGTTTCAGCTTGTAACGCTTCCCGTGGAGTTTAACGCTTCCGCAAGGGCGCTGGACAAGATCGGGCAGTACGGCCTTTTGGATTCCCGGGAGACTTCCGGCAGCAGAAAGGTCCTCACAGCCGCGGCGCTGACCTATGTGGCTGCCGCAGCATCTTCCGTCCTGCAGCTGCTGCGTCTTGTGCTGCTCTTCGGCGGCGGACGCAGAAGAGACGACTGACGGCGCACCGCGCCGCAGGGGCGCGGAAAGCCCATGTGCCTGCGCCGGGCGAAAGCGCTAAAAGGCGCCCATGGGGAAAGGGAGGACGGCCATGGCAAATCCTATCAGAGAGATCGCGCTGGACGCTCTGCTGACGCTGGAGCGCCGGAAGGAGTATTCCCACAGACTGATCCGGGCAGTGCTGGACAAATATGATTATCTGCCCGACAGGGACAGAGCGTTTCTCAAACGGCTTACGGAAGGGACGCTGGAGAGACGGATTGAGCTGGATTATCACCTGAACTGTTGCGCCTGAGCCTTTATCAGATGCTTTACATGGATACGGTCCCGGATGGCGCCGTCTGCGACGAAGCGTGCAAACTGGCGGAAAAGAGAGGTTTCGGCAGCCTTAAGGGATTTGTGAACGGCGTGCTCCGGACTCTGGCCAGACAAAAAGACAGCCTTCCGCTTCCCGACAGGGAGAAGGAACCGCTGCGGTATCTGTCCGTCCGATATTCCATGCCGGACTGGATCGTGGATCTCTGGGCGGAAGAATACGGCGTGGAGATCACGGAGACGATTCTGGAGGGGCTGATGCGGATCAGGCCGGTGTCCGTGCGCCTGCGGACGGACCTGACGCCGGAGCAGACGCAGGGACTGTGCGCCGCCTTCCGGGCCCAGGGGATCACACCGGCTCCGAGCGGGTATCTTCCCTACGTTTACGATCTGGAGGGAGTAAACGGCGTGGACAGACTTCCCGGCTTTGAGGAAGGGTGGTTCACCGTTCAGGACGTAAGCTCGGCGCTGGCGGTGGAGGCGGCAGGGATACGGAAAGGCGATTTCGTGGTTGACGTCTGTGCGTCTCCCGGCGGCAAAAGCCTTCTGGCGGCGGAAAAGGCGGCGAGAGTCCTCGCCAGGGACAAGTCGGAGGACAGGGCGGAACGGATCCGGGAAGCGGCCCGCAGGATGGACGCCCGGAACGTAGAGGTGCAGGTCCGCGACGGACGGCTCACGGACGAAAGCCTTCTCGGACAGGCCGACGTGGTCCTTCTGGACGTGCCCTGCTCGGGACTTGGCGTCATCGGAAAGAAGCGGGATATCAAGTACCATGTCAGCCGGGAGAGCGTCAGGGAAATGACGATGCTCCAGAAGGAGATCGTAAGCGCCAGCTGGCGGTATGTAAAGCCCGGCGGCACGCTGCTTTACAGCACCTGTACCATCGATGCCATGGAGAACGAGGCGATGGTGAGATTCATTTCGGAGCAGCTTCCCTTTGACCCGGCGCCGCTTGACGGGCTTCCCGGCGAGATCAGGACGTTCCGGGAGTCCTTTGAGGCACTGCGGGACCGGAACGGGAAACCTTCCCGGCAGGGGCTGAACGAAGCGCAGAAGCGGGCCTGTGTGCAGCTTCTGCCCGGGTATACCCAGGGGGACGGTTTCTTTATCGCCCGGTTCATAAGAAAGCCGTCCGACGCCGGAGAGAACCCGTTAGAGGAAGGGACGCGGAGCGGAGAAAGGCCGCTGTGAGGGAAAAGATGCAGGAGATCCAGAAGAAAGACATAAAGTCCATGACGCTTCCGAAGCTGGAGGAAGAGCTTACCGGAATGGGGGAGAAAGCGTACCGCGCAGGGCAGCTTTATCAGTGGATGCATAAAAAGCTGGCGGGCAGCTTTGAGGAAATGACAAACCTTTCCGCGCAGCTTCGCACAAAGCTGGGAGAGCGGTATACCTGTACCTGCCTGGAGCCCGTGCGGGTTCAGGAATCCGCCGTGGACGGCACCCGCAAATATCTGTTCCGCCTCGGGGACGGAAATCTTGTGGAGAGCGTGTGGATGAAATACCGCCATGGAAACAGCGTCTGCATCTCTTCTCAGGTGGGATGCCGGATGGGATGCCGCTTCTGCGCTTCCACGCTGGACGGTCTGGAGCGGAACCTTCTTCCCTCCGAGATGCTGGAGCAGGTGTATGCCATTTCGCGCCACACGAAAGAGCGGGTCTCAAACGTGGTGGTTATGGGAACGGGCGAACCTTTGGACAATTATGACAATCTGCTTGTTTTTCTCAAGATGCTCACGGACGAAGACGGCCTTCATATCAGCCAGCGCAACGTGACCGTCTCCACCTGTGGGCTGGTGCCGCAGATTCGTCTGCTTGCCCGGGAGAAGCTTGGAATCACGCTGGCGCTGTCTCTTCACGCTGCCACGGACGAAAAGCGCCGGAAGCTGATGCCCATAGCGGAAAGGTATTCCATCCGGGAGCTGATGGACGCCTGCGCGGACTATTTTGAAAGCACCGGCAGGCGGATTACGCTGGAATACAGTCTGATCGGCGGCGTGAACGACACGGACAGGGACGCGGAGAAGCTTTCGGCGCTGGCGGGCCCCCTTGGATGCCATGTGAACCTGATCCCGGTCAACCCCGTGGAAGAGAGGAATTTTGCGCGTTCTTCGGCGGAAAGGATCCGATCTTTTCAAAATAAACTTGAAAAAAATAAAATAAATGTTACCATAAGAAGGGAAATGGGCAGGGATATCGACGGCGCCTGCGGCCAGCTGAGACGAAGGACCATGCAGGCCATGAAGGCGAAGGAACCCCTGTCGGACTTTGGAGGGAGAAAGACGTGTTAAAAACGTTTTCCATAACCAACGTAGGAAAAAAGAGAAAGCTGAATCAGGATTTTGTTTATACGTCGGAGCAGCCCGTGGGACGCCTGCCGAATCTTTTTATCGTGGCGGACGGCATGGGCGGCCATAAAGCCGGGGATTACGCTTCCAAGATGACGGTTGAGACCATCGTGGAAAAAGCGGCGGACTCAAAGGAGACGGAGAGAAGCCGTATTCTTGAGGAAGCCATCCGCTCGGCCAACAGACTTGTCCACGCCAGAGCGCAGGAATCGGCAGATCTGGAGGGGATGGGAACCACCGTTGTGGCCGCTACCTGCGACGGAAACAGTCTCTGTGTGGCAAATGTGGGCGACAGCCGCCTGTATGTGGCGAACAGCGGACAGATCCGCCAGATCACAAGGGATCATTCCTGGGTGGCGGAGATGGTGAGACGCGGCGGAATGGGAAAAGAGGAAGCCAGAAATCATCCCGACAGAAATATCATTACCAGAGCCGTCGGAGCGGACGAGGACGTCAGAGTGGACTTTTTTACGGTGCCGTTAAAAGAGGGCGATCTGATCCTGATGTGCACGGACGGTCTGACCAATATGCTGGAGGACGAAGAGATCCGGATGATCCTGGACGGCGCCCGGGACATTGTGGAGAAGGCGGAGGAACTGGTTGCCGCGGCCAACGAGCGCGGCGGCAGGGACAATATCAGTGTGATCCTTGTCGATCCGCAGGCGTAACGGACAGTCCCCGGAACAAGAAAATGGAGAGCAGGTATGATTAAGATCGGTATGATGATCGGCGACCGATACGAGGTGCTGGAAAAAATCGGCACCGGCGGTATGTCGGATGTATATAAAGCAAAAGACCACAAGCTGAACCGTTTTGTGGCCATGAAAGTTTTAAAGCAGGAATTCAGCGAGAACACAAACTTTGTATCCAAATTCCGGATCGAAGCGCAGGCGGCCGCCGGGCTGATGCATCCCAATATTGTAAATGTGTACGATGTGGGAGAGGAAAACGGGATTTACTATATTGTCATGGAGCTTGTGGAGGGGATCACCCTCAAGAAATATATCGAGAAAAAAATGAGGCTGACCTACAAGGAAGCGGTCAGCATTGCCATACAGGTGAGCATGGGCATCGAGGCGGCTCACAACAATCATATCATACACCGGGACATCAAGCCCCAGAATATCATTATCTCCCGGGACGGGAAGGTAAAGGTCACCGATTTCGGCATCGCGAAGGCGGC
Source organism: uncultured Acetatifactor sp. (assembly GCA_947586055.1). Classification (GTDB taxonomy): domain Bacteria; phylum Bacillota; class Clostridia; order Lachnospirales; family Lachnospiraceae; genus Acetatifactor. The sequence continues at coordinate 32,432 of CANPXL010000012.1, read as the reverse complement.
TACCAGCAATACCATCACGTCCAACGTCATGGGATCCGTCCACTACACCTCGCCGGAACAGGCCAGGGGCGGATACAGCGATGAGAAGAGCGATATCTATTCTCTGGGCATCACGATGTTCGAGATGCTCACGGGAAGGGTGCCCTTTAACGGGGAGACCACCGTGGCCATCGCCATCAAACAGATTCAGGAGGAAATGCCGTATCCGTCGGAGTATGTTCCGGAGATTCCCGGGAGCGTGGAGAGCATTGTGATGAAATGCTGTCAGAAGTCGCCTGACAGAAGATACCAGAACATGCGGGAGCTGATCGCGGATCTGAAACAGTCCCTGATGAATCCGGACGAGGATTTTGTGACACAGAACGACCCGGATCTGGAGGGCGGAACCAGGATGATCGCGGACGGGGATATGGCGCAGATCAAGCGTCATACGGCCTATCAGGAATATGAGGAACCGGAAAGCGGCACCATGCGCCTGCGCTCGGAAGCGGAAGCATATTATGAAGACGGAGATTATGCGGACGGGGAATATGAGAACGGGGAATACGAAAACGGGGAGTATGAGGACGGGGACGAATACGACTATAATCCCGGCATGGACCGTGTGACCACGATCCTGGCGGTACTGGGTGGCATCGCGGTATGCATCGTCGTGATCATTCTTGCCATCCATGTATTCCGGAATCTGGGACAGGACCGGAATGAGCCGGAGAGCGGCATTGTCAGCGGGGAAAGCGGGGAAGGAAACGGGCCGGAGGGCACGGATGATCCCGGGGCGGATGTCCCGGCCGTCATTCCCATGCCGGATGTGGTGGGAAAGACGGTGGAAGACGCCACAAACACGCTGTACGGGAAAAATCTCAGGGTGCAGGTGGTCTATGAGGAATCGGATACTTATGATCTGAGCGTGGTCATCCGCACCGATCCGGAGAAAAATACCGAGGTTGCGGAGGGCGCGCTTGTGACGCTCACGGCAAGTCTGGGGGCCGGGTCCGATTCCAACGGCGTGGAAGTTCCCTCCGTGGTCAGCCAGTCCTATGAGGATGCGGAAAAGACGCTGAAAGGACAGGGCTTTACCGTGATACGGATAGAGGGTTATTCCGACGCGGTGTCCGCGGGGTATGTGGTGTCGCAGGTGCCGGAAGCCTTTGAAAGGGCGCCCGCGGGCGCGGGCATCACTCTCACCGTAAGCCTTGGGCCGAAGCCTGAGAGCAGCCGCGTCAGGGTTCCGTACCTGATCGGTCAAAGCGAGGCGGACGGCAGGATCATGCTGGCGGAGCAGAACCTGAGCGTGGGAGAGGTGACCTACGAATACAATGAGCAGTTTGCGGAAAACGTGATCTTTAACCAGAATTACACGCAGGACGTGGAGGTGGAAACCGGCACGAAGGTGGATCTCTGGATCAGCAAGGGACCGGAACCCACCGCGGCGCCGGCGACATATAAATGCGAAGTGGATATCCAAAGACCCACCCCGGAGGAAGCGCCGGACTATGCGGAGGGTATGCCCGTGACGATCAAGCTGGAGACGGACGACGGCAGGACGCTGCAGGAGATCCAGAACGTCACAGGCTTTCCGCAGCAGCTGCGGTATTACAATCTTACCGCTTCGGGAGGGACGATCACGCTGACGTACACGGTGGAGGTACCGGGCGCGCCCGTCACGGATCCGGCCACGGGGGAGGTTGTCATACCGGCTCCCACAAAGGAAACAAGGACTGTCACAAGAAAAATAACGTTTGTAAAAGAGTAGAGCATGCGGGGAAAGATCATCAGAGGGATCGGAGGTTTCTACTATGTGCATACCGGGGAGGAATCCGGGATCTATGAGTGCAGGGCGAAGGGAATCTTCCGAAAGGACAACAGGAAACCTCTTGTAGGGGACGACGTGGAACTGGACGTGCTTGACGGAACGGAGCGGATCGGCAATATCAGGACGATCCTGCCGCGCCGCAGCGAGCTGATCCGTCCGGCGGTGGCAAACGTGGACCAGGCGCTGGTCATTTTTGCCGTCGCAAGCCCAAGCCCCGGCTTTAATCTGCTGGACCGGTTCCTGATCATGATGGGACAGCGGGGGATCCCCTGTATCGTCTGCTTCAACAAGCTGGATCTGGACACGCGGGGAGACGGCGAAAGGTACCGGAAGATCTACGCGGACTGCGGCTATCGGACCGTGGCGGTAAGCGCGGAGACGAAAGAGGGCATCGCGGAACTGAAGGAGCTGTTAAAGGGCAGGACCACCGCGGTGGCGGGGCCCAGCGGCGTGGGGAAATCTTCCCTGGTCAACTGTCTCCAGACAAACGTCCGCATGGAGACGGGGCAGATCAGCGTCAAGATCCAGCGGGGCAGGCATACCACCCGCCACACGGAGCTGATCGCGGCGGGCGACGGGACTTACATTCTGGATACGCCGGGCTTCAGCTCCCTGGAGGTTTTCGATCTGGAAAAGGAACAGCTCGCGGAGTATTACAGAGAGTTCGCGGCTTATGAAAAATACTGCCGGTTCGCCGGATGCGCCCATATCCGCGAGCCTGTCTGCGGCGTCAGGGACGCGGTGGAACAGGGGGCCGTCAGCCGGATCCGATATGAGAACTACTGTCTGATCTATGAGGAACTGAAGAACAGGCGGAGAGGAACCGCCATAAGGCAGAAGGAGATAAAAGGAACATGAAATTAGGTATCATCGGTCTTCCCAACGTGGGAAAAAGTACGCTTTTCAATTCACTGACAAAGGCGGGAGCGGAATCCGCAAACTATCCGTTCTGCACCATCGACCCCAATGTGGGGGTGGTGGCGGTGCCCGACGAGAGGCTGAAGCTTCTGGGGGATCTGTATCACTCCCGCAAGGTGACGCCGGCGGTCATAGAGTTTGTGGACATCGCCGGACTGGTAAAGGGAGCGTCCAAAGGAGAGGGACTTGGAAATCAGTTTCTGAGCAATATCCGGGAGGTGGACGCCATCGTCCATGTGGTGCGGTGTTTTGAGGATTCCAATGTGGTGCATGTGGACGGCAGCGTAAATCCGCTGAGGGATATCGAGACCATCAATCTGGAACTGATCTTCGCCGATCTGGAGGTGCTGGAGAGACGGCTGTCCAAGGTCTCGAAGGCGGCGCGGACCGACAAGGCCTACGCAAGAGAGGAAGCGTTCCTCGAGAAGCTGAAGGCCCATCTGGAGAGCGGAAAACCTGCGAAGACGCTGGAGACGGAGGACGAGGAGGAACAGGGGATCCTGAAGGACATACATCTTCTCACCGATAAGCCCGTGATCTATGCGGCAAACGTGGCGGAAGAGGATCTGGCGGACGACGGCGCGTCCAACGCCATGGTGGCGGCCGTCAGAGAACTGGCGGCGGGGGAGCGCAGCGAGGCGTTTGTGATCTGCGCAAAGATCGAGCAGGAGATCTCCGAGCTGGAAGAGGACGAAAAGGCCATGTTCCTGGAGGAACTGGGCTTAAAGGAATCCGGGCTTGAAAAGCTGATCCGGGCCAGCTACAGGCTGCTGGGACTGATGAGCTTTCTCACCGCCGGGGAGGATGAGACCAGGGCCTGGACCATTAAGATCGGCACGAAGGCGCCGCAGGCGGCGGGCAAGATCCATTCCGATTTTGAGAGAGGCTTCATCAAGGCCGAGGTGGTAAATTACAGGGATCTTCTGGAACAGGGATCCCTTGCGGCTGCGCGGGAAAAGGGGCTTGTCGGCATCGAGGGAAAGGACTATGTGGTAAAGGACGGGGATGTGATCCTGTTCCGTTTTAACGTATAAAAGGGCCTGCCGGAAGATTTTGCAGGAGAGGATCCGAGAAAAGAAACTGCGGGAAAAAGCCGCGGGAAAGAAGCAGAAAGGTGACCGGAAAATGAACGCAGGAGACATTGCTTTTCCCAATCTTGGAATTTATCTGAAAAACGTGCCCACCCATTTTTCCGTCTTTGGGTTCGACATCTATTTTTACGGCCTGATCGTGGTGCTGGGCGTGTTCGCGGGTATCCTGACGGCCGCCCGTCTGGCGAAGACGTCCGGACAGGATCCGGAGCTTTACTGGGATTTCGCGCTGTACGCCGTGATCTTTTCCGTCCTGGGCGCCCGCATCTACTACATTATCTTTTCCTGGTCCGAGTTTAAGGACGATCCGCTGCGGATGTTCCGGCTCCGCCAGGGCGGCCTCGCCATTTACGGGGGCGTCATCGCGGCGTTTCTCACCCTGTTCATCTATGCGAAAGTAAAAAAACAGAAGGCGCTGCTCATGGGAGACACGGCCATCGCCGGGCTGATCTTGGGACAGGCCATCGGCCGGTGGGGAAACTTTATGAACCGGGAGGTGTTCGGCGGGTACTACAACGGCCTGTTTTCCATGCAGATTCCGGTGGAGGCGGTCAGGGATCGGGCGGATATCACGGAAGAGATCGCGGCCCACATCCCGGAGGGCGCAAACTATATCAACGTCCATCCCACTTTCCTGTACGAAAGTCTCTGGAATCTGGCCGTCTTCGTGCTGCTGCTTCTGTGGCGCAGGCACAAAAAATTTGACGGGGAGCTCTGCCTTGTGTACTTTGCCGGCTATGGGCTGGGCCGTTTCTTCATCGAGGGGATCCGGACCGATACCCTGTTCATTCCCGGAACCGCAATTCCGGTGTCACAGCTTCTCTCGCTGGTGATGGTGGTGTTTGCGGTGGCGGCGGATCTGACGGTCAGGATCAGAATGAGAGGGAAATCTTAAGATTTTAAAAAATTTTTTTCATTTTTTTCAAACGGGGGGCGGTTGTGATACAGCCATAAATGTGCTGTGTCGCAGCCGCCCCTGATACCATATCTTGTGGTTCGGAAGAAAAAAGCGCTTGGAACATCCGTTCAAAGCGCCTTTTTTTGGGCATTTCGCGAAAAAATAACGCTTGAAAATTTTAAAATATATGTTAAAATCTTTATAAAAGTGGGATGGAAATGGCATGAAAACCCATAAAGTGGGATGAAAGACCTGAAAATGTCCGAAATCGGTGCCGGATCCTGTGGCAGACCCGCTTTGACTGGTGGTGATGCTATCTATGTTCATGGGCAGGTACAATCACACGATCGATCCGAAAGGCAGGCTGAGCATTCCTTCAAAGTACCGCGAGATTCTGGGCGAAGAATTTGTTGTGTCAAAGGGAATGGACGGCTGTCTGTTTGTGTATGCGGAAGGGGATTGGAAGGTCTTTGAGGAAAAGCTGGCGTCGCTGCCGCTGATCAACGAGGAAGCAAGACAGTTCGCGCGTTTTTTTCTGTCGGGCGCGATGAACGTAACGGTAGACAAGCAGGGACGTATTCTGATGCCCCAGGATCTGCGGGACTTTGCGGGACTTGAGAAGGATGTGGTCCTGGCCGGAATGGGGGGCCGCATCGAGATATGGAGTCTCGACCGGTGGAACGCAAACAGCAGTCAGGTGGATATCAACAGGATATCACAGGGGATGATGAATCTGGGACTTACGATCTGATCCGCTCCCTTTTGATGCAAGGATAAAGCCACGGAAAGGATGCCGGATATGGAATTTCACCATTACTCCGTACTCCTTCGGGAGACGATAGAGCAGCTTCAGGTAAAGCCTGACGGTATCTATGTGGACGGCACGCTGGGCGGAGGCGGCCATGCTTATGAGGTGTGCAGACGGCTGCAGAGCGGACATCTGTACGGGATAGACCGGGACGATGCGGCTGTCGGGGCCGCGGCTGAACGGCTCGCCCCTTTTGGGGACAAGGTCACCGTTCTGAGAGACAATTACGGAAACGGGGAAAGCCTGCTGAAGGGAATGGGCGTGGACCGGGTTGACGGCATCGTGCTGGATCTCGGCGTCTCTTCCTGCCAGCTCGATACGCAGGAGCGGGGATTTTCCTACCGCTTTGACGCGCCGCTTGATATGCGGATGGACCGCAGGCAGACGCTTACCGCCCGGGACATCGTAAACGGCTACTCCGAGGGAGAGCTGTACCGGATCCTGCGGGATTACGGGGAGGAACGGTTTGCGGCCGGCATCGCGAAGCACATTGTACGGGCGCGGGAAAAGAAACCCATCGAGACTACATTTGAACTGAACGATATCATCAAAGCGGCCATTCCCGCAAAGATGCGCCGGGACGGACATCCGTCGAAACAGACCTTTCAGGCCGTGCGGATCGAGTGCAACCGGGAGCTGGAGGCGCTGAAGGATTCGCTGGACGGGCTGATCGGTCTGCTGGCTCCGGGAGGAAGGATCTGTGTCATCACCTTCCATTCGCTGGAGGACCGGATCGTAAAGACGGCGTTTAGAAGGAACGAAAATCCATGCACATGTCCGCCGGACTTTCCGGTATGTGTGTGCGGACGTAAGAGCAGAGGGAGAGTCGTGACGAGAAAGCCCATTCTCCCGGGCGCGGAAGAACTTGCGCAGAACAGCCGGTCCCGAAGCGCAAAACTGAGAGTGTTTGAAAAAGGAATGGAAGAATAACCGGAAAGCAGGAACGGAAACATGAACTACAGCAGGGGAAACAACAGAACTTCCCATACAGCGCGCCCTGAGACGCGCCGGACAAAAGGAAACCACAGCGCATACGTTTACGGGAACGTCGTGCGCCAGGAGGAGATCGTAAGAGAACTGGAGGAGCCCAGGAGACAGCCCAGGCCCCAGGTCAGAAAGAACCGTGAGAAGGCGCATCACATGAGCGCCGGATATGTGTGCTTTCTGGGACTGGCGCTTCTGGCGGCGGGGCTCATCCTTGTAAACTATATCCAGATGCAGGCGCAGCTGACCAATCTGACCAGGAGCGTCGCGTCGATGGAGAGTGAACTGAACAGCGCGCGGATCGCAAACGACGAGGAGTACAACAGGATCGTAAACAGCATCAATCTGGAAGAGGTAAAACGCATCGCCATAGGAGAGCTGGGGATGACGTACGCGCAGGAGGGCCAGATCATTTCCTATTCCGGCGTCAAGAACGACTACATGCGCAAAGTGACGGATGAAAGCCGTTAGAAACGAGGTGCAGCGTGAGAAACGGCAGCCAGGAAGCGGGCAGACGGGGGAAAAAGAAAAAAATATTTTCGGCAAAGATGCAGAAGAAGCTGGTGGTACTGTTTCTGTTGGTACTGCTGGCTTTTGCCGGGTTAAGCGCGAGACTTTTTTATCTGGTGCGGGAAAACGGCACCCAGTACCAGAAACAGGTCCTGGCGCAGCAGCGGTATGATTCCGTTGTCATTCCCTACAGGCGGGGCGATATCGTTGACAGCCACGGGACGAGGCTTGCCACCAGCCAGAAGGTGTACAACCTTGTGATCGACGCAAAGGTAATGCTGGGGAAGGAAGAGTACCTGGAGCCCACCCTGCAGGCGCTGGGCCAGAATTTTGAACTGGATATGGGCCAGATCAGAGAGTATGTGACGACCCATCCCGCTTCGTCCTGGTATGTGCCCTTAAAACGGCTTGAATATGACCAGATCAGCGGCTTTCTGGAAGCGCAGGAGAAAAATACGAACATCCGGGGCGTCTGGTTCGAGGAAGAGTATCAGAGACAGTACCCGTACGGCTCCCTGGCGGCGGACGCAATCGGCTTTACCAGCACGGACAATCAGGGAAGCTACGGGCTGGAGGAATATTATAATGACGTCCTGAACGGGATCAACGGCAGAGAATACGGCTACATGAACGAGGACCTCGCGCTGGAGCGGACGGTAAAGGCGGCCGTGGACGGCAATACCATCCATACCACGCTTGACGTGAACCTGCAGATGATCGTGGAAAAATATCTCCGGAAGTTCATGGAGGAACACCAGGACAAAAATACGCCGGGAAACGGCGCGGACAACGTGGGCTGTATTATCATGGAGGTCAACACGGGAAGGATCCTCGCCATGGCGAGCGCGCCCGGATACGATCTGAACGATGTGCGCAATACCCAGAGCCTTCTGGGCTCCAAAAAGGTGGAACAGATCACGAACGCCGCCGGTTATTTTGAGATCAGAAACACCGGCACCATCATCACTCAGGAGACGCTGGACGCCATGAGCGAGGACGAAGTGTATCTGAATCTGAACAACCTCTGGAAAAACTACTGCATTACCGGCACCTACGAGCCGGGGTCCACGGCGAAGCCGTTTACGGTTGCCGCGGCTCTGGAGCTGGGGACGATCACGCCGGACTCCACCTTCGAGTGCAACGGCGCTTTGGAGGTGGGAGGATATACCATCCACTGCCACAACAAAAACGACGGCCTGATGACCCTTGAGAGGGCCGTTGCAAAATCCTGCAACGTGAGCATGATGAAGATCGCGCAGACAATCGGGGCGGAGAATTTTGTGGAGTACCAGCGGATCTTTAACTTCGGACTCCGCACCAACATTGACCTGGCGGGAGAGGCGCGGACGGCGAGCCTGGTCTACACCGCGGACAAAATGGGCCCCACGGACCTTGCCACCAACAGCTTTGGACAGAATTTCAACGTGACCATGATCGAGATGATCACCGGTTTCTGCTCCCTGATCAACGGCGGGAGTTATTATGAGCCCCATATGGTGGACCGCATCACAAACTCCAGCGGCGCCACCGTGAAAAACATCGAGCCCCGGGTGCTGAAGCAGACCGTGTCCGAATCCACGTCCGCATTGATCCGGCAGTACTGCAACGCCGTGGTGGAGTACGGAACCGGCGGGACGGCACGGCCCGCGGGATATAAGATCGGCGGGAAGACGGGAACGGCGGAGACGATCGATCCCGTGACCCACAAGCGTTCGGAGACGGATCATGTGGTATCCTTTATCGGCTACGCGCCGGCGGAGGACCCCCAGATCGCGATCTACGTTGTGGTGGACAGGCCCAACGAATCCCATCAGGGAGACGCAAAGTACGCCACCGCCATTGTGAGAAGCATCCTTACGGAAGCGCTTCCCTATCTGAATATTTTCATGACCGTGGACGTCACCGCAGAGGAACAGGCGGAGCTGGATCAGCTGAATCTGGAGAACACCTATTACGAAACGACGCCGGAAGGGGACGGCCAGACTCCCGGGGGAGAAGGGGACAGTCAGGCCCCGGAGGGAGAGGGCAGCGGCCAGACCCCCGGGGGAGAAGGGAACGGTCAGGCTCCGGAGGGAGAAGGAGACGGCGGGGCCGATGACGGATCCGATACGGTGGATACCGATGTCCCCATAAATCCCGACATTCAGTAATAACCTCATAAAATCGGGAATAGAGTATATCAACACCTTTTTCAGAGGTCTTGTATGCTGACGGACAACAACCGAATCTTCCACCGGAAAAAGATCCTGACGGTGTTTGTGCTATGCACGGTCATTCTGCTGGCGCTCTTTGGAAGGCTGATTTATCTTTGCGTCTTTCAGGCGGAGCATTATTCCCAGATGGCGACGCAGCTCCATGAGAGAGAGAGGAGCATCAAGGCGGCAAGGGGGCGTATCCTCGACCGGAACGGCAAAGTCCTGGCGGATAACCGGACGGTCTGCACCGTGTCCGTCATACATAATCAGGTGAAGGATCCCGAGCAGGTGATCGAAGTGCTCAGCAGGGAGCTGGGACTTTCCGAAGAATATGTGCGCGCCAGAGTGGAGAAATATTCCTCCATGGAGCGGGTCAAAAGCAACGTAGAGAAGACGCTGGGCGACCGGATCCGGGAATATGATCTGGAGGGTGTCAAGGTAGACGAAGATTACAGGCGTTATTATCCTTATGAGGAACTTGCCAGCAAGGTGCTGGGCTTTACGGGCGGCGACAATCAGGGCATCATCGGTCTTGAGGTGAAATATGAGGAAGTGCTGAAGGGGACGCCCGGAAGTATCCTTACCGTCACGGACGCGGCGGGGCTGGAGATGGAAGCCGCGGGGGAGCGCAGGGTGGAACCCGTGAACGGAAACGATCTTGTGATCAGCATGGACATGAACATTCAGTCCTACGCCACCCAGCTGGCGGCGCAGGCCATGGCCGCAAAGCAGGCGGACAGCGTGTCCATTCTTGTGATGAATCCCCAAAACGGGGAGATGCTGGCGATGGTGAACGTGCCGGAATTTGATCTGAACGATCCCTACCGGCTGCCGGAGGGCGCGCCGGCGGATCTTTCGGAGCAGGAACGGCAGGATCTGCTGAACGCTATGTGGAGAAACGGGTGCATCAACGATACTTATGAACCCGGCTCCACCTTTAAGATCATCACCGCCGCCGCGGGGCTTGAGGAAGGCGTGGTCACGCCGGAGAGCACGTTCAGCTGTCCCGGATATATCGTGGTGGATGACAGGCGGATCCGCTGTCACAAGACAGCGGGGCACGGTTCCCAGGATTTTGTCCACGCCACCATGAATTCCTGCAACCCGGTGTTTATCACCGTGGGGCTCCGTCTCGGCGTGGAGCGTTACTATAGCTATTTCGAGCGGTTCGGGCTGAAGAAGAAGACGGGCATCGATCTGCCGGGGGAGGCGGGCACGATCATGCACCGGATGGAAGACATGGGAAATGTGGAGCTCGCCACGGTAGCTTTCGGCCAGTCCTTTCAGATCACCCCCGTTCAGCTCCTGACCACGGCAGCTTCCATCGTAAACGGCGGAAGGAGGGTCACGCCCCATTTCGGCGTCCGGACGCTGGACGAGGACGGAAATACGCTGGAGGACTTTTCCTATCCTGTGGAAAAGGGAATCGTCTCCGAAGAGACCAGCGCGCAGATGCGCAGCATCCTGGAGATGGTGGTGTCGGAGGGCTCCGGGAAGAACGGCGCCGTAGAGGGCTTCCGGGTAGGCGGAAAGACCGCCACGAGCCAGACCCTTCCAAGGGGAAGCGGCAGATACATCGCATCCTTTATCGGGTTTGCGCCGGCGGACGATCCTCAGGTCATGGCGCTTGCCATCGTGAACAATCCCCAGGGCGTCTATTACGGCGGGCAGGTTGCGGCGCCCATCGTCCGGCAGCTTTTTGAAAATATTCTTCCGTATTTGGGAATTAAGGAGTATAATCTAGACAATGAGCAGAGTTAGTGTGATGGCCGTTCTCGCGTCTTTTTCCCTGAGCGCGCTGGCGGGACCGCTGGTGATCCCCTTTCTGCGGAAGATAAAATGCGGTCAGACGGTCCGGGACGACGGACCGGCCACGCACCTGAAAAAGACCGGAACGCCCACCATGGGCGGCCTGCTGATCCTTTTCGGCGTGGTGGCGGCCTGCGTGCCTTTTCTGAACGGCTATCCCAGAATGGCGCCGGTATTGTTCCTGACGCTGGGGTTCGGCATGATCGGTTTTCTGGACGATTACATCAAGGTGGTATGCAGGCGTTCTCTGGGGCTTACGCCCCTTCAGAAATTCGGGGCGCAGATGCTTGTCACCGCGGTGTTTGCCTTTTATCTGACGCATTACACGGACGTAAGTCTGGCGATGAGGGTCCCGTTTCTTCCGGACACCTATCTGGATCTGGGCGCGTGGAGCCTGCCCCTTCTGTTCTTCGTGGTGCTGGGAACGGCGAACGGCGTGAATTTCACGGACGGTCTCGATGGGCTGGCCGGAAGCGTCACGGCTATCGTATCGGTGTTTTTCACCGTGACGGCCGTCGGCGGCCACTACGGGATCGAGCCGGTCACCTGCGCGGTGACGGGGGCGCTGCTGGGGTTTCTGCTCTTCAATACCCATCCGGCGTCCGTGTTCATGGGAGACACGGGGTCTCTGGCGCTGGGAGGGTTTGTGGCGGCCTGCGGCTATATGATGCAGATGCCCCTTTATCTGGCGATCGTTGGGATCGTCTATCTGGCGGAGGTGCTCTCCGTGATCGTTCAGGTAGGATTCTATAAGATCAGCGGCGGCAGGCGCATCTTCCGGATGGCGCCGCTGCATCATCATTTTGAGCTGTGCGGCTGGTCTGAAAATAAAATAACAGCTGTATTTTCCATTGTCACGGCGCTGATGTGTCTGGCGGCGCTGGCCGCGTACTGACGCGGGGAGAGGGACGGGAAAACAGACGGAGGAAGCGGAAATGAGATCGGGTGAAAAATGTCTGGTGATCGGATCGGGAATCAGCGGCGTGGGGAGTGTGGCGCTGCTGGAACGTATGGGAGCGGACGTGACGCTGTATGACAGCGGCGAAAATCTTACGGCGGAGCAGATCAAAGCGAAGCTTCCCGAGGGGAGCAGGGCGCGCTGTGTGGCGGGGGAGCTGCCGCAGGAGATGATTTCCGGGACGCAGACGGTGGTGTTAAGCCCCGGCGTGCCCGTGGACATTCCGCTGGTGAATGCCCTTCGGGAGCGCGGCGCATCCGTCATCGGGGAAATCGAGCTGGGCTATCGGGAAGAGAAGGGGCGCGTGGCCGCCATTACCGGCACCAACGGGAAAACCACCACAACGACTCTGGTGGGAAGAATCATGGAGGCGCACTTCGGAAAAGATAAGGTGTTTGTGGTGGGGAACATCGGGAATCCCTATACCTCCGAGTGTCTGAAGACGGCGCCGGACACCGTTACCGTGGGGGAGATCAGCTCTTTCCAGCTGGAGACGATCCATGATTTTCATCCGGCGGTGTCGGCGATCCTGAACATCACGCCGGACCATCTGAACCGTCATCATACCATGGAGGCCTATGTGGCGGCGAAAGAAAACATTACCCTGAACCAGACGAAGGACGATATATGCGTCCTGAACTATGAAAACGAATACACCCGCCAGTTCGGCGCAAGATGCCCGGCCAGAGCAGTGTATTTTTCCTCCGCAAGGGAACTTGACGAGGGATATTTCCTGCGGGGAGAAACCATCGTCCGCCGCATGCGGGGAACGGAGCGGGAGCTTCTGAATATCCGAAGCGGCATGAAGCTTGTGGGGATGTGCAACGTGGAGAACGTGATGGCGGCCATTGCCGTCGCGGACGGAATGGGTGTTCCCACGGAAACCTCGCTGCGGGTGATAAAGGAGTTTCGGGCCGTGGAACACCGGATCGAATTTGTGGCCGCAAAGGGCGGGGTGGATTATTACGACGACTCCAAAGGCACGAATCCGGACGCGGCCATTCAGGGGATCCGGGCGATGAGCAGACCGACGGTGCTCATCGGCGGGGGCTATGACAAGGGAAGCGAGTATGACGAGTGGATCGAAAGCTTTGGCGGCAGGGTGAAGTGGCTGGTGCTCATCGGCCAGACACGGGAGAAGATCGCGGCCTGCGCCAGAAAACACGGCTTTGACAGGATCCGGTTTGCGGACACTTACGAAGAATGCCTGAGGCTCTGCACGGAGCTGGCACAGGAGGGGGACGCGGTGCTTTTGTCGCCGGCCTGCGCCAGCTGGGGAATGTTCCGCAACTACGAAGAACGGGGCGACATTTTCAAGGAGTATGTGAGAAGTCTGGCGTAAGAAAGGGGCGGGACCGCCGCCTTAAGCCGGAAATGAGGGAACAGATATGGCATCGCGGAGCGCAGCGAGAAGAAAAAAAGAACAATCCGAATATTTTTTTGACTACAGCCTGCTGTTTATCGTGCTGTTTCTTTTGGGCTTCGGGCTGGTGATGATCTATTCCGCCAGTTCCTACGAGGCGTACCAGAGCTATCAGGATCAGGCATATTACCTGAAAAAGCAGCTGGTCGCCGTGATTCTGGGGCTTGTGGCCATGATCGCGGTGGCGAATATTCCGTATCACTTCTGGGAGCGGTTTTACCTTGCCGGGTATCTTGTCTCCATGGCCATCATCCCCCTGGTGCTGACGCCGCTGGGCGTGAAATCCCACGGGGCAAGGCGCTGGATCGAGGTCCCGGTCATCGGTCTGAACCTGCAGCCCGCGGAGGTGGCGAAACTGGGGATGATCCTGTTTCTTGCCACCATGGTCTGCAAGATGGGAAAGAACGTGCGGACCATGAAGGGATTTCTCCTTATGGTGGCGTTCCCGCTGCCCATCGCGCTGGAAATTTATCTGATCACGGATAACTTAAGCTCCGCCATCATTGTCCTCGGTATATCGGTTCTCATGGTGTTTGTGGCAAGCCCCGACTATAAGAAATTCCTGATCATGGGGGGCGCCGTGGTGGCACTGGCCGCGCTGGCGGTGTTTCTGGTGGTGTCGGGCAGCGATTTTCTGAAGTTCCGCGGCGGACGCATTCAGGCGTGGCTGGATCCGGAGAGCGATCTGCTTGGCGTCGGCTTCCAGACCATGCAGGCGCTGTACGCCATCGGAAGCGGCGGCATCTGGGGCAAGGGACTTGGACAGAGCATGCAGAAGCTGAGTTTCCTTCCCGAGGCGCAGAACGACATGATCTTTTCCATTATCTGTGAGGAACTGGGCCTGTTCGGCGCCATTGCCATCATCCTGATGTTCATTATGCTGCTGTGGCGCATGATGGTGATCGCAAACAACGCGCCGGATCTGTTCGGCGCAATGCTGGTCGTGGGCGTCATGGGCCATATCGCCATCCAGGCCATCCTGAACATTGCCGTTGTGACGAACTCCATTCCCAACACGGGGATTTCCCTTCCCTTTATCAGCTACGGGGGTTCCTCCGTCATGTTTCTGCTGGCGGAGATCGGGCTTGTCTTAAGCGTGGCGAAGCGGATTCAGCTCAAGGAACTGTAAGCGTGCCTTCCGCATAGGATAGAATAGGTCTATCAGTTTGATACCGGATGGTGTTGGAGACGTATGGATTCTATTCAGATTCAGGGCGGAGTGCCGTTACAGGGGAAAGTCCGGATACAGGGCTCAAAAAACGCCGCGCTGCCGGTTCTGGCGGCAACGCTTTTGGCCGGAGGCAGTTCCTTTATCAGAAACTGTCCCAGAATTACGGACGTGTTTGCGATGATCAGTCTGCTGAAGAACATCGGCTGCAGGGTGAGCTGGCAGGGGGAAGGGCTGTATGTGGACGCTTCCCGTGTGGACTGCAGAGAGATCGGAACGGAGGCGGCAACGGGCATGCGCTCGTCCCTTTGTCTGCTGGGAGCTCTTGTGGGCAGATGCGGCAGCGCTGTCATGGAGCATCCCGGCGGCTGCGTGATCGGGAAAAGGCCCATTGATCTGCATTTGGGAGCGCTGCGGCAGATGGGGGTGGAATTCCGGGAGGAAGAGGGCAGGCTTCTGGCGTCCGCGGACAGACTAAACGGCGCAGAGATCCGTCTGCCGTTTCCCAGCGTGGGAGCCACGGAGAACGTGATCCTCGCCGCGGTTCTGGCCCGGGGCGACACGGTTCTGGAGGGCGCGGCGCTGGAGCCGGAGATCGCCGCGCTGTGCAGATACCTGAAAGGCTGCGGCGCCGGGATCGAGGGGATCGGAACCGGCAGGCTTCTGATCCGGGGCGGCAGAGAGCTTTCCGGCGCGGAATTTACGGTTCCGGCGGACAGAATTGTGGCGGGGACGTATCTGTTCGGCTGCATCGGCACGGGGGGCAGCGTGCTTCTGGAGGACGCCCCGTGGGAAGAGATGAAGTCGGCGCTGGAGCTGGCGGAGCATATGGGAGGAAAGATCTGTATCTCCCGGGAGGGCGTTTATGTACAGGCTCCCGACAGGCCCCGGGCCGTGGAATGCATCCGGACGGAGACCTACCCCGGTTTTCCCACGGATCTGCAGTCGGTGGCGCTGGCGGCCGCCGTTCGGGCGGACGGAGACGTCATGATCCGGGAAACGATTTTTGAAAACCGCTTCCGGGTGGTGGAAGAGCTGCGCAGGATGGGGGCCCGGATAGAGGTCCGGGAGCCGGATACGGTCCTGATACACGGCGTGGATTCCATCCGGGGCGTTCCCGTGGAAGCAAGGGAACTGCGCGGCGGCGCGGCGCTGGTGGTGGCGGGTCTTATGGCCCGGGGCGAGACCACTGTGACCGGGTGCAGGTATATCTACCGCGGATACGAAAATATCTGCCGGGATTTCAGAGAGTTAGGAGCGCGGATAACGGGTGCGTAAGGGAAGCAGGATAAAAATTATCATACTTGTTGTCTGTCTGATCCTGGCAGCGGCGCTGGGAGCGGGGGGCTATGTAATCTCCAGATATACCGTCAATACAGTATATGTGGAGGGGAATGTACATTATACGGAGGATGAGATCAAAGCCATCGTCATGGACGGCCCCCTCGGAAACAATTCGCTTTATCTCTCCGCCAAGTACCGAAACAGGGGCATAGAGGGCGTGCCGTTCGTGGATGTGATGGACGTCACCATTCTCGCGCCCGACACGGTGAGGATCACGGTGTACGAGAAGGCGCTGACGGGATATGTGAAGTATCTGGGCACCTATCTGTATTTTGACAAGGACGGCTATGTGGTGGAGAGCTCCAGCGTAAGAACCGCCGGCGTCCCGGAGATCACGGGGCTCTCCTTCGACCACATGGCGGTGGGAGAAGCCCTTCCCGTGAAAGATCCGAAGGTGTTTTCCAGCATTCTGAATCTCACAAAGCTTCTCAGGAAGTATGAACTGAACGTGGATAAAATTCATTTTCAGCCTTCCGGAAATGTCACGCTGTTTTTCGAGAACGTGAAGGTCGCGCTGGGAAACGACAGCGGGACGCTGGAGGACAAGCTTATGCTTCTCCCCGAACTTCTGCCGAATCTGGAGGGGATGAGCGGAACGCTTCAGATGGAAACTTATGAGGAGAGCGGCGGACGATATACCTTTCAGCCGGATTAAATCGTTATATCGAACGGACCAGTTCAGCACGCGCCATTCGCAAAGCCGCGCTGGCGCGCGATTCGGCGCTACGCGCCTTCCTTTGCCATGGGACGGATCAGTTCAGCTCGCGCCATTCGCAAAGCCGCGCTGGCGCGCTATTCGGCGCTTCGCGCCTGCCTTTGCTCATGGAATGGCGCTCCCTCGGCAGTCGTATTCATCGAAAAATTCATGCAAGCATGATTTTTCGATGAATACGACTGCCGGCTGAACTGATGTGGAACAGAAAATAAAAACAAAAACATGTTGATTAATTTGTGAAAAAATTGTATGATAGTCTATATGAAGTTTTGTAAGCTTTGCTTTTAAAAGGAGGACGGACTCTTGCTTGAGATTAAGACGAATGACGCTGAATCTGCAGCCAGGATCATCGTGGTCGGCGTAGGCGGTGCAGGTAACAATGCTGTCAATAGAATGATAGATGAACAGATCGACGGAGTGGATTTTATCGGGGTAAACACGGACAAGCAGGCCCTGCAGCTGTGCAAGGCTCCCAGGCTGCTGCAGATCGGAGAGAAGCTGACCAAGGGACTTGGGGCCGGCGCAAAGCCCGACGTGGGAGAGAAGGCGGCGGAGGAAAGCGCGGAAGAGATCGCGGCGGCTCTCAAGGGAGCGGATATGGTGTTCGTCACCTGCGGCATGGGCGGCGGAACCGGAACGGGAGCGGCTCCCGTTGTGGCAAGACTTGCAAAAGAGATGGGGATCCTCACGGTGGGCGTTGTGACAAAGCCTTTCCGGTTTGAAGCCAAAACCCGTATGACAAACGCGCTCAACGGCATCGAGCGCATTAAGCAGCATGTGGATACCCTGATCGTGATTCCCAACGACAAGCTTCTCGAGATTGTGGACAGGCGCACCACCATGCCGGAAGCGCTTAAGAAAGCGGATGAAGTGCTTCAGCAGGCGGTTCAGGGCATTACCGACCTGATCAATGTGCCCGCCATCATCAATCTGGACTTTGCGGACGTACAGACCGTGATGACGGAGAAGGGCATTGCGCATATCGGCATCGGCGAAGGCAAGGGCGACGAGAAGGCCATGGACGCCGTAAAGATGGCTGTGGAGAGCCCGCTGCTGGAGACGACCATCACGGGCGCGAGCCATGTGATCATAAATGTGTCCGGCGACATTACGCTGGCGGATGCGAACGACGCCGTAAGTTATGTACAGAATCTTGCGGGCGAGGATGTGAACATTATTTTCGGCGCAATGTACGACGCTTCCAAATCCGACACCTGCTCCATCACGGTGATCGCTACCGGACTTGAAGAGGCGCCCGCCGCGACGTCCAGAATCGGAACCGGCTCTTCTTACCGGCCGTCTTCGCCTCATCTTACGCCGAATTCTCTCAAGAATCTCGGCATACAGCCCCAGACAGGGCAGCAGGGCGGCGGATCTGCGGCGCCGAGACCGGTCCCGGGCATCCAGAAGCCTGTGGATATCAGAAGTTCCGTGGAAGAGAAATCTCTTAAGATTCCGGATTTCCTGCAGAGAAAATAAAAGAAAATAGGATAAAGAAGAAAAAGCTGTGGCCGGGCGCGGAAAGCGCCCGGCTTTCTCTATGTGGCGGCGGTTGGCAGACCGGTATTCCGGATCGAAAAGCGCGCCCTTCTGTGACGCGCGTGACCTTGTTCCAAAGGGGCATGGGCGGATTGGGAAGGCGTCTGCAGACAGAGCCGGAAACCATAAGCAAATGTCGAAAAAATCGCCGGATTCTCCCCGCATCTTTGACAAATTTTATCCCTGAAGAACTTTATAATGATTGTGAAAAGGATGATGCCGATGCAGTATGAACTTTATGCAGACAGTCTGTTTCTGGTCAATTTTGTGATGGACCTTTACCTTTTGCTGTTGGTAAACCGCAGCTCTTTCCGCACTGCCACGCCGGGAAGGCTGCTTCTGGGAGCCGCGCTTGGGGGAATTGGCGGGCTGCTGCCGTATCTGCTGCCGGGGGCCGTTTTCCTGAAAATGGGAGCGGGGATCGCGGTGGGAACCGTTGGAATGCTTCTGACGGCGTTTCCCGTGAAGAGCTTCAGAATGTTTTGGAAGCTGTTAGAAAAACTTATCCTTTATTCTTTCTGTATGGGCGGAGCGCTGCTTTTCCTGATCCGCGCCGTGCCGGGACTGAGAAGAGCCCTGACGGGCGTATTCGGAATCCTGGGCGTGGGCGGGATCTGTTTTCTCTTTCTGCGAAGGCGCGGCTCGGGGAACATCCAGAAGGAGAGTCTGTGCAGAGCGGTGCTGTTGTGCCGGGAAATGCGTCTCGAGGTGACGGGACTGATCGATTCCGGAAATACGCTGACGGAACCTGTCAGCGGCCGGCCGGTCTGTATTGTGTCGGAGAGCGTGCTGGACAGTCTGAAGGGAAAGCTTCCGGAAGGCTGCCGGATCGTTCCCTATCACAGCATCGGAAAGAGCCGGGGGATTCTGGAAGGCTATCTGCTTCCCGAACTCCTTGTGGAGACAGACGGCATTGTCAGAAGCTTTTCCCGGGTCTGGATCGCGGCCAGCCCCCAGGGAATCAGCGAATCTGAAGACGCGGAGGCGGAATCCGTAAAAATGATAATCAATCCTGCGCTCTTTGAAGAGCGGAAAAAGGAAAGGCCGGATAAACGGCAGAATGAGAGGACCTATGATACTGAAAGTGGCACTACCGGGAAGAATGCAGTTTAAGATGATACGCAGGGAAAACCTTCTGCTGCATAAAAGGGGAGAGATTCATTACATAGGAGGGGCGGAGGTGCTCCCGCCGCCTTTGGAGGTTGAAAAGGAGAGTCAGGTCATAAGCGATCTCGGGACGGAGATCGACGCGGAGGCAAAAGCGATTCTCATCGAGCATAATCTGAGACTTGTGGTCTATATCGCAAAGAAGTTTGACAATACCGGCGTGGGCGTGGAGGATCTGATCTCCATCGGGACGATCGGGCTGATCAAATCGATCAACACGTTTAATCCGGAAAAAAACATCAAGCTTGCCACGTACGCGTCCCGGTGCATAGAAAACGAGATCCTGATGTATCTTCGGCGGAACAATAAGACGAGGCTGGAGGTTTCCATCGACGAGCCGCTGAATGTGGACTGGGACGGAAACGAACTGCTTCTGTCGGACATTCTGGGGACGGACGAGGATGTGATCTACAGAAATATTGAAAACGAAGCGGAAAGAAAACTTCTGATGAGGGCGATAAGCAAGCTGTCCGACAGGGAAAAGACGATCATCAGGCTGAGATTCGGGCTGGGCACGCCGGACGGACAGGAGATGACCCAGAAGGAAGTGGCGTCCCTGATGGGGATTTCCCAATCTTACATATCCAGACTGGAGAAAAAGATCATGCGTCAGCTGAAAAAAGAGATGAGCAGCTATATTTAGGCTTGGCAAAGAGGGCAGATATGAGGTATACTTATCACAGGGCGTTTCTCGACAAACGCCCTGTGTCTGTATGAGCGACGCGTGCGGCTTGCGGCGGGAGCGCCTCAGAACCATGCGGGCAGCGGCGCGGACAAAGCGGCTCTGGATGAAAAACGAACGACAGTATTGCGGAGTATACATAAATGATTCAGCGACAAGACATCCTATCCATGGAATATCTGAAAAAGACGGAGTTTACCGGCAGCCATCAGGGGATGAGATACCGTCTTGAGGGCGTTCCCGCAGACGAGGGGAAAAAACTCAGGGTTACGGTATGGCCGGAGCCGTTCAACTTTGTCACCACGCCCCCCGAAGAGAAGGAGCACGCGGAATTTTCCTTTGACGAGGACGGCGTGGCGGATGCCGTCGCGTGGATGAACGACAGATTGTTTGAAGAGAAGGACAGATGGGAGAAAGCCGGAAGCCGCTGGGACAGTTACCGGTAAACGTTTTCTTTTGCCTGTCCGGAACGGATTGTTACCGGAGAGATGGAATATGGTGAAATATCTATACAGGGACATGGTCTCCACGATGGAGTACCTTCCCTACAGCCTTGCCCTGGGAGTGCCTGCCGCTCTGCTGCTCCTATGGATCCTCGGCAGAGGCGGCCCGGGAAAGAAAAAAGGACCGGCGTCCGGCATACCGGCGGCGCTTTATACGCTGTATCTTGCCATACTGCTTGTAATCACCTTTTTTTCGAGAGAGAGCGGGAGCAGAGTGGGCGCGGCGGATCTGGAACTGTTTTCCACCTGGGGGATCAACGACAGAAATAATGCGTTTGTGGTGGAAAATGTGCTGTTATTCATACCGTACGGCTTTCTGAGCGCGTGGGCGCTTCCCTGGGCCGGCGGATTCTTTGGGTGCGCCCTGTTCGGGGCGGCGACCAGCGTCGCGGTGGAGTGGCTGCAGAAGATAACGGGAAGAGGGTATTTCCAGATAGACGATATCCTGACGAATCTTCTGGGCACCGTCGTGGGTTTTCTGCTCTTTTGGCTGTTTTTCGGCAGGCGCGGCAAGGCGCGTCCCGCGGATGAAAAGACGCCGGACGGACCGGACGAAGGCCCGCGCGTGTAGGGCGGGAGCCGGAAGCGCGGTCTGCCGAAAGGAAAAGGGGAAGGTATGGAGTTCAGACCCTGCATCGATATACACAACGGAAAAGTAAAACAGATCGTGGGCGGCAGTCTGCGGGATGGGGGAAACGCGGCCAGAGAAAATTTTGTCTCCGGTCAGGACGCCGCTTTTTTTGCGGCGCTGTACCGCAGAGAGGGCCTGAAGGGAGGGCATGTTATTCTGCTCAATCCCCCCGGAAGCGAATTTTACGAAGCTTCCAGGGAGCAGGCGCTGGGAGCGCTTGGAGAATACCCCGGGGGCCTTCAGATCGGAGGCGGAATCACGCCGGAAAACGCGTCGCTGTTTCTGGAGTCGGGCGCGAGCCATGTGATCGTCACCTCTTATGTGTTCCGGGAGGGAAAGATCCGGTACGACCGGCTGGAACGGATGAGCAGGGCGGTCGGCAGAAAACGGCTGGTTCTTGATTTAAGCTGCAGAAAAACAAAGCGAGGCTATATGGTGGTGACGGACCGGTGGCAGCATATCACCGGCGAACAGGTAACGGCCGGGCTGCTGGACCAACTGTCGCAGTACTGCGACGAATTTCTGGTACACGCGGTGGACGTGGAGGGACAATCCCGGGGCATCGAGACGGAACTGGCCCGTCTGCTGGGCCAGTGGGACGGTCTGCCCGTAACTTACGCGGGGGGCGTCCACAGCTATGAGGATCTGCTTCTTCTGAAGGAGCTCGGAGGCGGCCGGCTGAACGTCACCGCGGGCAGCGCGCTGGACCTGTTTGGCGGCCCGCTGGAATGGGAGAAGGTGCTCGCCGTCTGCAGATCCGGGGAGAACACAGACCTGGAATTGTAGATTTTGCACAAATAACATGCGTTATATTTTTACATATTGTACATGCGGCAGGAAGTTTCTTCGGTAAATGTTACAAAAATATTAAATTTGCATTGCTGTCGGGAGTCACCTATGGTAAAATGATGAAGTTTACCGGAGGTGACTTTTTATGGCACGACGAAAGCATAAGCGCAAAAACAGTCATGTAGTTATTGTTACGTCCGATGCGGCGGATGCCGGTACAAGACAGTTCCGGATCAGACCGTGGAAGGTGGAAGCGTTTGTGATTCTTCTGAGCGTGGTTCTGGGCGCGGCGGCGGGATATATCATCTTTCTGCGCGGCGCGCAGGCGGACGGAACGGCCGAGATCCGGAACGCGCAGCAGCAGGAGACGATCCAGGCGCTGGAAGAGGAAAACGCGGCTCTGCAGGCGAAGGTGGATGAACTGAACAATACGGTTCAGATCCTGAGCGATACGGTGACCCAGAAGACGGAGAGCGAGAGCAGTCTTGCGCAGCAGCTGGAGCAGCAGGCAATACCAACGGAATTTCCTCTGACGGGAGCCGCCACGTTTGAGAACGCGCCGGAAGGAGATCCCATGTGCATCTTTCTGGCAACGTCCGGAGCCATGGTAGTGGCGACGGCCAGCGGCACGGTCTCCGCGGTCAACGACGACAGCGAATACGGACACAATGTCTGGGTGGACCACGGAAACGGCTATGTCACCATATACAGGAATCAGGGGGAAGTCAAGGTAAAACAGGGAGAAACGGTCAGACAGGGCAGCACCCTCTTTCTGATCGACGATGAGAATAACAGGCTCGGCTATCAGATGATGAAGGACGGAGTGTATATCGATCCCATGGATATGCTGGCCATCAGCGGTTAGCCGCGGATTTCAGGTGTATGTTTGGCCGCTCGGCGGCGGAAGGTGAGGAAAAGTATGAAGAACGAAATTGTAATTACGACGATTATCGGCAGGGGCGCGGTGTGCGAGGGCGATTTCAGCGCGGAGGGCTCCGTCAGGATCGACGGGGAGGTCAACGGAGACGTAAGGGTGACGGGAACCCTGATCGTCGGCGCCGCCGGATCCGTCCGGGGCAACGTGGAGGCGCAGTCCGTCGTGATAGGGGGCGAGATCACGGGCGATGTGACCGTGACGGAGAAAACGGAGCTGACCGCTACCGCCAGACTGATCGGAAACATTTCCACCGCGGTTATCGTCATCGACGAGAACGCCGTCTTTCACGGGAACTGCAACATGAACCAGGATGTGTCCGGGAAACGGTCCAGACCCGTCTCAAGGGCGATAAGGGCCGGAAAGAAATCGGCGAAGGAAGCGATCGAAGAAGCCCTGAAGGAAGTGGAAGCCGCAAACCGGGCCGATGAGCTCTCCGAGGACAGCAAGGAGCCGGATCAGAATTAGGAAAGCCGGGACAGGCGCTCGAGAACCATTTCATATCCATCGTTACCGTAGTTGAGGGAGCGGTTTACGCGGCTGATGGTAGCGGTGGAGGCGCCGGTCTTTTCGGCAATTTCCAGATAGGTTTTCTTTTGTTTCAGCATGGCCGCGACTTCAAAGCGCTGGGACAGAGACAGCAGTTCGTTGACGGTACACAGATCTTCAAAAAAACGATAGCACTCTTCTCTTGATTTCAGACACAGAATGGCATCAAAAAGGGCGTCTACCGCCTCGGTCTTGATTTTTCTGTTCATCTTGCAGATACCTCCCCAAACACTTTTACACTGTAAAATTTTACAGCTTTACTAGAGGAATTTTAACATACTGAAATCTGAAAGTAAACCGAAAAACCGGAAAATCTGAAATATTTGTTGTCATGTAGTTTTGAATACTATATAATGAACTTGTTAAGACACGCGAAAGGCGGATGAACGTATGACGATTGACAGCAACGATCTTCTGAACAGTATTCTTGCCAGCCTGGACAGGATTCAGCATATCAAGCCGGAGGATATCCCGGGGATCGATCTCTATATGGATCAGGTGACGACCTTTATGGACAACGGGCTGCGCGCTTCCGTCCGGCGCCCGGGGGAAGACAAGGTGCTGACAAAGACCATGATCAACAATTATGCGAAGAACGATCTGCTTCCGCCGCCGGTGAAAAAGAAATATTCCAAGGAGCATGTGCTGCTTCTGATCTTTATCTATTATTACAAGGGCATTCTGTCCATCGGGGATATCCAGAAGCTGCTGCGCCCGATCACGGAGCGGTTTTTCCAGAGCGACGGAAATTTTAATCTGGAGAGCGTATACAGGGAAGCGTTCAGTCTGGAGAAGGCGCAGATCGAGGCGCTGAAGGCCGACGTCACGCAGAAATTCGCCGCAGCAGCGGGGACGTTTGAGGATGCGCCCGGGGAGAGCAGGGATTTTCTGCGGAAATTTGCCTTTATCTGCACCCTGAGCTTTGACGTATATGTCAAAAAGCTGCTGATAGAGAAAATGGTGGACGAGCTGGAGGAGCCTTCCGAAGGGGAAAAGCAGAAGAAGCAGGAAAAACAGGAAAAACAGGAAGAAACGTAAAACAGGAAGCGCTCCGGAACTTTTCCGAACGGACCCTCATATAATAGAGCATCATGGATATGGGAGGTCTTATATGAAAAGACGGAATCTGAAGAAAGCCGGAGCGTTCTGCCTTGGGGCACTTCTGCTGCTTGGCGCGGCGACGGGCTGCGGCGGGAAAGGAAAGACGCAGTCGGGCAATAAAAAGGTCGTGTTGAACGAGGTGGCGCATTCCGTTTTCTATGCGCCGATGTATGTAGCGATAGAAGAGGGGTACTTTGAGGATGAGGGAATCGAGCTCAGCCTTGTGACGGGCTTCGGCGCGGATAAGACGATGACCGCGGTGCTCACGGGAGAAGCGGATATCGGCTTCATGGGAAGCGAGAGCACGGTTTATACTTACGCGGGCGGAACCGAGGACTATGTGGTGAACTTTGCGCAGCTGACCCAGCGCGCCGGAAACTTTCTTGTAGCCAGAGAACCCATGGAAAACTTTTCCTGGAAAATGCTGGTCGGCAGAGATGTGCTGGGCGGCAGAGCGGGCGGTATGCCCGAGATGGTGTTTGAATATATTCTGGAGATGAACGGGATCGACCCCGGCGACGTCAATATTGACCAGAGCATTGATTTCGGCTCCACCGCCGCCGCTTTTGCGGGCGGTCAGGGGGAGTTTACGGTGGAGTTTGAGCCCCACGCCACATCCCTGGAACAGCAGGGGAAAGGCTATGTGGTGGCATCCCTCGGCGAGGATTCCGGCTATGTGCCATACACCGCTTTTTCCGCCAGAAAAAGTTATCTGGAGGACAATCCGGAAACCGTGCAGGCCTTTACCAACGCGCTTCAGAAGGGAATGGACTATGTGCAGTCCCACACGCCGGAGGAGATCGCGAAGGTGATCGCGCCGCAGTTTGAAGAGACGGATCTGGAAACGCTGAGCGCCATTGTGACGCGCTACTATGAGCAGGATACCTGGAAGAAAGACCTGATTTTTGAAGAGAGCTCGTTTGACCTTCTGCAGAATATTCTTCTGGACGCCGGGGTGCTGGAGAAAAAAGTGCCCTACGAAAAACTTGTGAACACGGAATTTGCCGGGAAAGCGGCAAAATAAGGATCACCTGGGAGAGTACGGCGCCGTCCGCGGCTGTGGGAACGCAGCCCGCGGGCGGTTTTTTGCGCGCCTCCGTCCAGCCGGCGACGGAATCGGCCGGATAAAAGTATTGAGAAAATCCGCAGGATTTGGTACAATAAAAACAATGTAACGACTCTGAAAACGACAGTAACCGAAAACGGAGGAAGAAAAATGGGCTTGATCAAAGCGGCAAAGGATGCCATCGGCGGCCTGATGGCCGACCAGTATCTCGAGTATTTCTACTGCACCTCGCTTGACAGCAACACGCTGATGGCAAAGGGCGAGAAAAAGATAACGAAGGGGCGCAACAGCAATAACGGAAACGACAACATCATCTCCAACGGCTCCATCGTCTCTGTAAACGTGGGCCAGTGCATGGTCATTGTGGATCAGGGGAAAATCACGGAATTCTGTGCGGAGCCGGGCGAGTTCCGCTATGACGCTTCCTCGGAAGCATCTCTTCTGTACGGAAGTCTGGGCGAAAACCTGAAAAAATCATTCTCCCTTCTGGGCAGGAGAATCTCCTTCGCCGGAAACACGGCCAGGGATCAGAGGGTGTACTACATCAATACCAAGGAGATCATGAACAATCTCTACGGCACACCAACTCCCATCTCCTTCCATTTCGTCGCGGCCAACACCGGCTTTGAGCTGGAGACCACGGTGAAGTGCAACGGACAGTATACCTACAAGATCGTGGATCCCATTCTGTTCTATAGCAATGTGGCGGGGAATGTGGAGGGGTCCTACGACAAGAACGATACCCTTTCCGGCACGATGAAAGCGGAACTTTTGACCAAGCTGCCGATAGCGCTCTCCCAGATCGCAGCCCAGGGTGTGCTTCCCTATCAGGTGCCCGTGCATATAGAAGAGATAACCGGATACCTCAAGGAAGAGCTGAGCGAGCAGTGGACCCAGACCAGAGGCATCGAAGTGGTGTCCATGACCATGGCCGCGCCTATCGTTCCCAAGGAGGATCTGGACAGGATCAACAAGTGGAACGACACGGCGGTTCTCACCAACGCCAATATGGCGGCTGCGAGACAGACGGAAGCCTACACCAGGGCGCTGGAAAACATGGGAAACGGCGGCGACGGGGAAAACGCTTCCGCCATGAACGGCGCAATGGGCATGATGGGAATGGCCATGATGCAGAATATGATGAACAACGGCATGGGCGGCATGTTCGGCACCCCGGGCCAGGCGCAGCCGGCACCGGCCATGAAACCCGCCGGCACCGTGGCGGAGGGCGCCGTCCTGGGCTGGACCTGCGCCTGCGGGAAAAGCGACAACAGGGGGAAATTCTGCGAAGAGTGCGGACTGCCCAAGCCGGCTCTGGACGGCTGGACCTGCTCCTGCGGCCATGTGAATCAGGGGAAATTCTGTCAGGAGTGCGGAAGGAAGAGGCCGGAGGGCGCTCCGATGTACCGGTGCGACAAGTGCGGCTGGGAGCCGGAGGATCCGGCGCATCCGCCGAAGTTCTGCCCTGAGTGCGGTGATGTTTTTGACGACAACGACAGGATCTGAAGAGAGACGAAATTAAGATGACGGGTGTTATTATTGCGCTGACGCTGCTTCTGGCCGTTATGGGGACGGGGTATTACGCCTACCGAAGAGTCAGAAAAAAGGTCAGGGAGTTTTCCCATATAGCGTTTGGCACGGAAGATATCATGCAGGGACTGCGGAGCGCGGAGCTGGAGAGCGAGACGACGCCGAAATCCGTCTCCGGAGCCACCAGCATCTACCTGCCCCGCATCATGCGGGACTTTCCGGATTTTCATTACGACGAGATGAAGCGGCGGGCCGAAAATGTGCTGACTTCCTTCCTGCGCAGCGTGGACAGGGCGGATCCCGCGCTGCTTGCGGAAGGCACCGAAGAGCTGAAAACGAAGCTTAAGATGCGGATAGAAATGCTGCGCGACGCCGGGGAAGAGGAACATTTCGACAATATCAGGATCCACAGGACGGAGATCAGGACATACCGAAGGGAAAAGGGACGCTGCAGCATTGTCTTCCAGTCCGCCGTCCAGTACGAACGGCCGCGGGAGCAGGGCGGCCGGACCCCGGAAAGAACCGGCGCCGGGCTGCATCAGACCCGGTATGATGTGGAGGTGATCTACATTCAGGACAGAGAGATTGCGGAAAATACGGCGGACGCCGGACTTGCCGCAAACTGCCCCAACTGCGGCGCGCCCCTTCCCGAGCTGGGGGCGAAGATCTGCCCTTACTGTGATTCCCCTCTTGTAGAGTTTAATATCAGAACCTGGAACTTCAGCGACGTGTCAGAGGTAAATTGAACCCATGAGTCTATACGATACCTTAAACAGAGAACAAAAGCAGGCGGTCATGACGACGGAAGGACCTCTTCTGATCCTGGCGGGAGCGGGCAGCGGAAAGACGAGGGCCCTGACCCACAGGATCGCTTATCTGATCGGCGAGATGGGGGTACATCCCTGGAACATTCTGGCTATCACTTTTACCAATAAGGCCGCGGGCGAAATGCGGGAACGGGTGGACAGTCTGGTAGGCTTCGGCGCGGATCAGGTCTGGGTCTCCACCTTTCACTCCGCCTGTATGCGGATCCTGCGCAGATACATAGACCGGATCGGTTTTGGGAACGATTTTACCGTGTATGACACCGACGATCAGAAGACCGTGATCAAGGGGATCTGTAAGAGCCGGAACATTGATACCAAGGTTTACAGGGAGCGCTCTTTTTTAAACGCCATATCCTCCGCCAAGGACAAGCTGATCGGCGTAAGAGAATACGAGCTGGACGCCGCGGGAGATTACGGCAAGGCCGTTTACGCCGGGGTATACAGGGAGTATCAGGAGATCCTTCAGAAGAGCAACGCGCTGGATTTTGACGATATTATCGTTAAGACGGTAGAACTGTTTAAGAGCTGCCCGGAAGTGCTGGCGTCCTATCAGGAACGGTTCCGGTACATCATGGTGGACGAGTATCAGGACACCAATCTGGCACAGTTTGAGCTGATCCGCCTTCTGGCGGACAAATACCGGAATCTCTGCGTGGTGGGAGACGACGATCAGTCCATTTACCGTTTCCGGGGGGCGAATATCCGGAACATTCTTGATTTCGAGCAATATTTTCCGGAGACGGCTGTCATCAAGCTGGAACAGAATTACCGTTCCACCCAGTCGATCCTGGACGCCGCCAACGCGGTGATCGGTAACAATACGGGGAGAAAGGAAAAAGTCCTTTGGACCGACAGGGGGGCGGGAAACAAAATCCGGCTGCGCCAGTTCGATACCGCTTATGAAGAGGCGGAGTTTATCGCCGACGACATTGGGGAAAGAGTGAAACGGGAGGGGGAAAAGTACAGCGACAGCGCCGTGCTCTACCGCACCAACGCGCAGGCGCGCCTCCTGGAGGAGCGGATGATCCTCGAGGGGATTCCCTACAATGTGGTGGGCGGCACAAACTTCTACTCGAGAATGGAAGTCAAGGATATTCTGGCGTATTTAAAGACCGTGGACAACGGCCGGGACGAGGTGGCGCTCCGGCGGATCATCAACGTGCCCCGGCGCGGCATCGGCGCGGCGACGATGGAAAAGCTGGAGGACTACGCCCAGATGCTGGATATCAGTCTTTACGACGCCATGACCAGAGCGGACGACATCATGGGGCTGGGAAAGGCCGGGGCGAAGATCCGTCCTTTCGTACAGCTGATCGAGAGCCTGAGACAGCGCAAGGGGGAACGGACCGTCGCGGAGCTGATCCGCGAGATCGTGGACAGGATCGGATACAGCGGTTACCTGCAGGATTATGACGACAACGATTCCGAGGACAGGATCGAAAATGTGGACGAACTGATCTCAAAGGCTGTGGTTTATCAGGAGACCCATGAGGAACCGACCCTCACGGAATTTCTGGCGGAGGTTGCGCTGGTGGCGGATATCGACAGCGTGGACGAAAACGACGACAGGGTTCTTCTGATGACGCTGCATTCCGCAAAGGGGCTGGAATTTCCCAACGTATATCTCGCGGGAATGGAGGACGGTCTCTTTCCCGGCTATCTGACGATCACATCCGACGACAGGGAGGATATGGAGGAAGAGCGCAGGCTTGCGTACGTGGGGATGACGAGAGCGATGAAGAATCTGACCCTGACCTGCGCCAAAATGCGCATGATCCGGGGCGAGACGCAGTACAACGCCGTCAGCCGGTTTGTGAGAGAGATCCCGGCGCAGCTTTTGGACGGGAACGCGCCCGAACGCCGCAGGCAGGACGGATTTCTTCCGAACAGGGAAGCGGTCTTTGATTTTCGGCCGAAGGCTATTGTCCGTCCCCGGGTTACCCCGAAGGCGGAAAAGCCTTATATCGCACAGGAGATCGGCAGCCTGAACCGGATGGCCGGAATCTCAAAGGGAATGCAGACGCAGGCGCCCCAGACGCTGGAATACGCCGCGGGGGACCGCGTGACGCATGTAAAATACGGGGAGGGAACCGTGCTTCTGGTGGAGCGGGAGCCCAGAGATTATAAAGTGACGGTGAATTTCGACCGGGCCGGACAGAAGATTATGTACGCGGCTTTTGCAAAATTGAAAAGAGTGTAGTAATTTAACGGCGGATGTGGTATTCTATAATAGAAAGCGACAGCGGTGCTGTCAAAGATGGAGGTATCCCTATGAATAAGCTTGAGAACCTGATCGACCTGGTAAAGGCCAACGAGTTCCTGAACAGGAAGGAAGAAGAGAAGAAAAAGTGCAACGTCGCGCTGTGCGTGCTGGCGGTGATCGGCGCCATCGCTGCGGTGGCGGGAATCGCGTACGCCGTATATCGCTATCTGCATCCTGACTATCTGGACGATATGGACGATGAGTTTGAAGACGAGTTTGAGGATGAGGACGCGGAAGAAGACGATTTCTTCGTGGACGAAGGAGAAAACTGAATAAATGAAAAAGGGACAGGTATTTGAAGCCAGAGTCGAGAGGGTGGATTTTCCCAACAAAGGGGTCGTGCAGACCGGGGAAGGCACCGTCATCGTGAAGAACAGCCTGCCCGGACAGATCATAAAGTTTAATGTCAGCAAGGTGAGAAAAGGGAAGGCGGAAGGCCGTCTGCTGGAGGTGATGGAAAAATCGCCTTTGGAAACGGGCCTGCCGTGTTCTCATTTTGGCGTGTGTGGAGGATGTACCTATCTGTCCCTTCCCTACGAGGAACAGCTCAGGATAAAAGAAGGGCAGGTCAGACGGCTGCTGGAGGGCGCGCTGGCCCGGCAGGAGCAGGAGTGGATCTGGGAAGGGATCAAGGGAAGTCCCGCAGTCTATGAGTACCGGAACAAGATGGAGTTTTCTTTCGGCGACGAGGTAAAGGACGGCCCGCTGGCCCTTGGCATGCATAAGAGGGGGAGCTTTTACGATGTGGTAACCGTGGGAGACTGCCGGATCGTGGACGGGGATTACCGGCAGATCCTTCAGACGGCGCTGGCGTATTTTGCCGCCCGGGGCGCGGGCTACTTTCACAAGCTGACCCACCGGGGGTATTTACGGCATCTGCTTGTGAGAAAGGCATCCGGGACGGGGGAGATCCTGGCGGCGGTTGTAACTACGTCGCAGGAGGTCTCCGGGAGCGGGGACGGAACCGGAGAGCGCGGCGAAACGGCGAACCCGGACGGAAGAAACGGCGCAGCGGACGACCGGACGGGGCGGGATATGCGGCAAAATCCCGCGGGCGGGGAAGAAGAGCTGCTCGAGGGATTTCGGGACTGCCTGCTTTCGCTGGAGCGGGAGGGGAAGCTTTCCGGCCGCTTCGCGGGGATTTTACATATTGTCAACGATTCTCAGGCGGATGTGGTGCAGAGCGACCGGACGGAGACGCTTTACGGCCGGGATTATTTTTATGAGGAACTTTTGGGGCTTCGTTTCAAAATTTCTGTGTTTTCTTTTTTTCAGACCAATTCCTACAGCGCGGAAGTGCTTTACGAGACGGCGAGAGAGTATGTGGGCGATCTCGGAAGGGGCGCGGATCTGCGGCCCGACAAGGTCGTTTATGATCTTTACAGCGGGACAGGCACCATCGCCCAGCTGATGGCGCCTGTGGCAGGGAAGGTCATCGGGGTGGAGATCGTGGAGGAGGCCGTGGAGGCCGCCCGCAGGAACGCGGCGGAAAACGGTCTGACGAACTGTGAGTTCATTGCCGGGGATGTGTTGAAGGTGCTGGACGGCATTGAGGACAGGCCTGACCTGATCATTCTGGATCCGCCCAGGGACGGGATCCATCCGAAGGCGCTGCCGAAGATCATAGGCTACGGCGTAGAGCGGATCGTGTACATATCCTGTAAGCCAACAAGCCTTGCGCGGGATCTGGAGGCGTTTCTCGCAGGGGGATACCGGGTGGAAAAGGCGGTGGCGGTGGACCAGTTCCCGTGGACGGCGAATGTGGAGACGGTATGTTTATTGTCCAAACTCAATGTCAAGCAACATATCGAAGTCGAATTGACAATGGACGAGATGGATTTGACCGCCGCAGAGAAGAAAGCCAGCTATGAGGAAATCAAGGAGTATGTGCTGGAGAAATTCGGGATGAATGTCAGCCACTTGTATATCGCACAGGTTAAGCGTAAGTGCGGCATTATCGAACGGGAGAATTACAACAAACCGAAGTCAGAGAATGCCAGACAGCCACAATGCCCGCCAGAGAAGGAGGCGGCAATTAGGGCGGCGCTGGAGTATTATGGGATGATATAACCGTACACGCATAGCATAGGAGAGATTTATGATTCAAAGAAAATTTGCAAACATGGAACCAATCAATAAGGGCTGGTCATGTGATCGGAAATACTGCGCAACGACCTCTGATGGTACAAAATATCTTTTACGGATTACGCCCAAAGA
>CANPXL010000011.1 GCA_947586055.1 uncultured Acetatifactor sp. | reverse complement strand
TTAAATGCCCTGTATTCTGATGTGGAAGAATATCCGGTTTTGCAAATTATGGAAATGCCTCATGATTAAGCCGAACCAAAGGGTGAAATATTTGTTGGAGAGGAAAACATAAGTTTTCTCTTGACGGAGACGCACTTTCGTGGTACACTAATTTTCGTTGAAAACAAGATATGCTCTGTGTTCCTGCATGGATGCCGCAGGGGGTCAGGACGCATGAAATCGCGGCTCCATGGTCAAGCGGTTAAGACATCGCCCTTTCACGGCGGTAACACGGGTTCGATTCCCGTTGGAGTCATTTAACTGAATATGGTGCGATAGCCAAGTGGTAAGGCCCCGGACTGCAACTCCGTTACCGCCGGTTCAAATCCGGCTCGCACCTCTTAAGTTTACTCGGAAAATCTCGGAGTCTGTGGCTCTGAGATTTTTGTTATCTGTACCGGGGCAAAGGCCGGCTGCCGTCGGTTTTGATTCTTGGAAGGTTTCCGAAGCAACGGGACGTATGGGCGAGCGCTGTTGGATCTTCGGTATCAGTGAGCGGGAATACATGGAAAGACACGGCAAACCGGAAGGCGCCTGATCCCGGGGAAATGAGATTGACAATCTAAACGGTTTTACAATATAATAAAGTTGAAAAAGGGGGAAAATAAAGATTCGGATGGAGGATTGCGTATGATCTACAAGGAATTTAAAGGCATGAAGTTGTCGGCGCTTGGGATGGGAACCATGCGTCTCCCGGTCATTGACGGAAATGACGGAAAAATCGATGAGGCCGCCGCCGCAAAGCTGGTGGACATTGCCATGGAAAACGGCGTCAATTATTACGACACCGCGTGGGGCTACCATGACGGCAACTCGGAATCTGTGATTGGAAGGGCGCTGAGCCGGTATCCGAGAGAAAGCTTTTATCTTGCGACAAAATTTCCGGGCTATGATCTCTCCAATATGGACAAAGTGGAGGAGATTTTTGAAAAACAGCTGGAAAAGTGCGGCGTGGAGTATTTTGATTTTTACCTTGTCCACAATGTCTGCGAGATGAATATTAACCAGTATCTTGACGAAAAATACGGAATTTATGAGTATCTTGTGAAGCAGACAAAGAACGGGCGTATTCGCCATCTTGGTTTTTCCGCTCACGGCAGTTGTGAAGTGATGAGACGGTTTCTGGAGAGATATGGAGACGCCATGGAGTTTGGCCAGCTCCAGTTGAACTGGCTGGACTGGGAGTTCCAGGATGCGAAGGCAAAAGCCGAGCTTCTGAAACAGCATCACCTTCCCGTGTGGGTGATGGAACCTCTGCGGGGCGGAAAACTGGCGGCTTTGCCGAAGGAGCAGGAGGAAAAGCTGAAAGCGCTCAGACCGGAAGAGGGAACCGCAGCCTGGGCCTTCCGTTTTCTGCAGTCCATTCCGGAAGTGACCATGATTCTGTCCGGGATGTCTGACGAAGAGCAGCTGCGGGACAACCTGCATACCTTTGAGACGGAGAAGCCTCTGAATGACCAGGAACGGGCGGTCCTTTTTCAGATCGCGGACCAGATGCTCACACGGAACAACCTGCCCTGTACGGCGTGCCATTATTGTGTGAGCCACTGTCCCAGAGGACTGGATATTCCGACGCTGTTGGAACTGTATAATGAACATTCTTTTACCGGCGGCGGTTTCCTGGCGCCTATGGCGCTGATGGCGCTGCCGGAGGACAAGCGGCCGCAGGCCTGCGTGGGATGCCGCAGCTGCGAGGCCGTATGCCCTCAGCAGATCAAGATTTCCGAGGCGCTTGCTGATTTTCGGAAAATGCTTGCCATGTAAGCCGGACCGGCTTTATATCTGAGAGAACACCTCCCCTATGGGCGCCTGGATCAGAAGGTCTGCATGGGCGTCCCTGGGGGTGGGGGCTTTGTTGATTACTACCAGCTTCTCGCCGGAAAAATAGTCGATCAGTCCGGCAGCGGGATAGACGGCAAGGGAAGTGCCGCCGATGATCAGAACCTGAGCCTGGCTGATGTACCGGACGGCGTCATTGACGGTCTTCTGATCCAGTCCCTCTTCATAAAGCACCACGTCGGGCTTGATGGGGTTCCCGCATTTTTCGCAGACGGGAATGCCCTCGGAGTCCAGAATATATTCCAGACTGTGAAAGCGGCCGCAGCTTACACAGTAATTGCGGAGCACGGAGCCGTGGAGTTCCAGCACTGTTTTACTGCCGGCTGCCTGATGAAGACCGTCGATGTTCTGAGTGATAACGGCCTTCAGCTTTCCCTGCTTTTCCAACTGCGCCAGCTTCTTGTGGGCGGCGTTTGGAGCGGCAAGGGGAAAAAGCATTTTATTCCGGTAAAAACGGTAGAATTCTTTCGGATTGCTGCGGTAAAAGGTGTGGCTCAGGATCGTCTCCGGCGGGTAGTCGTACTGCTGATGGTACAGACCGTCCACGCTTCTGAAATCCGGAATGCCGCTTTCCGTGGAAACGCCGGCGCCTCCAAAAAAGACAATGTTGTCATGTTTTTCCACAATCTCCCGCAGTTCCTCCATCTCTTTCTGATAATCTTTCACAGGGTCACCTCCGCTTCTGACAGGTATTTTCTTTGTATTGTGACTGGTTCCATTTTACCACGTTTCCGGGAAAAAATCTATTGCCAGAAAATCTTAAGAAATGTATTTTTGATATCTGTTGAGAGAAATACCTAAAGTATGGTATAATTACTATAATCTTTATTGTTTCGGCTTTTCAACAGTAACATGTTTCCCCGGCAGACCGACGGGCGGCGCTTTTGCATGGCAGCCGCGCGGCCCGGTTTCCTGCCTGCGGGAAGGATAGGAAAAAGGAATGCAGCGAAAAAAGAACAGACTGATCCCTTTTGAAAAATCAAAAAAAGTCATCTATCTGGAACGGCGCGGCAGAATGCAGCGCGGGATTCCTTTCGGCGCCCTTTTTTTCTGGATTGTGGGGATATGCTGTATTTTGTACTGCGTTGGCGTTGCCGTGGTCGGCTTCGGAACGTATTTCTTTCTGATATGGGGCGTTTTGGGAGCGGGCGCCCTGCTGGTGGGAACGTTTCTGGCTGACCGGGAGCGGGTGCGCAGACTGCCGGGATGGCTGCGCGCAGCGGCGACGACGGTATTTCTTGCCGGGACAGTTTTGTTCTGCGCGGTGGAAGGGATGATCTTTTCACAGTATCATGCGAAGCCCCGGCCGGGAGCGGACTATATCATCATTCTGGGAGCTCAGTGGAAGAAGCAGGGGCCCAGCGAGGTGCTGCGCAGACGGCTTGACAGTGCCGTGGAGTATCTGCGCGAGAATCCTGACACGATTGTCATTGTTTCCGGCGGGCAGGGGAGCAACGAACCGATCAGTGAAGCCGCGGGGATGCGGCAGTACCTTATGGACGCCGGCATCGGCGCAGAAAAGATCCTGATGGAGGATCAGTCCACGGACACCGCTGAAAACCTGGCGTTCAGCAGCCTGCTGCTGGACGAGGCCAACGACCGGGTGGTGATTGTGACAAACAATTTTCATATGTTCCGCGCGCTTAAGATTGCTGAGAAACAGGGTTATGCAAATGTGGAAGGTCTGTCGGCAAGCGCTGTGGCGGGGCTGGCGCCCAATAATCTTTTGAGGGAATTTTTGGGTGTGGTAAAGGATTTCCTTATGGGAAATCTGGGATGACGCGGGAAAGCGGCGGCCGGAAATGGACCGGCAGTGATTTCGGGACGGAGGGAATATGGAGATTCATGTGGGCGATACCTTAAAATTAAAAAAACAGCACCCGTGCGGCAGCGTGGAATGGGAGGTATTGCGCGTGGGCGCGGATTTTCGGCTGAAATGCCGGGGGTGCGGCCGCCAGATCATGATAGCGCGGAAGCTTCTTGAGAAAAACGTGAAAGAGATCCTGTAAGCCGGCTGAGCTGTTACGAAATTTTGGGGGAAACGCAGAAAAAACTTGCAATGCCGGAAGATATGTGCTATGATAATGAATCGTGATGAATCAATTTCCTTGCTCGCACTGTTGGCGCGGGCCAGAGACCAAAAGGAGGTAGCACAATGAACAAGTATGAATTAGCGATCATTGTCACGGCTAAGATCGAAGATGAGCAGAGAGCAGAGGTTGTCGAAAAATGCAAGGCGCTCATCGAGAGATTTGGCGGCACAGTGACCAACGTGGATGATTGGGGCAAGAAACGCCTGGCTTATGAAGTTCAGAAGATGAAAGAAGCATTCTACTACTTCATCAGCTTTGAGGCGGAAAGCACCGTTCCCGCTGAGATCGAGAGCCGTGTCCGCATTATGGACAATGTCATCAGATACTTAGTCGTCAGACAGGATGAGGCTTAATTAGAAAGCGAGAAGAAAAAATATGAATAAAGTCATTCTTATGGGACGGTTGACGAGAGACCCTGAGGTGAGGTATTCTCAGGGCGCCAGCCAGACTGCAGTCGCAAGATTTTCCATAGCGGTTGACAGGAGATTCAAGCGCGAGGGCGAACCGGACGCAGACTTCTTTAACTGTACTTCCTTCGGCAGGCAGGCCGAGTTTGTGGAGAGGTATCTTCACAAGGGAACCAAGGTTGTCTTGAGCGGCAGAGTGCAGAACGACAATTACACCAATAAGGAAGGGCAGATGGTCTACAGTGTCCGGATCATGGTGGATGAGATCGAGTTTGCCGAGAGCAAAAACGCATCGGGCGGCGGAAACGACGGCGGTTACAATAACGGCGGCGGTTTCGGAGGAAACGGAAGCGCGCCCGCACCTGCCGGCGCAGGCGACGGATTTATGAACATTCCCGACGGCATTGACGAAGAATTACCCTTTAACTGAGTTTGATCAAGTGAGATAGGAGGCAGTAAAATGGCTTACAATAAAGCAGAAAAACCCGACGCTCCGGTTAGAAAGAAGGGCGGAGTCCGCAGAAGGAAAAAGGTCTGTGTGTTCTGCGGCAAGGATAATGTGATCGATTATAAGGATACCAATAAACTGAAGAAATATGTATCCGAGAGAGGAAAGATTCTTCCCCGCCGAATTACCGGAAACTGTGCAAAGCATCAGAGGGCTCTGACCGTCGCGATCAAGAGGGCCCGTCATATTGCTTTGATGCCCTACGTTCAGGATTGACCTGAAACGGAAATATTTCAACAACAGAACGCTGTGCGCGCGGAAAGGACCGCCGCACAGCGTTTTCAGTCTGCAAACGACAGAACAATCTGTTATTTGACAAATTAAATTGTGGCATAGTGTAATTAAGTATGATAAAATAGGGGAGTAAGTGGGAAACTTTGCTGTAGAAATCAGGTGTTTACATGAAGAAAAGGATCAGATTAAAAGGACGTATCAAGAGTCATATACAGTTCGGCATTTATCTGGGTGTTCTTCTTGCCGCGGTGGATGCCGCCATGTTCATGCTGGATTTTCGGGCAGGGCTGCTGCTGGCGGCGTTTACGGTGTTTTATTTCGTGATCACGCTTTCGCTGTACTTTTACAATAAACCGATCCTGATGAATGAACTGATCAGTTTTGCGACGGAATACGGCCAGATCCAGAGAAAGCTGCTCAGAGAGATGGATCTTCCCTATGCGCTGCTGGACGACGCCGGAAAGGTGATCTGGACCAATCTTGCTTTTGAGGGAATCGTGCACCAGCCGAAAGGCTACAGCAAATCGATCACATCGCTGTTTCCGGCCATTACCCGTGACAGGCTGCCTGACGACAGCGGGGTGGATGAGACCCAGTATGAACTGGAGTATGAAGGAAACGAATATGTGGCAAAATTCCGGAAAATATCCCTGAAGGAGATGGCTGAAAACAGCGATATTGTGGATTCCAGAGGATATGACGGTTACCTGATCGCGATGTATCTCTATGACGAGACGGCGCTCCATATTGCGTTGCAGGAAGTGGACGACCAGAGCCTGGCTGTGGGCATGATTTATCTGGACAATTATGAAGAGGCGCTGGAGAGCGTGGAGGAAGTCCGCCGCTCTCTGCTGATCGCGCTGATCGACAGAAAGGTGAACAAGTATATTTCCGGCTATGACGGCATCTGTAAGAAGCTGGAGAAGGACAAGTATCTGGTCATTCTGCGCAAAAAGGCGGTGTCGCAGCTGCAGGAGACCCGCTTTGACCTGCTGGAGGATGTAAAGACAGTCAATATCGGAAACGAAATGGCAGTGACCATCAGCATCGGGGTGGGGCTGGACGGCCTTACTACGGCGCAGAACTATGAATTTTCACGAAACGCCATCGACCTTGCGCTGGGACGCGGAGGAGATCAGGCGGTGATCAAGACGCCGGAGAGTGTGACTTATTTCGGCGGAAAGAGCCAGCAGGTGGAGAAGAATACCCGTGTGAAGGCCCGCGTGAAAGCGCACGCCCTGCGGGAAATTATTACAAGCAAGGACCTTGTGCTTGTCATGGGGCACCGTATGCCCGACGTGGACAGCTTTGGCGCTGCGGTAGGAATATACCGGATCGCGCAGACACTGGGCCGCAAAGCGCATATTGTGCTGAATGATGTGACGCCCGCTGTGGCGCCTATGGTAGACCTGTTCCGGAACAATCCGGAATACGAGGAAGATATGATCGTCAACAATCAGACAGCTGTGGAGGCCGCGAACGGCAACTGCGTGCTGGTGGTGGTGGATGTAAACAAACCCTCCATTACGGAATGCCCGGAGCTTCTGCGGTTCTGTAAGTCTGTGGTGGTGCTGGACCATCACAGGCAGGGTACGGAAACCATTGAAAATGCAACGCTGTCTTATGTGGAACCCTATGCGTCGTCGGCCTGCGAGATGGTCTCGGAGATCCTGCAGTACACCTACGACAATATCAAAATCCATGCGGAAGAAGCTGACTGCATGTATTCCGGCATCATGATCGATACGAATAACTTTATGACAAAGACCGGTGTCCGCACGTTTGAAGCCGCCGCTTTCTTAAGGAGGAACGGTGCGGATGTGACCCGGGTGCGGAAACTGTTCCGTGAGGATGCCCAGGAATATAAGGCGCGGGCGGATGCGGTCAGTCAGGCGGAAATCTACAGACAGTTTTTTGCCATTTCCATCTGTACCGCGGATGAGCTTCCCAGTCCGACTGTGATCGGCGCCCAGGCGGCAAACGAGCTTTTGAATATCCGCGGGGTGAAGGCCAGCTTTGTGCTGACGGATTATCAGGGGAAGATTTATATCAGCGCCCGCTCCATTGATGAGGTGAATGTCCAGATCATCATGGAACGTATGGGCGGGGGCGGCCACATGAATACGGCGGCCTGCCAGATGGAAGGCGTCGGTATCATCGAAGCGATCGGCATGCTGAAGAGAACCATTGACAGTATGTTGGAAAATAACGAATTATAAGTTGACGGAGAGGATCGGGACATGAAGATTATTTTATTGCAGGATGAAAAGAAATTAGGGAAAAAAGGCGATATTATTGAGGCCAGCGAGGGATACGCCAGAAATTATATTCTGCCAAAGAAAATCGGCGTGGAAGCTACCGCTAAAAACCTGAATGACTTAAAACTTCAGAAGGCGAATGAAAGCAGGGTCGCTCAGGAACAGCTTGATGCCGCGAAAGCGCTGGCGGCTGAACTGGAGAATAAGCAGGTCACAGTCAGGATCAAGGCCGGTGAGGGCGGAAAGGCTTTCGGCTCCGTATCCAGCAAGGAGATTGCCGCCGCCTATAAGGAACAGCATCATCTTGATATTGACAAAAAGAAGATTCAGCTTCCGGAGAGCCTGAAAAATTTTGGATCTTATCAGGTCAGCGTAAAGCTGCATCCTCAGGTGACGGCAACGCTGACGGTCCGTGTGACGGAGGCCTGAGCGCGTTTGTCCGTACGGGCGGCAAAAGGAGAGGACAGGCCGTTGGGGAAAACGGCTGACTAAATGGCGGAAAGAAAAGAGGTAGCCGGACATGCCTGCCATGGAAGAGAATGTATTGAAGAGAATATTGCCTCACAGCCTGGAAGCGGAGCAGTCCGTCATCGGCTCCATGATGATGGACCGGGAGGCTATTGTGATCGCATCCGAACTCATCACCGGCGAAGATTTCTATAACAGGCAGTATGGCGTTCTTTTTGAGACGATGGTGGAGATGAACGACGCGGGAAGTCCGGTGGACCTTGTGACGCTGCAGAACCGCCTGCGGGAGAAGGATGTCCCGCCTGAAGTCAGCAGTCTTGAATTTGTCAGGGAACTGATCACGGCGGTTCCGACTTCGGCCAATATAAAGTATTACGCCAACATTGTGTCGGAAAAGGCCATGCTTCGCCGTCTGATCCGGCTGAATGAAGAAATTGCCAATACCTGTTACGCGGGGAAGGAGTCCCTGGAATTCATACTGGATGACACGGAGAAAAAGGTATTTCAGTTGCTCCAGAAGCGCAGCATGGACGATTATGTGCCCATCCGGCAGGTGGTAATGAATGCGTTGGACAGAATCGAGCTTGCTTCCAGAAATAAGGGAAGCGTGACGGGGGTTCCCACGGGGTTTGTCGATCTGGATTATCGGACGGCAGGCATGCAGCCATCGGATCTGATTCTGATTGCGGCGCGTCCCTCCATGGGGAAGACGGCGCTGGCTCTGAACATTGCACAGTATGTGGCTTTTAAAAAGAATCTGCCCGTTGCCATTTTCAGCTTGGAGATGAGCAAGGAACAGCTTGTAAACCGAATGTTTTCGCTGGAATCCAGCGTGGATGCGCAGAAACTTCGCACAGGCCAGCTGAACGATCAGGAATGGGAAAGACTGATTGAAAGTGCGGGCGTCATCGGAAAGTCCAATCTGATCATTGACGACACTCCCGGAATTTCCGTTGCGGAGCTGCGGTCTAAATGCAGGAAGTACAAGCTGGAGCAGAATTTATCCATGATTATCATTGATTACCTGCAGCTGATGACGGGGAGCGGCAGAACCGATTCCAGACAGCAGGAAATTTCGGATATTTCCCGATCCCTGAAGGCCATTGCAAGGGAACTGAATGTGCCGCTGATCGCGCTGTCCCAGCTTTCCCGCGCGGTGGAACAGAGACCGGACCACAGACCGATGCTGTCGGATCTGCGTGAATCGGGGGCCATCGAGCAGGATGCGGATGTGGTGATGTTTATCTACCGGGACGATTATTATAACCATGACACGGATAAAAAAGGAATTTCAGAGATCATTATAGCCAAGCAGAGAAACGGCCCCATCGGCACGGTAGAGCTGGCATGGCTGCCGGAATATACCAGGTTTGCCAATCTGGAGCACAGAAAGGGTAAGGCGGATTTCTGAGTTTACCATGAGCAGTACAAAAGAGAGTGGAGAAGTTCCATTCTCTTTTTTGTTATCAATTTTGTCGAAAGGAGAGACAATGAGCAACTATCTGTTTATTTCTGACGCTGCAAAAGAAGTGAAGGTTGAAAGTCATGTGCTGCGTTATTGGGAAGAAGAACTGCATCTGCCCATCAAACGCAATGAACTTGGCCATCGCTACTATACTCAGGAGGATGTGGAGCGGTTTAAACAGATTAAAGGAATGAAGGAAAGGGGACTGCAGTTGAAAGCGATCAAAATGATTCTGCGCGATGGAAAACTGGATGTGCTGCCTGCCGGGGAACAGGACGGGAAGACAGAGAGATCCGAAAACGTACCAAAGACGGAGGGCGATGAAACTGAGGAGGCGGAGCGCGAGCGGGAGGAAACGGGACTTGCCATAGATATCATAGACAGCAAAGACCGTCAGATCGTCCCAGGCAGCAGGGAAGAGAAGTCCAGAAGGCTTCAATGGCTCCTGCAGCAGCTGATACGGGAAACGCTCCGGGAAAACAACGACGAATTATGTCAGGAGATCAGGGAGAGCGTTGTGAAGGAACTGGATTATCAGTTCAGAATGCAGGAAGAGAGGGAGGAACTCAGGGATAAAATGCTGGCGGAACGGGATGAGGAACATTATAAGAGGA
The DNA here is from genome assembly GCA_947586055.1 of uncultured Acetatifactor sp. Taxonomy (GTDB): domain Bacteria; phylum Bacillota; class Clostridia; order Lachnospirales; family Lachnospiraceae; genus Acetatifactor. The sequence continues at coordinate 73,095 of CANPXL010000011.1, read as the reverse complement.
TGGACGAGCTGTTAAGAAAAAAGACAAAGGCCGGGCGGTTAAAGCTGGGAAAGAAAAAGAAAGGCACCTCGCAATGAGGTGCCTTAATCTCCATTCCGCTTAACCCTGAGAGATAGATCCGGTAGGGCAGGTGCCTGCGCAGGAGCCGCAGTCAATGCACTTTTCAGGGTCGATCTCAAATTTCCCATCCCCCATGCTGATCGCGCCTACAGGGCACTGCGCCTCGCATGCGCCGCAGGCAACACAAGCATCGCTAATTACGTATGCCATAATAGAATCCTCCTTTTATTGAGCAATATAAACCAACTGTCTCGTTTATTGTAATATAAACCTCAGGCAATTACAAGAATTATTTTAAATTTGCGCCCGGCGTTTCCTGATGCCGTCCAGAATTACCTGTTTTTTCTCCAGCAGCTTTTTCTGATCCATGGGAGGAACGCCCTTCAGCCGGTATTCCATGCCAAGGCTCTGATATTTCTTTTCTCCCATGGTATGATAAGGGAGAACATCCAGCGCCTTCAGATTTTCAAACTGGCCGATATAATACCCCAGGTCGAACAGGTATTTGTCGTCGTCCGTAATACCCGAGACGACTACATGGCGGATCCACATATCGACCTTTTTTTCATTCAGGTATTCCGCGAATTTCAGAATGTTTTTGTTGGGCTGGCCGGTCAGATCCTTATGCTTTTCCGGATCGATGTGCTTGATGTCAAGCATCACAAGGTCTGTCAGTTTCATAAGCCGGTCCAGCTTTTCCTGCTGCGCGTCGCTCTCGGGGTTAAAAGCAATGCCGGAGGTATCGATACAGGTATGAATGTTCTTTTCCTTTGCAAGAGTGAAAAGATCAATGAGAAAATCAATCTGCATCAGCGGTTCCCCGCCTGTAACGGTCAGACCGCCGCCGTGTGTGTAAAAAGGACTGTTGCGTTCGTATTGCTCGATGATATAGGAGGGTTCCATCATCGTGCCGCCGTTCATGTCCCAGGTGTCGGGGTTATGGCAGTAAGCGCACCGCATGGGACAACCCTGCACGAATACCACGAACCGGGTTCCGGGTCCGTCGACCGTGCCGAAACTTTCCAAAGAATGAATTCTGCCCTGCATAGTATGTGTTTTCCTTTCCCTGATCCCCCGTGGGCAGTGCGCCGGACGCCGGTCTGCTGTACATCAGACCTGGCGGCGTAAACGCCGCGGGGGATTTGATATTCCGAATGTTTTATGGACCGGAATAAAGTCATTATATCATATAGGGACGGAATAGGCACGGGAATCTTTGAAAAGTTTTTCCATATCCGGCTCAGGGAAGCGGAACTGGAAAAATAGGATGGGAACAGAAACAAAGCGCCTGGCAGACGAAAAACCGCTGCCAGGCGCTTATGATTGTACGGAACCAGGATCATTTCTTCTTCTTTTCGTATTTTGTCAGGAGATCTTTTATGTCTGCGATCTCTTTTTTCATTTGTTCAGGCTCCTGCTCAATGGCAAGAATGGCATCAAACAGCTGGGTTTTGGAAACTACATTCTTGAAATGAGAATACTGTTCGGCAAAATTCTGCAAGATCACGTTTTTTGACTCTTCTGTAGGACGATACGTTCTGCTTAATACCTTGCCGCTGTGGGTAACGCCGGCTACTTCCACCAGGTTGTCCTGCAGCAGCTTGCGCAGTACGGCGATTACGGTACTTTGAGTCAGACCCCGCTGTTCGTTCACGATATCCGTGGAAGTCAGAGCGTCATCGCTTTTTTTCCACAGGACGTTCAGAACATCAAGTTCTCTGGGATTTAGTTGTGCCATCGTATTTTTACCTCCTGATGAAATTCATTATAGTTCAGATTAAATCATAAGTCAATGATATTAATGTTTAATAATATGTTATTGTTTTTAAAGATATAATTATATAATGATAATAAAACCTGCTTAATAATAAAAAATTTAGAACAGCTGCATTGTAACATCCGGTATTTTCTGCTAAACTATATAAAAATGCATGTCTGCGCGAACGGCGGAATCTGCGCAGGCGGAGCGGGAAAGGTGCGAATGTTTTTATGGAAAAACTTGCGATATTCGGCGGGAAGCCGGTGAGAGAGACACCGATTTATTATGGAAGGCAATGCATTGAACAGGATGACATTGAAATGGTAACGAGAACATTGCAAAGTGATCTGATCACCGGCCCTGGGCCGAAAGGGGAAGAAGCGGAGCGGAAACTTTGTGAGATAACGGGCGCCAGATACGCGGTGCTTGTGGCAAACGGCACCGCGGCTCTTCATCTGGCCGCTATGGCCGCCGGTTTCGGCGAGGGGGATGAGGTGATTGTCAGTTCCATCACCTTTGCGGCATCGTCGAACTGTGTGCTGTATTGTGGAGCCAGGCCGGTATTTGCCGACATCAACCCGGAAACGTATAATATAGACCCGGAATCGGTAAAACGGCTGATTACGCCAAAAACCCGCGGGATCGTGGCGGTGGACTTTACGGGACAGGCTGTGGAACACGAGGCGCTTTGGCAGATCTGCCGGGAAAACGGACTTGTGCTGATTGAGGATGCCGCTCATGCCATCGGTACGAAATATAACGGCCGCCCGGTAGGAAGTCTCGCGGATATGACCTGTTTCAGCTTTCACCCGGTAAAGACCGTTACCTGCGGCGAAGGTGGCGCCGTTACGACCAATGATGAAAAGCTTTACCGCAGGCTTCTGCGGCTGCGCACCCACGGTATTACAAGAGACCGAAGCGAGATGGCGCATCCCACGGATGCAGGGTGGTACAACGAGCAGGTGGAGCTCGGCTATAATTACCGGCTTACCGATTTTCAGGCGGCGCTGCTGGTAAGCCAGATGTCCAAGCTGAACAGGTTTTCCCAGCGGCGTAAGGAGATTGTGAAGAGGTACGACCGTGCATTTTCCGAAATGCCGGAGCTGTTCCTGCAAAAGGAGATACCGGAGTCAGACACTACCCGGCATCTCTATGTGATACGCCTGAACCCGGAACGGCTCACCTGCGACAGGAAACAGTTTTTTGACGCCCTGAGGGCGGAAAATATATGCCCTCAGGTGCATTATCTTCCTGTATATTGGCATTCTTATTATGAAAAGCTGGGTTATGAGAAGGGACTCTGCCCCAATGCGGAAGCCTATTATGAATGGTCCATGAGCATTCCGCTGTATTATTCCCTTACGGACGCGGAGGTGGAAGATACCATCCGGGCTGTCCGGAAGGTAACGGAATATTATAAAAAATGACGGGATCGTGAGAAGCTTCCGCAAGCGGCTCTGGATATGGGGTTTGCCCCGGAAACGATGACGCGGCGCCGACAACATAACGGCGGATCCCGGTTCCTGCAAAAAACAGTGGCTGTTATTGTGCAATCGTGATAGAATGAACCGTAGGAAGGAAAATTCTGGAATGGATAAAATAGCTGTTTTGATTCCCTGCTATAATGAGGAACAGACGATTGCAAAAGTAGTGGCAGACGCGCGGACCTTTCTGCCCGAAGCAGTCATTTATGTTTATGACAATAATTCCACGGACAGATCGGCGGAGCTTGCGAAGGAGGCGGGCGCCGTCGTGCGTCATGAATATCAACAGGGGAAAGGGAATGTGATTCGCAGGATGTTTCGGGAGATCGATGCGCAGTGCTACCTGATGCTTGACGGCGACGACACTTACCCCTTGGACTGCGCCGGAGAACTGGTGGACAAGGTTCTTTTCCACAACGCCGACATGGTGGTGGGAGACAGGCTCTCATCCACTTATTTTACGGAGAACAAGCGCCCGTTCCATAATTTCGGCAACAGTCTGATGCGCGCCGGGATCAACAGACTGTTTCATGCGGACATTCAGGATATCATGACGGGCTACCGGGCATTCAGCTATGAGTTTGTAAAGACGTTTCCGGTGTTTTCCAAGGGGTTTGAAATCGAAACGGAAATGACGATACATGCGGTTCATTATAATATGCAGGTAGAGAATGTTGTGGTGGAATACCGTGACCGGCCGGAAGGAAGCAGGTCGAAACTGAACACGTTCCGCGACGGTATCCGCGTGATCGGGAAGATGTTTCAGCTTTACAGGAACTACAGGCCGCTACATTTTTTCGGGGGATTGTGTCTGCTGCTGCTGTTGATCGCGGCGGCTCTTATGATTCCCGTGGCGGCAGATTATATCGACACCGGGCTGGTGCCGCGCTTCCCCACTCTTATTGTGTGCGGATTTATGGCGCTGGCCGGAATACTGTCCTTTTTTAACGGCATGATGCTGGAGGTCATGTGCGCAAAGGACAGACGGGATTTTGAGTACCGCCTGATCGATATGGAACGGGTGGAACGCCAGATAAGGAGGATGAATACAGATGCAGGAACTAACGGACCGGACGACGGGAATCTATTTGAGACCGATGACCCCAAACGACACGGATCTGATCGTAAAATGGCGCAACAGTGAAGAAGTGCGGGAAAATTTTATTTATCGGGAACCTTTTACCCGGGAAGGGCAAGAGAACTGGATCAAAAACATGATTGAAACCGGAAAGGCCGTGCAGATGATGATCTGCAGTCTGGAGGGAGACGATCCTCTGGGATCCGTGTATATCCGCGATATCGACAGGCAGCACAAAAAGGCGGAATACGGTATTTTCCTTGGGGAAGCTTCGGCCCGGGGAAGAGGACTGGGCACGGCTGCGGCGGAACTTATGCTGGACTACTGTTTCCGGACGGAAAAGCTGCACCGTGTGTATCTGCGGGTTCTTGCCTCCAACGTCCGGGCAATCCACAGTTATGAAAAGGCCGGTTTTATCCTGGAGGGCTATTTAAGGGAGGATGTTTTCCTGGACGGGAAATACCGGGATCTTATATGGATGGGAGCCTTAAATCCGGACGCGTCTTGTTGACGCCCAATCTTCAGGAAAGAACGGAAAACAATATGAAAAAGGTAAGTTTTGTGATCCCCTGCTATCGGTCGGAGGCAACGCTTTCTTCGGTGGTAGAGGAAATTCAGGAAAAAATGAAGTCGCTGGATCGGTATGAGTATGATATTTTTCTGGTGAATGATTGCTCGCCGGACAGGACCCTGGATGTGATCCGCAGGCTCTGCCGGGAAAATGACAATATCTACGGGATCGATTTTGCAAGAAATTTCGGGCAGCATTCCGCTTTGATGGCGGGGCTGCGCCACTCCGACGGGGATTACGTGGTGTGCCTTGACGACGACGGCCAGACGCCGGCCAGCGAGGTGGACAGGCTGTTGGAGAGCCTGGAGGAAGGCCATGACGCTGTGTACGCGGAATATGAACACAAGCAGCATTCGGCTTTTCGGAATTTTGGGAGCAGAATCAACGAACGGATGCTTCGGACAATGCTGGGGAAACCGAAGGAACTTTATATCTCCAGTTATTTTGCCGTAAAGAGGTTCGTGGTGGAGGATATGGTGAAATATGAAAATTCATATCCCTACGTGATCGGTCTGGTGCTGCGCGCCACCAGAAACATATCCAATGTGAAGGTGGATCACAGAGAACGAAAGTCGGGCGTATCCGGTTATAATCTGGGAAAGCTGCTCGGACTGTGGTTCAACGGGTTTACCGCGTTTTCCGTGAAGCCCCTGCGGATTGCCACGGCTATCGGCGGCTTCAGCGCGGTCATGGGATTTCTGTACGGCATTTATACGGTCATAAAACGGTTTATCAATCCCGATGTGCCAATGGGTTTCAGCGCGCTGATGGCGTCGCTGGTGTTTTTTGGCGGCATGATCATGCTGATGCTGGGCCTGATCGGCGAATACATAGGACGTGTTTACATCAGCCTGAACAATTCGCCGCAGTATGTGATCCGGGAAAAAATTAATTTTAACGGCTGACAGACTCCGATCTGCCGGACGACAGGCACAGCCGGAGGCAAAAATCCTCCGGTTCCCGGACAGAATTCAGGGTGATCCGTGATGCAGGACAGGGAGAAAACACTGTGATAAAAATATTAAAAAAGCTGCGTATACTCCTGGACGGGAGACAAAAAGGAACGATGGCGGGTCTTGTGGTGCTGATGATCATTAGCGCCTTTCTGCAGACGGCGGGCGTGGGCTTGCTGGTGCAGGTGGTAAACATAGTCATTGATCCGGATGCGGTGGAAAACAGCAGGGCGGTATCTCTGCTCTACGATCTGCTGGGCAGTGACAGTTACAGCAGTTTTTCCATCACGGTGATGGCGCTGCTGATCGTCGTGTACGTGGCAAAGAATCTCTTTCTGTATTTTCAGCAGAAGATGATGTTTCATTTTGTGTATACCAATCAGTTCCGCACCTCGGAGCGCATGATGCGCAATTATCTGCGCCGGGGCTATGAGTTTTATCTGAGTGCGGATACGGCTGTGATACAGCGTAGTATTACTTCGGATGTAAACAACATGTACGCGTTGATTCTGGCGCTGCTGCAGCTTTTGTCGGATACAGCGGTATCTGTCTTTATTGTGGGCTACTGCTTTTTTACCAACGGCACCATGACCATGGTGCTGGCGGTGGTGCTGATCGCCCTTATGGTTCTGGTGAAAAAAGTGCTGAAGCCGATTATGTATAAGGCGGGAAAAGACAATCAGGATTACTACAGCAGCCTGTTTAAATGGATTTCCCAGACGGTGCAGGGAATCAAGGAGGTCAAGGTCAACGGCAGGGAACAGTATTTCGTGGGAGAATACATGAAATGCGGTCACGGGTATGTGGAGGCGGTGCAGCGTTACAGTCTTTGCAATGCCGTCCCCAAGCTGCTTTTGGAGACGGCCTGTGTGGCGGCTATGGCAGGGTATATGATTTTTCAGGTGGCGGCGGGAGTGCCCGCCGACGATATGCTGAATGTGCTTTCTACTCTGGCCGCGGCGGCTTTTGTGCTTCTGCCCTGTGTGAACCGGATCAGCAACCAGATCAATTCCATTGCCTATTTTGAACCGTTCATTATGGGAGTCAGCGACAATCTGCAGGAGGAGATTCGAGGGGACAGGGTGGATCTTTCGGCCTTTTCTGCCAACGACGAAAAGCTGCCTGTGACGGATCGGATTGAACTGAGAGACATTACGTACGCCTACCCTAATACGGACAGGCTGATCTTTGACCATGCGGATCTTGTCATTCCTGTCGGCGCAGCCGTAGGAATTGTCGGCACGACCGGGGCGGGAAAGAGCACGGTGGTGGACATCCTTCTGGGACTGCTGGAAGTCCGTACCGGCGAGATCCTGGCGGACGGAGTGAATGTCAGGGATCATTACAGGGGATGGCTGAATAATATCGGGTATATTCCCCAGATGATTTTTATGCTGGATGATACCATCCGCAGCAATGTGGCTTTTGGAGTGCCCGCGGAAGAGATTGATGAGAACAGACTCTGGGAGGTGCTGCGGGAGGCGCAGCTGGACGAGTTTGTCAGGTCGCTGCCGGCGGGTCTGGACACAGGAGTCGGAGAGAGGGGAATCCGGCTGTCGGGCGGCCAGAGACAGCGGATCAGTATTGCGAGGGCCCTGTATCACGATCCGGAGGTGCTGGTGATGGATGAGGCCACTTCCGCGCTGGACAATGAAACGGAGGCGGCGATCATGGAATCCATCAACAGGCTGCACGGGAGAAAGACCCTGATCATCATTGCCCACAGGCTTCAGACCATAGAAAAATGCGATCTGGTGTATCGGATTAACGAGGGGAAAGCTGTGCTGGAGAGAGGCACGCTGCGCGGAAAGGATGTGTAAGGGATGAAGACAGCGGCGATCATTACTGCAAGAGGGGGCAGTAAGCGAATTCCCAAAAAGAACATAAAAGAGTTTTGCGGAAAGCCGATTCTGGCTTATTCCATAGAGGCGGCAATTGCCGCCGGCGTTTTCCAAACGGTGATGGTGTCAACGGACGATGAGGAAATTGCCGGCATTGCGAGACAGTATGGTGCGGAGGTGCCTTTCTTTAGAAGCGAGAAAACTGCCAATGATTATGCCACCACCAATGACGTGCTGGAGGAAGTGCTGGAGCAATATGACCGGCGGGGAGAGCATTTTGACATGGCGTGCTGTATTTATCCAACCGCGCCTTTTGTGTCGGGAGAAAAACTGAAAAGAGCGGTGGAAATGTTACAGCAAAGTGATGCAGATACCTTGATTCCGGTGGTGGCGTTTTCATATCCGCCTCAGCGCGCCATGCTGGTCAGGGAAGGTCGGCTGGTGTTCGAGTATCCGCGGTACCTGGACAGTCGTTCTCAGGATCTGGAAACACATTATCACGATGCGGGACAGTTTTATGTATTCAGAACAGAAATGTTTCTTAAAAACCATAAATTGATGACAGGGAATATCTTGCCGTTGATGGTGCCTGAGACGGAAGTTCAGGACATTGACACTATGACGGATTGGGAAATTGCTGAGCTGAAATATAAATGGATGTGCAGAAAATCTGATATGTGCGGAAAGGAGTCCGATGGAAAATTTTTTGTCTAGAGAAGAACTGAAGGCATTGGGCCTGAAGGAATGTGGAGAGGATGTTCTGATCGGGCGTCACGCCGTACTGTATGCACCGGAGAGACTGAGTATCGGCAATCATGTGAGAATTGATGATTTTACTGTCATCAGCGGTTGGGTAACTCTGGGAAATTACATTCATATTTCCCAGTTTTGCGGACTGTATGGCGGAGATAAGGGTATTGTCATGGAAGATTTTTCGGGATTGTCGTCCAAATGTTCCATATATGCTGTCTCCGACGACTATTCGGGAGCGTCCATGACAAATCCGATGGTTCCCGCACAATATAAACCGGTAACTGTCAGCAGTCCGGTGCGGATTTGCCGTCATGCCATCATAGGCTGCAACAGTGTCGTACTGCCCGGCGTTGAGGTGGCGGAAGGGACTGCGGTAGGAAGTATGTCGCTCTGTCGAAAAAGCACAGAACAGTGGTCAATCTATGTGGGGATTCCTGCCAGAAAAAAGTGTGAGCGAAAGAGGGACATTTTAGAATTGGAAATGAAATTCCTTCAGGAGATGCAATATGGATAAATTTTATGTGGGACAGGAACAGTCTGCACAAAAAAATTTTACAGAGGAAGATGTCAAACTGTTCGCACAGATTTCGGGCGACAATAATCCTTTGCATACGAATTTGCAGTATGCTGAAAAGTCAAGGTTTGGGGCGCCTGTTGTACACGGCATTTTGACGGCAGGACTGATTTCCGGAATTATAGGAACCAGCTTGCCGGGGCCGGGCAGCATTTATCTGGAGCAACAATTGTCCTTTTTACAGCCTGTGTTTGTAGGAGAACAGGTGACGGCAACGGTCAGGATAACTCACATCATAAAAGAAAAGAGAATGATCGAATTGGAAACTTTTGTGACCGGCCAAAACGGAAAATGCGCTGTCTCAGGAACGGCAAAGATTCTTTATGATGGAGGTACACTTTGAAAAAGGAAATCCGAATTGGAAGACGTATGATCAGCGAGAATTCTCCTACCTTTATTGTTGCGGAGATGTCCGCAAATCACAATATGGATTTTGACAGGGCGGTTGAAATTATCAGGGCGGCGAAGGAGGCGGGAGCGGATGCGGTGAAGATACAGACATATACTGCGGATACGATCACGCTAAACTGTGACGCCCCCTGTTTTCAGATCACACAGGGGACATTATGGGACGGCACAACGCTGTACAAGCTGTATCAGGGCGCTTATACTCCGTGGGAATGGCAGCCAAGGCTGAAAGAAATTGCGGAAGGAATGGGACTGGAATTTTTCTCATCTCCGTTTGATCCGAGCAGTGTGGATTTCCTGGAGGAAATGGGTGTGCCCGCGTATAAGATTGCATCCTTTGAGATTACGGATATTCCTCTGCTGAAAAAGATTGCCCGGCTGGGAAAGCCTGTGATAATTGCCACCGGCATCGCCCGCCTTGCGGATATTGAGCTTGCCGTAAGGACCTGCAGGGAAGCCGGGAACGAGAAAGTGATCCTTTTGAAATGTACGTCTTCTTATCCGGCGCCTTATGAAGACATCAATCTGCGCACTATACCGTCCATGGGGGATACGTTTGACTGTCTTACGGGACTGTCGGATCATTCCATGGGAAGCGCCATAGCCGGGGCAGCGGTGGCGCTGGGAGCGAGGGTGGTGGAGAAGCACCTCACCTTAAAACGCGCGGACGGGGGTGCGGATTCTGCTTTTTCCATGGAGCCTGAAGAATTTAAGGAAATGACAGACAATATTCGGAAGACGGAGCTGGCGCTTGGAAGAGTGACGTATGATCTGACGCCGAAACAGGTCAGAGAAAGAGAGCATGCCCGTTCTCTGTTTGTGGCAAAGGATATGAAAGCCGGAGAAGTCTTTACGCCGGAGAATTTGAGATCCGTCAGACCTGCGGATGGTCTGCACACGATGTATTATGAAGAGCTTTTGGGAAAGAAGATCAGGAGAGATGCAAAACTTGGAACTCCCATGAGTTGGGACCTGGTGGATTTCACCTGAGTTGAATGGGAGGAAGCCTATGTTTTTAATCCGCGCTGACGGAAACGAGAAAATAGGTGCGGGACATCTCATGCGCTGTATGACCGTGGCGGAAGAACTGGCAGGGCTCCTTGGCAGGGAGGCGGTCTGTTTTGTATGCGCCGATGCAGACTCCGGAGACATGGTGGCGGATGCAGGATTCCGGACTTTTGTGTTGAATACCGACTATCGGAATATGGAATCGGAGCTCCCTTTGTGGAAAAGATTTCTGGGGGATTGTGACGGACGGCCGGATTCGGCGGGAAATGTTATTCTGGTAGACAGTTATTATGTCACGGAGAGATATCTGGAAGAACTGAAGAGATTTGGCAGCAGGGTGCTGATGGACGATATGGGAGATCGGGCTTATCCCGTGGACTGCATAGTGAACTATAATGCGTTTGCGGATCCGGAGAAGTACCGCAGTCTTTATCGGGGAACCGACGTAAAAATGCTGATCGGAAGCAGGTATGTGCCCGTGCGGTCTCAGTTCCGAGGCAGAATGTATGAAGTGAGAGAGAAGGCATCCAACGTCTTGATCACTGTGGGAGGCGGCGACACGGATCATATCGGACGAAGGATCCTAAAGCGTCTCTACAGAGAGGACAGAGAATTATATTTTGTCGCAGGCAGGTATTATCCTGATTTGGACGAGGTAAAGAAACTGGAGAGAGAGCACGCCAATATTCATGTTCTGCATGATGTAAAGGACATGGCGGGACTGATGCTGAAGTGCGATGCGGCCGTGACGGCGGGAGGTTCCACCGTTTATGAGATGGCGGCTGTGGGAATTCCGTTTGTCTGTTTTTCCTGCGCAGAGAATCAGGAAGCGCTTGTGGAGTATATCGGCGCGACGGATACGGCGTATGCGGCGGGAGCGTGGCACCTGGATCGGGAGGGAACGCTGGAGCGCATTGAGGAACTGATCCGACGGCTGTTGACGGAGAGAGAAATGCGGATGCTGTATCATCGGCGGGAAAAAGGCCTGATCGATGGCGTTGGGGCGGGACGGCTGGCGGAAAAACTTGCGTGCCGGCGGGTTTCGGCCGGTGAGGATTGAGATGTTTGAAAAGAAACGGGGCAGGATCTTTTTATATTGTGTGTCAGCGGTTATTTTCTTTTGTCTGTTTCTTGTGACCTTTCGCGACAGATCGGACTGGCTGGAACCCCGGAAGGTTCAGGTGGTGTTTTTCGGTGACAGCGTGTGCGGACTGGTCAGAGACGATACCGCCATTCCGTCTCAGGTGGGAAGACTGCTGGATAAAACCGTTTTCAACGGATCGTTCGGGGGCACCTGTGTGGCCAGGCTCTGGACGGGGGAAAAGACGGATTATCCGAAAGATGCCATTTCGCTGACGGCGCTGACAAAGGCGGTGGCGGCGCGTGATTTCGGCGCGCAGCAGACGCTTCACTTCCAGGGGACGAATACGGACTATTTTGAAGATACGGTGGATGTTCTGGAAACGATAGACTTTTCTTCCGTGGAGCTTGTCGTGATCGAACATGGGCTGAATGATTATTACTCGGGGGTGCCTGTGGAAAATGAGGAAGATCCATGGGATGAGCGTACCTTTACGGGGGCGCTTAGGCATTCGCTGAAAGCGCTTAAGAAGGCAAACCCCGACATGAGAATTCTGCTTGTGACGCCCACTTACACATGGTATGAGGATTTGGGAATTACCTGTGAAGAATATGATTTGGGATACGGCAGACAGGAAGATTATGTCCGGGCGGAAATGGAAGTGGCGGACGAGTTCGGGGTGGAAGTGCTGGATGTATATCACAATGTATTTCCCCATGAGACCTGGGAGGACCGGCAGCGATACACCATGGACGGATTTCATCCGAACGAGGCCGGGCGGACGCTTCTGGCCGGCATGATAGCGGAGTATCTGCAGCAGGAACCGGCCGGGCGGGAAAACAGGATGTAGAGGGCAGGATACGGACAACAGGTACAGAGAACGGGGGAGAGGAATGATAACACCTTCAGACGGATTCCGAAAACTGAAAAGCAGTATAAAACCGCAGTGGATTCTGGCTTTCTGTTCTACGGCCGCCATTGGGATACTGATTCATTTACCGGCAATGCTCATGGACGTTCCGAATCATGACGGCCTTGCCAGCATGCATTACAACCAGAATATGATCACTTCCGGCAGATGGTTTCTGACGGTTGCATGCGGGATATCTTCCTATTATACGATTCCCTGGCTGATCGGACTGCTGGGTTTTGTGTATCTTGGTCTGGCCAGCGCGGCGCTCACGGAGCTTCTCGAAGTGAAGAAAAGCTGGGCCATTGTGATGAACGGCGGGCTGCTGGCGGCTTTCCCGGCGCTCGCGTCTACCTATGCCTATGTGTTTACGCTGGACGGATATATGCTGGCCATTTTTCTGGCCGTGCTGGCGGTGCTGTTGACGAAAAAATATCGAAGGGGATTTCTTCCCGGAGCTGTCTGTCTCGCTTTCAGCATGGGAATCTATCAGGCGTATCTGTCCGTTGCCATGACATTGTCGCTGTTTGCCGTGTGCATGCTGTTTGCCGGGGAAGGGAAGCCGACGGAGAAGGGGATGGGACTTCTGCGGTACCTTGGCATGGGAATTTTGGGGGCGGCCCTGTATTACGGGATCCTGCAGGTTTTGCTCCGGATTCAGGGGAAACAGCTGGCCTCTTATCAGGGGATTAATGGGATGGCCGCCGGAGGACATTCTCAGGGGCTTTTGGAAACGGTGCAGGAGATCTATCATGATTTTCTGGCCTTTACCCTGAAAGGAAACGTTCTGTTTCAGAACGCTGTCTCATGCCTGGCGCTGTGTCTGCTGCTGCTGGCGGCGGCTGTGGCCGGGGCCGGAATGGTCCGTCATAGAAAATGGTGGAAGAAACCGTTGTTTTTTGTTATAATGGCGATAGTTGTTGTGCTGCTGCCGCTTTCCGCCAATATCATTCTTCTGGTGTCTCCCGAAGTCACCTATCATCTTCTGATGAGATACCAGTGGGTTTTGTACCTGATGGGACTGACGGCGTTTGTAAGCCGACGGGCTGACGAACTGAAGAGGGGAGCGGTTTTGGAATGGGCGGCATTCGCTGCGGCGTTTCTGCTGATAGTCTGCTACGGCGTGGCGGACAATGTGGGCTATGCGAATCTGCAGAGACGGTATGAAAAGACATACGCCTACTGTGTGCGTCTTCTGGATCGGATCGAGCAGACGGACGGCTATTATCCGGGAATTCCCATTGCCATGGTGGGAGTGATAGGAGAGGAGCAGTTTCCGGTCACGGATATCACGCTTCCGGTCACTTCCGGTATGATCGGACTGAACGGTGACTGGCTTTTGTACACAGGAGAAAATTACCGCGCCTTTATGGAGCACTATCTGGGTGCGACGCTGAATATCCTGCCGCCGGAGGCGATGGGGGAAATGTATTACGAAAAAGAATATGTGGAAATGGAAAGTTTTCCGGGAGAGGACTCCATCAGGATCATCGATGGGATCATGTATATCAAGACAGAAAATGCGGGCAGAGAGTAAGGCCCGTCAGGAGGGAGAATGGCGCTGTTATCAATTGTGCTGCCGGCCTACAACGAAGAACAGAATATTGAAAATACCTGCAGGGTATTATCGGAGCTTCTGGAAAACAACGGCATAGATTACGAACTGGTGTTTATCAGCGATGGCTCCAGGGACGGGACGTTTGAAAGGATCCGGGATGCCGCGGAAAAGAATCCGAGGATCCGGGGAGCGGAATTCAGCCGCAACTTCGGAAAGGAAGCCGGTATTTTTGCGGGACTTGAGATGGCGGCGGGGGACGCCGTTGTCGTCATGGACTGCGATCTGCAGCATCCGCCGCAGGTCATCCTGAAGATGTGGGAAATGTGGCAGGACGGCGCCCAGATCGTGGAAGGGATTAAGAGCGGACGGGGAAGGGAAAGCATCTGGCACAGACTTTTTGCGGGACTGTTTTATAAGATCATGAGCGCTCTGATCAAGATAGACATGAATGCTTCCTCGGATTTTAAGCTGCTGGATCGAAAGGTAGTGGATGTGCTGCTGGAACTGCCGGAGCGGAACACGTTTTTCCGGGCGCTGAGTTTCTGGACGGGATTTCAGACAAAGACGGTCTGCTACGAAGTGCAGGAGCGGCAGTTCGGAAAGAGCAAGTGGTCTTTCTGGAGCCTGATGAAGTATGCCATATCCAACGCCACGTCGTTCAGCACACTGCCGCTGCAGATGGTGACGGTCATGGGAGTGGTGTCTATCCTGTTCAGCCTGATCCTCGGGGTTCAGACCCTCGTGAAATATCTTATGGGAGACGCTGTGGAAGGCTTCACCACGGTCATACTGCTGATCCTGATCATTGGCGGCTTTCTGATGCTGAGTCTTGGAATCATAGGGCACTATATCGCCAGAATTTATGAGGAAGTCAAGGGAAGACCCAAATATATTATCAGCAGAGTCACGGAGAATGTGCAGGGAAATGTGGTAGGTTCCTGGCACCGGAAAGATTAAAACGGAAAGGATGTTACGGAGATGATTAATTTTAACGTGCCGCCTTATGTGGAGAAAGCGGCGGATTATATCGCCGAATGTGTGAAAAATCAGAAGATCTGCGGGGACGGTTCCTACACCAGAAAGTGCAATGAATGGATTGAGAAAAAGACGGGAACGGCAAAATGCCTGCTGACGACATCCTGCACCCACGCCACGGAGATGGCGGCTCTTCTGGCCGATATTCAGCCGGGCGACGAGGTGATCATGCCGGCGTATACCTTTGTGTCCACCGCAAACGCCTTCGTGCTCCGCAAGGCGACGCCGGTGTTTGTGGATATCCGGCCGGATACCATGAATCTGGACGAAAAGCTGATAGAGGACGCCGTCACCGAAAAAACCCGGGCGATCGTTCCCGTTCATTACGCTGGCGTGGCCTGCGAGATGGATACGATCATGGACGTGGCCGCGAGGCATGGTCTGACCGTTATCGAAGATGCCGCGCAGGGTATTATGGCATCCTATAAGGGAAAGGCACTGGGCACCATCGGCGATTTCGGATGCTTCAGTTTTCATGAGACGAAAAATTACAGTATGGGAGAAGGTGGCGCGCTGCTGATCCGGGACGGGAAGTATGCGGAAGAGGCGGAAATCATCCGGGAGAAGGGAACAAACCGCAGTAAGTTTTACCGCGGACAGATCGATAAATACACCTGGATCAATTTTGGGTCGTCATATCTGCCGAGCGATATGAACGCGGCGTATCTTTATGCGCAGCTTGAGATCGCGGACGAGATCAATCGCGCGAGACTTGCGCTCTGGGACAGGTATTATGAGGGATTGAAGCCGCTGGCGGAGGCGGGGAAGCTGGAACTGCCGACGGTGCCGGCAGGGTGTGTCCACAATGCGCATATGTTTTATGTTAAGACGGCAGACGTTGAAGAGCGGGCGGCGTTTTTTGCCTATCTGAAGGAAAACGGCATTATGTCCGTGGGCCATTACGTTCCGCTGCATACGTCGCCGGCGGGACAGAAATTCGGGCGGTTTCACGGGGAAGACAGATACACGACCAGAGAGAGCGAGCGCCTGGCGCGTCTTCCCATGTATTACGGCCTTACCGGAGAGCAGGTGGATTATATCTGCGATAAAGTCAGGGAATTTTATGTATAGGGTCCCTTGCGGGGCGGAGGCGCTGTGAAGCGGCGGAGTGAGGGCGTTATGAAAAAGGCGGCCGGGATTTTGTGTGTCCTGCTGAAGGGGATATTTTTTGCAGGCTTCAGCGTCCAGATCGTTCTTGGGGTGATTTGGATGTGCGCAAATTTTATAGAGGTTCAGCAATTTGCTCGTCCGCAGGGTTTTCTTTATCCCTGTCTCACAGATGTATTGGCGGGAGCGCCGCAGATCGTGTATCTTTTGCAGCTTGGCCTTGCCGGATACGCGGGATATGAGCTTTTAAGGCCTGTGCTTCCGGACGGGAGGGCATGGCGCGCCTGGTATGTGCTGGCGCTTCTGACCGTGCCTGTGGCCATGCAGTGCCATCTGGCGCTGCTTCCCTTTTCTTTTGCGGGTTCTTTGTTCCTGCTGGAATTTGTCTGCTTCAGGAATGCGGCGTGGGGAAAAAAGGAAGGCGGATTCCGGGCGCTGGCAGGCGCGGGATGCTGCTGGGCTGTTCTTGCGCTGCTTCTGCCGGAGTATGGCTGGCTGGGCCTGCCGCTGCCGGCGTTTACCTTTTTGGCGGTGCTTCTGCGTCTGCGTGGAGAGGTTCGGCGGCTGGTATCCGGAATTTTGTTGTTTGCCGTTCTGAGCTGTGTCGCTGCGTCGTGCGCGGTTCTGACAAAAAAGGCGGAAGGATCGGAGCGGACATTTTGGTTCTCCATGGCGAGCCGGATGTCCTGGCCGACGATCTGGGAGGACTCCGTTTTTTGGCCGCCGGAACTGTTGGATGGGATTTCGCGGGAAACAGTCCTGGAGACCGACAACGCGCCGGGCAATATGGAACGGGTTCTGAAGCCCGCGGTGGAAGATGCTTTCGGAAAAGAAAAGGCGCAGGAGTATTACCGGATGATGGCGGATGTCGCCTGCCGTCTGCGCTGGCCGAGAATTGTCAGGCAGATAGGCTGGGACGCGCTGATCTATGCGATACCGCTGGCGGTGCTGCAGGAGCAGCTGAAAGGGATAGGGTATGAGTCCTGTTCCGGCAGAAATTACGAGATCATGGGGATCAGTCATCCGGTTCTGACAAAATACTATATGAGCTACGGGTGCTGGTGGTTTGTGACGGCGCTTGCAGGTACCGCGGCGTTTTTGATTCTGGCGGCGGTGTCGGGGAGAAAGCCGGTTCAAAGAAAGACCTGGGTTTTGGGAATGGGGTATCTTGTTTCCGCCGGCGTAATTCTGGTTTATTATGTGATGCGGGGCGCCGGCACAGCGGATTATATGGATACGTCTGCCCTGTCCGTGGTATGGACGGCAGCGGCGCTTTTTTGTATGGGAGAAAAACAATGGCGATAAAGTTACTGATCCTGAGCATGCTTCTGCTTTTGCTTCCTTTGATCGTGGGAGGGATCGTGGCAGATCCGGACAGCGGGAAGCTGCAGGGCAGATCGGCGGCCCTTTTTCGCTGGGCCGGCGGTCAGATGGTTCTGTGGGCCGGTTTTCAGGTCATCTGCGTGCCCATGATTCTGGCGCGGCGGCGTTTTACGGAGGTTGTGGCGCTGTATTCCGGATATGCGGCGGCAATGGTGATCCTGGCCGTGGCCGTGGAGATCCGGCGCCGAAAAGGGAAACGGATGTTAAAAGATTTCCGCGGTTTCTTTCGGGGAAAGGATCGTAAGACGCTCCTGCTCTGGGCGTGCGCGGCGGCGCTTCTTCTGCTGCAGCTGGTCCAGGCGGTTCGGCTGACCTATGCGGACGGGGACGACGCCTATTATGTCGCGGTGTCATCGGTCACGGAAAAAGCGGACACCATGTATTTAAGCCACGCCTATACCGGAGGCTCCACAGACGTGGACATTCGGTACGGACTGGCGCCGTTTCCTGTCTGGATCGCGTTTCTGGCCCGTGTAAGCGGTATCCGCACAGTCAGTGTGGCGCATGTGATCCTGCCCGTGGCGCTGATTTCCATGACGTATGCAATATATCTCCTTTTGGGAAAGCTTCTTCTGGCTGGAAGAGAACGGTATCTGCCGCTGTTTATGATCTTTACGGAGCTTCTGGTGCTTTTTGGGGATTATTCCCTGTATTCCGCGGAAAGGTTCATGCTGGCCCGGAGCAGGCAGGGAAAAGCCGCGCTGGGGAATATTATTTTCCCCATGCTTTTTCTTCTGCTGCTTGTGATGATGGAGAGACTTTCGGAACAAAAAAAGAGCCGGGCGGCGGATTGGTTCCTTTTATGCTGTACCATGACGGCGGGATGTCTATGCAGCACCATGGGAACCTTTTTGACCGTTCTGCCTGTGGCTCTGACCGGGCTGTGCGCCGCTGTCTGTTATCGCAGATGGAAAGCGCTTTTGCCCGGGGCATTGTGCTGTGTTCCCTGCGGGATTTTTGCATTGATTTATCTGGCGTCCTGATATGTTCGGAGATGGGGTGAAGTATGGAGAAAAATTCTGCCGGTGAAATGATCTGGAGATATATGGGAACGGGACTGATCGTAATATGGTTTTTGCTTTCCCTGGTCTATTTGTTTCGGACAGAGAAAAGAAAGCCGGTCCGGATCCTGTTTCTTTATGTCCCCGTTCTGCTGCTGTTATTGTTTTTTAATCCACTGTTTTTCCAACTTGCGGCCCGATATATAGGGGAGGAAATTCTCTATCGCATCTTATGGCTTTTGCCCGTAACGGTGGTCATTGCTTATTCCTGCGTTTTGTTCTGCGGCAATCTCACCGGGAAAATGCGTGGGAAAGCAGCCGTCCTGGCGGCATTTCTGATCGTTATGTCAGGGAAGTGGATCTACGGAAACGAATATTTCTCCAGAGCGGACAACCTGTACCACATGCCGGACAGTGTGGTTCATATCTGCGACGCTATCGAGGTGCCTGGGCGGGAAGTCATGGCGGCGTTCCCGCTGGAACTGGTGCAGTATGTGCGGCAGTATTCGCCGGTAGTCTGTATGCCTTATGGACGCGAGGTGCTGATGGATGTCGATGACGAGCTATGTGAAGCGATCAACGCAGAGACAGTCGATTTGAAGGCGCTGGTTCCTCTCACAAGGAAAAGGCTGTGCCATTATATTGTGCTGCCGAAGGGGCGGGAAATAAGCGGGGATCCAAAAGAGTACGGATGGAAGCTGTTTCTGGAGACGGACGGCTACGTCGTCTATCGGGATGAGGAAGTTCCCCTTGAGATCCCGGAACTGTAAATATCCTGCCCGAAAAATCTTTCGGAATCAGCCGCTATAGTAATTTAACGCGTAAATGAAACGGTCGGCAACCCGCTTCCGGCCCTCCGTGTTCAGATGGATATTGTCGGTGAGATATTGTCTGGCGTTGTCCTCCGTGACCGTGAGATAAAGGTTGTCTACAAAGGTGACGCCAAGGTCATAGCAGACGGCGAATTCCTTGTTGAAATAGGTCGAAAGGTAGTGTTGTCCGTAAGTCTGAATGTCGCTGCTGATATATTCTCCGTTTTCGTCTATGCCGAACGCATAGGTGGGGGACATGACGATAATGCGGATGTGAGGGAAATTTTTCTGCAGGAGTTCTATGCTGGCCTGCAGATTTCCGGTAAACTGTGTGATATCGGTCGCGTCCGCATCATTATACATCTCGTTTCCCATCAGATAATCCGTGCCGTCGTACATAAAAGCAATCACATCTATGGCGCTCATATCAAGCTCTGAAAGGGTGTTAAAAACTTCCGGCGCTTCCGGGGGAAGCTGATCGCCCAGGGCCCTGGCCGCGTTTTCGTAATAAAAGTCTATGACGTCCGTACACATCAAAACACACAGCCAGTATGGCGTATAGGCATCCATGGGAAAGCGTTCCGCGTCGAAGGCGGACAGCTGCGCGGCCATGTAACTGCCGGATACGGAACAGTTGATGATATTGGCATCGGTGCGGTCCGCGATCATATTGGCCAATCCGTCTGCGGAATCTCTGTCATCCGAAAACGGAGAGTTCCCAAGAAGCAGCACGTTTACCTCTCCGTCCCTGTCTGCCCGTATGATCTGGCCGTTTTCATCCAGCAGAGGGAAAATCGTGTCGAACTCGGAGTCATACTCGGAGGAATTTCCGCCCTTTTTAAGGATCTCTTCCTGGGAGATAAAATTGCCGTAAGTAAAGAGACGGTAAGCGATAACGGCAACTGCGATGACGGCTGTAAGGAGCAGCGCAATATGCCCCGCGATATGCCTGTTGAAGGAAAAACCGCGCCGGCCTGCCGGCTTTTCAGAAGAGGTCGGCTCCTTGCCTGCAGGATCCGCAGCGGAGTCGGTTTCTTTATCATCAAATGTATCCACATTCAGGTCGAGTATCTGGATGTCCGGGATTTTGGGATACTTTTTCGGATCGGTTGTCTGTGGGTGTTTTCTGGTTTCTTTCATATAGCCTCTCATTCGGAATGAAGCGTGCGGGATATAGATATAGAACTTCCGCCGTCAAAATTCATTTTACTATTATCATTTCCAAAAGTCCACATTATTAAGTGGAATTAAAAAGATTTAAGAAATTATGAAGAAATCCGATCCCGGCTTGAAGGAAACGACATCAGATGCTATAATGTTACAAAAATGTGAAATTTTTCGTCTGCCGCTGAGAAACACGGTAGAGTAAAAAGGATGGGGGATCCGGCATGAAAAAGCTGTTTAACCACACAAAGAGACCTGCTCGGAAATGGGAAGACTACGATGAGAGCGAGTTTGACTGGGACGGTCTGGAGCAGGATGGAGAGGAAGCGGATGTGTTAGCGGAGGACATGCCGGCGGAGGAAGCGGACGCTGATTATTTCGAGTCTGAATATAGTGACGAGGGGTACGCCGTGTCGGAAGAAGACGAAACCGCCATAGACTATGCGGAGCCCGAATACATGGACGAGAGTTATGTCAGGTCGGAAGAAGACGAAACCGCCATAGACTATGCGGAGCCCGAATATATGGACGAGAGCTATGTCGGGGTGGAAGAAGACGAAACCGCCATAGACTATGCGGAGTCTGAATATACGGACGAGAGCTATGTCGGGGTGGAAGAAGACGAAGCCGTCGAGTACAACATGGCGCCGGGGGACACGGTATGCAGCAATGACGGGGAATACAGCGAAGCGCCGGCGGAACTGTATAGTGAGGAAATCGAAAGCGCCGGGGCGGGAGACTGGCCGGAAGAGGAAGAAGCCGTCGCATTCGACAGCGGCGAAGAAATCCTGGAGGAAGCCGGGCTGTATGAGGATGACCGGGAAGCGGAGACCGATTTGTCGTATGGAAGCGGCCGGCCGGGAAAAGAAAAGAAGAATTCGGGAAAACTCTTCGGCAGACTGGCCCACGCGCAAGCGATAGACCGGCTGATTTTGGGAACCGGCGTGGCCGTTCTGGTCCTTGCCATTGTGACGGGCGGAGTTTATATCTTTTCCAGAGTAAAAGAGCGGCAGATCTCCGCTTTCAGCACGGTCGGCACGCAGCTGGCCCATATTGACCTGATCGGAGAGACGGGACTGCTTGCCGTGGCCGACGCCCGGCTTGCAAAGCTGGAGACGGCAGATATCGTTTCCGACAGTCAGCAGGAAGAAGAGGAAGAGCAGGAGCCCGATTATCAGGAAGAGGAATATAAGCGGGAAGTCCATGTGGTGATGGAATTTGTATCCATCCAGAAAGATCTGAAGATTAAGTTTGTGAATGAAAAGACGGGCAAGCTGGTTGCAAATGTGCCGTTTTCCGTAAATGTCATCGCGCCGGACGGCAAAAAGCTGTTCTGGTCCGACGACGATATGGACGGCGTTATTTATAAAAAGGATATCGCCGCGGGAAATTATACGGTGACGATGGAGCCGCTCGCGGATGAAAGGTATGCGGACTTTACCGTTTCTTCCGGTTCACAGACGGCGGAAGTGAAAAAGGAAATTGTCTACAAGAAAGTGGAAGTTGCCAACGAGATCAAATCTGAGGATGAGGTCAACGTCGCTCAGGAAGATACCAGAAAAAATGAAACGCAGGTGGAATCCACGCTGCAGGATACGGTGGAATGGGTTGAAAGTTCGGTGATCGAAGCTTCCTACAGCGAAGTGCCGAAGTCTTCCATCCCCGATCCGATGACGTATGCGCTGGATAAGCGCTTTATCAGGTCTGCGGGAACGGTTTCCCCGCCGGATGTCGGACGCGACAGGCTTACAGTGTCATTTTCTTCCGCCGCGGTCAGCGTTGTGCAGGGCGGGACGGCGCAGGTAGACACAATAGCCAGTGGGGGCGGCGAAGCGCTTCAATATTCCCTTGCGCTGTCGGCAGGTTCAAGCGGTCAGGCCGCAAAGGCCGAGATCGACGCTTCGACGGGCAAAATTACGATTACCGGAACCGCTCCCGGAACAGAGAAGTTTACTGTCAGGGTGAATTATGCGGACGGCAATACCGATACGGAGGGATCCGCCGAACTGACCGTGACGGTGACGCCGGCGCCCACGCTTACCTTGGATAAAACCGCGGCTACGGCCTATGTGGGAGAGCCTCTGATCCTGAATGTGACGGCGTCGGGGACTGCATCTGCGGAACTGAAGGCGGTGCCCCAGGACGCTTTGGTGGCTTCCGTATCCGTGAGCGGGACAACGGTGAAGGTCACGGGGCTGAAAGCCGGGACGACAAACATTACGGTAAGCCTTGCAGGAAATGAGGCGGTTCAGGCTGTGTGTGTTGTCACCGTCAAGGACAACCCGAAGTCGGACAGGAAATCCTTGCTGAAAGACGCTTCCGGACATACGCTTTATGTTCAGGAAAACGGAGAATACCGGGAAGCGGTTTACGCGGATTACTATGTCGAGACAAACAAGTTCTATCTTCGGACAGAAGCGCGGTATACCGGATGGCAGAACCTTGACGGCAAGGTATATTATTTTACTGCCGCCGGGGAGAAGGTGGTCGGCGAACAGGTTATTCAGGGCGCAAAATACCAGTTTGCCAGCGACGGTTCCCTTGTGACCGGCACCGGGACGCTTGGAATCGATGTCTCAAAATGGAACGGCGCCATTGACTGGAACGAGGTTAAAAAATCGGGTGTCGGTTATGTCATCATCCGCTGCGGTTACAGAGGGTCCTCCGCGGGAAGCCTGATTGAAGACCCCAGGTTCGCCGCTAACATAAAGGGCGCGACGGCTGCGGGACTTAAGGTCGGCGTGTATTTCTTCACACAGGCCATTGACGAAAGAGAAGCCGTGGAAGAAGCGTCCATGGTGCTGGAGCTGGTGAAAAACTATACGATCTCCTACCCGATCTTTCTGGATGTGGAATCCAGCGGCGGCCGGGCGGATAATATTGACAGAGGTGTCAGAACCGCCGTGTGCAAAGCGTTTTGCCAGACGATTCAAAATGCCGGTTACACGGCAGGAATCTATGCGAACAAAAACTGGCTGGAGAATAAAATTGATGCGGCGGCGCTGAGCGGGTACAAGATCTGGCTGGCCCAGTACGCCGGAAAACCTACCTACGCCGGAAGGTACGATATGTGGCAGTACCGTTCCAACGGCTCTGTCGGGGGGATCAAGGGGAACGTGGATATGAATTTAAGCTATCTCGGCTATTAAAGCCGGAGACAGATGTCAGGGCGGCGGGGAAACGCACAGCATGTTTCCCCGCCGCCGTATTGCGTTGTATGTGTCCCTTCTACGTAAAAGTTTTTTTATGATTAAAGAAATATTAAGAAAATTCATCGGACAATCTCAATAACTGTAAGTTACAATTGGAAAAAAATTGGGACTGTGGTATAATGATTCTGCTGACGCAGAATCCATGGCTATTTCATAGCCATGATGCCGCTTGCGTGGCATATCATACCGGCAATCCACAGCTTGAAAAGTAAATGCCGCCTGCGCGGCGCTTCCTTTTCTGCGCTTGTGGTACAATGATTCTGCTGACGCGGAATTTCTGCCGATACGAAAAGGATCCCAGTGGGAGGAGAAAAGCATGCGAACTTATCTGGTAACAGGCGGAGCCGGTTTTATCGGTTCCAATTATATTCACTATATGTTCGGAAAGTACGACAACGCCATCCGTATTATCAATGTGGACGCGTTGACCTACGCGGGCAATCTGGCAAACCTGAAGGACATTGAAAACAGAGAAAATTACACGTTCATCCGGGCGGACATCTGCGACAGGGAAGCCATTGCGAAGATCTTCCGGGGAAATGATATCGACAGAGTAGTGCATTTTGCGGCGGAAACCCATGTGGACAGAAGCATCCGCACGCCCGAAGTATTTGTGCAGACCAATGTGCTGGGAACGGCTGTGATGCTGAACTGCGCGAAAGCGGCATGGGAGCTTCCGGACGGCAGCTTTAAGCCGGGAAAGAAATTCCTTCATGTGTCTACCGACGAGGTGTATGGATCTCTTCCCGAGGACGATAACGCCTTCTTCTATGAGACGACCCCTTACGATCCCCACAGTCCTTATTCCGCCAGCAAGGCTTCCTCGGACATGCTGGTCAGGTCCTATATGGATACGTATCATTTCCCGGCCAATATCACCAACTGCTCCAACAACTACGGCCCCTATCAGTTCCCGGAAAAGCTGATCCCTCTGATTATCAATAACGCGCTGCAGGGCAGGAAGCTGCCGGTATACGGGGACGGGAAAAATGTGCGGGACTGGCTCTATGTGGAGGATCATGCGAAGGCCATCGACATGGTGCAGGAGCAGGGAAGACTGTTTGAAACCTATAATATCGGCGGACATAACGAGAAGCAGAACATCGAGATCATCCATATCATTCTGGAAACGCTGCAGGAGATGCTTCCGGAAGGCGATCCCAGAAAAGCTTACGTGAACGAGGGCCTGATCACTTATGTGGAGGACCGCAAGGGACACGACCGGCGATACGCCATCGCGCCTGATAAGATCAAAGCCGAGATCGGCTGGGAACCGGAGACCCGGTTCCGGGATGGGATCCGTAAGACCATCCGGTGGTTTTTTGAGAACGAAGAGTGGATGGAGAACGTTACCAGCGGAGACTATCAGAAATATTATGAAGAGATGTACGGCGGCAGATGAACGGGGCTGCGCGGGGCGGTATGGTGCGGCGGGATCCTGCAAAGATCCGGCGGAACGCCGGCCGACCGGCACGCAGACGGGAAATGGAGGAGACGGACCATGAAGGGAATTATTCTGGCGGGAGGATCCGGAACCAGACTGTATCCTTTGACGAAGGCAATTTCAAAGCAGATCATGCCGGTATACGATAAACCCATGATCTATTACCCGCTGTCTACGCTGATGCTGGCAGGAATCCGGGAGATCCTGATCATTTCCACGCCCAGAGATCTGCCGGTGTTTGAGGAACTTCTGGGAGACGGGCGTCAGTTCGGCATGGAATTTTCCTATGCGGTTCAGGAATATCCAAGGGGGCTGGCGGATGCGTTTCTGATCGGCGAAAAATTTATCGGAACAGACAGGGTTGCGTTGGTTTTGGGAGATAATATCTTTTACGGACAGAGTTTTTCCAACGTGCTGCAAGAAGCGGCGGCCCGGGAAAAGGGCGCGACGATCTTCGGCTATTATGTGCGGGATCCCAGAGAATATGGGGTGGTAGAGTTTGACGGGACGGGAAAGGCGCTCTCTATCGAAGAAAAACCGCAGAATCCCAAGAGCAATTACGCGGTTCCGGGGCTTTATTTTTACGACAACGATGTGGTGGAGATCGCAAAGAACGTGAAACCGTCCGCGCGGGGAGAGATCGAGATCACTTCGGTAAATAACGAGTATCTGTCCCGGGGAATGCTCCGGGTGGAGAAGCTGGGACGGGGATTTGCGTGGCTGGATACGGGAACCCACGACGCCCTGCTGGATGCGGCCGATTTTGTGGCGGCTTTTCAGAAGCGGCAGGGACTTTACATTTCCTGTATCGAGGAGATCGCGTTTAAGCGCGGGTTTATCGACAGGGATCAGCTTCTTCTGCTTGCGGAGCCCCTGATGAAGACAAACTATGGGAAATATCTGGTTGAGGTAGCAAATGGACTCTAAACTGCGAAAGATCGCGATCCTGGTATCCCTGGCAGTGATTCTTCTGGTGTCTGCGGTGGTGGTCTGTGGGAACCGGTTTTCCGACGGCGGCGGGAGCCGGTCGGTCCGGAACACGCCTCTGCCCCAGGGACAGGAGGAAGAGGGAACGCCGCCTCAGGAGGAAGCGCGAAAGACGGGACAGATCGGAGACGATCTGTCGGCTTTTCTGAAGGATCCCGCTTTTTTTGACCAGGAGTATAACCCTGTTCTGGAAGCCGCGAAGGATGCGGCGTCCCGGCTGTCGCTCATTGTGACGTCGGTGGAGAGAGATCTGAGGATCCAGATCGTAAATATTGACGGAGAACCGGTCCGGAATGAAAATTTCACGGTGGAACTTGAGGGAATGGGCGAGTATACAGATCCTGACAGAGACGGCGTGATTTATATTGGCGGCCTGGCGGCGGGAGACTATTACGTGGAACTGAAACCAGTGGATGGGTATAAGGTGCCAAACAACCCGACCAAAGTGCAGGTGAAGGATAAGGTTGCTTATGTGGCCATAGAAGACATCTCCCTGCTGATCAGGACGGAGGCGGATATCGATGCGGAAGCGGAGGATACCGGCGGCACGGACGCCCGGGAAGATGCGGACAGGACCGAAGTCAGGACACTGCAGAATGTCTCCGGACATTCCAGAGTCGGGATCGACGTTTCAAAGTGGAACGGCGATATCGACTGGGACAGGGTGCGGGACGCCGGCGTGGAATTTGCCATTGTCCGCGCGGGATACCGTGGTTCGGTGACGGGAAGTCTGGTGGAGGATCCGCGTTTTGCGGAAAACATGAAGGGAGCCGCGGCAGGCGGCGTTCCCGTGGGCGTTTATTTTTTTACCCAGGCTGTAAACGAAGTGGAAGCGGTGGAAGAGGCATCGGCGGTGATCCGTCTGGTGCGGGAGTATGATTTGGAATATCCCGTTTTTATTGATACGGAAGGCGCCGGGGGCAGCGGCCGGGCGGATGGTCTGGATCCTGAGACGAGAACGCTGGTCTGCGAAGCTTTCTGCCGTACCGTGGAGAACGCGGGTTATACCGCCGGAATCTATGCCAGCCGCAACTGGTTTAACAACAACCTGTATATGGACAGGCTTGACAGATATTTCATCTGGCTGGCGGAATACCGCAGCGCCCCTCTTTATCAGGGATATTATCAGATGTGGCAGCACACTTCCAACGGACGGATCGACGGAATCGAAGGCAATGTGGATATGAACGTTTACTACGGACAGTGAGTTCGCCGCGGATCGCATCGTCATAACAACAGCGGAAACGGAAACAATACAAGGAGTCGGAAAAATGGGGAAAATAACGGTAGAGACGTGTGAAATCGAAGGTTTAAAGGTTATTACGCCGGTTGTACACAGAGACGAAAGGGGATATTTCTATGAATCCTATCACTATGAAGCCTATAAAGAGGCGGGTATCCCGGACGTCTTCGTACAGGACAATCAGTCTTCTTCCCGAAAGGGTGTGCTCAGGGGGCTTCATTTTCAGATCGAGCATCCGCAGGCGAAGCTGGTCAGAGTGATCCGGGGCGAAGTGTTTGACGTGGCGGTGGATCTGCGGAAGGGCTCCGCGACGTATGGAAAATGGTACGGTGTGCTTCTCACCGAGGAGAACAAAAAGCAGTTTTATGTTCCGGAGCATTTCGCGCACGGCTATCTTGTGCTTTCTGATTATGCGGAGTTCTGCTATAAATGTACGGACTTTTATCATCCCGGCGACGAGGGAGGCATTGTTTACAATGACCCGGAGATAGGCATAGAATGGCCCGTGCCGGAGGGGATGGAACTGATCGTTCTGGAGAGAGACAAAAACTGGGGCGGTCTGAGAGCGGCGGAAAGGTAACGGACGAATGAAGACAGGCAAAAAGCGTGGGATCACTATATTCTGTCTGGTTGGTTTCTTTATGGCGGCAGTTATCGTGCTTCACCAGAACCGGGGGCCGGCGGCCGACCCGCAGGAAGAACTTTTAAAGAAGATCCTCTCCTGCGCGGTGATCCTGATTTCCTGCATTATTTTTGCAAAGGGATATGATAAATTCACGACGCTTCCGGTGGAACTGTATCAGAGCAGGCATCTGATCTGGAAGCTGGCCAGAAATGATTTTAAGAAGCGGTATGCGGGTTCCTATATGGGCGCTGTGTGGGCCATGATTCAGCCGGTTGTTACAGTGGCGATGTATTATGTGGTCTTTGAGGTGGTCATGCCGGGAACGTCGAGGACGCAGGAAGCGCCTTTTGTGCTGTTTCTGACGGCGGGACTGGTGCCCTGGTTCTTCTTTAACGAGGCCTGGAACAATGGGACTAACGCGCTGCGGGAATACGATTATCTGGTGAAAAAGGTGGTTTTTAAGATCAGTATCCTTCCGGTCATAAAGGTGATTGCAGCAACCTTTATCCACGCGTTTTTTGTCATTGTCCTTCTGATCGTAGCGGCGCTGTACGGTTATTATCCTACCGTGTATACGCTGCAGATTTTCTATTACAGCGCGTGTCTGTTTGTATTTGTTCTTGCATTGAGTTATACCACCTGCGCTATTGTGGTATTTTTTAAGGATTTGTCTCAGATCATTACGATCATTCTTCAGATCGGGATCTGGGCGACGCCCATTTTGTGGGATATTAACAGCCTGCCTTCAAAGTGGGTGACTATTGTAAAGATCAATCCCCTTGTCTACATTGTTGAGGGGTACAGGAGCGCGGTCTACCGTCAGGAGTGGTTTTTTCAGGATTTCTTTTCAACGATGTATTTCTGGATCATAACGGTGGTGCTGTTCGGAATCGGCGCGGCTGTCTTCAAGCGTCTGAAGGTGCATTTTGCGGATGTGATGTAAAGAGGGCGCACAGTATTTTATTATGAGGGAAAAGCAGATGAAAAAATTGTGGGAAAAGGTGAAAAGGGCAGCGTTATGGAAACCGGATATGAGACTGGTGGCCGTGCTGGCCGTTGCCGTGCTGCTGCTTTTGCTGGTACCTCTGCTGCGGATAACCGTTTACACGATTCCCTGGTATGACGATTACGGTTATGCTTCCGGCGTGAAAAATTTTCTGGCGCTGGACTACACTTTGGCGAATGCGTGGAAGGGAGCGCTATACTGTGTAAAAACGCAGTGGTATGCGTGGCAGGGAACTTTTTCCTCCTGCTTTTTTATGGCGGTTGCGCCATTGGCATGGAAGGAGTCCTGTTATTTTTTAGGACCGATGTTTTTGATCTGTATTTTTGCCGCAGCGGCTTTTGTGCTGAGCTGGACATGTCTGCGCAGGGCGCTGGGGGCGGACGCCCCTTCCAGTGTTATACTGTCTGCAGCCGCGGCCGCCGTTCTGGTGGAATTTATTCACAGCGACAGAGCGGGCTTTTATTGGTATAACTCCGGCATTCATTACGTGGGAATGCATGCCATGCTGATGCTGACCACGGCGGTCTGGATCCGGCTTCTGACAGGGAAGGGAAAGGTGACCACGGTAGTTCTGTCGCTGCTGGCGGTTTTGGGAGCCAGCATAGGAGGCGGCGCCAACTATGTGACGGCGCTGCAGGGGCTTATTCTGATCGTCAGCTTTATCGTGTTGGGTACTTTGCTCCGCCGTCTGAGAACGCTGCTTTTACTGCCGTCTCTTGCGGTATATGCGTTTGCGTTTTATAAGAATGTTTCGGCCCCCGGCAACAATGTGAGACAGGCATATTTTACCGGGCTGGGGCCGGCGGCGTCCATTGGACAGTCTTTTCTGGCGGCGTTTTGCAATATGTGGAAATTTACGGGAATCAGGACAGTGCTGCTCCTGATCCTGCTGGTACCGGTTATCTGGAGGATGGTGAAAAAAGTTTCCTGTAAATTTTCCTGTCCCGGGCTGGTCCTGCTTTGGTCCTTCTGTTTTTACGCAACCGGTTTTACGCCAAGCTTTTACGCCATGGGGCATGAGGGACTTGGCAGAACGCTGAATGCGGTAAAGATCACATGGCAGATCATGCTGCTTCTCAATGTGGTATATTGGCTGGGATGGCTGCAGAATCAGACCCGCAGGGAGGGCAGAACAGCGGCGGCGGCCCGGGCGTTGAGAAAACGGTTTGGCGGGGGAGAAGGAATCCCTCTGGTACATTATCTGGTGATCGCCGCGTTATCGCTGCTGGTGTTTCATTTTGACCCCTATCAGGCGGGAGATTATTCTTCGTTCTGCGCGTACTATTTTGTCCACACGGGCGAGGCCAACGAGTTTCATAAGGAGTACCTGAAGCGGGTGGAAATGATCAAAAATGGCGGCAGTGTGGTGGAAGTTCCGCCCTATCATTTCATACCGTCGCCGATCTTTATAGGTGAGTTGTCTACGGATCCAAATAATGAAGCAAACCGGTTCATGGCGGACTGGTATGGAAAAGAAGCTATTATGTGTGAAGACAAAGAGACACAGTGACAGGATGAAAAGCATGGAAGAAGAGCGGATCAGGGTGCAGGAAATTGCCGTTCCTGCCATTGAAATATCGGATATTGTTAAAATATATAAACTGTATGACTGCCTGCGGGACCGCGTGAAGGACGCTTTCGGGATTGGCAAAAAAAAATACAGGCTTCATTATGCCTTAAACGGAGTCAGCCTGAAGATCTATCAGGGAGAGACCGTCGGCATTATCGGTACAAACGGTTCCGGAAAGTCTACGATTTTAAAGATAATAACCGGCGTGCTGCATCCTACCTCAGGGGAGGTACATGTAAACGGCCGTATATCCGCTCTGCTGGAGTTGGGAGCGGGATTCAATCAGGAGTATAACGGAATAGAGAATGTTTATCTCAACGGCACCATGATGGGATTCTCCGAGAAGGAGATCGATGAAAGGCTGCCCGCCATTCTGGAGTTTGCGGACATCGGGGACTATGTGTATCAGCCTGTAAAAACCTATTCCAGCGGGATGTTTGTGCGGCTGGCGTTTGCCGTCGCCATCAATATTGATCCGGAAATCCTCATCGTGGACGAGGCGCTCTCCGTGGGCGACGTATTCTTTCAGGCCAAGTGTTATCATAAGTTTGAGGAATTCAGGCAGCAGGGAAAAACCATCGTGTTTGTGAGCCATGATCTGAGCAGCATCAGCAAGTATTGCGACAGGGTATTTCTGCTGAACCGGGGGACCCTGCTCGGCGAGGGAAGTCCCAAAGCCATGATCGACGCTTACAAGCAGGTGCTGGTAGGGCAGTATGAGCTGCCGGATCAGAAAGACGATTCGCTGCTGGAGGACAGGGAGCTGCGGTCCGCAGCCAGACAGGCCGTCCGGGGGCGGAAGCCGGCCGCGGAGAAAAATCCCGCGGGCAGCGGAGACGCATTTAACCCGGAATTGCTGGAGTACGGGACAAAACAGGCTCAGATTGTGGAATATTACCTGACCGATGACAAAGGGGTGCATACCAGCGCCGTACTCAAGGGAAGAGAATTTTCGCTTCATATGCGGGTCAGATTCTATGAGCGGATCCAGGCGCCTGTTTTTGCGTTTTCGTTTAAAAACATTATGGGTACGGAAATCACGGGCACCAATTCCATGATCGAAAAGGCGTTTCTGGAAAGTGTGGAGCCCGGACAGACGAAAGACGTTACATTCACGCAGAAAATGAGCCTGCAGGGAGGGGAGTACCTGCTGTCCATGGGCGTCACGGGGTATCGGGGCGATACTTTTGAAGTGTATCACAGACTGTACGACGCCATCAACATTACGGTAATTTCCGACAAAGATACGGTGGGCTTTTATGATATGGAGTCTCAGGTGGAAGTGAAAGACGCGGAAGAGTCCTGAAACGGTTGAGAGCAGAGCGCTGCGGCAGGGTGAGACGGGTTGAAGTCGCGGAGTTCGCGGATATGAGAGCGCCGGTGGGCGTCAGAGGTATGGAAGATTTATGACGGAAGAGATGATCGGAAATGTGAAACTGGACTACAGGAAATATTCGGGGGAAGATCTGTACTGCGACGGCGAGGTGGAAGAGGAACTTCTGGAGATTGCAAAAAACCGGCCCCGGGAAGAATATGCCGATCTTATTGAAGAAAAAAAGAGCTGGCCGATACTCTATCATCTGTCGTACCAGAGGGAAAATATCGTGGACTGGCTGCCGATAGGACCCGAAGACAAAGTGCTGGAGGTGGGAAGCGGCTGCGGAGCCATCACCGGCGCCCTGGCGGAAAAGGCGGGGGAAGTCACCTGTGTGGAACTGTCAAAGAAGCGCAGTCTGATCAACGCCTGGCGCCACAGAGAATGCGGCAACGTTACGATCCGAGTGGGCAATTTCCAGGAGATAGAGCCGGATCTTCCGGAAGATTTCAGCTATATCTGTCTGATCGGCGTTTTTGAGTACGGGATCAGCTACATCGGCGGTGAGCATCCTTTTCATGATTTTCTGCGTCTGCTGCGGAAGCACCTGTCGGAAGGCGGCAGGATTGTCATTGCCATAGAAAACAAGTACGGCATGAAGTATTTTGCGGGCTGCCGGGAAGACCATCTGGGGAGTTGTTTCTCCGGGATCGAAAATTACGGGGAAGGAGCGGTGGCGCGAACCTTCAGCAAAACGGGGCTGGAAAAGATATTCCGCGACTGCGGCGCCGGAAAGTTCCATTTTTACTATCCCTATCCGGATTACAAATTCATGACGGCTCTTTACAGCGACAGGAGGCTTCCTGAAAAGGGAGAACTGTATGATAACATACGCAACTTTGACGGGGACAGAATGCTTTTGTTTGACGAGAGGAAGGCGTTTGACGGCACGCTGGAGGAAGGGGTGTTCCCTCTGTTCTCAAATTCCTTTCTGGTGGTGCTTGGAGATTCGATCCCTGTGGAATATGTGAAGTATTCCAACGACAGGGCGCCGGAATACCGGATTCGCACGTCGATCTGCAGCAGGGGCGTAAACGGCCGTTTTATCAGAAAGGAGCCGCTTCATCCGGCCGCGGCGGAACATGTCAGGAGCATGGCCGCCGCCTGTGAAAGCCTTACCAGACGGTATGCGGGAAGCGGGCTGAAGGTCAACGCCTGCAGGCTGACGGAGAGGAACGGGACGGTCTGCGCCGAGTTTGAATATGTGGGCGGCAGGTCCCTGGCCGCACTTCTGGACGATTGTCTGGAAAGAGGGGATGAGGAAGGCTTCCGGCAACTGTTTCAGAGCTATGTGCAGAAAATCGGGCATAACAGCGATATGGCCGTAGCGGATTTTGATATGGCGTTTTCCAATATACTGGTGGAGAAGAACCGGTGGACGCTGATCGATTATGAATGGACGTTCGGGCAGGCCATAGAGACCAGAGAACTGGCATTCCGGGCGTTTCACTGCTATCTTCTGGAAGACGAAAGGCGAAGCCGGATAGACGAGGACCGGGTGCTGGAGGAACTGGGCATCAGCGGGACGGAAGCCGAAAAGATCAGGGAGAAAGAAAGAGACTTTCAGAAATATGTGACGGGGGGACGTCTGGCGATGGGGGAACTGCGGGAGCGGATGGGAACCCGCGTGTTCACGCCCGACAGGTGGAGAGAACAGTCCCGGGACGGCGGTCCCGGAGACCGGATTCAGATATACGAAGACCGGGGCAGGGGATATTCCGAGGAGGATTCATATTTCGTGGAGAACGCCCGCAGGGAAGACGGGAAAGTACGGGCGGAACTGACCGTAGACGGCGATGTGCGGAGGCTGCGCATCGACCCCGCCTTTTGCAGCTGCGCCGTGAGGATTCTGGAAATTTCGTTCAACGGGGAGAGCGTGCCTTTGAAAAAACGCGGAATCCTGCGCTGTAACGGGAAAGCGGCAAAGCCGGAAAAGGGCGCTGACGGAACCTGCAGTCTCAGCGTGCTGTTTGCGACGGAGGATCCCGGCATCAGTCTGGAGCTTGCCGGCTTTGAACGGAAGCCGGAAAATAAGCTGTATTTCAGCATGGAAATCGTCTGCCTGCCCTCCGGGATGGCCCGCAGTCTTGCCGGGACTGTAAAACGAGGGAGACATTGACAAAACTCTGGGAGTGAAAAGTGGGAATAAAGGATTATGTCAAACGGGCTTTGTACGGGAAGCAAAATAAATCGTATCGGCAGCGGCTGCGCAGATTTCTGATCTCCTATCCCCAGTGGGCGGCAGAGTGGGAAGAGTCGGATCGCTTCCAGGGAAGTTGCAGGACTGTTTCCGGGAAAGGGACGGGTTTTTCGCTGATCCTTTCCGCTGAGGGCATATTGGCGGACGGGGCGGCGGAAAAGATTGCGGATTATTTCTTGCGGAACCCGGAAAAACATCTGCTGTACGGGGATGAGGATGTCTGGCCCGGGGGAGAGAAAGGGAGAGCCTGTTCGCCGTGGTTCAAGCCGGATTGGTCGCCGGATCTTCTGGAGAGCCGGCTATATTTCGGCAGCCTGGCGGCGGTGCGGGACGGATTGTTCCGTCGGACATCCGAGCGATACGCGCAAAAGCCGGAGAGCGGCCTGCCTTTTGAACAGACAGAGGAAGGGATTTACCGCGTCCGGGATCAGGAAGCTTATTGGGAATGGCTGCATTTGTGCGCCGAGCTGGCGGGGGGATATGAAAAGGGAGATACGGCCATCGGCCATATCGCGTCGCTGTTGTCTCACTGCACGGACGGGGAGCAGCAGGCTGCATTTCTGGATCCGGCGCCCTGCCTGAAGCAGTATCTGACGAAGCAGAGAGAGCAATTTTACAGAGAAATGGAGCGGTACCGGAGCCGGAGCGCCGAGACGGAGCCGGAGGGGCCGGCGATATCCGTTGTGATTCCTTCCAAAGATCAGCCGGAGGTTTTGGAGAACTGCCTGCGCAGCTGTCTGACGGCGGGAGAGCAAATGGCCCATGAGGAAGGCGCCGCGGCGCCTAAAGAGCCTTTGACGCTGGAGATGCTTGTGGTGGACAACGGCAGCAGCAGTGAAAACCGTAAGCGGACGGAAGCGCTTCTGAGAAAACTGGACAGGCCGGGATTCCGGCTGCGCTATCTGTATCAGCCCATGGAGTTTCACTTTTCCAAGATGTGCAATCTGGGGGCGGATCAGGCCCGGGGACGTTTTCTGCTGTTTCTGAACGACGATGTGGAGTTTTGCGAAGCCGGCTGTATGGAGGAGATGGCCGTGTTGGCCGGCCGTTCGTTTACGGGAGCTGTGGGCATGAAGCTGCGGTATCCGGATTCCAGCCGGATTCAGCACGCGGGAATTGTCAATCTTCCGATGGGACCGGTTCATAAGCTGCAGTTTTTGGATGATAACAAGTGTTATTATTATGGCGCGAACCGGGGGCGAAGAAACGTGCTGGCGGTGACGGGGGCCTGCCTGATGGTGGAACGGCGCAAATTTACGGAAGCAGGAGGATTTCCGGAGGAACTGAGAGTCGCCTTTAACGATGTGTCTCTCTGTTTTCGGTTACATGAGCTGGGGTATCGGAATGTCTGTCTCAATGACAGATATGCGTATCATCACGAATCCTTCAGCAGAGGAACGGACGAATCGCCGGAAAAGCTGAAACGGCTGCTGGCGGAAAGGGATGCGCTCTACCGCCTGCATCCTCAGCTGGAAGGGACGGATCCGTATTATTCTGTATATCTGAACCGGGAGGGGCTGGATACCGGGATTCGTCCGGCATGGATGACGGTGGGAAACCGGACGCAGCACAGGACCGGAAGAGCTGGGACTTTCAACGCTGCAGCCTGCCGGCGGGACGAATGTCTGATGGTTCGGATCGAAGACTGCCGGGGCGGAGAGATTACAGGCTACAATATTGTTCTGGGAGACGACAATGCATGTTACGAAAAAAGTCTGATATTGTGGCGTCAGAAGACGAAAGGAACCGGGCGGCCAAAGGGACCGGATCCAACAGCGGAAGATGAGGTCTATGAGATAAAGCTTGGGGAACAGTATCGCCCGGATCTGGAAGAAAATCTGCCAGATCAGAAAAACGTGGCGCTGAGCGGATTTCATGTAAAGCTGGAAGCAGGCGTTTTGCCGGACGGGCTTTACAGAGTGGGCGCGGCGGCCCGAAACCGTGTTACGGGACTGAAGCTTGTGAACTGGAGCAGCCGGTATTTAAAGACGGGGGATGAAAGCGTCTGAAAGGGAGAGCGCCGAAAGCGGCGGTATGGTATGGCGATGGACGAGATCGATTACAGAGAAAGCTATGAGCGGGAACATTTAAAATGCGCTGAACTGTCGGGCAGGATTGCCGACCTGGAGGCCAGAAACGAAGAATTGGAGTGGAAGCTGAACCGGATCAAAAACAATCCGCTGTGGAAGGCCGCAAAGCCTCTCAGAAACGGTATGCACTGGCTGATCCGTCAGAAGGACCGTCTGGCGAACTGCGGCGGCCCCCGGGGAGTGCTTGACAAGATCGCCTACAAAAAAAGGGAACGGGGCGTTATGCGTCAGTTTGGAACCGAAAGTTTTCCGACGCCGGAGCAGGCGGCCGCAGAGCGCGCCGCCAGATTTCCGAGGATGGTGAAGTTCAGCATACTGGTGCCATTGTGGAATAACCAGCGTGAATTTCAGATACAGATGCTGGATTCCGTTCTGAACCAGACTTATGAAAACTGGGAGCTCTGCCTTGCGGACGGCTCGGATGAAATGCACAGCTACATCGGAGACATCTGCCGGGAATACGCCGGGAGGGCCGGCGGAAGGATTGTTTACAGGCATCTTCAAAGCAACGGGGGAATCGCCGGAAATACCAATGCCTGCCTGGAGATGGCCACGGGGGAATATATCGGTCTGCTGGATCAGGACGATATTCTGCATCCCAGCGTGCTGTACGAATATGCAAAGGCGGTCAACGAGCAGGGAGCGGACTATCTGTACTGTGACGAAACCACGTTCAGAGGCAGCATCGATAAAATGCTGACCATGCATTTCAAGCCGGATTATGCGCCCGATAACCTGCGCGCCAACAATTATATCTGTCATTTCAGCGTCTTTTCCAGAGAACTGCTGGACGGAAAGGAACTGTTCCGCACAAAATATGACGGCAGCCAGGATCATGACATGATCCTCAGACTGACGGACAACGCCAAAAAGATCGTGCATGTACCAAGGCTCATGTACTATTGGCGAAGCCATTCCGGCAGCGTGGCATCCGGCATCGACGCCAAACCCTACGCCATCGAAGCCGCGAGGGGAGCGGTGGCGGAGCACCTGAGAAAACACGGATTTGAGCATTTCAGGATCGAAAGCACAAGGGCGTTTGAGACGATTTTCCGGATCCGCTATCAGATTCTGGGAACGCCGAAGATAACGATTGTGATTCCAAACAAGGATCATGTGGAGGATCTGCGGCGGTGTGTGTCTTCCATTCTGGAGAAGTCCACATACGACAACTATGAAATCGTTATCGTTGAAAATAACAGTTCGACCCGGGAGATCCGGGAGTATTACAGCCGGCTTCTTGGATACGATTATGAACAGGCGCTGTCCGCCGGAAAGCGGGAAGAGACTGTGGAAGGCGAAGAAGCGCGCGGGCCGGAAGACGGCGGCTGCCTGCGCAGCACGGACAATAAAATAACAATTGTCACATATAAGGGGCCGTTTCATTATTCCAGGGTGAATAATCTGGGAGTGAGCTATGCTTCCGGCGACTATATTCTGCTCCTGAATAATGACACGGAAGTCATAACGGTAAACTGGATGGAGGAGCTTCTGATGTACGCCCAGCGGGAGGACGTAGGAGCCGTGGGCGCAAAGCTCTGCTATGCGGACAGGACGATCCAGCACGCGGGGGTGGTGATCGGGCTTGGCGCGCACAGGACGGCGGGGCATACTCATTATAAGCAGCACCGTCAGAATCTGGGTTACATGGGACGTCTCTGTTACGCACAGGATGTTTCCGCGGTGACGGGGGCCTGTCTGATGGTGAAGAAGCGTCTGTATCTGGAGGTCGGCGGGCTGGACGAAGAATTTGCCGTCTCGCTGAACGATGTGGATTTCTGTCTGAAGCTGCGGGAAATGGGGCTGCTGAATGTGTTTACGCCTTTTGCCGAGCTCTATCATTACGAGTCGGTTTCCAGAGGCCTGGACGACCGGGGAGAAAAGGCGGAGCGTTATAATCGGGAGTCGGAGAAGTTCCGGGAAAAGTGGAAAAGACAGCTTGAGGCCGGAGATCCCTATTACAATCCCAATTTTTCTCTTGACAGGAGCGACTTTTCGCTGAAGGTGAAGGCGTGAGACGGCAAAGCGGCCGGCGGCCGGGACGGAAACGATTTTGAGTGGATTCTTTTCAGAAAGTATGTTATACTGTTTTCAAGTCAATCTTTCCGGTTATCCGCAGGAGCGCAGAGACGGAACCGACCTGAAAAAACAAGCTGCGCAGAAAAGAGGTAGAGCAACATGAGTTTTATGGAAGAGTATGATTTCTGGCTGAAAGACGACTATTTTGATCAGGGAACCAAGGAGGAACTGCTGGCGATCCGTGACAACAAAGCGGAGATCGAGGATCGTTTCTACAGGGAACTGGAATTCGGAACCGGCGGACTGAGGGGCGTTATCGGAGCCGGAACCAACCGCATGAATATCTATACGGTCCGCAAGGCGACACAGGGACTGGCAAATTTTATTTTAAAGCAGGGGACACAGTCCAGGGGCGTGGCCATCGCGTACGATTCCAGAAACATGTCTCCCGAGTTCGCCGACGAGGCGGCGCTGTGTCTGGCGGCCAACGGAATCAAAGCCTATGTGTTTGACTCTCTCAGGCCTACCCCGGAACTTTCCTTTGCGCTGCGCACGCTGGGCTGTACCGCGGGCATTGTGGTGACGGCCAGCCATAATCCTCCGGAGTATAACGGTTACAAGGTATACTGGGAGGACGGCGCGCAGGTCACCGCTCCAAAGGACAGGCAGATCATCGAGGAAGTGCAGAGCATCAAGGACTACCATACCGTAAAGACCATGTCCAAGGCCGATGCGCAGTCCAGGGGCCTGTATCAGGTCATCGGCAAAGAGATCGACGACAAATACATGGCGGAACTGAAAAAGCAGATCATTCATCCGGACGTGATTGCCGAGATGGCGGATCAGATCCGAATCGTATACACCCCTCTTTGTGGAACGGGCAACCTTCCCGTGAGAAGGATCCTGTCCGAGCTTGGCTTCCAGCATGTTTATGTGGTTCCGGAGCAGGAGAATCCCGATCCGAAATTCACAACGCTGGAATATCCGAATCCAGAGGATCCCAAGGCGTTTACTTATGCGCTTCGCCTTGCGAAAGAAAAGGACGCGGACATTGTGCTGGCTACCGACCCCGATGCGGACCGTCTCGGCGTGTACGCCAAGGACGCAAAGACAGGAGAATATGTCGCCTTTACGGGCAACATGTCCGGTATGCTGATCGCAGAATATATTCTGCGCGAAAGGACGGCGATGGGAACGATGCCGGAAAATCCCGCGCTGGTGACCACTATCGTGACCACCAACATGGCGGGAGCGATCACACAGGCATACAATGTAAAGAAAATAGAGGTGCTCACGGGCTTTAAATATATCGGCGAGCAGATCAAGCTGTTTGAGCAGACCGGCAGCAATCATTATGTGTTCGGTCTGGAGGAAAGCTACGGCTGTCTGGCGGGCACCCACGCCAGGGACAAGGACGCCGTTGTGGCGGTGATGTGTCTGTGCGAAGTGGCCGCGTACTGCAAAAAGCACGGTATGACGCTGTGGGATATGATGCTGGAGACCTATGAGAAATACGGATATTACAAAGAGAGTCAGTATACCATCACGTTGAAGGGGATCGACGGCTCCAGACAGATCGCCGAAATCATGGATAAACTCCGCAGCAATCCCCCCAGGGCGTTCGGCAGCCTGAAGGTTTTAAAGTTCCGGGATTATCTGACCGACAGGACGCTGGATATGGTTACCGGCGCGGAGGGAACTACCGGCCTGCCGAAATCAAATGTGCTCTATTTTGAACTGCCTGACGATGCATGGTGCTGTGCACGGCCTTCGGGAACGGAGCCCAAGATCAAGTTTTACATGGGCGTAAAGGGAACCGGCATGGACGATGCAAAGGCAAGGCTGGAGAAACTGACAGAGGATCTGAAGGCGGTACTGTGACGTGGCCGGAAAAATAAGCGGTGATAATTTCAGAAAAACCATATATTTTTTGAAGCGGAACGGTATAAAAAACACTTGTTATGCTATCTGGGAGAGACTGACTGCACGCAGGCAGTCTCTCTATCGTTATATTCCGCCGACGGACGCGGAACTGAAGGAGCAGCGAGCGGCGTGCCGGACGGCGGAACCGGAGTATAAGATCAGCATTGTAGTTCCCTGTTACCGCACGTCTCCAGCGCATCTGCTGGATATGATAAACTCCGTGCGGTGCCAGACATACGGCGGCTGGGAGCTGATTCTTGCGGACGCCACAGAGGACGACAGTGTGGAGCGGACGGTCGGCGCTTTGGACGATCCCGGGATCCGGTATTTTCGCCTTCCCGCAAACGAAGGGATCGCCCAAAACACCAATTGCGGAATCCTGAAGGCGTCGGGGGACTATATCGGCCTTCTGGATCATGATGATCTGCTGACGCCGGACGCGCTGTTTTGGATATCTTCCGTGCTGTCCCGACGAAAAAAGGACGGAAAGGCCACAATGCTGCTCTATTCGGATGAGGACAAGTGCGACGGGGACGGAAACGTATTTTATGAGCCGAACCGCAAGGAGGACTTTAATCTGGATCTGCTTTTGAGCAACAATTACATCTGCCACTTTCTGGTGATAGAAGGAAATTTGATGCGAAAACTTTTGCTGCGCGGAGAATACGACGGGGCGCAGGACTATGATCTTGTGCTGAGGGCGGCCCGGGAGCTGGCGGGCCGGGAGGACGCCATCGTGCATATTCCCCGGGTTCTATACCACTGGAGATGTCATGAAGCGTCCACGGCGGCGAATCCGAAAAGCAAACAGTACGCTTATGAAGCGGGCAGACGGGCTCTGCAGGATTACGCGGACGGAAGCGGATGGCGGGCCAGGGCGGAGGATACGGTCCATCTGGGCTTTTACCGGCTGAATTACGAAGGGGATCTGTTTGCGGCCCGGCCGGATGTGGGAGCGGTGGGCGGTCCGCTGATCTGGAAGAACAGGATCTGCGGCGGAAGGATGTCGGAGGACAGAACCGTCTTTTATCGGGGGCTGCGCCGGCATTTTGCCGGATATCTGAATCGGGCTTCGCTCGGTCAGGATGCGGAGGCGCTGGATATCCGGAACATCCGGGTCAGACAGGAGGCGTGGGAGCTGTTTCAGGAAGTTACAGGCGTCCCGTGGAAGACGGCGCCGGGACGGGATATTTTTGACGTTTCCGCGCTCCCGGACGGAACGGACTGCCGGGCGGTGAGCCTTGCGCTGGGCCGGGCTTTGCGGGAAAAGGGATACCGGCTTTTGTACCTGCCGGAAAAGGAGAGAATTCTGCGGCATGAAAAAAATAACGGTCGTGATTCCAAACTATAACGGAGCCCGGTTTTTGCAGGATTGCCTGCAGGCGCTGGAACAACAGGAACCGGGCACGCCTGCGTTTGATGTGCTGGTGGTTGACAACGGTTCTCAGGATGAAAGCCTTAAACTGATTGCGGAAGGATTTCCCTGGGTTCAGGTTGAGACTCTTTCTGAAAACACGGGCTTTTGTCATGCCGTAAACACAGGCATCCGCCGGTCCGCGTCCCCTTATGTGATTCTGCTCAACAACGACACGAAAGCGGGCCCGGGTTTTGTCCTGGGATTGTATCGCGCGATCGAAAGGGATCCGGGGATTTTTTCCGTCAGCGCCGGCATGCGTATGTGGGACAGGCCCGAGCGGATGGACGACGCGGGAGACCGGTACTGCGCGCTTGGGTGGGCGTATGCCAGGGGAAAGGGAAAGCCGGCCTCACAGTACGGGAACGCCTGCGAGGTTTTTTCGGCCTGCGGCGGAGCCGCCATCTACCGCCGGGAGATCCTGATGCGGATCGGTCTGTTCGACGAAGCGCATTTTGCCTATCTGGAGGATCTTGATATCGGCTGGCGCGCCCGGATTTACGGCTATCGGAATTATTATGAACCCTCGGCGGAGGTGCTTCATTACGGCAGCGCTTCCACGGGCTCCCGCTACAACAGAAAAAAAACGGCGCTGGCCGCCGCCAATAACGTGTATGTGGCGGGAAAAAACATGCCTTTTCTTCAGTGGCTTTTGAATCTGCCGTTTCTGGTGCCGGGATTTCTGGTAAAATCTGTCTTTTTTACATGCAGGGGGATGGGAAAACTGTATCTGAAGGGACTGGCCGCCGGCTTTAAGAAGCTGCTGTCTGAGGAAGGACGCCGCGCCAAGGTGCCGTTTCGTTTTGAAAATCTGGGAAATTATCTGGCCATTCAGGGGCAGCTGTATCTGAATATCCTGCGATTTCTTAAGAAATATTAAGAAATACCTTCATAAAATCCTAAATTGTTGATTTTATAATGATACTGTAAAATATTTTGAGCCGGCGGAAACAGGACGCCGGCGGCCGGCGCTTGCGGGTGATACGCATGATCAAGGACAATCAGAAAATTTTTAACCGATTGATGGTACTGATTGATGCTGCCATAACGGCGGCGTCTTTCATGCTGGCATATTACTTCAAGTTTTACATTCTCAACGACGGGCCCGGCGTGGGCGTGCTTCCCGCCACAGAGTATTTTAAACTGCTTCTGTTTATTGTGCCGATGTATATGCTGCTGTATTACTTCTGCAGTATTTATGCGCCGAAGCGGACGGTGCGGCGCCGGTTTGAGATATTCGGCATCATAAAGGCAAATTTTATCGGCGTGATCGCCCTGATTATTCTTTTGTTTCTTGTTGTACGGGAACTGAATTATTCCCGCTCCGTGATCGGATTTTTTTATATCTTCAACGTGGGTTTTACCGCGGCCTTCCGGATCTTTCTGAGAAAGGGCCTGAGAACGATCCGCAGGCAGGGATACAATCTGAAGCATATTCTGCTGGTAGGATATTCCAGAGCGGCGGAGCAGTATATCGACCGTCTGGCGGATAACCCTCAGTGGGGGTATGTTGCCTGCGGCATTCTGGATGACCATATTCCTGCAGGGACGCTTTACAAAGGGGTCAAGGTTTTGGGAAGACTGGGCAATCTCGAGATCATTCTGCCGGAGAATAAGCTGGACGAGGTTGCCATCACTCTGCCGTTGAAAGATTACGATAATCTGCAGAGTATCGTGGGGATCTGCGAGAAATCAGGCGTGCATACGAAATTTATTCCGGATTACAACGGCCTGATTCCCGGCAGGCCTTATACGGAGGATCTGCTGGGACTGCCGGTGGTCAATATCCGGTATGTTCCCCTGACAAACACGGGAAATATCCTGATAAAGAGGATCGCGGACATTGCAGGCTCCATCGTGGGAATCATTGTCACATCCCCTATTATGCTGGCGGCGGCGGTTTTGGTAAAGGCGTCCGGCCCCGGCCCCGTGATCTTTAAGCAGGAGCGGGTGGGACTGCATAACAGACCGTTTTCCATGTATAAGTTCCGGAGCATGACAATGCAGCCGCCCGGCGAGGAAAAGAAGGCCTGGACCGTGAAGGATGATCCCAGGGTCACAAAGGTGGGAAGGTTCCTGCGCAGGACAAGTCTGGATGAGCTCCCGCAGCTTTTCAATATTTTAAAGGGCGATATGAGCCTGGTGGGACCGAGGCCGGAAAGACCCGGCTGGGTAGAAAAATTCCGGGAAGAGATCCCGCGCTATATGGTGCGCCACCAGGTGCGGCCGGGGCTGACCGGATGGGCGCAGGTGAACGGTCTGAGAGGGGACACCTC
The DNA here is from genome assembly GCA_947586055.1 of uncultured Acetatifactor sp. Classification (GTDB taxonomy): domain Bacteria; phylum Bacillota; class Clostridia; order Lachnospirales; family Lachnospiraceae; genus Acetatifactor. Next base: position 29,171 of record CANPXL010000011.1, on the reverse strand, counting down.
CATACGGAAACGGATCGAATACGATCTCTATTACATCGAGAACTGGACGCCGGGATTTGACATTAAGATTGTTCTGATGACATTTTTTACCGGTTTTGTCAATAAAAATGCATACTGATACAAGGAGAAGGTACAATGACAGCGAATGCAGGAAACAGGAAAAAAACAAATGCCCGGCAACAGGCGAAGAACAGAAGAAAAATGATCATTTTCGGCGTGGAGCTGGCCATTATCGTGATCATGGTCGGCGTTCTGATATGGGTCATGGACTTTACGGAGGAACAGCCGCATGTGACCGAGGAATTTGCGGGGGAGGACGTCAACGGGGTTTCCAAGGACAATCCGAACGTTGCCCAGAGCAGTGGGAGTTATTCCCTTCCGGATGCGTTTAAGACGTGGCTGAAGGAGAATACGCTGAATCCGGCCGTTTACACGAATCAGGAGAATATATCCGATCTTCTGGACTATCTTGACAAGCTTCAGGTGGATTATACGGTTTACGGTGTATCCAGGGAGGACGACTCCCTTCCGGAAAATTTCATGGAATGGCTGATGGCGAACACGTTTGATCCGGACACATACAATGCGAGGGAAATCGTAGCCCTTCTGGACTATTTTGACGAACGGGGGGAAAGCGATATCTACGAAAATTACGGTGTGGTCAGAGAGGAGGCGGTAAAGGCCGCCGAAGCGGACGAAGGGCCCAGACTTGGCTATACCAACAACGATTATATCAATATCGCGCTCTTTGGCGTGGATGCAAGAAATGAGAACGAGCTGTATAAGAGCAGCCGAAGCGATACGATCATGATTGCCAGCATCAACCAGAAAACCGGGGACATTAAGCTGGTCAGCGTATACAGGGATACTTATTTGAATCTTGGCAATGATTCCTATAAAAAATGCAACGCCGCCTATGCCAAGGGAGGCGCAAAACAGGCGGTGGGAATGCTGAACATGAATCTCGACATGGATATCACTCAGTTTGTCACCGTGGGATACGCGGGCCTGGCGGAAGTGATCGACGGCCTCGGCGGCGTCTGGATTGATGTGGACGAGGACGAGATGAAACATATCAACAACTATCAGTACAGCATTATCGGAAAATACGCCAAAAAGTACCTTGGAGACATTCCGTCGGAGCTGAACTTTACTCCGGATGATTACTTTAAAGACTATACGGTGACGGTAGTAAAACAGCCGGGCATGCAGCTTCTGAACGGTCTTCAGGCGGCGGCTTACTGCCGTATCCGTTATGTGGGCAACGACTTCCAGCGCACCGCCCGCCAGCGTGAAGTCATCAAGGCGATCGAATCTCAGGCGAAGCAGGCGAGCCTGTCAACGCTGACAAAGGTATTTGAAAGCGCGGTGGACGATATTTACACGAACCTTGATACGGCGACCATCCTCACGGAACTGCTTCCCAATATCGCGAATTACAGGATCGTGGACGAAAGCGGATTCCCCGAGATGGATATGCAGGAAAATGTGAGCATGGGTGCGAACGGCTCCTGCCAGATTCCGCTGGATCTGTCCTCAAGCGTTTCCTGGCTGCATGGTTTCCTGTTCGGGGACGAAAACTATGAAGCAAGCGACATTGTCAGCGAGATTGCAAAGAAAATCAGGTCGGACGTCTCAAAATACCGCGGCAATTGACCATAAAACAAGAAGGGAAATGCCGGGAGCGGAAAGGAGGGGAACTTTCACAGTCCCCTCTTTTCAGATTTTTGCGGAGCGGCCGGCGACAGGATGAAGAAACGTGAAGATAGATGTCATTATCCCTGTGTACAAGCCGGGGCCGGAGTTGTTCACTCTTTTGGAAAAACTGGAAGACCAGACGGCGGCGGTGCGAAAGATCATACTGATGAATACGGAGAAAAAATATTTCGCGCGGCTGGTCCCGGACGAGACGACGTTTCAGAGAGAACATCCCCGCGTGCAGGTATTTCATCTCTCCCAAAGCCAGTTTGACCACGGCGGCACAAGACACGCCGGAGTACAACATTCGGATGCCGAGGTGTTTATCACCATGACCCAGGACGCCATGCCTGTGGACAGGTATCTGACGGAAAATCTGGTTCGGGGGCTTTCCGAAGGCGTGGCGGTTGCTTATGCGAGACAGCTTCCCTCGGAAAAGTCCGGCGAACTGGAGCGCATAACGAGAAGGTTCAATTATCCCCAAGCCTCCCGTGTCAAAACAAAAGCGGATCTGGATACTCTGGGGATCCGGACCTATTTCTGCTCCAACGTCTGCGCGGCGTACCGGCGGGATATCTATGATGAATTAGGCGGATTCATCCGACATACCATATTTAATGAAGACATGATTTACGCGGCCGGAGCAGTGAAGGCCGGGTACGGCATTGCCTATCAGGCGCAGGCCGCGGTGATACATTCTCATAATTACACAAACCTGCAGCAGCTGAGAAGAAATTTTGATCTGGGGGTGTCTCAGGCCGACCATCCGGAGGTGTTCGGCGGCGTAAGCTCCGAGTCCGAGGGCAGAAAGCTGGTGAAAGAGACGTGGAAGGACCTGAAGAAAAAACATCGTCTGTACAGATTCCCAGGGTTTGTGATACAATGCGGATGTAAGTATGTCGGCTATTTTCTGGGGAAACACTACAGAAAGCTGCCCCGGAACATGATTCTGGCGCTCACCGGAAACAGGGCATACTGGGGATAGGGAGAACTGCTGATGGGAGAGACGTCTCCCGATGAGAAGAAACGGAGGAACTTATGTGCGGGATTGTAGGATATATCGGAAAGGAACAGGCGGCGCCCATCATTCTGGACGGTCTGTCCAGACTGGAATACAGAGGTTATGACTCGGCGGGAATGGCGGTTTATGACGGGAAGGCCATTCAGACTCGGAAGGCTGCGGGCAGACTGAAGGTGTTGGAAAATCTGACAAAGGGCGGACAGACCATGCCGGGCTGTTCCGGCATCGGCCATACCAGGTGGGCGACTCACGGGGCGCCCAGCGACACAAACGCGCATCCGCACGTCAACAACAAGGGAACGATTGCGGTCGTGCATAACGGCATTATTGAAAATTACATTCCGCTGAGAAAAAAAATGATCGATAAAGGCTGCCAGTTTCAGTCTGAGACGGACACGGAGGTGCTGGCGCATCTTCTGGATTATTATTACAGAGGGAACCCGCTGGAAGCCATCGCCAAGGTGCTTCACAGGGTAGAAGGATCCTACGCGCTTGGGATTCTGTTTGCGGAATTTCCCAATGAAATCTATGCGGCCAGAAAAGACAGCCCTTTGATCGTGGGACAGAACGACTCCGGATGTTTTATCGCGTCCGACGTGCCGGCCATACTGAAATACACCAGAACGGTATATTATATGGACAATCAGGAGATCGCGGTTCTGCGCCCCGACGGACTCCGCTTCTTCTCCGTGGACCAGGAGGAACTGAAGAAAGAGCCGGTGGCGATCGACTGGGATGCGGATGCGGCGGAGAAGGCCGGGTATGAGCATTTTATGCTCAAGGAGATGTACGAACAGCCAAAGACCATTGCGGACACCATATCGCCCAGAATCCGGAACAACGATATTGTGATCGACGAACTGAACATGACGGACGAAGAACTTCGGGCGATCCGCAAGATACATATTGTGGCCTGCGGATCCGCCTATCACGCGGGCGTCACGGGAAAATATGTGCTGGAAGATCTGGCAAGGATTCCCGTGGAGGTCGATGTGGCCAGCGAGTTCCGTTACCGCAATCCCATTCTGGAGGAGGGAGCCATGGTGATCGTGATCAGTCAGTCCGGCGAGACGGCGGATACCCTGGCGGCTTTGCGGGAATCCAGGGAACGGGGCTTTAAGGTGCTCGGCATTGTAAATGTCGTGGGCAGTTCCATCGCCAGAGAGGCGGACGCCTGCCTTTACACCTGGGCGGGCCCTGAGATCGCGGTGGCGACCACAAAGGCCTACAGCGCGCAGCTGGCGGCCATGTATCTTCTCGCCATGAAGCTGGCCAGGGTTCGGGGGACCGTGGACGATGCGAGATTTGCCGGCCTTTTGGCGGATCTGAAGTGTATTCCGGATCAGATCGAACTGCTTCTGGGCCAGAAGGAGAAGATTCAGCATTTTGCAAACCGTTACCTTGGGGCAAGGGACATCTTCTTTATCGGGAGAGGCATCGATTACGCCATTTCCCTGGAGGGATCGCTGAAGCTGAAGGAGATTTCCTATATTCATTCCGAAGCTTACGCCGCCGGAGAACTGAAACACGGAACCATCTCCCTGATCGAAGACGGAACGCTGGTGGTGGCCATCTCCACGCAGCCGGAACTTTTCCAGAAGACGATCAGCAACATGGTGGAAGTGAAGGCCCGCGGCGCTTTTGTGATGGCGGTGACAAACGAGGAAAACAAGGCGATCGAGAAGGCTTCGGACTATGTGATTTATATTCCGGAGACGGAACCCTGTTTTGCAAATTCCCTTGCCATCGTTCCGCTGCAGCTGTTTGCCTATTATATTGCCGTGGGGAGAGGGTGCGACGTGGATAAGCCGAGAAACCTTGCCAAGTCGGTGACGGTGGAATAAAAATTTTCACAATGACTTCATAAACGGAACACAGATCCTTCACAATTGGCGGATATACTGTGAAACATAAAGAAAGGAAACCTTTCTATCGCAGAAAAGAGGGATTGTCATGTACGAAAATGAAATTTATTCGGAACCGGATGCACAGAACCGCACGGCAGAACCGGAGCACGCGGCGTCGGAGTCCGGAGGTTATTCCACCTACCAGACGAACGGCGCGTTTTACGGCGCGGATGCGCAAGGCGGCGGAAGCGGTAAAGCGGCCGACACGAAGAAAAAGAAAAAAAAGAAGAGCGAACCGAAGAAAGGCGGCGGTTTCTTCCGCAAGCTTATGGTCAGTCTCAGCCTGGGACTTTGCTTCGGACTGTTTGCGGGCTTCGGGTTTTATGCGGTGCAGCGCGGCACGGGCCAGCTTGAGACGAATCTGCAGACCTTGACGGATTCGCAGGGAGAAGGGCGGCAGGAAACGGGAGAAAAGGAAACAATCCGTACGATCCGTCCCGCGGATACCTCGGATACCGCCGCTACGAAGATCATACAGGTTGACGCTTCCGAGATCGTGCGGAAGGTCATGCCGGCGATGGTTTCCATCGTCAATAACTATACCGTCGTCTCGTCCTACTGGGGACGGCCTTACAGCGAGCAGGAGGCGGCCAGCGGTTCAGGGATTATTGTGGCGGAAAACGACGAGTCGCTGCTGATCGTGACCAACAACCATGTGGTGGAGGGAACGGACAGCCTGACGGTCACGTTTGTGGACGGAACGGAGGCGGAAGCCGTTATCAAGGGGCTGGACTCGGATATGGATCTTGCGGTGATCGCGGTTCCTCTGGACAGTCTGTCTCAGGATACGAAAAATGCCATTGCGATCGCAACTCTGGGCGACAGTGATGAATTGGAAATGGGCGAGCCCGTGATCGCCGTGGGCAACGCCCTCGGATACGGACAGTCGGTGACCGGCGGCATGGTCAGCGCGCTTGCGCGGGAACTGACCTTTGACGACGGCAGCAAGGGAACTTTCATTCAGACGGATGCGGCCATCAACCCTGGCAATTCCGGCGGCGCTCTGCTGAACCTGAAGGGGGAAGTGATCGGAATCAATTCCAGCAAGATCGGCGGCACTTATGTGGAAGGCATGGGCTATGCCATTCCCATCACGGCCGCAAGCCCGATCATAGCGGATCTGATGGAGCGGGAGACCAGAACCGTAAAGGTGGATGACAGCGAGAGAGGCTACATGGGTATCGAACTTCAGAGCGTTACCGACGATGTCGCGCTGATGTTCGATATGCCGAAGGGCGCGTTTGTCTACAGCGTGGAAGACGGTCTGGCAGCGGATCGGGCCGGTCTCCAGAGAGGTGACGTTATCGTTAAATTTGACGGACAGAAGATATCTGACAAAGATGATCTTTTAGATACCATCCAGTATTACAAGGCAGGCGAAACGGTTGTAGTCACTGTGGAGCGGCTGGAGGACAGCGAGTACGTTTCCCACGATCTGGAGGTTACGCTGGGCGAGATGCCGTAACAGAAGAAGGCCGTTGCATCCATTTTGCCGTTTAGAAAATCTTCACTTGTGCAGACAGACAATTTAAAGTATACTTTTATCAGGCTGTAACTGAGAACCGAAGTTTTCCTTGGCAGCGGAAATGGAGAGAATCATGTCGGACAAAATGGATCGCGACACTATGGACGAGGACAGGAATCAGGACGGGGAAAAGGACCTGCAGGAGGACACCGACCGGGATACGGGAGAGCAGGAGCGGAAGGACGCGTCCAACACCCAGCGGGCGGGAAAGAGCAGCAACAGCGAATATGAGGATGTGTGCTTTATCTGCCGCAGACCGGAGAGCAAGGCGGGAAAAATGTTTAAGCTGCCCAACAATATCTGTGTCTGCAGCGACTGTATGCATAAAACCATGGAGACCGTCAGCCAGTTTGATTATCAGGGGATGCTGAATCATCCCAACCTGCAGAACGAGCTGGAACAGCTGACCAGACAGGGAGGCTTTCCCAACATCAGCTTTGTGAACCTCGCGGATCTGCGGGGAGACGGCGGCATTCCCAACAAGCAGAAGCTGAAAAAAAAGAAACCGGGCGAGTCCAAAGATCCCGTCCTGAACATTAAAAATATTCCCGCGCCGCATAAGATCAAGGCGAGACTGGATGAATATGTGGTGGGGCAGGAACACGCCAAAAAAGTGATCTCCGTGGCGGTATACAATCATTATAAGCGGGTGGCCACGGGAACCATGGACGATATCGAGATCGAAAAATCCAATATGCTGATGATCGGCCCTACCGGCTGCGGTAAGACCTATCTGGTGAAAACCCTGGCGAGGCTTCTGGATGTGCCCCTTGCCATCGCGGACGCCACTTCCCTTACGGAGGCGGGCTACATCGGAGACGACATTGAGTCTGTGGTGTCGAAGCTTCTGGCGGCTGCCGACAACGATGTGGAGAAGGCAGAGCAGGGAATTATCTTTATTGACGAGATTGACAAGATCGCAAAGAAAAAGAATACAAATACCCGAGACGTCAGCGGAGAGAGTGTGCAGCAGGGAATGCTGAAGCTTCTGGAGGGCGCGGAGGTGGAGGTGCCCGTGGGGGCGAACAGCAAGAACGCCATGGTGCCTCTGGCGACGGTGAATACCAGGAACATTCTTTTCATCTGCGGCGGCGCTTTTCCCGATCTGGAGGATATTATCAAGGAAAGGCTGACAAAGTCAGCGTCCATCGGTTTTAATTCCGAACTGAGGGACAAGTATGACAAAGACAGAAACATCCTCTCCAGAGTCACAGTGGAGGATATCAGAAAATTTGGCATGATCCCTGAGTTCATCGGCCGGCTTCCCATCATTTTCGCTCTGGAGGGCCTGAGTAAGGAAATGATGGTGAAGATCCTGAAGGAGCCGAAGAACGCCATTTTAAAACAGTACCAGAAGCTTATGGAACTGGATGAAGTGAAACTGGAGTTTACCGACGGCGCGCTGGAAGCCATTGCGGAAAAGGCGATGAAGCGGGATACGGGAGCGAGAGCCCTGCGCTCCATCATCGAAGAATTTATGCTGGATATCATGTACGAGATCCCAAAGGACGACAATATCGGCAGGGTGACGATCACCCGGGAATATATCGAAGGTACGGGCGGTCCGGTGATCGATATCAGGAGCAGTCTTCTGACGGACCGTATGGAAGAATTGCAGGAAGTTCCTGCGGAAGAAATTTCGGGAACGCAATAGGGAGCCGGGAAACGGCTCCCTTTTTTTCCCATTTTTGCAACAGTTCAGCCCGCGCCATTCGCAAAGCCGCGCTAACGCGCTATTCGGCGCTGCGCGCCTGCCTTTGCTCATAAAATGGCGCTCCCTCGGCAGTCGCATTCATCGAAAAATTCATGCGAGCATGATTTTTCGATGTATCCGGCTGCCGGCTGAACTGTTACCCATTTTTTGTTTTATGAAAGTTTGGTATTGACAATCTGCGCAGGTCTGGTATGATAAACGTATGAACAATGGTTCATGTGAACGAATTTCGATTTAAGATGCAAAAGATTTGCATCTGGAAAATGAGGAGGATCGGGAAATGAAGAAAACCTACAGGATCGAAGTGGATTGAGCCAACTGCGCTCTGAAGATGGAAGAAGCGGCAAAAAAGGTGGAAGGCGTAGCCGACGCGCTGGTCAGCTTTATGACGCAGAAGATGAAGGTGGAATTTGCGGAGGGCGCTGATCAGGAGAGCGTCATGGCGGCGGTCCGCAAGGCGTGCAGGAAAGTGGAGAGCGACTGCGAGGTCTATTTGGACTGAGTGAAGGAAACGAAGGGCAGGGAGATCTGAGATGACAAAAAAGCAGAAAAACGTTCTGTGCCGGATCCTGATCGCGGCTGCGCTCATGGCGGCGCTTCCCTTTGTGCCGGCGGAAGGCTGGCTGAGGTTTGTCCTGTACCTGATCCCCTATTTTGTGATCGGGTACGACATTTTGCGTAAGGCCGTTCTTGGGATCGTGCACGGCGAAGTTTTCGATGAAAATTTTCTCATGGCGGTGGCAACGGTTGGGGCCATGCTGTTGGGGCTTTACAGGGAATCCAGGGGATTGGAAGGGGAGTTCGCGGAGGGAGTCGCGGTAATGCTCTTTTACCAGATCGGAGAGCTGTTTCAGTCGGTGGCTGTGGGCAGGAGCAGGAAGAATATCACTGCGCTCATGGACATTCGACCGGATTACGCCAATCTGGAAGACGCTGACGGCGCTCTTAAGCAGGTGGATCCCGACGACGTGGAGACGGGTTCCGTGATCGTGGTGCGCCCCGGAGAGAAAATCCCCATCGACGGCGTGGTGACGGAGGGAAGTTCCTCGCTGAACACCAGCGCCCTCACGGGCGAGAGCGTTCCGAGACAGGTCGAGGCGGGTCAGGAGGTTGTCAGCGGCTGCGTCAATCTGACAGGACTTTTGAAAATCCGGACAACGAAAGAATTCGGGGAATCCACCGTCTCAAAGATACTGGATCTGGTGGAGAACTCCAGCATGAAGAAAGCCCGGGCGGAGAACTTTATTACAAAATTTGCGAGATATTACACCCCGGCTGTATGCGGCAGCGCGCTTGCCCTTGCGGTTCTTCCGCCTTTGTGGAACCTGCTGTCCGGAAATTCCGGGGACTTCAGTACTTGGCTGATCCGGGCGCTGACGTTTCTGGTGATCAGCTGTCCCTGCGCGCTGGTGATCTCCATCCCTTTAAGCTTTTTCGGCGGGATCGGCGGCGCGTCGGCGTGCGGCATTCTGGTAAAGGGTTCCAATTATCTGGAAGCTCTGGCGAAGACCCGCTACGTCGTTTTTGACAAGACGGGAACTCTGACAAAGGGAGTGTTTCAGGTTACGGACATTCACCCTTCCGACATATTCCTGAAAAAGGAAAGCAGCCGGGAAGGCGGCGTGAAAGACCGGGAGAACGCGGCGGAAAAGCTGCTGGAATACGCCGCCTGCGCGGAAAGCTATTCCAGCCATCCGATCAGCAAAAGCCTGAAGGAAGCGTATGGAAAGGAAATACCTGCCGGAAGCGCCGTTCAGGTGGAAGAGATCGGCGGATACGGCGTGAGCGCCGTTGTGGGGGGAACGCCGGTTGCGGCGGGGAACCGCAGGCTGATGGAAAAACTGGGGCTTACCTGTGAGGAACCGAAGATGGCCGGAACCGTGGTGCATGTGGCGGTGGAAGGAGAATACGCGGGATATATTCTGATCTCCGACGTCGTGAAGGAACAGGCGGCGGAGGCCGTGAAGGCCTTAAAGGCGGCGGGCGTAAAACAAACGGTCATGCTTACGGGAGACAGTAAAAAAGCGGCCATTGAGGCGGCGGAGACACTGGGGCTGGATCAGGTGGAGAGCGAACTCCTTCCGGCAGATAAGGTGGAGGCTGTAGAACGGCTGCTTGCCGGAAAAAGCGCCGGTGAGAAGCTGGTGTTTGTGGGAGACGGCATCAATGACGCGCCGGTTTTGTCCCGGGCGGATATTGGAGTGGCAATGGGGGCGCTTGGGTCGGACGCGGCGATTGAGGCGGCGGATATCGTACTGATGGACGACAATCCCATGAAACTTGCCCTCGCCATGCGGATCTCAAAAAAATGCCTTCGCATTGTGTATGAAAACATTGTTTTTGCGCTGGCGGTCAAGGCGGCCTGTCTTGTCCTGGGGGCCCTTGGAATCGCCAACATGTGGGTGGCGATCTTTGCGGATGTGGGAGTCATGGTGCTGGCCGTGCTGAACGCGGTCAGATGCCTTAAGGTGAACGGAAAACGCCGCTTTGCCATCTGACGTAAATCCGGTCGGGGAAGGGTCGGTTCAGGCCGGAACCCGTATCTGCGGCATGAACTCCGACCGGGAGAAAATGCAACGCCCTCCGCTGTAACAGCGGAGGGCGAAAAGACTGTGACATATTGACATATTTCAAAGATTTCATGAAACCGTTCGGTTTCTTACCGTCAGGCAAAGGGCCCTGCGGGCGCAATCCGTGGGGATGCGTCACGCGCTGATCTTCTTTTCCTGCTCTTCCTGAATATCCGGGAAAGCGGACAGCATGGGCGTCTCGTCCTTCCCCTTCAGCACACGGTTCACATAATTTTTAGTAATTTTGAAGACCAGAGGCGACAGTACCAAAACGCCGATCAGGTTGGGAATCATCATCATGCCGTTGAAGGTATCCGCCAGATCCCACGCCAAATTATCGCTCATTACGGCCCCGCCGAAAATTGCCGCCACAAAGATCACGCGGTAAACGATGGTAAATTTTTCGCCGAACAGGAATTCACAGGCTTTTGTGCCGTAGTGGCTCCAGCCCAGCGTTGTGGAAAAGGCGAAGAGCATAACGGCAATCGCTACAAACGCCGCGCCGATCTGGTTGAAATGAATGGAAAAGGCGGTGGAAACCATGTTGGCGTTGGACAGCGCGACATCTTCATAAGCAGCAAGCGCTTCACCGCTTTCCAGATTGATCAGACCCGAGGAAAGTACCGTGAACGCCGTCAGGGTGCAGACGATAATGGTGTCCGCGAACACCTCGAAGATACCCCACATTCCCTGGCGCACCGGCTCGCTGACGTTGGAACTGGAGTGCACCATGACGGAGGATCCCAGTCCGGCCTCGTTGGAGAAGACGCCCCGTTTCATGCCCTGTTCGATGGCAAGCCGGATACCGCTGCCGACAATGCCGCCGCCTGCCGCCTTCAGAGCGAAGGCTCCCTTAAAGATGGCGCCGAACACGGCTCCTGCCTGTGAAATGTTCGTACAGAAGATCACGATGCTGCCCACAATATAGATCAGAACCATGAAGGGAACGATCTTTTCCGTCACGGAAGCGATCCGTTTCAGTCCGCCCACAATGACGAGACCGCCCAGAACCAGTATGACAAGGCCGGTTACCCAGGTCGGTACGCCGAATACGGTTTTCATGTTTCCGGAAATGGAATTTACCTGCGTCATGTTGCCGATGCCGAAGGAAGCCAGAAAGCAGAAGACGGAAAACAGCACGGCCAGGATCTTTCCGATCTGCCGGCAGCCCTTTTTGCTTCCGAGTCCGTCTCTCAGATAGTACATTGCGCCGCCGGACCATTCTCCGTTTTTGTTTTTACGGCGATAATAAATGCCGAGCACATTTTCGGAGTAGTTGGTCATCATCCCGAAGAAGGCGATGAGCCACATCCAGAATACGGCGCCGGGGCCTCCTACCATGATGGCGCCTGCCACGCCCACGATATTGCCCGTGCCCACGGTGGCCGCCAGAGCGGTGCAGAGGGACTGGAACTGGGAGATGGACTTATCTTTTGTGTGTCCTACCACGTGTTTGTCCTTAAAGATCGCGCCGACGGTCATCTTCATCCAGTGGCCGATGTGGCTGATCTGGAAAAACTTGGTCAGGCAGGTCATCAGGACGCCTGTGAACGCCAGCAGGATCAGCGCCGGCCAGCCCCAGACAACGCCGTTGACTGCGTCATTGATCTTGGTAATCCATTCTAACATATTGTTTCTCTCCTTTGACAAAGAATTGTTCTGCATAAAAAGGCAAAAAAAATTATGTATACTATAACACACGAATACCGAATTGTCAAATGACGCCTGCGGTCGGCGGCGGTTTTCCGGAATCCGTTTTCCTGAATCAGGAAAGCATTTTGAACATGCGTGGCCGCATAGGATGTGACAGCATAGGAGATAACTGCGTGATGACAGTAAGCCGGATTCCGGGGACAGAACCGGAGACATGGCGGAATTGGAGGAAGGATGAAAGAATCAATGGTATTGCTGGTCCCTTTTCTGGGAACCGCGCTGGGAGCGGCGACGGTATTTTTCCTGAAACGACGAATGAATTCCCGGCTGGAAAAGCTGCTGCTGGGTTTTGCCAGCGGCGTGATGATTGCGGCTTCCGTATGGTCGCTGCTGATCCCGGCGATAGAGATGGCGCAGGAGCAGGGAGGAAACGCCTGGCTGCCTGCCGCGGCAGGTTTTTTGCTGGGAATGGCGTTTCTTCTGATGCTTGACAGCCTGATCCCTCATGTCCACCTGGACAACGAGAAGCCGGAAGGCGTCAAAACGCAGATGCGGAAAAGCACCATGCTTACGCTTGCGGTGACGCTTCACAATCTGCCGGAAGGAATGGCCGTAGGCGTCACGCTTGCGGGCGCAATGCTGGGGAATACGGGAATTACCCTGACAGGGGCGCTTGTGCTGGCGATTGGGATTGCAATACAGAATTTTCCGGAAGGCGCCATCATTTCCATGCCTTTGCGGAACGCAGGCGCATCCAGACTGAAATCCTTCTGGTACGGGGTTCTGTCCGGCGCAGTGGAGCCCGTGGGAGCGCTTATCACGCTGGTCCTGGCAAAGCAGGTCGTGGTTATCCTGCCGTATCTTCTGGCGCTTGCCGCGGGGGCCATGATTTACGTGGTGGTGGAAGAGCTGGTTCCGGAGACACAGTCAGGGGAACATTCCAATATCGGGACGGTGGGAGTCGCGGCCGGATTTGTGCTGATGATGATTCTGGACATTGCCCTTTCGTGACCGGGCCGCCGCGTTTTAGAGGATGATAATACTGGCGCAGTTGATATCGTTGGCGAGATCGTATACCTTTCCGGTCTTCAGACCCACTACCCTGGGCCGCAGGCAGTTTTCCGGATTGTTTGCCACGACTTTTGCCCTTTCCCCGTTTGAAAGCTGAACGATGCTGTCCACGGAGTAAAGAATGACGCTGCCCAGAAAGCTTTTCATGGACTCAAAATCCAGTTCTCCCGTCATGGACATGATCATCTCGATGGCCACACCCTTGGGGATGGCGTCCTTATACGGCCGCTCCGTCACCAGAGCGTCGTAAATGTCCGCCACGGAGATGATCTTTGCGTAGGGATGGATTTTTTCCGCGCTGCTGCCAAGGGGATAACCCTTTCCGTTGATCTTTTCATGATGCTGGAGTACGCCGCGCATGATCCCATCGGAAAATTCATTCCTCTTTTTCAGTATTTCAAAGCCGAACAGCGTATGCTGCTTCATCAGCGCAAATTCTTCTTCCGTCAGTTTGGATGGCTTGTTCAGCACTTCGTTTGGTATTTTGGATTTGCCTACATCGTGGAGCAATCCCGCAATGCCAAGTTCGTGGATTTCTCTGTCACTGAGCCCGTGCTTTTTTCCGACGATCATGGACATGGTGGCGACGTCAACGCTGTGTTTGAACGTGTATTCGTCGCTGACTTTCAGCATGTTGATATCCACAGCTACGGCGTCGTTGTCGGTAATGGTCTTCATCAGCTCGTTTGCCACGTTGTTGGTAGCTTCGGAAAAACCTTCGTCGTCCGTGTGGCTGTACAGAAACTGAATGCCTTCGCCCACCTGTTTGCGCACACTCTCCGTCAGGTTGACCTTGGAGCGGTCCTCCACGCGGTTTTTGGCAATGACCTCTTTCGTATACTGGGGAATCTGCTGCTCCAGTTCATCTGCGTCCGGCTCGCCTTCCTGAATGTAAACGCCTCCCACGCCCTTCTCCTGAAGATAACTGATGTGGAAATCATCCAGATAAGCGCCCTTTTCTATGAGAGAACGGCCGGTCGCATCTACGATCGACTGGTCGATTTTCATGCCTTCTTTTAGTAATCTTGTACTGATAAATTTTCTTTTGACTGCCATGTGTTACCCCACTGATCCGAAAAGCAGTATATGGCTTCTTTTGCCGACTATCCCAGTATACCACATTGATTCCCTGTTCTGCAATGGAATTTCGGGTTAAAAACATTTTGTTCAAGTGAAAATCACCGGTTGACATTCTGTCCGGGGTGTGTTACTTTTGATTCAGGTCAATATGTCGATGCTCGACATGTCGACGCACAACAGTAAGAGCAGCCCGCCCCGGGATTTTCCGGGAAAGGATGCGCCCAAACCTGTTCCGGGAAAGCAGGACGCGGGGGAGGGCAGGATGCGGACCGGAAACATCGAAAAGCCGGTGCGCGCCCGTCGGACGGCTGGAAAACCGGAAGACGGCAGGAGGAAGCAGCTTGGATGAGAATTTGCAGAAAAAATATATTCCCATGACCGAGACGACCTATTACACGCTTTTGGCAGTGACGGAACCCAGGCACGGTTATGCCATCATGCAGTACGTCAGAGAACTTACGAAGGGAAGGATTGTTCTCGGCACCGGAACCTTATATACCATGGCCGGCAGGCTGGTGGCCGACGGCGTGATCGTGGCGGTCCCGAACGACGAGGGAAAGAAAGCGTACCGGATCACAGGGACGGGAGAAGAGCTGCTGAAGATGGAGACACAGCGGCTGCACAGGCAGCTGGAGGACGGCGAAAGCGTTTTGAGTCAGGGGGGGCTTTAAACCGCATCAGGACGGTGCGGCTTTGGCCATACCGGGAGACGGGAGAACCGGAGAGCAGAGCACGACAGAGGGCGGATGCGGGAAGCGGGAATCCGCGCAGGGGACGGAAAGGAGAAACATGGCGGAGCGGAAGATGGGCGGCAGAAAAAACCGGCAGCGCAGAAAAGCGCTGCGGTTCTGGGTGAGTATCCAGAAGGAGCGGAAATGGCTGGAAGAGATGGCGCAGCAGGGATGGTTTCTGGAAAATCTCACGCTGGGAATCCGTTATACTTTCATAAAAGGGGAGCCGAAGCGCATGTTGTATGATGTGGATCGGTTCAATCTGCCGAAAAAGCCTGCCCTTGAGGAAATCCGGCACAAGGAAATGTTTCTGGAAATGGCGGAGGAAATGGGATGGCGTGAGGTTTGCCACGACGAGAGCCTGACCTATTATTTTGCCAAGGAATATGAAGAGGGCGGGGTCAACGAACTGCACAACGACCCTGAATCCCGCCGCTACAGAGCGGAGAAGTTTTGTACTTATCTGCAGGAGACGGCAAAGAGGATGGGTTTCTGGAGCATGGTAATGGCGGCGGTGGACCTGGCCGTCATGCTGCTTCAGGCGGCGACGGGAGAATTTTCCCGGCTGGGATGGTTCCACTGGGTAACGCTGGTCTATGTGCTCTGTACCAACGGAATCGCTCTCGCGTGTTTCCGGCTGGGCGCCAGAAGCATGCGGGAGCTGTCGCTGACCAGACAGGAATGGGAAGAGAGCATTGATCCCAATACCCATAAATGCGTCCGGAAGCTGATCTTTCGGGTCAAAAAGCTGAAGCGCTTTCTGCAGGAGCAGGCGAAGGAGGGCTGGATTCTGACCGGCGTGACGCCTGTCAGATACTTCTTTGAGAAACAGGAGAGCACGAGCCAGATTTATACTATGGACAGCAAATGGCTGGTAAACAGACGTCTGGCGGAGCAGAACTGTAAAAAGATCGCCGACGGCAAGGACTGGACGGGAATCAATAATGACTGGCAGCTGAAAAGCGTGCGCGACGCGGAGAAGAAAGGATGGACCTTTGTATGCGCGCTGGAAAACAGAAGCATGATCTATCGCGGAGACGCGGAGACGGCGGAGCCTTTGAATGACAAAAAGTATGACGGCAGGATCCGATGGATCTCTCTGGTGGGAGAGTACGGTTCTTATCTGCTTCTCTGCGGTCTGCTGGGCGGCATCATCGGATTTGTTGCGGCCATGCTGACGGATTATTGACGGACGCATAAAAGCGCAGGGAGCCGACGAAACGTGTGAAAATCAGGAAATAACAGGAAATAAAAAAGATAAAAAGGATCGGAGCGGGAAAGGAGAGATTGGTTCACTATGGTACTGGAAGTTAAAGAGATCTGCAAAAGTTTTGGAGACAAGGAGGTGCTTCACGGCGTGAACTTTCGTGTGGAGAGCGGCAGGGCGCTGGGACTGCTGGGGCGAAACGGCGCCGGAAAGACTACGACCATCCGCATCCTGATGGATGTATTTCACGCGAACAGCGGGGAGTTGCTGCTGGATGGGGAAAAATTTATCCCCGGAAATCACAGGATCGGGTATCTGCCGGAGGAACGGGGACTATATCCCAAGCGGACCGTGATGGATCAGATGATCTTTCTCGGCCAGCTTCGGGGGATGAGCGGCCGCGACGCAAGAAAAGGCGCCGAACGATGGCTGAAGCGTCTGGAGGTGGAAGAATACGCGAACCGCAAGCTTGAGACATTGTCAAAGGGCAACCAGCAGAAGGTACAGCTGGCGTCCACACTGCTCCACGAGCCGGAGATCGTTATTCTCGACGAACCCTTCAGCGGTTTGGATCCGGTTAATTCCCAGATCCTGAAGGATGTGATCAACGAGTTGATCGCGGATGACCGGCTTGTGATCTTTTCCAGTCATCAGATGAGTTATGTGGAGGAATTCTGCGACCACATCGCCATCATTGACAAAGGGCTTGTGACCCTCTCCGGAGAGCTTAAGGAGATTAAGAAAGAATATGGGCGAAACCGGCTGGTGCTTGCCGCGGAGGATATCGCGCCGGCACAGCTGAAGGAGAAGGCGGAGCGCATCCTTCAGGGACTGGCTGCGGTAACCGGGGAAAAGAAGGAATTTCTGATTCTGGAGCTGTCGGAGGGAGCGGACCGAAGACAGGTGATGGAACGGCTGGCAGGATCCGATATTTCCGTGGAGCGGTACGGCAGCTATGAGCCGTCCCTGAACGATATTTTTGTGGAGAAGGTAGGTGAGGAAGCATGAGAAAATTTGGGATTGTGCTGAAATATGAACTGAAGGAATATGTTTCCGACAAGGCGTTTATGATTCTTACGGTGCTGCTGGCTTTGGCGGGAGCCGTTCTTCTGTTCCTTCCCCGTTTTGTGGATCTGTCGGACTTTACCGGCGTCCGGACGGTGGACAGGGAAGAGACGGACGAAGGGGAGCAGGACGGAGACGAAGGCGTTAAGGACATATATCTGTATCTGGACGAGGTCGGAATCCTGCGGGAAAACGTGTTGACGGAGTTTTTCCCGGGTGTGGAATGGAGAGCGGCCGGCAGCCGGGAGGAACTGATCGCCGCGGTGGGCCGTGAAGAGGAAAATACGGCGACACGGGAAGGCGCGGCGGAAGATGAGGCGCAGGCCGGGTTCATCATCACCGGAGAAACCGAATACGAGTATTATGTATATAATAAATCCATGTCCGACTCCAACACGGCTGTGTTTGACGAGGTCATGAGACAGCTTTACCGGTTAAATTACAGCGACCGCCAGGGATGGAATCTGGACGAGATCGATGCCATGTACCATATCCCCATCACGGTCAGCGAGCAGGTCCTGAATAAAGACACCGGTGAAAACTTCTGGTACTGCTATGTTCTTGTGATTCTGGTATTCATGCTGATCGTCATGTACGGCCAGATGATCGCAGTGGCAGTGACCAATGAAAAGAGCAATCGCGCCATTGAAGTTCTGGTGACCAGTACGACGCCAAACAGCCTTCTTTTCGGCAAGGTGGTTGCCGGAGCCATCGGCGGTCTGTTTCAGGCGGGGCTGGTCCTGGGGGCGGTGCTTCTGTCCTATCAGGCAAACCGTGAGGTGTGGGGCGGACAGCTCGATATGTTCCTGCATGTTCCGGCGGATGTGCTGATCACCTTCGCGGTATTCGGTCTTGGCGGCTATCTCTTCTACGCTTTTTTATACGGCGCGATGGGAGCGCTGGTCAGCAAGACGGAGGACGTGAGCAAGAGCGCCAGCGGACTGATGGTGATCGTTATGGTGGTCTACTTCTTCTCGCTCCTGCAGCTGGATAACGTGGAGGGACCGATCATCAAGGTGCTTTCCTTCCTGCCCGTCAGTTCCTACAGCACGATGTTTGCCAGAATTGCTATGGGGACCGTGGCGCCCTGGGAGATATTGTTGTCCTTTGTCATCCTTGCGGCGTCCATTTTCGGAGCGGGCGTCCTTGGGGCGAAGATTTATCGCATGGGGACGCTGCGGTACGGCAATCCCATTAAGATCGGAGCGGCGTTGAAGGAGATCCGGAAGGAAAACCGGAACGGAAAGGCACAGTAAGGAACTCACACAGCCCTGACAGGCACGAAGGGAGCGGGGATCGCGTATGATAGCTGCAGAAAGGCTTGCGGGCAGTGAAGAGAGGGTTGCAGAATGCCGGATTGCAGGGAGAAGATCCTTTCCAACGATTATTATGACGTGATCACGGACTACCCCATACGGATGCTGGCGGAGAGCGGCAGGGATCTCTGCTATTCCGCCATTGAAAACCTGTACAGTGTGGTCTATTTCAGCAGGGCGGACGTACTCACCGCGGACAGCTATTTCTTTGAATACCGCAGCGTGCCGAAGCTGTATGGCCTGATGCAGGACGGCCCCGTGGAGGGCGGCTTTGATCCGAACAGTCTGATCGTAAGCGGGATCACCCAGATCCAGCGGCCGCCGCTTGCTCTCACCGGGCGGGGATGCGTGATCGCGGTAATCGATACGGGGATCGATTATACAAATCCCCTGTTTCGCAATGAGGACGGCAGCAGCCGTATTCTGGCCATCTGGGACCAGACCATTCAGACCGGTACGCCGCCTGCGGGGTTTCAGTACGGGTCGGAATACACCAGAGAGGAAATAGACAGGGCGCTGCAGGCGGACGATCCCTACAGCATTGTCCCCAGCAGAGATGACAACGGCCACGGAACCGCCATGGCCGGCGTCGCCGCGGGCAGCAGGACGAGGGGCGGCCTGACCTACTTCGGCGCCGCGCCGGAGGCGGACATCGTGATTGTAAAGCTGAAGGAATGCAAGCAGTACCTCAGGGATTTTTACATGATCCCCCAGGGCGTGCCGGCCTTTCAGGAAAATGACATCATGCTTGCGGTGCAGTACGCCGACTCCTTTACGGATATTTTCCGCAGACCGGTGGTAGTCTGTCTGGGTCTTGGAAGCAACAGCGGCGACCACGCGGGCAGTTCCGCGCTTTCCCGCTATCTGGAGCTGGTAGCGGTAAAACGCAGCAGGGCGGTGGTGGCAGGCGGAGGGAACGAGGGAAACGCCCGCCATCATTATCAGGGAGATTTAAGCCGCCGGACAGACGGACAAAACGGCGCTTCGGTGGAGGTCCGGGTGGAACAGGGCGCGCAGGGGTTCCTTCTGGAGCTTTGGGGCAGCGTGCCGGACGTGTTTACCGTGTCCGTCCGTTCGCCCGGCGGCGAGACGATTCCGCCGTTGCGGCTGGGCATCAGCGACAGCATTACCTACGGCTTTGTATATGAGAGAACCCGGATTACGGTGGCGGGAACGCTGGTGGAACCGGCTTCCGGCGAGGAACTGATCCAGCTTCGGGTTCAGGATCCCACCCCGGGGATCTGGACATTTCTGGTAGAAAACGCGGGAGAGCTGCACAACGGGGAGTTTCATCTCTGGCTGCCGATCTCGCAGTTTCTAAGCGCACCCGTGTATTTTCTGGAGTCTACCCCCTATATTACGCTGACGGAGCCAGCCATGGCGCAGGATGTGATCAGCGTTTCCGCCTATGACGCATCTAACAACAGTTTTTATATTGAATCGGGCAGGGGATTTTCCAGGACCGGCGCTATCCGGCCCGATTTTGCCGCGCCTGGGGTAGATGTGTTTACTTTCCGGGGAAAGGAATCCGGAACGTCCATGTCCGCAGCCGTCACCGCCGGGGCCGTGGCGCAGTTCATGCAATGGGCTGTGGTGGAGGGAAACAATACGCTGGTGGAGAGCAGAGAGATCAAAAATTACTTCATCCGGGGGGCGTCGCGCAGCGCGGGGCTCACGTATCCGAACAGGGAATGGGGTTACGGGCGGCTGAACATGGTGGGGACCTTCGACGCGCTGATCGGGGTGTGAGAGATGGGGCGCCGGTCTCGGGATTTTCAGGAATAATAACAAAGCAGAAGATTTGTGCAGAACTTCAGATTAAGAATTAATTTGACTCCCCTTCAGAAAATATTAATTTTGCATAGCTTGACTGCCCTGCGCTCCAAAGATATAATTTTCTATGAAGACTGGGGGTGAGGGATTTGAAAAAACTGTTATGCAGAATAATGCCGTTGTATGCATGGATTCTACTGATCCTCCTGTTATCTGCAAATTTTCTTGTGTATTTCTGCACTCGTTTTTTTACCGCCGGATGGAAGCATTACAGTCTGGAGACTCCTTGGGACAGGGCGCTGCCGTTTGTACCCTTTTTTGTGCTCTTTTATGTCCTTGCCTATCTGCAGTGGGTGATCGGATATGTGATGATCGGAAGGGGCGGACGCGAAACGGCCTTCCGCATTCTGGTGGGCGAACTGATCGCAAAAGGAATTACCCTCGTCTTTTTTATCTTTCTGCCCACTACCGTGGAAAGCCTGCGGCCTGCGGCGCAATCCCTTCAGGACGGCGGACTCTGGTGCAGGCTGACGGCCCTGATCTATCGTCTGGACGCGGCGGATAACTGTTTCCCTTCCGTCCATTGTCTGGAGAGCTGGGTCTGCTTCAGAGGCGCGCTCCGGCTTAAAAATGTTCCGAAGTGGTATGCGCCTGTGATGCTGGCGACGACTTTGCTGGTGTTTGCGTCTACCGTGCTTGTCAGACAGCATGTACTGGCCGATATTTTGGGCGGCGTACTGGCTGCGCAGGCCGGTCTGTTTCTGGCGGACCGGCTGAAGCCGGAAAGGTTTGCGGGAGAGGAAGGAGGGTTATGAAAAACGCAAAAAAATGGGGACTGCTTTTTCTGGCGCTTGCAATCCTGACGGTCTGGGCTGTCATCTCTCAGAGTAAAAGCTTTTCCGTTTCACAGTTTGTGCGTACCCTCCGGGGGGCCTCTGCGGGGTGGACGGCGGCAGCGGCGGTTTCCATGCTCGGCTTCATTGTTTTTGAGGGAATGGCAATCCTCTGTATCCTCAGGGACTTTGGCTATGTGCGGAGTTTTCGGAGCGGTTTTCTCTATTCGGCGGCGGACATTTATTTTTCCGCGATTACGCCGTCGGCCACGGGCGGACAGCCGGCAAGCGCGTATTTCATGATGAGGAGCGGGATTCCGGGAGCGGTGGTCACGATCACGCTGATGGCGAATATCGTTATGTATACCGTGGCGCTGCTGACCGTGGGAATAGCGGGATTTGCGATCCGGCCGGAAATTTTTCTGCAGTTTCATCTTCCGGGCCGAATCCTGATCGCTGTCGGGTATCTGATCCTGTGCGGGCTGACGATTGTCTTTTGCCTGATGATCGCAAGACCGGCAATTCCGGAGAGAATCTGTGATTTTTTTCTGAGACTGGGAAAGAAGCTGCATCTGGTCAGGCATTGGGAAGAAAAGCGAAACAGGATGCAGCGTGTAATGGCGGAATACCGGCGGTGTGCGGGGATCATGATTGGCAGCAGAAGGGTGTTTCTGAAGGTATATCTTTTTAATCTGCTGCAACGCCTTTCTCAGATCACGGTAACGCTGTTTGTCTGGCTTGCCGTCGGCGGCAGCGTGTCTCTGGCTCCGGATATCTGGGTCACGCAGAGTTTCGTGACGATCGGGACCTACAGCGCGCCCATCCCGGGAGGAATGGGAGTGGCGGATTACCTGCTCATTGACGGCTTTCGGGCGTTTTGTGATGAGACGACTGCGGTCAATCTGGAACTGATCAGCAGGAGCATATCGTTTTATGTCTGCCTGATGATCAGCGCGGCGACCGTGTTTGTCGGTATGATTTTTACGGCGAGGAAAAGGAAAACAAGATGATTGGAGTATTTGACTACACAGTTTGGCTTACCTACCTGTCTCTGATCTCGGCAACGCTGGGGATCATGGTCTCTCTGCAGAGGTCGGGACATCCATACATAGGTATTTTCTTCCTGCTGATATGCGGGCTCTGCGATGCCTTTGACGGGAAGGTGGCAAGGAGAAAGAAGAACAGAACGGATTTTGAAAAACGGTATGGCGTTCAGATCGATTCGCTGTCGGATCTGGTGGCATTCGGCGTGCTGCCGGCCTGTATTGGGAACGCCATGATCAGGGTCTGCCCCACGATCTCGGAGGTGCCGTCCATTCACAGGGACGGCCGCCTGGAATTTCCCGTGGAGATCTTCCTGTATCTTATCATGATCGTATATGTGCTTGCGGCGCTGGTTCGGCTCGCCTATTTCAATGTCACGGAAGAAGAGCGGCAGAAGGCGGAGAGCGAAGGACGGAGGTATTTTACCGGTCTCCCCGTTACGTCATCCGCGCTGATCTTTCCAACCGTGCTTCTTTTCCAATATCTCATCCCCGGAGATATTACGCTGGTGTACTTTGGCGTCATGTTTTTTACGGCGGTTTTGTTTGTGTCGAGGATACATGTTCGCAAACCCGGACTTAAGGGAATCCTGATTATGGTGGGAGTGGGACTGGCTGAGTTCATAGTGTTTGCGGTCACATTTTGCAGGAGATAGGGAGGAAAGTACAGTATGGAAACGCCGGTGAGACCTGAGCAGGACGGTGCTTTTCTGCATTTTTTGTATCACCGTACAGCAGGGAGGATCCTGCTGAGACTTCTCAGCGCGAGACCGGTTTCGGTCATTGCGGGAAAATTTCTGGATTCTCCTTTTTCCAAGGTGCTGATAAAACCCTTTATAAAGCGCAACGGCATATCGCTGGAGGATTGTGAAACCGTAAGGTTTCGCAGTTTTAACGACTGCTTTGGCAGAAAGATCAGGGAGGAAAGGCGGCCGGTGGACAAAGATCCCCAGGCCCTTATCGCTCCCTGCGACGGACTGCTCAGCGCATATCGGATTACCAGGGGACTTGTGATTCCGGTAAAGCAGAGCCGGTTCTCTCTTGAGACGCTGCTTGGGGGAAATAAGATTTATAGGGAATATGACGGCGGAATTTGTCTGGTGTTTCGCCTTTGCGTCAGCCATTATCACAGGTACTGCTATGTAGATCGCGGCATCCGGGGGAAAAACCATTTTCTGGCGGGAAAGCTGCATACGGTGCGCCCTGTGGCGTTGGAGACGGTTCCAGTCTTTACGGAGAATTGCCGGGAATATACCGTGATCGATACGGAAAATTTTGGCCGGATCGTCCAGATGGAGGTCGGCGCCATGCTGGTGGGAAGGATCCTGAATTATCGCGGAAAACGGGAAGTATACAGGGGACAGGAGAAGGGAAAATTCCTGTACGGGGGCTCTACGATTATTGTACTGCTTCAGGAGGGGAAGGCAGAGCTTTCTCCCGGTATTTTTCAGGCGACGGAACAGGGGCTGGAGGTTCCTGTCAGGCTGGGAGAGCGGATCGGAACCGGTCTAATTTGCGGCAGGTCACATATATTAGAACAAAACGGCTGCGAAAGCGAAAAAAGCCATGAAGACAATATATGTGAAGGACATTGCAAAAAAACTCACCGGCGGGAAGGCGGACATGCGCCAGATCGTACCGGCGCTGCTCTTTCTGGGCGCCATGTTCCTGCTGGGAAGGGCGGCGGCACAGACGCTGGGAGAGATCAATGAAGCGACAGGCCAGGCGGTGGCCGGAGGGTCTCTGGAATCTGAGAACTGGGGACTGGGCTTCGGAAAGGAAGGACAGAAGCCCACGGGAAACGCAACGGCGGCGGAACTGGCGGAATACAACGCGTATTTCATGGCGCCGGGTGAGGAAAAGGTGATCTACCTGACCTTCGACTGTGGATATGAAAACGGAAATACGGAGCCCATCCTGGACGCCCTGAAGGCTCATAATGCGCCTGCAACCTTTTTTGTCGTGGGACATTTTCTGGAATCGGCGCCGGAGATCGTAAAGCGCATGGCGCAGGAAGGTCATACGGTAGGGAATCACACCTATCACCACCCGGATATGTCTCAGATTGCCGACGAGGCTTCCTTCCGCAGAGAGATGGAAGATACCGCGGCGAAATACAAGGAGATCACCGGACAGGAAATGGCGATGTACTACAGGCCGCCTCAGGGCAAGTACAGTCGGACGAATCTGCAGATGGCGAAAGACATGGGGTACAGCACCTTTTTCTGGAGTCTGGCGTATGTGGACTGGAATCAGGACAGTCAGCCCAGCCATGAGGAAGCGTTTGAGAAACTGACGAAGCGGATCCACCCCGGAGCCATTGTATTGCTGCACAGCACCTCAAAGACCAACGGAGAAATTCTGGATGAACTGCTGACCAGGTGGGAAGAGATGGGGTATACGTTCCGGCCGCTGTCGGATTTTACGGAGAAGTCTTTTTCTACATAAAAAATTTGACTTAACGTATCGGCTCACATATAATAGAAGTCAATGAAACGGGTTTACCTGATCTTACCGCCGGACAGCGGCAGAACGCGAGGAAACTATGGATAAGGAACTGGTAGTTGTCATTGACTTTGGCGGCCAGTACAACCAGCTGGTTGCAAGACGTGTCAGAGAATGCAGTGTGTACTGCGAAATCTATTCTTACAAAACGGATCTGGAAAAGATCAGGGCCATGAAGCCGAAGGGAATCATCCTGACCGGCGGCCCCAGCAGCTGCTATGAGGAAGGCGCGGCCAGCTGTTCCCCAAAGCTCTTTGAGCTGGGCATTCCGGTGCTGGGGTTGTGCTATGGCGCTCAGCTGATGAGTTATATGCTGGGCGGCAGAGTGGCCCGGGCCGATGTGCGGGAGTACGGAAAGACGGAGGTGGATGTAGATACTTCGTCGGCGCTGTTTGAAGGCGTGACGTCTCATACGGTCTGTTGGATGAGCCATTTTGACTATATTGCACAGATGGCACCCGGTTTCCGGGCGGTGGCAAGGACGGCGAACTGCCCCGTGGCGGCTGCAGAGTGCGTGGAGAAGAATCTGTACGCCATCCAGTTTCATCCTGAGGTCCTTCACACGGTGGAAGGCTCTAGGATGCTGTATAATTTTGTGCGCGGTATCTGCGGCTGTGGGGGAGACTGGCGAATGGACTCCTTTGTGGAGGAAAGCGTGGCGTCCATCCGGAAAAAGGTGGGAAACGGCAGAGTTCTCTGCGCCCTGTCCGGCGGAGTGGATTCTTCTGTCGCTGCGGTGCTTTTATCCAAGGCGGTGGGGGAACAGCTGACCTGCGTGTTCGTGGATCACGGTCTGCTTCGCAAGAATGAGGGCGATGAGGTGGAGGCCGTGTTCGGCCCGCAGGGAAATTATAAGCTGAATTTCATCCGGGTGAACGCGCAGGAGAGATTTTACGGGAAACTGGCCGGCGTGTCAGAGCCGGAGCAAAAGCGGAAAATCATCGGTGAGGAATTTATCCGCGTGTTTGAAGAGGAAGCCAAAAAGATCGGGGCGGTGGATTTTCTGGTTCAGGGAACCATTTATCCCGATGTGGTGGAGAGCGGTCTGGGCGGCGAGTCGGCCGTGATCAAGTCCCATCATAACGTGGGCGGTCTGCCGGATTATGTGGATTTTAAGGAGATCATAGAACCCTTGCGGAACCTGTTCAAGGACGAGGTGCGCAAGGTAGGGCTGGAGCTTGGCATTCCGGAGCATCTGGTGTTCCGCCAGCCTTTTCCGGGCCCGGGGCTTGGGATCCGCATTATCGGTGAGGTGACCGCGGAGAAGGTGCGGATTGTGCAGGATGCGGACGCCATCTACCGGGAGGAGATTGCGAAGGCGGGGCTGGACCGCAGTATCAATCAGTATTTCGCGGCGCTGACCAATATGCGGTCGGTGGGGGTTATGGGCGACGAGCGGACCTATGATTACGCCGTGGCGCTGCGGGCCGTAAACACGGTGGATTTCATGACCGCCGAGGCAGCGGAAATTCCCTGGGAGGTGCTCAAGAAGGTGACCAGCCGGATCATTAATGAGGTGGGCGGCGTAAACAGGGTGCTTTACGATGTGAGCTCGAAGCCGCCGGGGACGATTGAGTTTGAATAGTTGGAGCTGGGCTGCAAACCCTGTAAAATCAAGGGTTATGCGGCCCTTTTGTTATAAAATTGCATTTTCATTGCATTGTTTTGCATCATTTTACTTCACGGTGATAGGCGGCTGTGTGTTGGTTACTGGTATAGTCTGCGATGCTTTCTGTGGCAGGAGTGTAGGTAAGTATTCCTGTCAGTTTATTCGCTACTTCCAGATTACTGTTCGGATAAAGATGTCCATAGGTGCCAAGTGTAGTCTGGATTTTCTCATGTCCTAGCCTTTCTTTAATCAGTAGCGGGTTTTCTCCCATGCTGATAAGCAGGGAAGCATGTGTTTCACGTTCTAAAGGATAATTCTAGGACACACAACAATTTACCAATACAACCGGCTTATCTGTAATATATTTGAAAGGACAAAAAAGCTATGAAATTTATTTATGCTACATATAACCAATACTGCAATAGCATTGATATAACAACTTTTGATAATATGCTTTTGCGAATTGACTGTAATGAGGCAGAGGATGGATTGAAAACCACCCCCAATTCACAGTGTGCATTAAATGCTCTTGCCATTGACAACCCTATGGAGTATGCTCGGTTGGCTTTGACGGGTGAGATGCAAGATTGGGTGGATGCGGAAGATAGTTTGGAAGTGTGGTAATCTTATGGGTGGATTGCTATGTATGGCAGTCCACCTTTTATAAAGTTTTCAGAAAAATATAAGTGGAATGTAAGAACAGTGCGTGGTACAATGGGAAGTGGAAAATTTGAATTTGGTGGAGGAAAAAAATTATGAATATTAAAATTAGACCTGTTGTAATTGGTGATTATGACAGAATCTATGAACTTTGGAATAGCACGGAACAATCAAGACGTGCAATGAACCCAGTAGATGATAGCAAAGATGGAATTGAAAGATACTTGAAGCGTAATCCGACGACTTGTTTTTTGGCATACATGAATGATGGCACAGAGAATGATATCAAGGTAGTTGGAGTTATACTTACGGGACATGATGGAAGACGGGCAATCATTCATCACATGTGCGTTCATCCAAATTGTCGTCGCCAAGGAATAGCACGTATGCTTGTTCAAAAGGCAGAAGATGCGCTACGCAAAGAAGGTATCACTAAAGTATTTGGATTGGTTTTTAAAGACAATGATGTGGCAAATGATTTTTGGGAAGAGCAGGGATATACTCTTCGTACGAATTTGAATTATCGTAATAAGAGTTTAAACGAAAATGTTCCACAAGGAGAATAAAATTAAATTATCAAATATTATATTGTTAAGCACGCCCAAATTTCAGTTTGAGCCTTTGTATATTACCCTCCCACGAGCATATTTTATCTGCCCGTGGGAGTAGTTTTGGGGTAGCTTAATGATTCATTTTATAACACAATCATGATACAAAAGATTCAGTCCGATCGAAAAGCCAAGCCACCAGCTCACTACATTGATATCTAGCGGAATATACTTCCCGGCAATCAATGCAAAAGTTACACTGACAATACATAAAGCAACTGACACCACCTTTCTCAAACGTATCTCGCCGTAAACCTCATAATACTGCCAGCGGTCATGCCACTTCTCGCCAAGCCAGTCAAACACATTTCTAAGCAATACAAATCCGACTGCTACAATTCCAATAGTCACAAGAGCCACAACACCAATCGCAACATAAGAATGCATATAATTTGTAAGATACCCATAGCACCATTGATACAATCGGGCAATCATTACAGCTATATCACAACCATTCTCCCAACGGTTTATAAACCACCGGTGAATCGTTCTTGTAATATCCTGATTCATAAAAATGATATACCCTGTTTGTATCATACAGATAAAACAGAATGCCCATGTCCAGATACTTAATGCTATGGTCTGCTTCTGAAGTGCGGTCTGCAACCTGCCCTTCATATCAGCTTCCATATTCCGCTTTACA
Source organism: uncultured Acetatifactor sp. (assembly GCA_947586055.1). Lineage (GTDB taxonomy): Bacteria > Bacillota > Clostridia > Lachnospirales > Lachnospiraceae > Acetatifactor. The sequence continues at coordinate 939 of CANPXL010000011.1, read as the reverse complement.
CGACTTACCTTTTCGTTAACACGCTTATCAAAAGTACCATTTAATGCTTTGGCGTCTGCAAGGATTTTCTTAGCGTCCTCTGTCTTTGTCTTGGCTTCTTTGAAGGTATTCTGAGCCTTCTGGTTCTCTACCAGTAGCTTCTGATTCGCTTCTGCCAGCTTCTTGTTCTCCAACAATACCAAGTCGCTCTCGGCTAATCTGGCGATATGAGCGTTCAACTTCTGAATCTCTTGCCCTTGCTCTGCTATCGTCGATTGCATGGAGAGTATCTGCGATTTCAGCTTTTGCACATCGGATAAATGCGTCTGTATCTGATTCTCCTTTTGTGCCAACTGTAAGCGGTACTGCTCGTTCTCCACCTGTAAGTCCTCCGACAGCTTCAAAAGACTGTCTGCGTTCCATAAGTTTTCTGATTCGTTCATCACGATCCCTCGCTTTCTCTTTTAGCCTTTGCATAATTCCTGCAATTGTCTGTTCTGTGTTACTAATTTCTGATTCTGTATGATCAGATTCCGATTTTCGGCTGAGAGCCTCCTGTTCTCGGCATTTAATTTCTCCAGCAATTCCTGCTGTTTCAAATTCACCGATTTCAACTGCTCCAGCTGATGCTGCTGGTCTTCCAGAATGTCCAGCATATTGTCCTGACATTTGAAAATCTCCATGATTTCCTCTAAAGTATCCTGTAATTCGTTCATATAAAATCCGTCCTCTCTCCATAATGGTTTTCTGTAATTCCTTCACTGTAAGAAGCCACTTACCTTTCATGTCATTTAACTTTCTTACAATGCGGTTGTATTCACAGCGGTTGGAAACAAAGCCCGCCTTCTCCATCTTCCGGGTACGATACCCTTCATGGATGGTCGGCTCCAAATCCAGCTCCTGCCGTTTGTAACTTCTGTGGTCAATCTGCTGTTCCAAAGACAGATATTCGTTACAGAT
>CANPXL010000010.1 GCA_947586055.1 uncultured Acetatifactor sp. | reverse complement strand
TATTAGTTTTATGAGTTTTTTAAAGTATGGCAGAAAAACTAACTGAGGTAAAGGCGGGCGATTTTACGCTTACGTTTTTTGCCTTCACAGAGCAGCTTCTATGAAAAAAAGTGGATCCAAAGTTGGTCGGATTTGACATTGTGTATGTATTTGGTGCATGATGTTTTTAGGACATCTATTTTCCCGGCTTATTTAGGGATTCCGGAAAAAATGTCTCTAAAATTTGTATATCTGCTGCTTTATGTGGTCGTCGTTACAGCATTTGCTTTTGTTTTTAAATTCGTAGTCGGATGGAGTGTGAAGAAGCTGACAAGCTTGAGTAAAAGATTGTTGGGGATAGACAATTGATAGAATTGGAAAGGAAAAGGGCAGCTCTGCAGAAGCCGCGGTTCCTTGCTCTGAATACGGCGGCGAGTTGATTCGCTAGGTCATGCCGCCTGCTAAAGCCAAGCCGTTTGAAGAAGAATAATAGAATGAAGTCTGTTAAAAGTAGGTAAAAAGTATGCCAGAACATCAAACAATCGAATGGAAAGAAACATGGCATGACGAATATCTGGAATGATGGGGAGATGCCGGAAGGTCTGGATTCAACGGACAAGCTGTTTATAAAACATTCCTCAAAGCCCTATAATCCCAAACTGGCAATGTCTCTTTCATGAGCGGAATGATCAAAGCCTGGGGACGTGGATTTGATAAGATGAAAGAAGCCTGTGCCAGATATGACGATCCGCTGCGGGAATATAATATCAGCAAGTCAGGAGTTATGGTGCTTTGCAAGGCGTGTGATAGATATCTGGAGCTACTTTCGGGTGGGAAAACTAATTCGCTTATTTCAAATGAGCGAATTGATGAGCGAAAAGTAAAGCTGGAGTAGTGGATGGATCATTTTGTTGATGAAATAAAAGAAATTGCATTTCAACTGAAAAAAATAAATGAGATGGAATATTTACAATATAAACCTATTGTTTGCGATTTATGCAGCAGAACTGCTCCGTTGAATGAAGTGGAACATATTTTAGACGCTATGCTTGATTTTTGTGCAGATGATACGGTTTTGGAGTTGTTTAAGGAGTTATGCAGACACTATTATGGCATTTATCCAGAAATGATAGCTGATCAGATCAATGCGTATCGTGAAGTTTGGGATACGGAATAGAAACTAAACGGATTTTAAAGTAATTTTCTTAGGTAAGGATGTAACAGCGATTCTGAAATTTATGGTTGGGAAATGCCTGCGAATACTGTATAATAGAGGGATAGAAGGTTAGCAGGAAGAGATAAAACTGCTTCTGCAGATGAATAAATCCACGTTTAAAATTTAATACTTGATTACTTTTAAGAAAGCGTTGAGAGAAACATATGGCAAAATCTCAAAAAGCACAAAGAGAAACCTATTTTGAAAGACATAAGTATGAATGCTGCAAAAGTACCTTTCAAAATGCAGAACATGTAATCAAAACAATGAGAGATACAAACGCGGTACTGGTTGATGAATATTATGGTAAATACCCCTTTGAAGAATACGCGCAGAATTACATACGATATGTACTGGCGTTTCTGCGGATATCGGAAAATCGGGCGGAATATCAGGAGTGCGTATCTGCGGGTGAACTGGCATATATGTACAGCATCAGCCGGTGTGCCTGCATGATGTATGAAAATGTAGCGGCGTATATCAGAAAAGTTGTGTGGATCTATATTAAATGCAGCCTGATCATATATCACGAAACTCAATTAATCTGCAGAAACAATCACTTTAAGTATATTGAACTGGATAAAGAATCATGGTATGGAAGGATATAGAAATCCATTTGGGAATGTGAGAAAATTGAAGTAAAATTAAGCGGATATTGATATTGCTCTGGTTATGCATGGTAAGCCGGATTCAGATACAGAAGACAGGTTGTCGGATTTTGTAGTCGATATGAATTTAAAATATGATAAGGTTTTTCTGCCATTGATATCGATGCAGATCATTTCAGAATATGGATGGAAGCATTGCCTTTTTATCAAAAGCAAAGGACGCGTCAGGTTTAAGTAATGTACATGAGCCAGGAAATGCCGAATTTATGGCGTCCCCTGGCTCTTGTTTTGTTGAGTGACAATAATTTTGGAAATTGTTCTATGTGTTCTCTAATTTGAAGATGAAGAATTTTCTTTTGCATAAAAAAGTTTGATTTGTCTTAAATCATAAATTAGTTCGCTATATTTGTTATAATCGCGATATAAAAAATCTTTTATAATCGGTTTCAGTGCAAAAATTAATGAGAAAATAAGTAAAACAATTATAATTGTTTGAACTGCCATTGTAATTATTTCACTGAAAAATGAAATGGTTATGTTCTCTGACGTTGAACAGCCGCGGGATTTCCCCTTTGCTTCGCTTATTCGGCTGTAACGCAGTCTGCGGGCATTCCTGTGTTGAGTTACTTATTCATGTTCGTCGGTATTGATGACACAGTGATTAGGCGCTTCAGCTTTCATATCATCGCAGCTTAAACCGAATTCTTCCAGAAAATCCTGCTCGATGGTCTGATCAAGGCCGCCGTCCCAGAAGTATGCTGCAAAGCGTTCTGCAATTTCCTGCGCTCTTTTCCCGCTGAAAGTGAAGGTAAAAGTCGTATGATCCATGGTATTGTCTCCTTTCTAAACACAAATTTGTCATAATGGTATCTTGATATAATCAGAATACCATAAAAATCACAAAAAGTAAATCAATAAAATAAAGCAATGCAAGAAAAGAGGACGACAGTAGCTGAAAATGTCGCCCCCTTTTTCAAATGTTTTCCAAAAAAAGATTGCGAAATCTTATAAAACCAAATATTATTATAATAGCAACTTAAAGTAGATGTAAAATGCTATACGAAATGGCCAAACCAAAGTGGCATGGCTGAATTTTCAAAGATACCGGCTTCGCGCCTTTGGATGAGCGATGTTGCTGTAGCGGGAAAGGAGAATTTTATGGGTAATTTGCAATCGGGAGATATTTTGGTATTTAAGGCTGGTGACAACTGGCTGAGCAAATGTATTGCAAAGCTGACGGATTCCGATGTCAGCCATGCTGCCATGTATTATCAGGACGAGAATATCGTGGAGATGAGCAGCAGCGGGATCGTCTGCAACCCGTGCAAGGAGACGGCTGACGGAGACGACGCGTATTTGCTGCGGCTCAGTCCAAAGCAGGATGCGGCGCCGCTGCAGGCTGCGGCTAAAAAGTATCTGGATGAAAAAATTCATTATGACTATCCGGATCTGGTGTTTTTTGCCGGGCTGATCATTTATCGGTCGGTTCGCGCCACAAAGCGGTGGCAGATAATTATGGACTGTATTCTGGAGATGGCCTGTGCGGAGTTGGATAAAATGATGAACAAACTGATCCATAAAGATGGTAAAAAGGCTATGGTATGCTCTCAGCTGGTTTATCAGATTTATCTGGACTGCGGAGAAAAATATAAGATCATAATACATGACGGGCTGCTTCAGGCGAAAAACAGGCAGTCGGAGCAAGCTGTTTGTCTGGCGGATCTCGCGGCAAAATGCGATCCTTTGTCCGAAGAGACCACCGTCGAGGCAGACCGTTTGGCGTCCATAGAATTTCAGGCGCCGGATATGGAAGAGATTTCCAGGGAACTTTACGAGGCAATGGAAGAAAGCGAACGGAAAGACTGCGAACTGTGCACAGCTGAAAATTTGGGCGGCCTTGTACATAAGGCCAGGAAGTTCCTTGACAAAATGGAGAAGATTTTGAAACGCGCAGGCGTGGATCTGCCGGTCTATGCTCTTTTCGTTGCGCCGTGCGATCTGCTTAAGGCAGATAATCTGGACCGGAAAGGAGAGGTCCGGATCAAGAGAGTATGACAAAAAACGATACACCAAAGACGGATAAAAGGAGTTAATAAAATGTCCAAAAAGGATGCTGTGATTTTGCATATTTATTATCTTGTAGAGTTCTCTCTTTTTCTCGTTATAAAAACTGCGGAGCAGGTGTGGCGGGTGCCGGGGCAGGGAGATCCGGGGATCGCGGGGTCTCCTTTGGCTATCCTGCGGTATTGTACGATCGTGTGTAATTTCCTTATGATTTCATATCTCTTTCTGCGGCACGGGCGCCGTCTGCATTTTTGTGAGAACCTGATTCCACTGGCCTTTGCGCTTACTCTGACAGCGGATTTCTTTATGTGCGTCATTGCCGGAAAGCGTATTTGGGGATACCTGTTTTTTACCTTGGTAGAAACAGTTTACATGATTTATATGAAACCCACATGGAAAAACGTTTCTCTGCGCCTGCTTCTGTATGCTGGGATCCTTCTGCTGCTCTGGAATGTCGGAATGCTGCATGCAGATAATGCGTTGGCAATGGCTAACATGGTACAGCTCACGGTCAATCTGTTCTGCGCATGGATACGGCATGGGAAAACCGGCAGCAGAGAGACGCTGCTGTTCGCGCTGGGCATTACTTTTTTCGCCGGATGTGATTATGCCATTCTGGTGCGCACCGTCGCCGGGGAATTTTTATCGACGAGCCATCCGGTTTATGGGATTGCCGCTTTTATTGTCTGGACCTGTTATATCCCGGCGCAAGTGCTCCTGCTCCGCAGTTATGTGGAAAAAATCATCAATGCCGACAGATGATCTTTTTTCGCGCGGAAAACCGTTTGCGAAGATGCATGCCTGAAGGGAAAAGGGTCGCTGTAGGCTTCGGCCTTGCGGGAAAAACGCCGGCGAATGTCCGCCATAAACTTCTACCCAAAATATCAAGACATCCAAAATGCATTCTGATATACTGAAAATACGATCGATCGGTTTTTGGATGATAAGGAGTAGACAGGATGGACAAGCTGGAGATTTTAGCCAAAGCGCTGGAATATATGGAACAACACCTGGAGGAAGATATCCGCGCGGAAGATATTGCCGGAATCTGCTATTGTTCAAAATCTACTCTTGAAAAGCTTTTCCGTTTTGTCAATCATATTTCCGTGCGGGACTATCTGATCCGCAGAAGAATGACGAAAGCGGCAAGGCTCCTGGTGGAATGTCCTGAAATCAGCATTCTGGAGGTGGCGCTGAAGTTTGGCTATTCCAGTCATGAGGCTTTTACCCGGGCGTTCCGCCAGATCTGGAACTGTTCACCCTCCAAATTTCGGGTGCAAAACCGGACTTTGGAACTTTTCCCAAGGCTGAATACGCCTTTGGAGTCAGGAGATGTGTATATGAGAAGTGGTATGAAGTTTGATATCAGTGAATTGTACGATTTTTTCAAGAGCAGAAAGAACTGCTATTTTGTATGCTGCGATATTAAATATATGATCCGCGTCAACGATATCGCCTATAAGGCAGGGGATCTGGCAATTCTGGAAACCCTGCAGCGAATGAGTAACGCGGCGGGAGAGGATGATATTGTGTTTCGGATCGGCGGCGATGAGTTCGCGCTTCTCACCGCAAGTGAGGATGAGGAATACGCAAAGGAAATCGCCCGAAACATTCTTTTTCACAACGGCGAATGTGTAGACTATGAGGGGCAGAAGATCCCGTTGGATCTCTATTGTACGGTGGTGAGACTGGGGGAAGGGACGATATGCTACAGTGAGTTGTTTACCAGTCTTCGGACCGCGCTGCAGGAGGCGAAAGAGTAAAAGAGAAAACAAGGGGCTGTCGGCGCGACAGCCTCTTGTTTTTTGCATTGACGGCGGCCATGCGCCTTCTTTTACTCATGAAATGGCCAAATACAATTGCAACTGCCCGGAAGTCTGTTATAATCGTTTTATAGGAAACCCTTATGCCAGAAAAGGAGTATGGACTATGAGAAGGATATTGTGCTCCACCGGAGCGTTGATCACGGCGAAAAACAACAGAGATTACCGTCTGCTGCGTGAAATGACACCAAAAATAAAGTGCGACGGGTATGAGTTCCTAATGTATGATTCCTGGTATCCTGAATGGGAAAAAGTGACCCGGGAGGTTGCCGGAATGAATCTGCAGATTCCGGTGCTCCACGCGGATAAAGGGATTGGTGAAGCGATCAGCCGCGGCGAGGAAGGCGACAATGAGCGGGCGCTGGAACTGTTTGAGATCAACTGCAGGCTGGCGCAGCGTCTGGGAGCGGAAAAGCTGGTCCTGCATCTGTGGGGCGGCTTGCCGTCGGATAGCCATATAGAGGATAATATACGGCAGTATGTGCTGTTAAAGGAAATAGCGGTGCGGTACGGACTGCTTCTGACAGTGGAAAATGTCGTGTGCAATCGGGAGGATCCCCTGACCCATCTGAGAAGTCTTGCGGATGTGGATCCCGGCGCAGCCTTTACGCTGGACGTGAGATTCGCCAAGTTCCACGACCAGCTTGATTCCGTGTTTTCCGGCGAATATGGGTGGCTGTGGAAAGGGGCCGTGCAGCATATTCATATCAGCGATTATTGCGGCGGCTTTATGGAGTGGGAAAAATTAAACGCCGCTCTGCATCCCGGCGAGGGAAAGATAGATTTTGAAAAGCTGGGAGCAGATTTAAAACGTGTGGGCTATGACAATACGATCACCCTGGAATCCACGTCGGTACTGTCGGATGGAAGGGTTGACCTGGAAAAACTGAATGAAAGCCTGAAAGGCCTGAAAATGCTTTTTTCATGCGAGACTGTTCGGAATCGGGCAGATTCTCTGCTCTGAGGTCCCTTTTTCTCTTTTTCCGGAAATGATCCATCCGTAAAAATCCGTAGAGATTTAATAAAATTCAAACAAAACGCAAACCTTCCGCAAACATTCCGGCGGTACAATACTGCCATCAAGTGAGAGATCACGGAAAAACGGAGGTGCGTTTTAATGAAAAAGAAAAACTTTGTAACCCTTGTCATGAGCGCTGTCGGCGGTATTCTCTTTGCTCTCGGTATGTGCATGGGTCTCATCCAGGAGTGGGGCGCGCTGAAATGGGGCGTCGTGATCGGCGCGATCGGCGCGGCGATCCTTCTTCTGATGGTGCCTGTCCGCCGGAAAATGGACGGAAAACCTGCTGTCGTTTTTAACGGTAAGGCTATCGGCACAACGCTTCTGGGCATTCTCGGCGCGCTTGTCCTCGGTGTGGGAATGTGCATGGTCATGGTGTGGGATATGCTGGTCTGGGGCATTGTCGTTGGCATCGTGGGCATCGTCCTGCTGCTCTGCCTGATCCCAGTGATTAAAGGGCTTAAATAAAAAGAGTAGGAGGTACATATCATGAAGAAGCTCATCATTCCCGCCGTCGTAACAGCTTTGGCCAGTGCTGTGGCGGCAGTCATCACAGTTATTCGCCGTAAAACGGCAAATCAATATTAAACATACAGGAGAATTTTATCATGGCAAAGTCAAAGCTCGTAAATGCAACCGAAAAAGTCGCCGACGCGGTTATCGGCGGGTACAAGAAGATCGAAGAAGGTGTTGTCGGCGGCTACCAAAAAATTGAGGATGGTGTGACTGGCGCGTTCAAAAAGGCCGAGGACGGATTCGTGGATAAATTTCTGACCCACGAGGGTGAGACTGTGGAGGGCGCGGAAAAGCGTCTCGCGGAGGAACAGGCCAAACGCGAAGCAGAATCAAAAGAGACGGCGGAAAAGCGGGCTGCCGAAACGCCGGCCGAAGTCCATCCCGGCTCGGATGTGGGGAAGGCCAGTTTGGAGAGAAGCCTTGAAATCGCCAGAGCCAGTGTAGAGGCCAGCAAGAACGCCGGAAAACATTAAATGCCGATTTTGCGCCGCACACATATTTCATCTGTGCGGCGCATATTTTTTTGAATTTTTTTGAAAAAGCCAAAATGCAAACAAAACTTTAACATTTGGGTGTTATAATAAGTAAAACAGACGGAGGTACATATTATGTTTCAGATTTTGGTTGTGGAGGACGACAAAGACCTGAACCGAACGGTCTGTTCTTTCCTGAATGGCAGCGGTTATAAGACCGTGGGTTGTCTTTCTGCAAAGGAAGCCTATGACGCCATGTACGGGAACACCTTCGACCTGATTGTCTCCGATATTATGATGCCTGATATTGACGGTTATGAATTTGCAAAAACGGTGCGCTCGCTCAACGAGGACATCCCCATCCTCTTTATGACGGCACGGGACGATTTCGCATCCAAGCAGAAGGGTTACCGAATCGGGATCGACGATTACATGGTCAAACCCATCGACCTGGATGAACTTTTACTGCGGATCGGGGCGCTGCTGCGGCGGGCGAAGATCGCTGCCTCCCACAAGCTGGAGATCGGCGCGCTGCGGCTCGACATGGACGAGCGCACGGCGGTCTATGACGGAGAGGAAATTCCCCTGACCACGCGGGAGTTCAATATCATTTATAAGCTGCTGTCCTATCCCGGCAAGACCTTCACCCGCACCCAGCTCATGGACGAGTTTTGGGATGCGGAAACGAATACTGCGCCGAGAGCGGTTGACGTATACATGACGAAGCTGCGCGGAAAGTTTGAATCCTGCGGCGAGTTTGAACTGAAGACCGTCCATGGTCTCGGATATAAGGCGGTGATGAAATGAGCGGGGAGAATGCTGTGCGGCGACGGAAAGGGCTGCCTGCCGCCATACGCCGTTATGTCGTATTCTTTTTTCTGATCGCATTTGTCATCACCTGTTGTATGCTGCTTTTTCTTCATAACATGCAGATTTCTGCGGAGATCTCTTTTACAAAAGAGGGCATCCGGACCGCGGCGGCTCTGACGATGGGAAACGTACTTTTTCTCAGCCTGCTCTGTACCGTCATAGACGTTGTGCGCCGTCGGTTTATGGTAGAGCGTCCTGTGCGTCAGATCATAAAGGGAGCCGAAAAGCTTATGCGCGGCGACTTTTCCGCCCGCATTGAACCGCTTCGCGGTTTTGCAGGCGAGGATGGCTTTGACATCATCATCGACTGTTTCAACCGTATGGCGGCGGAGCTTTCCGGAGTGGAGACCCTGCGGACGGATTTCATCGCCAATGTGTCCCATGAACTGAAAACGCCGCTGGCCGTCATGCGCAATTACGGGACAATGCTCCAAAGTCCCGGCCTGACGGAAGCGCAGCGGATGGAGTACGCAAAGGCGATCACCGAGCAGTCCCGCCGCCTTGCAGACTTAATTACGAACATTCTGAAGCTGAACCGGCTGGAGAACCAGCAGATTTATCCGGCGGCGAAACGGTACAATCTCGGCGAACAGCTTGCCGCGTGTCTGCTGCATTTTGAAAACACCTGGGAGAAGAGGGAGATCGACATTGAGACGGACCTTGAGGAAGAAGTGTTCGTGGAATCGGACGACGAGCTTTTGTCTCTCGTCTGGAACAATCTGTTCTCCAACGCCCTGAAATTTACGGAGAGCGGCGGCACGGTGTCCGTGACGCTGAAAACCGACGGGGATTACGCCGCCGTCCGGGTGTCAGACACCGGCTGCGGCATCTCGCCGGAGACCGGCAAACACATCTTTGAGAAATTTTATCAGGGCGACACTTCTCACGCCACGCAAGGCAACGGGCTGGGGCTGGCGCTGGTGAAACGGGTGGTGGACATCGTAGGCGGTGACATTTCCGTGGAGAGCGAGGTGGGAAAAGGAAGTACCTTTACCGTAAAGATCAGGAGGGTGGCGGATGGAGACGTTCAGAAAAATCCTTAAAAAAATATTCTGCCTGCCCCCGCTTGCCACGGTTGTGGCAGCGCTTTTCGGCTACGGCTCCGTGATTGCGGTGGCGGTATTTCATATTCAGAATCCAATCCTGCAGTACGCCTCCTACCTGGCCTCAGCCTATGCGCTGACCGTCACGATTACGAGATTTGTATATATAAATAAAGCAATCGGCGGCGTCAGAAAGTTCGTCGACCATCACCCGCTGATGAAAAGGTTCCGCTCCACCGCGGTCGGCGAAAAATATATGACCGATGTGCGCTTCCGCGCGGGAGTCTCGCTGTATCAGGGATTTTTCGTAAATCTTTTGTATATCGTCATGAAGCTGGCATCGGGCATCGTGTACCGCTCCGCATGGTTTATCGCGCTGGCGGTCTATTACATCCTGCTGGCCGTGATGCGTTTTCTGCTGGTACGAAGGCTGAACGCGCAGGACGAGGCGTCGGAGCTGCGCTGTTACCGGCTGTGCGGTATCATGCTCCTGTTCATGAATCAGGCGCTTACCGGCATCGTTGTTTTTATAGTGCAGCAAAACCGGGGCTTCGCCTATCCGGGCTTTTTGATCTACGCCATGGCCGCTTATTCCTTTTACGCCGTCACGATTGCCATTGTCAATATCGTGAAAACCAGACGTCATCAAAGCCCCATCCTCTCAGCGGCCAAGGCCATCAATCTTGTGGCGGCGCTTGTTTCCATCCTCTCGCTGGAAACCGCAATGCTGGCGCAGTTTGGCGGAGATGACGACCCGATGTTCCGACAGGTCATGACCGGCGCCACGGGAGGAGCAGTCTGTACCATTGTGATCGGCATGGCGATCTATATGATCCGGCGGGTAAATATGAATCTGAGAAAGCTGCAGATGAAGGATTTAAAAACATAATTTTGGATGTTTCGCAAACAGCCGCCGGTTACAATATCCGTAGAATCCGAAAAGGAGAAAAGATCATGGAAGACAGGAAAGAAATCTTTACCTATACCTATTCCGCAAAAGAGCAGGAAGAGATCAAAAAAATCCGGGACAAGTACGCGCCCCCGACAAAAGAGGAAACCTCGATGGAGCAGCTCCGCCGTCTGGACGCAAGCGCCACAAGGGGAGCGGCCGTCGTCTCACTGATCGTCGGGATCGTCAGCTCCCTGCTGCTCGGCGTGGGAATGTGCTGCACGATGCTTCCTGGCTGGGAGAAATATTTCATCCCGGGCATTGTGATCGGCGTGACAGGCATCGGCGGCATAATTGCGGCGTATCCGATTTACAACTACATGGTAAAGCGCAAGAGAGAAAAACTCGCGCCGGAAATCATGCGGCTGTCGGACGAACTGATGAAGTGACGAACGCTGTTTTTGTTCTTGCGGATCCTGTAAAATGATTCAGGACAATGTTACGAACACAGCCGAACCGGCGTGGATGACACATTTATTTTCATGAAGATCCGCGCCGGATCCAAAGCGATAGATCACTTCTTTGAAACTGCCGTTTACGGCAATTTCCGCCGAAGCGGCACCTGGGTTTATTGCGACAAAAATCACTTTGCCGTTAAGGCTCCTGGTATACGCGAGAGGTTTTCCCGCCGCGCCGTTACAGATAAATTCGATCTTTCCCAGACTTTGCAGCGGCTTATTTGCCTGTCTCAGCGAAATAAGTTTCTTTATTTCATTCAGCAGAGAAGCCTCGTCGCCGAGTTGTGCCTGCACCGTTGGACGATTCGGGTCTGGGTCGATGGGAATATATAATTGATCTGCCGGAGCGGTTGAAAATCCTGCATTTACGCCGTTGTCCCACTGCATGGGCGAACGCGAGCCGGTTCTGCCGTAGCCGCCCTCGACGGAAGTCAGCCCCTCCACATAATTCATGCCTATTTCATCTCCGTAATAGATATACGGAGCCCCTGGCATTGACAGCAGGAAGGCAAAGGCAAGCTTTTGATTGTCTCCGTGGATATGCCGTGCCAGTCTGTCCATATCGTGATTTCCCGAAGGAATACAGATCAATCCTTTTCCTTTGGAACGTCCATAGCTGTCTGTGTATTTTGCGACAAATTCCGACGCGTCGCCGTTTCCCTCAAAAAACGGCTTCTCACATCTGAAAAGGTCGTTGTAATGCGACGTCCCGAAATGCAGCAGAAAATCCATGTGAAATCCGCCGGCAAGGCTCTGATAGGGTTCGCCCCATTCGGATACCATTGCCGCTTCAGGAAATTCTTCTTCAAGAAAGGCGCGGATATTCTGCCAGAGCGCAATGGTTCCCCTGCCGTCCTCATCGTTTTTAACGAGCGAACCTGCCATATCTACGCGGAAACCGTCGCAGCCTCTGGAGAGCCAGAAACGCATAATATCCTTGAGCGCTTCCCTTGTGGCAATTGCGCCTGCCGAATCCATTGACTGTTGCCACGGACGGTCGGGCTTGTAAAAGCCGTAATTCAGCGCGGGCTGATGGGTGAAGAAATTTACCGCACAGCTTCCGTCGCGGTCCGATATTCCCCTTAAAGAACCGTAACCGGCGGGCTCTTCCCAGATGCTGTCCGTCCATATATAACGGTCGGTAAATTCGTTTCGTTCTGCCTTCATGCTTTCTTTGAACCAGGGGTGTTCCCATGAGGTATGTCCCGGAACAAGATCGAGAAGGACATGCAGACCAAGCCGGTGCGCCTCATGGAACAGATTTACCAGATCGTCATTTGTGCCGTAACGCGGCGCAACCTTGCAGTAATCGGATATGTCATAGCCCGCATCACCGAAGGGTGATGCAAAACAGGGATTTATCCAGATCGCAGTACAGCCCAGTTCCTTTATGTAGGGCAATTTTTCGGTTATGCCGTTTATATTGCCGATACCGTCTCCGTCGGTATCCTTGAAGGATTGCGGATAGATTTCATAGAAAACGGCGCTGTCGAGCCATTCCGGTCTTTTTGACATGGTATCATCTCCGTATTTTTTAAGATTAAAAGGGGTTCTGTATGGTTAGTATAGCACAGGACGTGTGTTTTCGTCTATCCCTCATCCGGCAGCCTGAAAATAAATCAAAAAGAATTCACGGCAGAAATCCTCCCGTTCACATCATTTTCTCGATTTAAAATCGGGGGACTCCGATATAGATAGTGCGGGCGTACAATGACAGGAAGGATGTGAAACATGAAGATCGGAATATGCGATGATGAAAAGGAGATCAGGGAACTGCTTCGGGAAAAAGTAAGGAAGCTCTATCCGGAGGCGGACATCAGCCTTTACGGGTCGGGGGAGGAAGTCCTTGCGGGGGAGACGCCGGAAATTCTGCTGCTGGATATTCAGATGCAGGGAAAGAGCGGGATGGATACGGCAGCCGAACTGCGCCGCAGGGATAACGGAATGATCCTGATTTTTGTGTCGGCTATGGACGATTATGTTTTTCAGGCCTTTGATGTGGGGGCTTTTCATTATCTGGTCAAGCCTTTTTCGGATGAGAAGTTTTCCGAGGTGCTCCACAGGGCGGTGGAACAGTATCGGAAGATGCGGGCGCAGGAGTCCGTCAGGGAGCGGAAAGAAAAAGCGAATGTTCTGATCACCACAGGGGGCCAGCACATCACGGTCAATGTGGACGATATTGTCTATGCGGAAGTGTTCGACCGCAAGGTGATCATCCACACAATGGATGCGGATATCGAGTATTACGGAAAACTAAAGGAACTGGAAGAAAAGGCGGGAGAAGGATTCTACCGCACGCACAGGGCCTATCTTGTAAATTTCGCCTATATTCAAAGATATGATGTGAAGACAGTATACCTGGAAAAAGGACAGGCCCTTATGGCAAAGCAGCAGTTTAAGGAATTTGTCAGAAGTTATCATCGATATCATCAGAGGGGAGGGAGGAACTAGATGCAGTTCACGGAGACGTGGTGGAAAATAGAAGCGGATCTCTATCTATGGCTCATGAACATGATGGTCGGCTATGCGCTGCTGCGTTTTGTAAAACCTTTTATGAAAAAACGGCAGACAGCCGTTTATGCGGGCGCGGCCTATTTTGCGGCCATGAGCCTGCTGGATCTGATACCGGTGGTGATAGGGAATTTTACGGCGTATAGCATGGGCGTTCTGGCGGCGTTCCTCGTGATGTGCCTGACGGAGAGGGAAAGATACCGGCAGAAAATGTTTATCGCTGTGACTTTTTTCTCTCTGCGGTGGCTGTCCCTGTATATGATCGGGGCGTTGTTCCAACGCATCTTCCTTCGCATGACATACACTTCTTACATGGGAGGAAACGAATGGGGGCGTTTTTGGTCTTTAGCCGGAATGGAACTTTTAAAGCTGGCGTTTGCATTCGGCGTACTGCAGATCAGTACCGGACTGATCGTCAGGCACTATGCCGATAAAGGGGAGGACATGACCACAAGGGAAATGTTGATGCTGATCACACCCTCTGTTGCGGGAATGACCGGCTACTGGATGGTCAAATATTATCAGTCCTGTATTGAGGGCGGAATGAGAGCGGCGCCGTCCGGTCTCTATTACCTCGTTGCGTTTTGGCACTACGGGATATGGATCGCGACGATTGTGGTCGTTACGGTCCTCTTTCAGAAGATCAGGGCGAAGCAGGAGGAAGAACTGTACGACGGAATGCTTTCGGAACAGCTGAACAGCATGAAGCGCCACATTGGACAGGTGGAGAATCTGTATCAGGATATACGGGGACTGAAACATGATATGGCCAATCATATCCTTACGCTGGAAAAGCTCTATGGGTCGGACGAGACGGCTGCGGCAAAAGAGTATGCGAAGGAACTGAAAGCGGCCCTGAACCATGCGGATATGGACATAAAGAGCGGTAATCCTGTCACGGACGTGATTTTACGGGAATGGAAAGAGGAAGCGTCAAAGCATGAGATCCGGTTCCGGTGCGGCTTTGGTTTCCCGACGGGTTCAAGGATCAATGCGTTCGATGTCAGCATCCTGTTGAACAACGCCCTGCAGAATGCGGTGGAGAATACGGCGGGGGAAAAAGACGGACTGATTGAGATTCGGTCTTACCGGAACAAAAATGCTTTTATCATCGAAATCAGGAATACCTTTACCGGGCAGCTGCGATGGGATACGGAGTATATGCTGCCGGTCACTTCAAAAGATAAAGCCGCTGACCCAGCTTTTGGGAAAAAACACGGCCACGGCCTGCGCAACATGAAAAGAGTCGCGGAAAAATATATGGGGGATATAGACATTTCGGCGGCGGACGGAGAATTTAAACTGAGCGTGATGCTGATGATGGAATAAAAGAAACCTCTTATGCGGGCAATATCCCTCATAAGAGGTTTTTTGGCTCACAACAGAAAAAAGGCGGTTCACGACAAGTCGCTTTATTTCGATAGTTTCATTCCCGATAATGTTGTTAAGACACGGGTAACTTGCTGGAAACGGAGTTCCAATCACAATTCAAGGAGGATTCAAAATGACGATCAACGGAATCAGCGGAGCAAACACACAGACAGCGAAGATGGGGATGAATCAGGCGACAGATTCGTACGGCAAGAATATTCAGAGCCAGATCGCCAACGCGCAGAAGCGGCTGCAGGAGCTTTCTGCCAATGAGGGAATGACGCTGGAAGAAAAGATGAAGAAACGGCAGGAGATCCAGCAGCAGATCAGCGATCTGAATATGCAGCTCAGACAGCATCAGATAGAGCAGCGTAAGGAAAGGCAGCAGGCGAAAGGCTCATCAATGGATGAAATGCCGGGCGGGACAAATGCAAAGGCAGGCAGCAAGAGCGCCGGACTTTCTCAGGCGAGCATGACGGCGATGATCTCGGCAGACGCATCCATCAAACAGTCGAAGGTGCAGGGCAGCGTGGCAGTGAAGATGGAAGACAGGGCCGGCGTTCTGGAATCAGAGATCAAACTGGAAACGGGTAATGATGTGATCGTGGCCAAAAAGAAAGAGGAACTGGCGGATGTGACGCAGCAAGCGCAGGCGGCCACGGCCTCGCAGATGAATACGCTTGCCGAGGCAAATCAGGCTGTGGAAGAGGCTGCGGCGGCAGAGCGCACGGAGCGGAAAGCTTCTGATGCCAAAGAAGAAGCGGCGCCGTCCGAAGGCCAAAATGACGGCGATACGGTTTCCGATGCGAAAGAGGAAACCGCCAAAGGCAGCGTAGCGAAAGACGACGAGAGCGGCAGCGTGGATGCAGCCGGGAAGGAAGCGGGTGAGGCTGCGGAGGCCCCCGCAGCCGAACCGGTTCAGGCGGCGGAAATTTCTGCCGAGCAGCAGACGGCTGTATTAACCCATGTAGATGTGCGGTTGTAAAGGAGGAATGAGTTATGTCGGAGATCAACAGTTTCAGTGACTATGCAAGCAGATACAATACCAATATGGATTATTCTTCGTTGTTTGGAGGCGGCGCCCCTTATATTGACAATGGCATGGGCGGGCTCAATGTGGCGGACTATGCCATGATGACTATGGACGAGGCGAGGGAACTTGGCCAGAAGATTGCCGAGGAAGCTGAAAAATTCGAGCCGAAGACTGCCGAAGAGAGACGGGAGGATATGGCAAAAGAAGCGCTTGGAACAGACGAGAGCAAGGGCGGGCTGACGGAAAGCATGGATGCGATCCAGGAAGAAATGACGGAGCTGACGGAGGACGTGAGCCGGTCGATGGAGGAAACCGCGGAATCTGCGGGGAAAACTTTGGACAGCATGACGGAGGAAAGCATGGAGACAATGGAGGCCGCGGCCGGTGCGGAAATGTCTGCAGGCAGCGCGGGGCCTTTGCTGGAGCAGGCGGAAACGGCAGAGCAGCTTTTGGAAAAGCTGAAGTCGGGACCGCGGACAGAAGCAGCAGAGGACATTGCGGTTACGGCAGCGAAAATTCCCGAAGAAGGCAAAGGAACACAGGTCGATTATACAATCTGATCTAAAAATGCGTTTGTATAATAGAAATTTGTATATAGTTGCAAAAATCTATTATAGTGACCTGAATATGCAGCTCGGACAGTGCCAGACCGAACAGCGCAGAGCACAGCGCTCTGTAGGGCGTGGCTATCGCAACACGAAAAAGTTCTTGACGGAAGTGCCAATCGGTGTTAGCATATTTTATAGAAAAGGTGTTACCGTGAAACAACGGTTCGCCTTGGTTAATGTTGCATATCAAAAAAGCAACCTAACTTTGGCTTGGGCGGTTGCTTTTTTGATGTCTTTTATTTTTTCCGTCCTGCCGGATATTGATGATTGTGACGATGATGCTGATGACCGTCACTACAATACCGGTAAGGTCCAAAATCATTTTGAACACCAATAGTGCTTACCTTTCACTTTATTTTCCATATGTATCCCTCCTTTGATACAGGAAGTCCTCAAAATGTACTCATTTTGGCAAAAGGCGAACCGCTGCCCGTTTTGGCAACACCCATATATATTCTATCATATTGATAAAGTTTTGCAAGACGTGACAGTAATAAAAAACCTATTTTTCAGACAGCAGGAGGTAAAGGAACGGGAAGCCGGATGGGAGCATGGCATGATGCGCTGTGTTCCGCTGTTTTTAGTTCAGTTAAGAGAATAAAAAACAACAAACATTAACAAATTTGGGAACAAACATTAACATTTTAGACGTTTTCTCCGATATACTGAATGAAATCATTGAGCAAAGGAGATGGAAGCATGGAAAAAGAAACGACCCCAAGTCAGAGTGAATGGCTGATCATGGAAATTTTCTGGGCGGAAAACAGGACGATGACGGCAAGGGAGATCATTCGGAAAATGCGGGAAATATCGGATATGTCGCCCCGCATGGTGCGCGTCCTCTTAAACCGCTTGTGGCAGAAGGGTCTGCTGAGTTATACCGTGGACGAACACGATGCAAGGGTGTACCACTATACCGCGGAGAAATCAAGAGAAGACTGTCAGAAGGAGAAAAGCCGGAAATTTGTGGACAGCTATTTCGGGGGCAATGAAAAGAACGCAATGGCGGCGCTGATCCAGAGTGCGGAACTGACCGAAGAACAGTACCGGGAACTGGAAGAAATTCTGGAACAATGCAAGCCGTCTGCAAAGGATAAGACGGAACTATGACAGTATGGGAAATGACAAAGCGAATGACGGGACTTTTGGACTTCTGCTCTCTTTACTACACCATACAGCTTGTGCGGTGCGCGCTGGTTTCCTGTGCGGTGTTCGCAGCAGTCTTTCTCCTGCGGAAAACGCTGTTCAAAAACAGGGTATTCCTGAAAGGCGCATTGTGGAGCCTGTTCGTTCCGGTGCTGTTTGCCGGAAAAATGCAATTCTTTTATGAAAATGCGGCGGGCAGTTTTGTATTTTCTTCGTGGACAGGGCTGTTGATGAATCACAGATGGCTGGACCGGCTGTATTTTGGCGTGATGTTCCTATATGCTGTCAGGCTGCTCCGCACAAGGAGAAAGTTGTACAGGCGTGTCGCAGGCATGGAACGGCGGCAGGTGGACGGCACCCCTGTTTTTGTGACAGAGCTTCCTGTTACGCCGTACACGATCGGAGTGTTTTGCCCCAGGATCATTCTGTCGCAGGCGATACTGGAACAGTACAGCGAAAAGGAGCTTCGGGCAATCCTGCTCCACGAAAAAGAGCATATCCGGTTAGGACATCTGCTGTTTTATTTCTTGTGGGACATTCTACGGGTGCTGTTATGGATCAATCCGCTGCTTGCCATCGGCACAAGGCAATTCCGTGAGGATATGGAAGAAATATGCGACTGGGCGACCATCCGGAAAAATGGGACGGGCGGATATGAATACGGACAGCTTTTGTTAAAGACCATGCGGCTTTTGCAGGCGGAAAGCAAGGACTTTAACCTGTACGCCACATTCGCAGGCGATCAGGAATACCGAAGCATCAGGCGGAGAGTGACAGGGATCGCAGGCTACAAGCCCTATAAGCGGTCTGCGGCATTTGGCGTATTTGCAGCCGCCATCCTGCTTGCAATCGTGTCTGCGGCGGGAATCAGAGCAGGCTCTTATGGCAGGTATCATGAGAGTGACAGTATGCTTGTCTATGGATTTGATGGAAATAGTGTGACTTTTTTCGACACGGAAAACAGTCATGTCCTGCATCGGATGATTTCCTATGATGAAAGTTATGTGTATGTGGACAGGGAAGCATTTGAAGCATACTTGAGGGAGCATGGCGCAGGGGAAGAGGCCTATATTATATTCGGCGGTTTTTATAAGCTCCCTGGAATAGGCGGGTATGGTTATTCCTGTTATTATGAAGCGGATGCGGGGGAACGGACGGCAAAAATCCCGTATGACAATCAGGATAGCGACTGGTGGGTAAGTCTGATGAAACTATTGTAAATGATGAAATTGTTACAGAAACGGATTTCAAACCATTTTTAAGGATCAAGGAGGACGAAACTATGGCAATGGAGATTACAAACAGCTGCGACAGCGTATATGAGAATACCTATGCGGCACAAAAACAACAGGAAACAGCAAAACAGAGAGCTGCTTCAAAACGGGAAGTATTGGAAATAGCGGCAGCGCAGAAAAATTCCGGCACAGAAAGCAGCAAGGCAAAAAGCACAGCGGAGTATATGAAAGAATTGGAAAAGCTTGCGCCGAGTGCAGAATTTCGCCTGGGGAAAGGATGTGCGACCGATAAAAGCGGTATAACGCTGACAATCCATCCGGATATTTTGAAAAAGATGCAGAATGATCCTGCAAAGGAAAAGAAAATGAAAGAGCTAATTGGCGGCGTGGAGTCTATGCTTCAACTATGTGAGAGAATGAACAAAGCCACGGGGCGCACCACCGTATTTCAGCACTGTTACATTGACGCAAATGGAAATTTTACCCAATATGTGCAGACAATCAGAAAGGACGAATTAAATGAAAAACTCCGCAGGGAAGCAGAGGAAAACGCCAAAAAGCAGATAGAAAAAAACCGCGAAAACGCCCGTAAAAAGGCAGAGCAGATTGCGGAACAGTCAGAAGAAAAAGCCGAAGAAGCAAAAAAGACGGAAGACAGTCAGGAGCAGGGCAGAAAGGTTGTTGTCAAACCGGACACTGCACAGGATAAGGCCCAAAAACTGCTTTTGGAAAAGTTGGAAAATGCGGACGACGGAGAGATTTATTTTAATGATGATGACATGAAGATTTTTATGGATGCGGCAAAAGAAGAAGCGCAGGGACAGACGGATAAGACAAAAAATCCGGTTGCGGCAGGCGGAAATTTTGATATGCAGATATAAGAGCATACAAATTTTGAGAAATTTTATGTCCAGTTGCGTCATAAAAACGTCCAGTCACGCAATCCCTGTCAGAAATAAGCGGAATTTTCTCGATATATAAAGCAAAAGCAAAGGGAGTAAGGCATGATTGATATTGCGGTATGCGATGATGAAAAGAACATCCGGGCATACATTGGCAATCTGATTCAGAAGCAGGGGACAGAGTGCAGGATCACAGAGTATGCTTCCGCTGATGAATATTTGGCAGCAGGCGTAGAATATGACCTGTTGTTTCTGGATATAGAGATGAAGTCAGGCAAAGATGAAGAGAAAAACGGTATGTGGCTTGCCGGACAGCTCCGCAGCATGGAACTTGCAAGACAGCCTGTGATCATCTTTGTGACGGGATATGAAAAGTATGTGTATGATGCCTTTGACGTGGGCGCGTTCCAATATCTGCTGAAACCGATCGACGAGGAAAAGTTTTCGCAGATCTTCGCACGCGCCGTCAGGCAGATTGCGGCGCGGGAAAAGCAGGAAGCGGCTGACAGGCAGGTGCTGATCGTGCCGCAGGGAAGCGAAAAAAGAGCCATACCCTTTGACGACATCTATTATCTGGAAAGCCAGAGCCATAAGATCATTCTTGCCCTGAAAGCGGAAAGGCTGGAGTATTACGCAAAGATCGGTGAACTGGAGAAGCAGCTTGGGGGACAGTTTTACCGTATCCATAAGGGGTATTTGATTAACCTTTCCCGTGTGGAAGTGTATAACAGGTCGGAGGTAACGATGGCGAACGGCGACAGGCTGCCGATCTCAAAGTACAAATACGATGATTTCAGGAAAGCCTATATGGAATATATTACGGAGGGGTAGCATTGACGCAGGCTGAGTACGACATGTTTTTTAAAATCATGGAAGCTTGTATGGTTTTGGTTCGGACTGCGCTTCTGCTGATGCTGTGGAGAGCCGTTTTTCACACAAAGAGGGAAAGGAGCGCCGTGATCGCGGCAGCATTATTCTTTGCGGTAAATCTTGCGACAAAGCTGCCGTTTTCTGCTGTATGGATCCGCGATCTTGCGGTCCTTGCATTTGCAATTGTGTATTGCCTGATCCGGTATCGGAACTATTACGAAAAGGCGGTTTTTGTGCTGCTGCTTTTTTATAACTTCCACTCGCTCAGCGTCCTGATCGCCGACAGCCTGCGTTTGAAAGTACAAAATATACTGATGTCCGGTATGGATATGATGCAGAGCGATTACCTGTATCAATTCCATCAAAAAATGATGATCAGCGCTCTGATTTTGGTGTTTTTATATACAGGCCTTATGCTGTTTATGCTGCTGGTGTCGATCAGGGTATTGAAAAATGCGGAGATGGACAGGCGGGACGCCCTTTTGTTTTCTGCGTACAGTTTTTCCGGCGGAGTTCTGGCGGGCATCGTGATGGATCTGTATGCGGTAGAGGTAGGCGATGTGGTTTTCTATCTGTACGACGCAAAACAAGAGATGTTCTGGAAGATACCGCTGATGGCGGGGTGTATCTTTGTGGGAGAGGTCCTGTTGATCTACTTTTGGAAGAATTACAGGATGCTTTTAGAGGAACGGCAGAAGCGTTTCATCGAAGAAAAACAGGTACAGGCAATGAAACAGCGGCTGGAAGAAGCGGAGGATTTTTATGGAAATGTCCGCAAGATACGGCATGAGATGAGAAACCATCTGACAAACATCAAGGGACTTGCGGCGGGGGAACAGTATGGAGAGATCGCAGATTACATCTCAAAGATGGATGCAACGATGCAGGAACTGGAATGCCGGTATGCAACGGGCAATGCCCTTACCGATGTAATCGTCAATGACAGGTGGCGAAGGGCGGAAAGGCTGGGAGTGGTTTTTGAAGTGGTGTTTCGTCCTGTGGATGGCATATCGGTTTTTGATCTGGGAATGATTCTCGGCAATCTTTTGGACAATGCAATCGAAGCCTGCGAAAAGGACCGGCAGGAAAAGCGTTTTATCCGCTTGCAGGTAAAGCAGAAGAAGCAGTTTTGCCCGATCGATGTGGAAAACAGCTTTGACGGCAGACTGCACTGGCAGGAGGGCAGCCCGTTTCCGCTGTCCACAAAAGACAGGTCGGCTCCGCCGCTTATGATGGAGCATGGGATCGGATTAAAAAATGTGTCCGACATTGCCGAACGGTATTACGGCGGAGTCGGTATCAAGGTAAAAGAGCAGGTCTTCCATGTGACGGTGATGCTGCAGAGGGAACAAAAGTCAAAGCAATCTCAATGAAACGGAGGAATCTATGATGGCGCTTTCAGGAATTGAAAGGAACTACAATGCATACGAAGGTGCGTATGCTGCGCAGAAAAATGGAACGGCACAGAAGAGAGCAGCTGAAAAAGCGGAAGGCGTAGAAAGTCGTGTGACAACAAGTACGGTGGAGTTGAAAACTTCAACTCCGGGCAAAACACGGACGGAGCAGATTAAGACGGGATATAGTAATGTAAATGATTATTCTAAATATTTGCAGGATAAATACAGCTATATGAATACGGGAACGACTTCCATGCAGGGCGTTCCGACAACGGTATCGGTATCAGGCGCATTTTTGAAAAAATGCATGAATGATCCGGAGAAAGCAGCATATTTGGAAGAAAATCTGGCGGTCATTCCGGACTGCGTGTCTCACGCAATCTCCCATTCCCTTGGAACGCTGACGAGCATTTCCATCCAAATGGACGCAAACGGAAATATCACGATGATGAGCACGGGCACGAGCGATCCGGACGGAAAAATTGCCAGAGAAAATGCCGAGAGAAAAGCGAAGGAGCAAAAAGAGAACGAAGAAAAACTGGAAAAGAAAAGGGCCGAAAAGAAAGAGCAGGAAGAGCGCCTTGCCGAAATGCGGGCGGAGAAAAAGGCAGAGAGCGAAGCCCTGCAACCTCATGAAATCATAGTTGTAGGTAACGATGTGCAGGAACTGACGGGGAAAATGGTTGAAGCAATGGCAAATCCGAACAGCGCCGCTGTATCGGAAACGGCAGGGCTTGATCTGAAGGTTTAAAGTAGTTATGGAAACGGATTTCAAGTTGTTAAGAACAAGGAGGGAAAACTATGAGGCTCAATGGTAATTTCTTTAACTTTATGAACAGCAGTTTCTTTAACCGTTCTGCTATGATTTCAAAGCTGCTTGGAAGCAGGAACGCCGGTAACATGAATATGCCGGACAGGAATCGTGTCAATCAGTACTCCCAAACTTATATGAAAGACGGAGTTCTTTATCACATAGGGAGTAAAAATGCGGACAGGAACCGTGTCGATAAGCATTCCCAAGCTTATATGAAGGACGGCGTTCTTTATCAAAAAGGAAACCGCAGAGAATCGAAACTTTACACAAGGCGGGGAACCTGGGCAGACGCAAGACCGAAACAGGATCCGAATCGAAGAAACGCATTTCGTCCGCTTCGCGAAGACTTGAAAAAAGTGCATTATGACGTTGCGTCGGGAATCATCCAGCCCAAGGAGATGTCCGTGAAGGACAACGAGGTGCGCTTTGACGACAACTCGTGTTATCAATTTACGGGGAAAGACGGGAAGCTGCATACGGTGCTTTCGGCCAGCGGCCTCTTAAGCGCGGATGTTTTTGGAAGAAAAGGACCCATTAACGAGGAAGCGGCGGAGTATGCTAATTTTTGGGAGAGACTGGCGCATACCGTTGGGCCTAGTGCAAAGTACAGTCAGGCTGAAATCAGGGATAAACTGGCGGAAGCAGGTATACAAAACGGGTTTTTCACGGTATCGGTGGGCAATCATTCCCATACCTATTTCCTTTCCCAAGAGGAAGATGCAATTGCGGTTCGTACAAAGGAAGCCTATGACAAACGGTACAATGCGCTGGTCAGCGGAGAGGCATTTGAGTCTGGCAACTACCAGCCGGGGCAGACTGTGTCAGTCGGCGGCAAGGATTATGTCCTGAATGAAAACAAAGGAATTGACATTGAGTACGGGGCAGAAATCTATTAAACAGAAGGTTCAGGATAAAATCGGGACGGAGGGCGCTGCCTGCATCGCAGCGTTCCTCCGCCGCATGGACATTAGACATAAAGGGATTGATATTGAATACGGGGCGGAACTTTATTAGGAAGCAAAATGAAGTAAGTTTGGGGTAAGAGTGGAATCAGGAGGAAGATTTTCAAAGATTTTCTTCAATAAGAGGAAGATGTTTTACTATAGCGGGTTGATATGCTATAATGGAACCGGGAACAGGAGGAAAAGTTTACTATGTCCATGACGATCAACAGCAATTATAACGCTTATACCGACAGCAGTATAAAGGCGGCAGAGAAAAGGCAAATAGCAGAAAATGCGCAGAGCAGGCAGACGGAAAAAACGGACGCCCCGCAGTTATCTTCAAAGGCGCAGGCATATCTGGACAAGTTGAACAAATCCCACGACAACATGGAGTTTCTTGTCTACAATTCCGGCGAGGATGCAAAGGAAGTTCTCTCTCACAGCACAAAGGAAGTTTCCGTTATGCTGTCCCGTGAGGAAATAGAGAAGATGGCGTCCGATGAAAAATACGCCGCCGAAAAAATGAAGGGCGTACAGGGCGCGCTCCGTATGTCGGAGCAGATCAACCGTGAATTTGGCTATACGTCCGCTTTTGGCAGGA
Organism: uncultured Acetatifactor sp.; assembly: GCA_947586055.1. Lineage (GTDB taxonomy): Bacteria > Bacillota > Clostridia > Lachnospirales > Lachnospiraceae > Acetatifactor. The sequence continues at coordinate 74,312 of CANPXL010000010.1, read as the reverse complement.
ACGGCGAAAATGCCGACGCACGGATCAGCAAGATCGCGATTTCCTTCAACGACGACGGCTCTGCTAATATTTTTGCGGAGCTTGAAAAGTCCGGCCGGAAGCAGCGCGAATGGATTGACGAAGCAAGGGCGGAAAAACGGGCGCAGAAAAAGGCGGAGGACAAACGTGCCCAGAAAAGACAGCAGGAAAAGCGTCTGGAAGAAAAAGCGTCGGATCGTTATTCCCGGACGAACGCGGACACAAAGCGTACGGTGGTGGAAGCCGGAAGTGTGGATGAACTGATGAAGAAGATCGCGGCGGTGGACTGGAATGAAATACGGGCAGAGGGCAGGAGCGAAAGCGGCGGCAGATTTGATTTCACTATTTAGCTTTGAAACGATAAGAAATGATACTATGAAAACCTTCAGGGAACAACTATTTGCTTATATAAAAGAAAAATATAAAGTCTCTCCGGAGTACTTGTGGAGACGGTATCCCGGCTATGCGGTTTTCCGGCATGACGATAATCAAAAGTGGTTTGCGCTTGTCATGGATGTGCCGGGAAATAAGCTGGGATTGGAAACGAAAGAAATTGTGGATATTGTGAATGTGAAGATCGCAGATTCTTTTCTTGCGGATGTCCTGGTGCGGAAGGAAGGCTTTTTCCGGGGCTATCATATCGGTAAGGGGAATTGGCTTTCCCTTTTGCTGAACGGCATGGTCGAATTTGACGAGATCAGTAAATGGCTGGAAGAAAGCTATCTTGCAACGGCATCTGCAAAAGAGAAGCAGGCGCTCAGACCTGCCAGAGAGTGGATTATTCCGGCCAATCCGAAATATTATGATGTAGAAGCAGCCTTTTGTGAAAAGAATGAGATTGACTGGAAACAGGGAAGGGGTATCAAAACGGGAGATACCGTGTTCCTGTATGTCGCTGCTCCGGTATCGGCGATCCTTTATAAATGCAGGGTGACGAAAACGGATATTCCCTTTCGGTTTGATGACGGAAATGTCCGCATGACAAGCTGTATGAAGATAAAATTGCTGAAACGTTATAAACCGGATCAGTTTTCCTTTGATGTGTTGGGCGAAAAATATGGGATTCATGCCGTGAGAGGGCCGAGAGGGATTCCGGACAGTTTAAGTGAAGCGCTGAAATGAACGGCGTGACCAGACCCGGCAGGAGACGGCTTCGCGGGAAGGCAGGAAACAGAATCGGATTCCGGTGATATGAGTTCCATACCGCGCCTGAAGAGGTCGGGGATAGATAAAATTTTTTGCGGTAGAATAAGAGTAGGGCGGAGGAACGATAAAATCAGAAAAAAGCCGGGAACAGACAGGGAAGTACAGGGAAAGCCAGGGAAAGCCAGGGAAAGGAAGAATTGGATATGGATAAGAAAAATTTGCTGAAGTCGTCGCGGATCACGATAGAGCCATCGGACGAAAAGGATCTGTGGAATGCCGACTGGATCATTTCCCTAACGAAAGGGGATGGGGAGCGGATCGGCAAGGCGTCTTTTGCCGGGGAGAAAGTCCGTGGGACCGTACCTCTTACAGTGGAACTGGAGGAAGAATACCGGAACCGGGGTTATGGGACGGAAGCGATCTGCAAGATGGTGAACTGGGCGTTTCGGCACCCTAATGTCTATGAGGTGACGGCGGAGACGGAGCACGAGAACGACAAGGCGGTGAAAGCGCTTGGAAAGGCCGGGTTCGTTTATCGGGAGGGGGACCGGCAGACGGAACGTTACTCCGTCGTCAGGGGCAGAAGCAATTGGCTGGGGATTTATCTTGTGATCGGAATTTGTCTGGGACTTGTTTTGGGAATTGTACTTTCTGCTCCGAAGCTGGGGTTTGGGATCGGTCTGGTGATCAGTCTCATTACAGGCGCCGCTATGGATAACAGCGAGAAACGTAAGAGAGAGAAGGTAACCGGGAAAAATTCGCTTCGGTAAGTTCCCTGTCGTTTCCCGTATGCGTCCGGGCGGGAAGGCGGTCTTTGGACCGTCTCCTGCCCGGACATTTGTCAAATGACGTCCTGTGGTCAGAACGTATATAGGATCAGATATCGGGTTTCTCTGTCGGACGAGCGGGCACGGATGCTCACTGTGCTGTCGCTGCTCCAGCCGATGCCTTCCTCGTACAGATTTTCATAGCCGTCTCTGTCGAAGGCGATAAACGTCCCCTTATCCAGATCCGCGACGCCAAGCTGGGTGATGCCGAGACCGTCTGTCCCGGAGTCGGAGGCGTAATACAGCAGCTTATTTCCGGAGGGGCTGGGCATGAAGTTGTCTCCCGCCTGATATCGGAAGCCTTCTATCACGGTCTGGGTTCCGGTTTTCAAGTCGGCCAGCCGCACCTGCCCGTCCTGATCGATCAGAACGCAGCGGGTGCCGAACAGCTGCGCGCCGTACGGTTCATCCCACCATCTGTAAAAATGCGTTTCGTCCAGGGTTTTGGTCGTCTGTCCGGTGGGAATATCATAAGCGTAGCAGGTGACGGTCATCCAGGTTTCGTCTTTTGACACGGTGTGGGTGGTAAGGATCAGCGTGTCGTTGTCTGCGAAGCCGGCGCTGACATTCTCGCCCATTCCGGTCAGTTCGTCGAGACGGGTGAGGGTTCCGGCATCCAGATCGCACAGCCATTCCTGCAGTCCGTCTGTGCCGACGCTGCAGGAGATCAACACTCTGCGCATGTCCTTTGACCAGGAATAGTCGTAGGCATGTTCCAGCTGATCGGCGTCTGTACCCGCCAGAAAGTCTTCTGTCCGGCCGGTACCCAAATAGTAGAGCATGGGGTATTCGGTGTATTCTATCTGACTGCCCTGCGCCAGTTTGACAAGCACAACATCGGTATGCCCCGGGATGGTCTCCACGTACCATTCGTCTTCGGGGTGTGTGTCGACGCCGTAAGGAGTGCCCTGGAAAAAGTACAGTTCTCCGTTTCGGATGAACCAGTAAAGGCTGCCCTGATAGTGAATGTCCCGGAAGGTAATGTCAATTTTGTTGGTCTGCATGTCCGGCTGGACGGGAATCAGGTCGTTATCCCGAAGTTCCCAGAACCTGGCATCTAAAAGCGTCCGTCCGTCATCGCTCCAGGTCAGTTGATTGAGCAGACTGCCGGAGAGGCCGTAATACTGATCCATTTCGATATACTGAGCTTTGACCAGATCGCCGATGCTGGCCTGACTGATATCGGGCGAGACGACGTCGGGCTGTTTCGTTTCGGTTTGGTCGGGGTCGTTCTGACGGATGTCATTCTGGCCGGGTACATGTTCCTGTTCTTTCAGGTGAAAGAAGGACAGCACCGCGGTCCGCAGCCTGGGGCTGGCGGCCAGGGCGACACAGGTGCCGCAGGTCAGCAGGAGAACGGCCGTCAATGCGCAGGCGAGGGCCCGGCGAATCGGAGCGTAACGTTTTTGGGGATTCTTCCGGCAGAGGATCCGTTTTCTTAAATCATTGTCCGGGACGATATGGTCCATCGCATTTCGATAGTCGTTGATGTTCAATTTAATCCCTCCAATTCTGTTTTCAACAATTCGCGGCCCCGCTTCAGCCGCATCTTCACCGCCGATTGTCCGAGCTTCAGGATTTCCGCAATTTCAGCCACCGAATAGCCCTCATAATAGTACAGATGAATGGGCAGCTTGTACTTATCCGGAAGATTCAGGACGGCCTTCAGGGCCTCCCGTTCCTCCAAAACGGTGGCGGGAATGGTGTCGTCCAGCTGCGCCACCCGTTTCCTCCAGAAGCCCCGAAGCTGGTTCCGGCACAGGTTTGCGGCGACCTGGAGAAGCCAGCGTTTCAGATGCTCCTCATTTGAAAAAACGGGAGCGCGGTACAGCAGCCGGCAAAAAGTCTCCTGGGTGATATCCTCTGCGTCGGAGCGCTGTCCCAGGAAGGCCACTGCGAGACGGTATACAGCCGTGCCGTAAGCGTCGTAGGCTTCTTCCAGCTGTCGGATAGATATGGTTTGTTTCATTGCCCGACCTCCTCCTTTCACCAATAAAACAATTTTGTAAAGAAAACGGTCACAAAAAAGTCATAAGGAAATGAAAATTTTTCAACCGGTTAAATCAGCGTTACCCTTTTTAGAATAACACGGTCATGGCCCTTTGGGATAGACAAATCATACCCGGGAGCGGGATTTTGGCGATCAGGAGCGGGATTCTGGCTTCTTGTCTTGACTTTCCCCTTGCCAGAGAGTAAAATATTTTTAAATTTCAGACAATATCAAACAAGGAAAGGACAGTAGAAAGATGCAGGGAAGAACACATACCTGCGGCGAACTCAGGATAAGCGACGCAGGAGCCCGGGTTACGCTGGCAGGCTGGTATGACAATCTTCGGAAGGTAAGCAAAAATCTCGGCTTTTTGATCCTGAGGGATTTTTACGGCGTGACGCAGGTCGTCATCGAGACGGAAGAGATGATGGCGAAGATAGAGGATCTGAACTATGAGTCCACCATATCTGTTCAGGGTACGGTGAGAGAGCGGTCCAATAAGACGGACACCATTGCCACCGGGGAAATCGAAGTAGTCCCCTCCGAAATAGAGGTGCTGGGAAGATGCCGTTATAATGAACTTCCCTTTCAGATTTCACGTTCCAAAGAGGCGGATGAGAATACCCGTTTAAAATATCGTTATCTTGATCTGCGCAACCCCGCGGTCAGGGACCGGATCGTCCTGCGCAGCAGGATTGTCGCCGATCTGCGCGCCAGCATGACGGCCCACGGGTTTATGGAGATCACGACTCCTATCCTGACCTGTTCCTCTCCCGAGGGGGCAAGGGATTATCTGGTGCCTTCCCGCAATCATCCCGGGAAATTTTATGCGCTTCCTCAGGCGCCGCAGCAGTTCAAGCAGCTTTTGATGGCCTCGGGATTCGACCGCTATTTTCAGATTGCTCCCTGCTTCCGGGATGAGGACGCCCGGGCGGACCGTTCTCCGGGCGAGTTTTATCAGCTTGACATGGAGATGGCCTTTGCCGGTCAGGAGGATGTGTTTCAGGTTATGGAGGATGTTCTCCCTCCTGTTTTTTCCAGGTACGGAGCATATCAGAATGTCAGCGAAGCGCCCTTCCGGAGAATATCTTATACGGACGCGCTGGAAATCTACGGGACGGATAAGCCCGATCTGCGGATCGACCTGATCGTTCAGGACGCCACGGACTGTATGGCGGACTGCGGTTTTGAACCCTTTGCGGGACAGACTGTCAAGGCGGTGGCAGTGTCCGGCTTTGAGGGAACGCGAAAGGTCATCGATCAATTGTGCTCCGATGTGGAAGTCCAGAGCGGGAACAGGGTTTACTGGTTCAGGCTGGATGAGAACGGCCAGTTTGTGGGCGGTATCTCCAAATTCCTGACGGAGCGGAAGGACCGGGTTGTGGAATCGCTTGGCCTGAAGCCTGGGGATTTTGTAGGAGTGGCCGCCGGGAAAAAGCAGACTGCCCAGAAGACAGCCGGTGTGCTGCGCAAGATGCTGGGCGCCGTCTGCCCGGCTCACAAAAAGGAGAATTGTTACGAATTCTGCTGGATCGTGGATTTCCCTATGTATGAGATCGGGGAGGAATCGGGGGAGCTGGAATTCTGCCACAATCCTTTCTCCATGCCGCAGGGCGGGGCAAAGGCCCTGGAAGAGCAGGATCCTTTAAGCATCCTGGCTTATCAGTATGATCTGGTCTGCAACGGCGTGGAGCTTTCTTCCGGGGCCGTGCGGAACCATGATCCCGAAATTATGATCAAAGCCTTCCGGCTGGTCGGACTCGGGGAAGAGGACGTGAAGGCGAAGTTCCCTGCCATGTACAATGCGTTCTGCTACGGCGCGCCGCCGCACGCGGGAATTGCGCCCGGCGTGGACCGTATGGTGATGCTGATAACCGGGGAAGAGAGCATAAGGGAAATTATCCCCTTCCCCATGAACAAGAACGCGCAGGATGTAATGATGGGCGCCCCCGCAGAGGTGGATCCCAGACAGCTGGAAGAGGTTCATATCCGGATCGTAACGCCGGAGCATTCCTGATCGGTCTGATGTGCGCTGCCGACTTTCAGCCGGCGGCGCATTTTTAAACGGCAAAATAAGACCGGCGCAGCCGATACCGGATAACGGACAGGAGGTACTTCCAGCGATGTCTTCCGACGACAAAAAAATAAGCGCTCTCGCTTCCCGGGTCCTGACGCTGGCCCGGGACGACATTCTGATGCATCTGCGTTTTTTTGACGCAGCCTTAAGCGGGCTGGAACGGCGGGAAAGGAGACGGACGCTCTGTATGGCTACGGACGGGCAGCACTGTTATTATGATCCTGTTTTCGTCCTGAAGGCCTATAAAAAGGAACCCCGATATGTGACGCGCTGTTACCTTCACCTGCTCCTTCACTGTATTTTTTCCCATAACTTTCAGTATGAAAAGCTGGAGATGCCCCTGTGGGATCTTGCGGCGGACATCGCGGTGGAAAACGTGATCCTGGAGCTGGATTTTCCCGGCGCGGCGCTGGAGTGCGACGGGGATGTAAGACGGAAGCTGAACGGCATGCGGGAAGAGGCGGGGGCCCTTACGGCGGAGCGGATCTATCGGTATCTGCGCCATAACCCGCCGACACAGGGACAACGGGAGGAACTGGAGAGGATTTTCGCGCGGGATGCGCATACTCTCTGGAAACCTCGCGAGGAACTGCAGGTGACTGCGGAACAGTGGAAAAAGATCAGCGAGCGTCTGAAGGCGGATCTGAAATCTTTTACAAAGGCCAGATCCGGCGAGGAAACTCTGGAACAAAATCTGGAGGAAGCCACGAGGGACCGCTGTGACTACGGCGAGCTTCTGCGGCGTTTTACCGTGACGGGGGAAGATATCACGGTGAATGACGAAGAATTTGATTATATCTACTATACCTATGGGCTGGATCATTACGGGAATCTGCCGCTGATCGAACCGCTGGAGTACAAAGAGGTTCACAAGGTAAAGGAATTTGTGATCGCCATCGATACGTCGGCCTCGTGCAGAGGGGAGACGGTGAAGGCGTTTCTGCGGAAAACCTATTCGCTTTTAAAATCCGGTGAGAATTTTTTTCATAAGATCAATGTCCATATCCTTCAGTGCGACAACGAGGTGCGCAGCGATACAAAGATCACAGGGGACGACGACTTTGAAAAATTTGTGCGTTACGGGAAACTGACCGGGTTTGGGGCAACAGACTTCCGGCCGGTATTTTCCTATATCGAAGAGCTGCGCGCCGGAGGGGAGTTTGAAAATCTGAAGGGGCTGATCTATTTTACGGACGGCTATGGGATCTATCCGGAGCGGATGCCGGATTATGAGGTGATCTTCGCCTTTTTGGATGAGGACGGGGAACGGGCGCCGGTACCTCCCTGGAGCAGGAAGGTGATACTGGACAGCGACGAACTGGAGGATGAGAGAGACGTATGAACATTAAGCAGGCAAAGGAATATATCAGGACTTCCATTCGTTTGTACCTGAAAAAGGACGAGTTCGGCGCCTATCGTGTGCCGGTGGTCAGACAGCGCCCCATTTTTCTGCTGGGCGCGCCCGGGATCGGAAAGACCGCGGTCATGGAGCAGATCGCGCAGGAGCTTGGAATCGCGCTGGTATCCTACTCCATGACGCACCACACCCGCCAGTCCGCGCTGGGACTTCCCTTTATCACGCAGAAGACCTATGGGGGACAGGAGTACAGCGTGTCTGAATATACCATGAGCGAAATTATCGCTTCCGTCTATGACACCATGGAAGCCAGCGGCATCCGCGAGGGCATTCTTTTTCTGGATGAGATCAACTGTGTGTCGGAGACGCTTGCGCCCTCCATGCTTCAGTTTCTGCAGTATAAGGTTTTTGGCCGCCACAGAGTGCCGGAAGGATGGGTGATCGTGACCGCGGGCAACCCTCCGGAGTACAATAAGGCGGTGCGGGAGTTTGACGTGGTGACGCTGGACAGGCTTAAGATACTGGAGGTGGAGCCGGACTACCGGGTGTGGAGAGAGTATGCCGGCGAAAGACACCTGCATGCCGCCATTGTAAATTATCTGGATCTGAAAAAGGATCATTTTTACTGCATGGAGATGACGGAAAGAGGGAGAAGTTACGTAACGGCCCGCGGCTGGGAGGATTTGTCCCAGATCCTGTATCTTTACGAGGAAGAGGGGCTGCCGGTGGACGAGAATCTGACGGGACAGTATCTGAGAAACGGGAAAGTCGTAAAAGAGTTCACGGCCTACTATGATCTGTATCAAAAATACAAAACGGATTACCGCATTGAGGAAATTCTGGAGGGACACGCGCCCGCCAGCGCCCTGGAACGCGCAAAAGCGGCGGCTTTTGACGAGAGGCTTTCTCTTCTCGGCATGCTGCTGGACCGGGTTCAGGCGGATATGAAAGACGTGATGGAACAGGGGGAGGTCCTGTCCGATCTTAAGACGTCTCTGCAGGCGGTGAAGGGACTTGCGGACGATACCGGGACGGAGCAGGTGCTTGCTCTGATCGACAGACAGGCGGCAGGGCGGCGTAAGCTGCTGGAGTCCCTTGATCTCGCGGGGGCTTTGTCAGACGGAGACCGCAGAAAGCACCGTCGGGTCGTCCGTTTTCTGGAAGAGAGCGGAAAAGAGCTGTATGCGGGCAGCGCCGCAGATAAGAAGGCGGCCTTTTGTCTCCTGAAGGAGCGCTATGACGGGCGGGTGGCTGTGATGAAACGGGATGCGGAGAGAACGGAAAGGGAGCTGCACGCGCTGTTTGACTTTGCGGAGAAGGCGTTTGCGGAAGGAAATGAGATGCTGGTTCTGATGACGCAGCTCACCGTAAACAGTTTTAGTTCCCAGTTTATCGCGGCCTTCGGGAGCGAAGATTACAGACGTCACAATAAGGAACTGATGCTTGGCGAACGCGGCCGGGAAATTCAGGAGCAGATCGAAGAGCTGGATATCTAGGGGGCGGGGCATGAGGGAGAAAGAACTGCCGTTTTCCGACGGCTGCCTGTATTACGACATAAGGCGGGGAAACGCATGCATCACCGGATGGCGGGGGTTTGCGGGGGAAGTGGCCGTACCCGGCGAACTGGAAGGATATCCGGTGACGGCCGTGGAAAAGAAAGCGTTTCTGAGCAAAAAGGATCTGAGAAAAGTTTCTCTCCCGGATACGGTGGAAGAGATCGGGGACTGGGCGTTCGCTTACTGCGACAATCTGGAACGGGTGGAATTTCCCGATCGGGATATCCGGTTCGGGAAAAAAGCGTTCCTGGAATGCGGAAAGCTGAAAAAACTTACGGTTCGAGGGAAAAGCCAGACGGTTGCGGCGCTTCTTGCCGCCGCGGCTACCGTGGCGGACGCTCCTTATCTGCTGGACATTAAGGAAGCGGGGAGCGTGGAGTGGCTGAAACGCTGGGACGCCAGGATGCTGGCGGTGCTTGGAACTTCCGATCAGGAAGGATATTCCAGACAGGTGCTGTGCGGGGAGGAAGATTACGGCAGCACGGATCCGGCGGCCTATCGGAACGGGCGGAGAAAAATGAAGGTAAGGCTTCTGTTTCTGAGACTTCTCCACTCCGAGGGCCTGACGTCTCAGGACCGGGAGACGGCGAGGGACTATCTCCTTGCGCATACCAGGGGATGCGCAGACGAGGAAACATGGCAGGTGCTTCTTGGAGAGCACGGGGACGAGCGGGAGTATTATGAACTGTTCGCCGCTCTGGGATGCCTGACGGAAGAAAATCTCGGGATGATCCTGAAGGATATCGGAGAGGATCATCCCGAAATGAAGGCTTATTTTCTGAATCAGCGGGAAGATGCGACGGCAGGCTCCCGGTTTTTTAAAAAGCTGGAATTATGAAAAGCCGCCCGTGCGGACAAAACCTGCATCCGCCGGGAAGCGGGTCAGTCGCATCTTTCCCTCACAAACCTGGAAATGGTCCGGAAGAACTTGTCGATCTCGATGGGCTTTGACAGATGTCCGTTCATACCGCTTTCCACCGATTTTTTCATGTCTTCGTCAAAGGCGTTGGCCGTCATGGCGATAATGGGGATCGTGGCGGCCCGCGGGTGGTCGGAACGGCGGATAATGCGGGTGGCCTCCAGACCGTCCATAACGGGCATCTGAATATCCATCAGGATCAGGTCATAGCGGTCCGGCTCGCCGGAAAGGAAACGGTCTACGGCTTCCTGACCGTTGCGGGCGAGATCCACCACGGCGCCCTCCGTTTCCAGAATGGTCTGAGCGATCTCAATATTCAGTTCATTGTCTTCCACCAGAAGGATATGCAGTCCGGCGGCGGAGGAAAGGATCTGGGCGTCCGGGCTGTCCTGAGAATCGTTGCTCTGCGCCTGCAGATCGTTCATGGGCAGGGTGACGGTAAAGTAAAATTCGCTGCCCTTTCCCGGTTCGCTGTTCAGTCTGAGACTGCCGCCCATCATCTGTACCAGACGCCTGCTGATGGCAAGCCCGAGACCGGTGCCGCCGTATTTTCTGGTGGTGCTCCCTTCCGCCTGCTCGAAGGACTCAAAGATGCGGGACTGATTTTCGGGGCTTACGCCGATACCCGTGTCGCGGACGGAAAAATAGATGCTGCCGTCCGTCTTCTGGTGCATGGTCAGCGTGACGAGACCGTTGGCAGGCGTAAATTTAACCGCATTGCCCAGCAGATTGATCAGCACCTGGTTAAGATGCAGGGAATCTCCCGACACATAAGGACAGGTCAGGGAGATATCGGTCTCGAAACGGATTCCTTTTTCCTGAGCCTGCGGCCGGATGAGCGTGGTGAGATTCTCCGTCATGTCGTTCAGGTTAAATCCCGAGCATTCCAGGGTCATCTTGCCGCTTTCGATCCTGGACATATCCAGAATGTCGTTGATCAGCCCGAGCAGATACTGCGAGGACTGGCTGATCTTGCCGAGATCTTCGGCGATCTTTTCCGGATTTTTAATGTGGTTTTTGGCAATATAGGTCATGCCGATGATGGCGTTCATGGGAGTGCGGATCTCATGGCTCATGCGGGACAGGAAGTCGCTCTTGGCGCGGTTGGCGGAATCGTACCGCTGTCTGTTGATGTTGGCTTCGATGATTTTGACCACTTCCAGAATTTCCCTCGCCTGATCCTCCGTCCAGTTCTGCGCGCTGTTCTCTCTCAGGAACAAAAGCGCGCCGGTATAGCTGTTATTGTCATACAGCGGGAAGACGTAACCGCACGCTTCGGTTTCGATCCGCAGAAAATAGCGCATGTCGTTGTTCAGCCAGGTGGTTGACAGCCAGGACGGCCGTTCGCTCCAGAGAGCGCGGTCCAGCGCGTCGAAGTCCTGTGGGGTGAAATGGATCAGCTCATGGTCGGCCGGCGCGTCGGGGCGTCTGTGCCACTGCTGGGTGGTTTTCACGGTAGAGAATTCCCGGTTTGCGTCAATGAGCAGGATGTCATCCGCCTCGAAATACCTTCCCAGTTTTGGAAGCAGGATCGCCAGAATATTTTCGATCTGGCTGCTCTTGTCAAAAAAGCTGAAGGTGATGGGAACGATACCCTGCGTGTCGGTCTCCGAATGCTCTATAGGCGTGATCTGCTTCGGCACGGCGCGGCTTTCGGCGGGCAGTTCATGATAAAACACGCACGGTATGTCATGGGCGGAAGCATAGGCAAGGGCGCAGCGGGCGTTGGAGCGCAGCTTGTCGTAATCCGCTTCCTCACATTGCGCGCAGCCGCATACCAGCTCCACCTTCAGGCTGCCGTCGGCGTAGAGACGGTTGACTTCATCGATAAATTCCTGTGCGGCGGCGGCCGTCATGTCGGCGGAATAACCGTCCAGCCACAGCAAAAATTCGTCGCCGCCGAACCGGGCCAGCACGCTCTGCGCGGCGTTGTTTCTGTTTTTCCAGTCCAGCAGCATACGGCCCAGTTCCTCCAGGATAACGTCGCCCACGGTCATGCCGTACTCTTCGTTGAGCTGGAGAAAATTGCGCACATCCATCAGCAGCAGGCAGCCTTCGTGTCCGATGCGGATCTGGCTGCGTATGATATCTTCTCCGGAAGAGCACAGATACAGCTTCGTGAGGGGATCCAGATATACGGACTCGCTGGCGGCCAGCTCCTGGATCTTCATTTCATGAATATTGTGCATGGAACCGATGAAGGTTTTGTGTGTCCCGTCGGCGTCCGGCAGGATGCGCCCCGTGAGTTCATACCACTGATATTCGTGATCTGCGCTCATCCAGTTGGTCCGGAAGGAGATGGAAAGTCCGGTCCGGATATTCTGGATCCGCGCCAGGACCACCCGCTTGTCGTCCGGGTGGATATAGTTTTCTCTCGTCAGCTTCTGCATCAGATTTTCTATACGTGTCTCGGCGCCGCTGTTGTCAAGGTTGTAGAATGTCGCCAGATCCTGATCGGGATCGTAGGTGACAAGGATATCGGAGTTGTTCTGAAGGGCAAGGCGGTACCGTTCCCGCTCCTCCTGCAGATCCCATTCCGTTTTTTTCTGACGTTCGGTCAGATGGAAGATCGTATCGTACAGTTCATCGATTTCCGCGATAGAGCCCTTGTCGAAAGGTTTCAGTTCATTTTCCGGGCTGGTCCGGATACATTCGGAGAGACGCCGGATGGGGTTGGTGATCTTTCTGACAAGCAGGTAGGACAGAAACACCGCGGTTGCCAGAGCCAAAAGCGTGGCGGCGACGAAGATGCCGGACAGCCTGGAACTGCTGCCGAACAGAGCGTCATGGGTTTCCATCCCGGCCAGATACCATCCCTGCCCGTAAAAGGACGTGTTGGTATTATAGAGGGTCAGGGACTGGGGCGTCAGGTAAACGGGATCCTGCCGGTCCAACGTGTCGATCCGGTACAGCCCCTGCATCGTCGTCTCCGACAGTTCGATTCTGTTTTGACCGTCGATGGAATCGTTGGAAAACAGACCGGTGGCGCAGATTACCCGGTAAGAATGATCGTCTTCCTGCCTCAGCAGCAGATAGCCGCCTTCATGGCTGGGATTTACTTCCCTGTAGGGGAGACATTCCGCCAGACGGGACAGGGAAATCTCAATTCCCATGACGCCGTACACCGTCCCGTCCTCCGCTGTGAGAGGGATCGAGCAGGTGATCATCCGGTAGGGATCGGCGGCGTCCTTTCCCTCCAGACAGAAGGGCGCGCTCCAGTAGCAGCAGTCCATGACTCTTGCGAAAGGGTTTTGGCATGCCGCCAGATAAGGCTGGTAAAAGAAGCTGTCGGCCCCGGACTCCCCGTAAGGCTTTAAGGAAAGGCCGGCTTTCCAGTAAATATCAAAAGGAACCCGGTAATCCCTGGTGATCTGCGAGGGACCTACTCTCAGAAGCAGATCGGAGTAATCCGCGGGGTTGGTGTCGGGGTCGCTGTCACGGATGTAAAGCGCGTTCAGAGAGCCGTTTTTCTCCGCAAGGTCCGGCCGCCCCAGAATGATAAAAGCGCCCGTGGTGGAATTTTTGCGCAGCAGATACCCCCATGTGGGGAAGAGGGCGGTAAGGTAATCATTCTGCGCGTCGGGATCGTTCAGGAAATCGTCCAGGGATATATGGCCCTCCGCGAGACAGTCCGCCAGAAGCTGCCCGGCGATCTCATATTCCTCTTCCAGCGAGGTCCATCTCTGTGTCATGTCGTTTTCCAGAATAATGCTTCGGGTCTCCGTGACCTGCCTGAGCCGGTCCGGCGCGTAGCTGCGGATCGCGGAAAAGGCGCCGCTTAAGTACACCGTTCCGAAAGAAAGCGCCGCCTGCATGATGATCAGACATAACAGGGGAATCAGAAAAAGCCGGAATATGTGTCTCGATTTTGCGGTATGGTTGGATTTTGCGTTCAAATCGCATGATCTCCTTTAAAATTTTCGGTTCTGTGTTTCCGCATATCGCCGCCGTCTTTACGGGCTTCCCGCGGTTTACGGCGAAGTTTGCGGTTCTGCCGCGGCCTCGTTCAGCGCGGCCGTAAAGGATGCGAACCAGTCTTCAAAAGCCTGATCGCCGATCAGGTCGGCGCATGCCTCATCCAGAGAGCTGCCCTGCGCCATCCGCTCGACGACTGTGGCGCGGTCGGCCGCGGCCTTATCGGAGAGATGGTATTCCAGCACATTGCGGGCATCCGCGCCGTGATCGAAGGCCTTGTTGGTGTAGAGGGTGGCGTTGTGCGCCGTTTGGAAGCAGGAGACGAGCGTCTCGTAGGTTTTGCCCGGCACCTGCAGATCGTTGTCCGCAATGGCCTTATCCAGCATTTTGGCGGACAGCGCGTCCTTTTTCACGGGCATATAACCGGAGGTGCAGCCAAAGAGCAGGTTGTTTTCTTCGGTGGTGAACCATTTTAAGAAGGTGACGGCCGCATATTCCCTTTCCGGCGTACTTTTGGTGACGACCATTCCGGCGCCCTGCTGCACCGCATAAGGCTTGCCGCCCTCGAATATGGGCGCGGGCAGAATGATATAGTCGATGGGCTTTGTCCCGTCCGGCGTTTCAACTTCGTCCGGAAAATAGTTGGCGGAGGAAGTGGAACCTGTGTAGGCGATGATCTCTCCGATCCGGACATCGTCCGAGCGGAATCTGCCGTAAGAGGAAAAATACCCTTTTACATACGGAACATAGTAGGTATCCCAGATTCTGCGCATGACGTCTTTGTCCGCCTGGATCGTTACCGAAGCGTCCTCCACATGGAACAGTTCCGTGCCAAGCTGCATGGAGCCGATCAAAAACAGGTTCGCCATGGCGTCCCGTCCGTAGAACGCCCTGCCGTCGTCCGGGATATCGGGGGTCTGGGCGTCCGTCCATTCATAGTACGCCTCTGCCGTGGCTGCAACGCCTTCCAGAGTGGCCAAGTCGTCCAGAGACGCTCCCGTGGCCGCCGCGAAAGGCTCCCAGTCGGTCTTGCTCATCATGAAGATCTCGCTGGACTTGGCGGTGGGGAAGATGCGCAGTTCGCCGGCTTCGCCGATGCGCCCTTCTTCCACGAAAGAATCCACATAATCGTCCAGTTCCTCCTGCGTCATATAGTCTTCCAGATTTATGAGCATACCGAGCTTGTCGATGGTATAGGCGGTATCCGCGTAGGAGGAAAAGATATCGGGCGGTTCGCTGCTTCCCACCTCTTTGCGGAAGGACGCCAGCACGCTGTTCTCCAGGTCGCTTACGTTTCCCTGGCTGTTGGCGGTTACATAGATCCCGAGCTTTTTGCCTTCAGTGCGGTTAAATTCGTCCACGAGCCGGTCGAAGGCCGCCTGCTGGGAACCGTTGTAATAGTGCCATATTGTGATCTGGGTGGGGTTGTCGGGATCAAGCTTTACTTTGTCGCCGCATCCGCCGAGAAGAAGCAGAGCGGCCGCCATACCGGCCAGCCCGGTTATTTTTCTGAAAAAAGGTTTTGTCATATTGGTCAGCCCTTTCCTGTGTATTGTGTGGAGAGCCTATTTATTATATCAATCCCCGGCCGTTTTGACAAGAAAGACATCTTCCTCTTTTTTTCGTCCAGACTATTGCAATTACGCGGAAGATGTGTATAATAATGCGTGTTTCTACACGTTAAAAAATATCCGTGACAGGAGACGCGTGACGGATTCAGGGAGGAGAAGGCGGATGCAGGAGAAAAAATTAATCGAATTTCGCAATATCGTGAAAAGCTTTGACAATCAGATCGTCTTAAAGGGCGTCAGTCTTGATATTTATGAAAACGAATTTGTCACGCTGTTAGGTCCCAGCGGTTGCGGAAAAACCACTCTGCTGCGGATTCTGGGCGGGTTTCTCAGCGCCGACGAGGGACAGGTGATCTTCGACGGCGAGGAGATCAGCGACAGGCCGCCCTATAAAAGAGAGGTCAACACCGTCTTCCAGAAGTATGCGCTGTTTCCCCATCTGAACGTATATGAAAACATTGCGTTTGGCCTGAAAATCAAAAAAATGGGAAAAGACGTCATCGAGCAGAAGGTTATGAAGATGCTCAAGCTGATCGGACTGGAGGGATACGAAAAAAAGAACACCACGCTCCTGTCCGGCGGGCAGCAGCAGAGAGTGGCGATCGCCCGGGCCCTTGTCAACGAGCCGAAGGTGCTCCTTCTGGACGAACCTCTGGCGGCGCTGGACTTAAAGCTGCGCAAGGAAATGCAGTATGAACTGAAACGGATCCAGCAGGAAGTGGGAATTACCTTTATCTTTGTCACCCATGATCAGGAAGAAGCGCTGACCATGTCGGACAAGATCGTGGTGATAAGGGGAGGCGAGATCCAGCAGATCGGAACGCCGCAGGAAATCTACAATGAGCCGGCAAACCGGTATGTGGCAAACTTTATCGGCGAGAGCAACATCATCCCGGGAGTCATGCCGCAGGACTACAGGGTGCGGTTTGACGATATGACCTTCGACTGCGTGGATTACGGCTTTAAGGAGAACGAACCGGTGGATGTGGTCATCCGGCCGGAGGATATTGATATCGTGGACGTAAAAGACGGCAAGATGACCGGAGAGGTTTTGAGCGTACTGTTTAAGGGCGTTCATTATGAGATCATGGTGGAGACCGTCCCCGGAACAAAGGTAACGGTGAACATGCAGGTGACCCAGAACCGGGACGAGGTCAGCGCCGACGGAAAGGAAAAGATGAGCGCCACGGATTTCTATGTGGATATTGAGGACGTGAAAAAGCTCGACGACAAGGAGATCATCGCCCGCTCCAACGCCCAGGCGTGGGATCCTGCCAGCGACGAGTACATCTCCATCACAAGGATCGAGTATGAGCTGGAGGAAAAAGAGGGAGATTATCCGGTCCGGTTCTCGACGGCGGACGGACTGAGCGTGGAACGCACCATCCATGTGGTCAACCAGCCCTTCGTCAAAAACGAAAAGGCGAACGAAGGCGTCATGGCCTTTAACTTTATGACTACCGTGGACGAGATCCGGGAGTCGCAGGCGCTGGACATCGACATCCGGACCTGGGCGAACGCGCAGGCGTGGAAGCTGAGCAACGAAAACGAGAGCGTGGACATCACCGTGGACTATGATTTTGATCCGGACACGGTCACGGAAGGGATTTATCCGATCACCTTCTGGACGCCGGGCCGGGAATTCAAGATCCACACCACGGATTACACGCGGGAGGGCCAGGAGGTGGGTCTTACCTTTTTCCCTGAGGATATCCATGTCATGGCGAGAATGCCGGAGTGATGCAGGAGGGAGAGAACACATGAAAAAATTTTCGCAGCTGGCGATTCCCTATCTTGTGTGGGCGGCGGTCATGCTGGTGCTGCCCATGGCGCTGATCGCCTTTTATTCGGTCACGGAGCCGGGAAACAGCATTTTTTCCTTCTCCGTTACGCTGGATCATTATGTCACGTTCTTTACGGACGCGGACTTTCTGAAGATTCTGT
Source organism: uncultured Acetatifactor sp. (assembly GCA_947586055.1). Classification (GTDB taxonomy): domain Bacteria; phylum Bacillota; class Clostridia; order Lachnospirales; family Lachnospiraceae; genus Acetatifactor. The sequence continues at coordinate 56,992 of CANPXL010000010.1, read as the reverse complement.
GGCGTTCCCTTTGGATCGCGCTGAAGACGACTGTTATATGTCTTCTGCTGGGTTATCCCGTGGCGTATTTTATTTCCCGCTGCGGGGAGCGGCTGCAAAGCCGGCTGATCCTCTGCATTACGATTCCGATGTGGATCAACATGCTGGTCAGGACTTACGCATGGATCGGCCTGCTCACGGAAGGCGGACTGATCCAGAGGATCGTTTCCTTTTTCCTGCCCGGCGAAAGGGAACTGCTGTATACGGAGGGCGCTGTCCTTCTGGGGATGGTCTATAACTTCCTTCCTTTTATGATCCTGCAGATCAATACCTCCCTGTGTAAGATGGACGCAGCGCTGCTGGAAGCGGGATCGGATCTGGGAGCGGATCCCGCGCAGTCCTTTTTCAGGGTCACGCTGCCCTTGTCTCTTCCGGGAGTGGTAAACGGTATTACGCTGGTGTTCCTGCCGGCGGTGAGTTCTTTCTTTATTCCAAAGCTGCTGGGCGGCGGACAGTATTTCCTGATCGGCAATCTGATCGAAAACCAGTTTATCACGGTGGGAGAGTGGAACTTCGGAAGCGCCGTCTCCATGGTCATGGCGTTTATCATGATGCTGCTGATGGCTGTGGTGCGCCGGCTTGAGAACAGAAATCAGGGCGGAGAGGGCGAAAAGAATTTCTAGGGTGGATTTCGGAGTCGAAATGCCCGGAAACGGAGGAATCTATGAAGAAAAAAGGAAAACGGCCCGTCGGAAAGATCCTGATAGCTCTCACAATTGCCTTCTTTTATCTGCCGATCCTTTATATGGTCGTCTTCTCCTTTAACGACGGGAGATCTCTGACCGGCTTTACAGGATTTTCCCTGCGCTGGTATAAGCGCATGCTGGAATCCAGAACCATGATGGAGGCTTTGTACACCACTTTTTCCGTCGCGCTGATCGCCACGCTTGTCTCGACGGTGGCGGGCACGGTCTCGGCCATCGGCCTGAGCAAATCCAGAAAGGTGATCCGCAACATCATGGAGCAGGTGGACAATCTTCCCATGATGAATCCGGAGATCGTGACGGCGATCGGATTTATGCTGCTGTTTATTACGTTCCGGGTGGACAAGGGCTATCTGACCATGCTGCTGGCCCATATCGCATTCTGCATTCCGTATGTGATCCTGTCGGTCATGCCTAAAATACGGTCGCTGGATCCGAACATCGCGGATGCGGCGATGGATCTGGGAGCCACGCCCCTGCAGGCCATGACGAAGGTCATTATCCCGCAGATCATGCCCGGGATCGTGGCGGGCGCGCTGATCGCCTTCACCATGTCGGTGGATGATTTCATTATTTCTTATTTTGCCGCGGGGGGTGGAGTGAAAAATCTGAGCATGGTGGTCTACACCATGAGCAAACGCATCAATCCCAGCATCAATGCGGCTTCCACGCTGATGGTGGTCATCATCACGGCGGTGCTGATTTTGGTGAACGTGATTCCCGTTCTTGCGGCGAAACGCAAGGCCAGGGACGAAGTGAAAAAGAGACGGATCTTTGTGCCGGCAGCGGCGGTTCTGGCGGCGGCAGCGGCGGCGCTGGCGCTGTTCCTGCGCCCCGGCGGCAGCGGCAAGGCCCGCCCTTTTGAGGGACAGACCCTGCATTTTTATACCTGGGGGGAATACACGGGCGAAAATGTCATCGGCAATTTCGAGGAAGAGACGGGCGCGAAGGTAGTCATGGAAACCTTTGACTCCAACGAACAGATGTACATCAAGGTGGCAAACGGGGAATCCTTCGATATCCTGGTGCCCAGCGATTATATGATCCAGAGGCTGATCCAGGAGGGATATCTGCAGAAGCTGGACCGTTCCGCGCTGAGCGGGCTGGATAACCTGACCGATTCCGTGAAAAATCTTCCGTATGATCCGGAGAACGAATATTCTGTGCCCTATTTCTGGGGGACCGTGGGCATCGTATACGACAGGACGAAAGTGGACATGGAAGATCTGGAAAGAGAGGGATTCAATATTTTCCTGGACGAAAAGTACCGGGGGGACATCTATCTGTACGATTCCGAGAGAGACAGCTTTATGATGGCGCTGAAGGCGCTGGGGTATTCCATGAACACGACGGACGAGGATGAGCTTCAGCAGGCCTACGACTGGCTGGTGCGGTGCGTACAGACGATGGATCCGGAGATCGTGACGGACGAGATCATTGACAATATGGCTCAGGGGCGGAAGGCGCTGGGACTGATTTATTCCGGGGACGCAACCTATGTCATGTCCGAAAACGAGGACATGGGATATTACCTGCCGGAGACGGGAACGAATCTCTGGTCCGACGCCATGGTCATTCCCGCCAATGCGGAGAATCCGGAACTGGCGCACGCGTTTATCAATTACGTCTGTGAATACGACGGAGCCTACGACAATTCCAGCTTCGTGGGATATACCTCGGCAAACGAAGAGGTGATGGAAGTGCTGTCCGGCGAGGGCGGCGAATTTGAGGGGATCAACGCCTACCTTCCGAGAACCGATAACGACAAAGACGAGGTGTTTGAATATAATGAAGATACCCGGAAGATCATCAGCAACCTTTGGAGCCGCGTGAAAATTGCGGCGAGCAACGCGGATTAGCGCTGACCTTATCAAAGACAGGAGTGAGAAGATGAAATACAGACCTGACCGGTACGGCAACCAGATATCCCAGCTGGGTTACGGCTGCATGCGGTTTTCCAGGAAGGGGAACGCCATCGATTATGAAAAGGCGGAGAGGGAAGTGCTTCTGGCCATCGAAAAAGGCGTTAATTATTTTGATACGGCATATATTTATCCGGGGAGCGAGGAATGTCTCGGCCGCATTCTGGACGAAAACCACTGCCGTGACAAGGTATTTATCGCGACCAAGCTTCCCCAGTATATCCTGCGTTCCTCCGGAGCCATCGACAAAACGTTTCGGGAGGAGCTTTCCAGGCTCCGCACCGACCATATCGACTATTATCTGATGCACATGTTCACGGATCTTGTGGAGTGGGAGCGCCTGAAGACCTTCGGGATTGAGAGCTGGATCGACGCGCGCAGGGCGGAGGGCAGCATCCGCAATATCGGGTTTTCCTACCATGGGGACACGGAAATGTTCCTGAAGATTCTGGACGCTTATGACTGGGATTTCTGTCAGATCCAGTATAATTATCTGGATGAGCATACCCAGGCGGGGAGAAGGGGGCTTTTGGCGGCGGCGGAAAAGGGAATCCCGGTTATCATCATGGAGCCGCTGCGCGGCGGAAAGCTTGTCAATCTGCCGGAGAAGGCGAAACAGGCGCTCGCCTCCCACACCAGGGCTTATACGCCCGCCGAGCTGGGCCTGCGATGGCTGTGGAACCAGCCGGAGGTCAGTTGTGTGCTTTCCGGGATGAATTCCGTGGAAATGGTGGAGGAAAACGTCCGCGTCGCGTCCCAGGCCGGTCCCGGGGATCTGACACAGGAGGATTTTGCCGTTGTGGATCAGATCCGGCAGATCATCCGCGAAAAGGAAAAGGTGGGTTGCACGGGCTGCCGGTACTGTATGCCCTGTCCCAAAGGGGTGGATATCCCGGGGAATTTCTATTACTATAACCTGATGTATATGGAGAAGAAATCTTCCGCGCGCTTTGAGTTCGCCCAGAACATGGGAATGCGGAAGGAGCCCGGTTTCGCGTCCCAGTGCGTGGGGTGCGGCAAGTGCGAAATGCATTGCCCTCAGCACATCAACATCCGGGAAAAACTGAAGGAGGCCGACCGTGACCTGAGGCCGCTGCCTTATAAAATCGGAATCAACGCCGCAAGAAAAATCATCATCCGCTGAAAAAAACAGGGAGCCGGATCAGAAGCCGCCGAAAATCCGCCGCAGCATACGTAAAGGGCAAACAGCAAATTACGGGAAAAGCACGAAAAACAGCGCAAAAAACAGAGGAGCGCGGTTGAATTCACAAATTGAATGTTCTATAATGTTCTATAATGAAGAAGATCCGTTTTTTGGATGTTACAGTCTGTCGGCAGCGCCCGCCCGGCCGAAAGGGCGGCAGGAACGGACGCGGCAGGGACGGCGGAAAGAAAGGGTGCGGAAAGATGCAGTTACAGAAATTAAGTGTGAATGTCAACGGGAAGGCGAACCGGTCGGTCAGATGGATCATCACAGGGCTGTGCGTGCTGGCAGGTGTGATCGTGCTTGCGGTCGTACTCTCCTACACGGTCAGCAACAACAGGGAGCATGTACAGCTGTACAGCTCTCAGATCGACAATACGATGTCACAGAAGGTGTCCTTTATCGACACGGTGGCCACAGGGGCGCCGCTGGGAGTGGAGGACGCGGATTATTACAGCTATGTGGACAGGATGGCGGGGCTTTACAGCGATGTGTCCGCCGTATATGTCTGTGTGAAAGAGGATGACGTTATCTATTCGGACGGAATTATGACCTATATGTCGGGCGGATGGGTACCGGATGCGGACTTTGTGGTGTCCGAGCGCGACTGGTATATCGGCGCGGCCTCCGGGGACGACGTGTATGTGTCCGAGCCTTATGTGGACGAACAGACCGGAAATATCTGTATTACGCTGGCCAAGGCGATATACAGGGACGGCGTCTTTTATGGTGTAGCGGGAATGGATATGTACATGGACGATTTGGTGTCTCTCATCGAGGGGTCTTATGACGGCGGCAATTATGTGTTCCTGACGTCGGGAGAAGGGACGATCCTGACCCATCCGGACGACGAGATCGCGCTTAATACGAAGAAGAGCACGACGGTGGACGAAGCGCTTGGCGGAAAGTACCGGAAGGTCTGTGAAAAAGAACTTTCCACGCGGCTGATCTGGGATTACAAGGGCGGGCTGAAATCCGCGATCAGCGCCAGAGCCGAATCTACGGGCTGGAATGTGGTGGCCGTCATATCCCTGACGGAAATATTTCTTGTGATTTTCCTCACATTGATCATTGCGGCGGTCCTGAGCGTCGGGCTGAGCTGGCTGGTGCGGCGGCAGCTGACAAGAGGGATCAATCCCATGTTTGCCCCTCTGGAAGAACTGGCGGCGAATGTGACCAGGATATCGGACGGCCAGCTGGATTACGATTTTAAGGTAGACGAACAGTCTGAGGAAGTAAACGCGCTGTCGGTGGCTCTTAACGACACCATGAAGGGACTGCGGCATTACATATCGGAAATTACAAACACCGTCACCGCCATCTCGGAAAAGAATCTGAATTTCGAGGTAAACGGAAAGTATACGGGGGATTATGAGAAGATTAAGAACGCGCTGGCGGACATTATGAATGTGCTCAACAGCAGTTTTGCGGAGATCAACGCGCAGGCGGCAACGGTGCTTCAGTATTCGTCGGATCTGTCGGCTACGAGCGAGAACGTGGCGCAGGCCGCTACGCAGCAGAGCGAATCGGTACAGAACGCCTCCAGGGAGATGAAGAACCTGACCGGCAACATGGAGAAGATTGCGGAGCTTGCCACATCCATCAAGGAGAATACGGATTATGTGGGGTCAAGTCTCGTACAGGGAAGCGCGGAGATGAACGAGCTGGTTGCGGCTATGGACGAGATCGTCGGCTGCTATGACGAGATTGCCGGATTTGTGACGGAAATCAACGCCATCGCCAGCCAGACGAACCTTTTGGCGCTGAATGCTTCCATTGAAGCGGCGAGAGCGGGGGAAGCCGGAAAAGGATTCGCGGTGGTCGCGGACGAGATCTCCACTCTTTCCGCCAGCAGTTCGCAGTCCAGCGCAAAGATCAGCAGCGTGATCACCCGTTCTCTGGAATCCGTGGAGAGAGGAAAAGAGCTGGTGGCGAAGACGGATAAGACCATTTCCGACAGCACCGAATACTCGGCCGGCAACACGAAAATGGTGGATGAAATCGTAAGCTTTGTGGAGACCCAGAAAAATTCCGCGGACGAGATTTCCCTGAATCTCCGCAAGATCAGCGAGATGGTGGAAAACAACGCGGCCAGCGCGGAGGAAAATTCCGCGATCTCGTCCAATCTGGGAGAGTGCGCGCAGCAGCTCACGAACATGATCGCACAGTTTCGGCTCAGACAGTAGTCGGCCGGCGCCGTGCGCCTGCCTTTGCTCATAAAATGTCGCTCCTTCGGCAGCCGTATTTGGCAAAAAATTCGTGCAAGCACGATTTTTCCGCAAAATACGGCTGCCGATTGAATTGTTGCAAAAGAAAACTCCCGAATGCGAATGTGGCTTGATTTTTTTCGCGATAACAGGTATGATAGAAGTACAGGGCGCGTGATCTGCGAATTGCCCAAGAATCGGGAGGAGGTTACAAATGCTGTACATAGGTGTGGATCTGGGAACGTCGGCGGTGAAGCTTCTGCTGATGGACAGCGAAGGCAGGATCGTCAATATCGTTTCAAGGGAATATCCCCTGTATTTTCCGCATCCGGGATGGTCTGAGCAGAAGCCGGAGGACTGGTATGAACAGACCATGGCCGGCATAGAAGAGCTGATAAAGGATGTGGACAAAAGTCAGGTTGCCGGCATCAGCTTCGGCGGACAGATGCACGGTCTGGTTATTCTGGATCAGGACGACAATGTGATACGTCCCGCTATCCTGTGGAACGACGGCAGGACCACGGAGGAGACGGAATATCTCAATACCGTTATCGGGAAGGAAAAGCTTTCGGAGTATACCGCCAATATTGCTTTTGCCGGTTTTACCGCTCCGAAGATTCTGTGGGTGAAGAACAAGGAGCCTGAAAATTTTGCAAGGATCGCAAAGATCATGCTCCCGAAGGATTACATTGCATACAGACTGACCGGCGTACACTGCACGGATGTGTCCGATGCTTCCGGAATGCTTCTGTTTGACGTGAAGAACCGCCGCTGGTCGAAGGAAATGTGCGATATCTGCGGCATCAGAATGGACCAGCTGGCGACATGCTACGAGAGCTATGAAAAGGTGGGAACGGTGCTGCCCGAGATCGCTTCCCGGCTGGGGATTTCCGAAAATGTCGTTGTGGCGGCGGGCGCCGGCGACAATGCGGCTGCGGCTGTGGGAACCGGCACTGTCGGGGAAAATATGTGCAACATTTCCCTGGGAACCAGCGGAACCGTCTTCATCTCTTCGGGCACGTTCGGCGTGGATAAATACAATGCGCTGCATTCCTTCGCCCATGCGGACGGTCATTATCACCTGATGGGCTGCATGCTCAGCGCGGCAAGCTGCAATAAGTGGTGGATGGACGAGATCATCGGCACCAAAGATTACGCTGCGGAACAGGCGGCCATAGGAAAGCTGGGCGAGAACCATGTGTTCTATCTGCCCTATCTGATGGGAGAGCGTTCTCCCCATAACAATCCCAACGCGCGCGCGACTTTTATCGGTATGACGATGGACACCACCAGAGCCGACATGACGCAGGCGGTACTGGAGGGCGTGGCTTTCGCCCTGAGAGATTCCGTGGAGGTGGCGAGAAGCCTTGGGATCGATCTGAAGCGAACCAAGATCTGCGGCGGCGGCGCAAAGAGCCCTCTCTGGAAGAAGATCATCGCCAACGTGTTGAATCTGAAAGTGGATGTGATTGAGAGCGAGGAAGGTCCCGCCATGGGCGGCGCTATGCTGGCCGCGGTTGCCTGCGGCGAATACGGCAGCGTGGAAGAGATCGCGGCAAAGGTGGTAAAGATCGTGGACACCGTGGAACCCGATCCCGAACTGGTGGCAAAGTACGATGCGAGATACGCGCAGTTTAAGGAGATTTATCCCGCATGCAGGCCGCTGTTCGAGATCCTGACGAAATAAAGAATAATAAAGTAGAAAGGAAGAGGAAGATGAAGATCTTATCAGTGAACAGTCCTGAGTTTCGCCGGTATGGCCGCGTCATCCGCAACGTGGATATGACGGAGCTGGTGGAGGCCATGAAGAGCACTCCCGTTCCCGACGGCGTTGTCTATGAGCCCGGCGTGGCGGCCCTGGAGGCTCTGCCGGTAAAGAAGGTCATTTCCGATGTCTGCTACGGCGAGATGCCTGTGCAGATCGGCTACTGCAACGGCCACAATTCCAAACTGAACGCCCTTGAGTACCACAGAAGCTCCGAGGTCAATGTGGCCGCTACGGATGCGGTTCTTATGCTGGGACTTCTGCAGGATGTGGAGGAGGATTTCACCTACGATACCTCCAAAGTGGAAGCGTTTCTCGTGCCTGCGGGAACCGCGGTGGAAGTGTACGCCACCACGCTGCACTATGCGCCCTGCGGAGTGGACGGAAAGGGATTTCAGGTTGCCATTATCCTTCCCAAAGGGACGAACTATCCTTTGGCTGCAGACCACGCAAAAGCGTCCGGCGCCGCGACGGACAATGAAGACTGCCTGATCACCGCAACGAACAAGTGGCTTATCGGACATGCGCAGGGCGGTCTGGACGAGGGAAGCTTCCTCGGACTGAAGGGAAAGAATCTTGATCTGAACGATTGAAAAAGGAAGTTATAAAAATAATATATAGGAGGATTCAAACATGAACAATTTACCCCAGGTAAAGATCGGCATTGTAGCTGTCAGCCGTGACTGCTTCCCGGAGAGCCTTTCTGTGAACAGGAGAAAAGCTCTGGTGGACGCCTACACGAAGAAATACGGTGCCGACGACATCTATGAGTGTCCCGTCTGCATTGTGGAGAGCGAGATCCACATGGTACAGGCTCTTGAGGACATCAAAAAGAACGGCTGTAACGCTCTCTGCGTGTATCTCGGCAACTTTGGCCCCGAGATTTCCGAGACCTTGCTGGCAAAGCATTTTGACGGCCCCGCGATGTTTATTGCGGCGGCGGAAGAGAGTCAGGGAGACCTGCTGGACGGCCGCGGCGACGCATACTGCGGAATGCTGAACGCAAGCTATAACCTGAAGCTGCGCGGCGTAAAGGCGTACATCCCCGAGTATCCTGTGGGAACCGCCGCAGAGTGCGCGGACATGATCAATGAGTTCGTTCCCATCGCAAGGGCTATCGTCGGCCTGCATGACCTGAAGATTATTTCCTTCGGCCCCAGACCGCTGAATTTCCTGGCCTGCAACGCGCCCATCCAGCAGCTCTACAATCTGGGCGTTGAGATTGAGGAAAATTCCGAGCTGGATCTGTTTGAATCCTTCAACAAGCATGCCGGAGACGAGAGGATCCCTGCGAAGATTAAGGAAATGGAAGAGGAACTGGGGGCCGGCAATATGAAGCCGGAGGTTCTTCCCAAGCTGGCTCAGTATGAGCTGACCCTTCTTGACTGGGTGGAGGCTCACAAGGGCTACCGCAAGTATGTGGCCATTGCCGGCAAGTGCTGGCCCGCGTTCCAGACGCAGTTCGGATTTGTTCCCTGTTACGTAAACAGCCGTCTGACCGGTATGGGGATTCCCGTATCCTGCGAAGTTGACATTTACGGCTGTCTGAGCGAGTTTATCGGAACCTGTGTCAGCAAGGATGCGGTTACTCTGCTGGATATCAATAACTCCGTTCCCGCGGATATGTATGAAGAGTCCATCAAGGGCAAATTCAACTATACCCATAAGGATACCTTCATGGGCTTCCACTGCGGCAACACCTGCTCCAGAAAGCTTGCGGCCTGCAGCATGAAGTACCAGAAGATTATGGCGAGAAACCTGCCTGTGGAAGTGACCAACGGTACTCTGGAGGGCGACATCGCACCCGGAGATATCACCTTCTACCGTCTGCAGTCCACCGCCGACTGCAAGCTTCGCGCTTACATCGCAGAGGGAGAGGTTCTTCCGGTTGCGTCCAGATCCTTCGGCAGCATCGGCGTGTTTGCGATTCCCGAGATGGGACGCTTCTATCGCCATGTGCTGATCGAGAAGAATTATCCTCACCACGGCGCGGTGGCATTCGGTCATTTCGGAAAGACTCTGTACGAAGTGTTCAAGTATGTCGGCGTTCCCATTGAGGATCTGAATTACAATCAGCCGAAGAGTCTGCCTTATCCTACGGAGAATCCGTTCGCGTAAGCGCCGGAAACAGAAAGAGAGAAAGGCCGTCCCCCGGAAATCCGGAGGACGGCCTCTTTGTGCGCCGGGCGCGCGTCAGGCTCCGCCTGGGGCGCGCCCGGCCCGGCGTGTCGGGCCTTCCCTTGCACCGGTATCTTGACGCCGGTTCCGGCCGCGGAAAAATTAAGCCTGCCTATTGATAAAACGGAAAAGAAACGCTAAAATGAGTATCAGCCAATGAGGATGCGTACCGAAAGGCCGCCGGCAGGGAACGTATTTGAGATCACGGATCTTAAGGAGGAATGTCATGAATATGTCTGTATCTTCCATTGTGAGCAGGGACGGAAAGCGGGAGATTTATGTTCTTTTTACGGAAGGGGATCGGAACGCGGAAGGAAGGCTTTCCGACTATAAGATGATAAGCAGCAGAGGATTTACCCGGGAAGAGAACGATATGCTGGAAGCCTATATGCGCAGGGAGAAGGACAGGATTCTGCAGATGGCGAAGAGTGTGAATGTGATGGATGCCTTTCTGAACGGGTAGGAGCGCAGGGACGGCGCGGCTGAAGTGATTTCGCAGAGAGAAAAGGAGGAAGTTTTGTGACAAAAAATATGACGGAAGGGTCGCCGATGAGACTGATCCTGGGATTTTCCGTACCGCTTTTGTTCGGATTTCTTTTTCAGCAGTTTTACAGTCTGGTGGACACCCTGATCGTAGGACGCTTTCTGGGGAAAGAATGTCTTGCGGCGGTAGGGGACACGAGTTCCATCAACTTTCTGATCATCGGCTTCTGCATGGGAGTCTGCAGCGGCTTTTCCATTCCGGTTTCCCATAAGTTTGGAGCGGGAGATCATCCGGGACTCCGTGGCTATGTGGCGAACTGCATCTGGCTGACGTTTGTGTTCGCGGCGGTGATGACGGGAGTTACAACCTGTCTCTGCCGTCAAATCCTGGTTTGGATGCGCACGCCGGAAAATATCATCGACAGATCGTATGCTTATATATGGGTCATCTTTCTGGGAATCCCGGTGACGTTTCTCTACAACATGACTTCCGGCGTGATCCGGGCACTGGGAGATAGTAAAACACCTGTTATTTTTCTATTCCTGTCCTCTTTCCTGAATATTGGATTGGACCTGTTTTTTATTCTGAATCTTGAGATGGGAGTGAGGGGAGCGGCTCTTGCCACCGTGATTTCACAGGGCGTATCGGGAATCTGCTGCCTGTTATTTATTGTAAAGAAGTTTGAGATCCTGCATATCCGGAAGGGGGAGTGGGCGCCGAACGGACATAAGATGAGGGTTCTTTGCGGTATGGGCGTGCCCATGGGGCTGCAGTATTCCGTCACCGCCATCGGAAGCGTTATCCTGCAGAGCGCAACCAACACGCTTGGGTCCGACGCGGTCGCGGCGGTAACGGCATCCGGAAAGATCGGCGGGTTTCTGGCGTGTCCTTTTGACGCCATGGGATCCACCATGGCGACCTACGGCGGGCAGAATGCAGGGGCCGGAAGGCTGGACCGGATCAGCAGAGGGCTGAAGTCCTGTATTCTTCTGGGAGCGGGGTATTCGGTGATTGCACTGTGCGTCAGCGTTTTTCTGGGAAGACCTCTGGCGTCCCTGTTTCTGGATGCGTCTGAGACGGCTATCATAGATAACGTGCGTAAGTTTATGATTGTCAGCACATGCTTCTATTTCCCGCTGGCACTTGTAAATATCATTCGTTTTTTAATTCAGGGTATGGGATTTCCCGCGTTTGCCATACTTGCCGGTGTGTTCGAGATGGCGGCGAGAGCGCTGGCAGGGTTCGTTCTGGTCCCGGCCTTTGGCTTTACAGGTGTTATGTTTGGAAGCCCCGCCGCCTGGATTTTTGCGGATGCTTTTCTGATTCCGGCGTACTTTTATGTTTTCGGAAAGCTGTCAAAAAGGAAGGCGGAGAGGGACGGCAAAGATAAAATTACAGCTGATATTAGCGCGTGAGAACGAAACGGCCGCAAAGGAGATCACCCGGATGCGGAGGGATCGTCCGGATGCGGAAGAACCAACTTTATGACGCGCCTGTCATAAGTTACCAGCCCGTTGACTTCTTCCTCCACGTCGGAAAGCTGTGTATAGACGGCTCCGCTGAGGCCGGCCTTCTCCAAAGGAAACAGGTGTTTTTCCATCAGTTCCCTGTAGGCGGCCGACAGTTCCCCGGGCGTTGCGTACGTCCGGTAGCCGTAAATGCGGTCTGTGCTGGAGTGGCCGGGAATATGGCAGGCGAAACCGCCGTATTCACTGATGACAAAAGCTCTTTTTCCGTCCGGTTTTACCTTCAGCGGCCTGAAATAATTGTGGATGCTTCGGAAATCCCCTCCCTTCTGGTCGAACCAGCCGCTGGCGTGGTCCACCGGACGGGTGGGGTCTTTTTTTCGGATCAGCTTTGCGATCCGGGCGGCGTCAAACTGTCCCCAGCCTTCATTGAACGGAACCCAGACCGCCAGAGAAGGCACGTTGCAAAGATGATCCACCGTATCCAGACACTCCTGCTCCCAGGCGGCGCGTTCCGCCTCGTCCGCCCGTGAGAACAGGCGGTAGCGTCTGTCCTTTGTGTGGGTGAACAGACGGGGGAACAGAGTCGGCAGATAGCAGACCAGAGACAGGTGATAGCAGGAACCGCCGTTTACCATATCCTGCCAGACGATCATGCCCAGTCTGTCACAGTGATAGTACCAGCGCAGGGGTTCGATCTTAACGTGTTTCCGCAGCATGTTAAAGCCCATGCTTTTGGCAAGCCGGATATCATAGAGAAAGGCTTCGTCGCTGGGAGCCGTCATCAGGCCGTCGGGCCAGTATCCCTGATCTAAAACGCCGTGGAGGAAGAAGGGCCGATGGTTCAGACAGAACCGGAGCATACCGTGTTCGTCGGGCTCCACGCCGAAGGAACGCATGGCAAAATAGCTTTGCACCGTGTCCTCGTCCGCGGTGAGGGTAAAACCGTAGAGCCATGGTTCATCCGGAGTCCAGAGCCGGAGATCGTCTTCGGGGAGGGTAAGCGTGATCTTTCCCGCCTGGGAAGACTCCATGGTCACGGATACGCCCGTCAGATTCCGACTGTCCCTGGTCCTTCCGGCCGGGGCGGGGGAGAGGGAAGGGTTCCAAACGTCCGAATCAAAGCTGCGGTCCGGCTTCTGAACGGTGCAGGTAATGGCGGTGAAAGGTCTGGGGGAAGAAATCTCCACCGTTACCTGACCGGTATCCGGACAGGGGGTAATGCGCAGGCCTGTAATATGGTTTTCCGGCACCCATTCGTACCATACGCTCTGCCAGATTCCGCTCTGGGCAGTGTAGAACATGCCGCCGCGTTTCAGCGTCTGTTTGCCTCTTGCGCGGCAGGAAGCGTCGCTGTCGTCCCGGACACATACCTGCAGCAGGAGTTCCTGATTTGACACAAACTGAGTCAGTTCCGCCGAAAAGGGCAGGTAGCCTCCCGTGTGAGCCGCGATTTTTTCCCCGTCCGCGTATACCAGAGCTTCCTGATCCACCGCTCCGAAATGAAGGATACAGCGCATGCCGGAAGCTTTCTTTTCCAGCTCCTCCCGGGAAAAGGAGATTCCACGCTCATACCAGAGAAACTCGCCGGGCAGGAGCTGCCTGTTTACGCCGGAGAGGGGCGCTTCCGGAGAAAAGGGCACAAGAATCTCTTCCGCCGTCTCCAGACGCAGACCGGGCGTCCTCTCCGTTTGGGTGAAGAGACAGCGCCATGTTCCGTTCAGTGTATGATACTCCTGCCGGCGCAGCTGGGGCCTTGGATACTCCTGCCAGACCGGCGGATTTTTTTCATTTCTTATCTGTTCTCCCCAGGGCGTATACAGAGTTGTAAGAGTGTCCTCCGGATGGTTCCGGGAGAGAACGGTGACGGCGTTCTTACGTTTCATAAGCAGAATCCTTTCCTCTTTCTGGCTACAGTATACAACGTTTCCGGAAAGGAGAAAAGGGATTTCTCCGTTGAAATCTTCTTTGCCCGCTTGCAGTTTTGCGTGCGGCTGTGTACAATAGAGATAATCCGACAGGCGATTCGGAAATCCTGCCGGCGGAAAGGCGGAATAGAAAATGTACGATCTGAAAACGACGCTGGATGGGATCGTCCGGACGGAAGTGGAGAGAGGCTGGGTAAAAGGCGCCAGCGCGCTGGTGCTCCACAGGGGGAAGGAACTGTATTTCAACGCTTTCGGCATGGCCGATGAAGCCAGGAATATTCCCATGAAACGAGATACCATCATTCATCTGTATTCCATGTCGAAACCCATTACCGCAGCGGCGGTGATGATCCTTGCGGAACGGGGAGAGATCGATCTGAAAGATCCGGTGTCGAGATACCTGCCCTGCTTTGCGGGTCAGAAGGTATGGAGCGACGAAAAGGGAGAGATCCCCGCGGACAGAGAGCCCACGCTTTTCGACCTGCTGAATATGACGTCGGGCATTCCCTATCCCGACGGTTCTACGGAACCGGGGCGCCGCATGGAAAAGGTCGTGAAGGAACTGGTGGCCCGCAGAGAACGGGGAGAGCGCGTGGATACGCAGGAATATATGCGGGGGATCGCTTCCGTTCCTCTGTGTTACCAGCCCGGCGGTCCCTGGATGTACGGTTTTTCGGCGGATGTTCTGGGCGGAGTCGTGGAAGCGGCGTCCGGCAGGACGTTCGGCCGGTTTCTGCGGGAAGAACTCTTTGATCCCCTTGAGATGCCGGATACGGGATTTTTTGTGCCCGGAGAGAAGCAGGGCCGGCTTGCCCAGCATTATGAACCTGCGGAGGACGGCAGCCTGATTCCGCATCAGGGCAGTCATCTGGGGGAATATTACGGGGAGGACGTGGCTTTTGAATCCGGCGGCGCGGGAATGGTGTCCACTCTGGACGATTACGCCCATTTCGGCGTGATGATGGTAAACGGCGGCGCTTACAGGGGACGCCAGATTCTGGGACGGAAAACGGTGGAGTTTATGACAAAGAACCGGTTGAGCGCCGAACAGAAGGAAACATATCACTGGGACAGCAACAGCGGCTGCGGCTACGGCTGCCTGATGCGCGTTCTGGAGGATCAGGGGGCGGCGGGAACCATTGGTTCGCCGGGAGAGTTCGGATGGGACGGCTGGACGGGAAACTATGTCACCATGGATCCCACGGAAGAATTTGTCCTGTTATACTTTATTCAGCGGTGCGGCGCAGGAACCACTCCGGCGGTGCGCAGGCTGCGCATGGCGGCCTACGGTGCGCTGAAAAAGGACGGAACGTGAGCGGTCACGGAAAATTCAGTCGTCTTCCGTATCTGTCTCCGCGGCAACGGCGGCGGTTACGGAAGCGACGACAGCGATCACCACAGCTATGATAATGATGAGCAGTCCGCCCGCTAAAAGAAGAAACATATCCATATCGCATACCTCGTCTGAAAATTGTACTGTAATCAGAGTATACCACGTCGGAAGACAAACCACAAGGGAATTTGCACGTGGAATTTCAGGAAAAACAAAAAAATATTTTTTCTGTATTGACAAAACCTTTCTTTCGGTGTAAATTAAACATTACTTGGCAGCGCTGAAGTCCGAGTATCTTTTTTTCTTAATTTTTTCCCGGCTGTTTCAGCCGAACTTATCGTTTTATTTATGTGACAGAGAAACAGGGGTTCTTTTGGGACGCAGGTGCACGGTGTCCGTGCGGAACCGCAAAGGAGGGATGAAAAACATTCTTATGCAGCAGGACGCCGTCGGGACAGATCTGCTGCAGACGCTGGTGGACGATTATACCATGCAGAAGCAGCAGTCGCTGATGCAGATGAGGAAGGGACAGATTACCAAAGAGGCCTTTCTGGCAGAGGCGGCAGGCCACATAGCCACGTATTATCCGTCGTCCGGAGAAACGCAGAAAAAACTGCTGGAGGATTTTGAACGGTACATTTTCGGGTATTCCCGCCTGTCGGAGCTGATTGACGACAAAACCGTCTCCGACATCAGGGTAGTGAGCTATGACAATATCCGCATCAAGAGAAGGGGCCGGCGAATGGCGGCGGACGTCGCCTTTGCTTCCCCAAAGGAATACAGGCAGTTTATCGACTATATTGCCACAAGAAATCAGGTCAATATCTCTAATCTGAACGCCATTCAAAGGTTCACGGATAACGAGAGCCATCCGGATTTTATTCTGAGGTTTACGGTTTCCATGCCGTTAGTCAACACATACAGCGAACCGTATCTGTGTATCAGAAAAGTTCCCAAGACCTTTCCGCAGCTCGTAGAACTGATCGATGAGGAAATGCTTGACCGCGACACGGCGGAGCTTCTGGTACGGCGTTTCCGCCAGGGATCCACTTTAATCTGCGGCGGAAATTCCTCCGGGAAGACAACGCTGCTGAACGCACTGAAGGAGACGCTTCCGGATGATATGGCTGTACTGGTTGCCCAGCAGGCGGATGAACTTACCACCAGATTCCATCCGGATATGATGTTCCTGCATTCGCTGCCGGGCACCGGGGAGCAGCAGATCAGCTATGATCTGGAACATATCAGCATCGCGGGACTGACGATGGACGTGGATTTCTTTATCATCGGCGAGGTAAAGGGTGCGGAGGCGCTGTATCTTTTGAACGCCGCCTATACGGGACAGCTGTGCGCCGCCACGATCCATGCGCCCTCCGCGGACCGGGCGCCGGACAAGCTGGTGGATTACGCCATGTACGAAAGCCGGTATTCCAGAGACGAACTGATGAAGATGATGGATTGCTTTCAGACGCTGATCTTTATGGAACGTTATAAGGTAAAGGAAATTTATGCCTGCAAGGGCTGGGATCCGGGGAAAAGGGATCTGATCTATGAAAAAATTTTTTAACAGCCGGACGGGCGGAAAGGATGGTTATTTGAAAATCATTGTTTATCTGATTCTGTTTTTGCTTCTTTGCTGCGGGTTCAGCCTTCTGTTTCAGCAGGCCGGCATTCTGCGGCAGTTTACGAAACTGGTGCAAAGAACGGCGGCCGACTTGAACGCGGCGTCCAGACAGAGGACGCTGGAAGGGCGGAAGCGGCTTTTGGAACTACAGGAAAAACATTCGTTTTTGTTTTCGCTGGAGCGGCAGCTTCAGTACAGCGGGCTGAAACTGCGGTTTCCCGGTCTGACTGTGGAATGGTGGATTGCGGGGAACGCGGTTGTGGCGGCGGGCCTTTTTCTGATCGTTCTGCTGCCTGCAGGCTTATGGCCGGCTGTCGGCGCCGTCGCCGTTTTGGCGGCTGCCGAAGGGATTGCGCTGAGAATCTTAAGATCCCGAAATCTGAGACGGGTAAACGGCAGTCTGATGAAACTGCTGGATTTTCTGGGCAATTACAGTGTGACGGCGGCAGAGGCGGCAGGCGTTTTCGGGCAGGTGAGCAGATATATGGACGAACCGCTCCGCAGCGCGCTGGAGGCCTGCTGCAGCGAAGCCCGGACTACGGGGGATGTGGGACTTGCGCTGCTTACCATGGCGGAAAAGATCGAACATCCGAAATTTAAGGAGCTGGCAAGAAACATGGAGATCAGCATCCGGCACTGTGCGGATTTTTCCGCCCTCGTAAAAAGCAGCCGCAGGAGCCTGCGGGAGTATCTGCGGATTTCCCAGGAAAGAAGGGGGATGCTGCGGGAGGCTCTGGTGAATATGGCGCTGCTTCTGGCCATGTCGGCGGCGGTGCTGGCTGCCGTGGGTTCGCTCACGGGAATTTCTTTCGGCAGGCTGCTTGCGGACACGGTGCCGGGAAAGATTGCGGTTATTGTTCTGGCCGGTATTTTTGGAATGTTCGGAAGCCAGATATACCGCGCGCAGTCGTAAGAACCGAAGGAAAGGAGGATGTGCTTGGACAGGACAACCATCGGTTTTTGGCTGAGGGCAATGCCCGCCGTCACGGCGGCGCTTACGCTGGCTCTGCTCGTCTTACTGTACAGGGAATATCGTCCGGAACGGATGATACTGACCACCTGGAGGGAGATTGCCGGATTTGTTAAGAAAAAGGAGCGGGGGAGCAGCTGGTACCGCAATACACAGTTATGGCTGACAAAAAACGGCGCGGCCTGTCACTATGGGAGGTGGGTGGAGCCGGGCAGATATCTGGCGCTGCGGATCATCCTTGCCCTGCTGGGACTGGCATCAATCGGCGGGATCAGTCTCATGGGAGGCGCCGTGGCGGCGGGAATTCTCTTTTTCCTGCCCGGCGGACTGCTTCTGTACTTAAACGGAAAAGACAATGAACGGCTGCTGCCGGAACTGAAGCTGGTGTATCACGCCCTGGAGATTCAGATCCGGGCGGGCGTGTATCTGACGGACGCGCTGGCGGAGTGTTACGGCAGTGTGAAAGAAAAAAGACTGCGGGAAGCGCTTCTTGATCTGGCTGGGGACATTGTCATGAAAGCGGATATTTATGACGCACTGGAACGATTTCAGGGAAAATTTGACAACCGTTATATAGACGCTCTGTGCATCATAGTCCTGCAGGCGCTGGAGTCCGGACAGGCTCTGGAACTGCTGGGGGATATCGGCGAACAGGTAAAAGATATGGAAAGTACCGTTTTGGAGCGAAAGAAAGCGGCGCTGGACAGAAAGATCACTTTCTATCAGCTGGGTGTGCTGGCGGTGGTGTTGGGACTTGCGCTGTATGCCTGCGTTACATACATGTTTGGGGCGGCGGCAGGGTTCTGAAGCGGCTTTGAAAAGAGAAGACGCCGGACAGGGCGTCTGGGAAAATCATCAGAGATAGGAGGACATGAAATCTATGAAACAAGGTTTGCCAAACAAAGCTGCAGGCGGAGAAAACCTGCGGGCGCCGGAAAAAACGAATGCGGAAAAAGGCGGAGGACTGCGCGCACGGGCGTGGAGACTGCTGCGCAGAGGAATGGAAAAGGAGCCCGGAATTGACGGGATCCTGGTGACGGTGGGCCTTTGTATTATTGCGCTGCTGCTCTGTGTGGTCATGAAAGACAGCCTGAAGGCTTTTATTGAAACGCTGGTCACCGCTATGACCACGGAAGCGCAGAAGATCCTTACGGGAGTGTCGGGATGAAGCGGGAGAGAGGAAACATCGGGGACATGATGGCCGCCGGTCTCTGCATGCTGGCCATGACTGCGATCATGCTGGTCTATATGGGAAACGCGGGCCTTGTCAACAAAAAGGCCGCGGTGAATCAGGTGGCGAGAAAATACATTCTGCGGATGGAGACCACCGGCTGTCTGACGGAAGCGGATCGGGTTGTCCTTCTGCAGGAGCTGGAGACGCTGGGACTGACGGAGCCGGAGTTGACGGGCACTACCATGAACCGGGTGGGTTACGGGCAGCCGATCGTGCTGAACATCCGGGGAAAACTGGAGGGCGGATATGAAGTGGAAGAAAAAAGGGTTTCCACGGCCAAGCACTGAGAGCGGCCAGACAGGATGGGCCGCCGGGCTGTTCTTTATCCTGTTTTTGGGCGTCTTCTTATGCGCCTTGCTTCAGATGGAAATTTACAGGAGTTCCTCGCAGTATCTGGAGGACGCGCTGGCACTTTCCAATCTTGCGTCCGCAACGGTGGACGTTGAGGAATACGGCATTTCCCACAGACTTGTGATCTCGGATCCAAAGCAGGCGTATGAAACATACCGAATGGCCGTGAAGGAGAACCTGAATCTGGATGAAGGGTGGGAATGCAGAGGACGTGGAGTGATAGGAGGGCCGGTGAGGATCGTAAATTACACCGTCTACAATGTCAGCGGGGACGATGTGGAGATCTGCAGCTTTGACGAAAACGGTCGGATGAGCTGCTGGCGGGAACAGATTGGCGCCGCGGCCGCACCTGACGGAACAAAGATAGAGTCTACGGGCGTGTACAGTGAAATTGCCTACCTGCAGAAGGGCTTTCCCGGCGCTGCAGTGGAGGCGCGCAAGGGAAAACTGGCGGATATTGTGGAAAATTTCACTTCCACAAACGGAATATAGTCTGCCGGAGGGCGGACAGAGAGGAGTCCGGATGAAAAAAGAGAACAGGTCAACAGACAGAAGCGGAGAACTGAGAAAATGGAAAACCGGCGGTATGATTGCGGCGCTGGCCGCTTCCGTCGCGGTTTTTGCGGTTATGGTTTTGATGGAAAAGAACCTGTTGGCGGGTTATGAAAAGAAAACAGTTTTTGTGGCGGCGGCAACGATACCGGAAGGCCAGCTGATCACGGAAGAAAATTACGTACAGTACTTCAGGAAACAACAGGTGGATGCAAGCTGCGTTCCGCAGGATGCCCTGAGTTCACCAGGCCAGGCAGCCGGTCTTGTGGCCGCATGGGATATCGGAGAAGGAGTGGTGCTCACAGAGGGAATGTTCCGGCAACTGAACCTGATTCTGGCCGAGCTGGAGAAGCCGGTTATTGCGGGGATCCGGGCCGACGACGTCTGTCAGCTTGCAGGCGGCCTTCTCCGGGCGGGGGACAGAGTGAACATTTATGCCGTCGGGGAGGAAACGGCCAGTCTCGTATGGGATCATTTGCTGATACAGCAGGTGTTCGACGCGTCCGGCAACAGGATTTCCAATGGGGACCGTTCCACCGCCGCCCAGCGGGTCAACCTTTATCTGGACGAAGCGGATGTGGCGGATTTTTACACAGCTCTTGCAGGCGGCTCCCTGCGTGTGGTAAAGCTTCTGGAATAGAAATGAAAAAAGCGGAGAGGAGGAAACGGCTTGAAACGATTTAGATGTCTGACAGGGATTGCGCTGCTTTGGTTTCTGTTTCTGACGTTGCCGTCTCTGTCGGCGCATGCGGATGAAAAACGGACAATTTACAACAGTCCCTTTGTCAGCTTCAGCACGGATCGGCTGGGCTGGACGACCGACGCCGGCGATACGGATTACCAATGGTACAATTTGGGGGACACGGTGGAGACAGGGATCCGTTCTTCCCTGCGGGCGCCGGGAACAGGGGAACATTTTTACAGGTATGCCAGACAGGGCATGATTCCCGTGGGGAAATGGGTGGTGAGTCACCGGCCGGCGCGCTGTATTCACGGAGATACGGATACGGACATCGGCAATTACCATAACCTGAATTACGGGAAAAAAATATGTCGGAGACCTTATCATTCCGGCTGGTTCGGCTGGTGTGCGGACTGCGGCGAACGGCTTATGGACATGCTGGTCTATATGAAGCGGGAGACCGCAGAGACCCTTCAGTGGCTGGATTTTAAAGAAGATGTGTTTTACTACTATCTCTGTCCGTGGTGCGCTAATCTGGAACAGGGCGCTCCCATGGAAACCCATTTCTGCAAGGCGATTTCCGCAAACAGGTATAAGGTTGTGTATAATCCCAATACCACGGGAATCCATGGGGGATATATGGCGCCAAGCTGGCATATATACAACGACGCGACGGAATATAACGGCATGACGGTAACGCCGGTGAAGAACCTGACAAAAAACAGTTACAGCCGCATCGGATATGAATTTGCGGAATGGAACACAAAGCCGGATGGGACAGGGGAAAGCTACGGGGACGGGGCGCGGATCCGGAACCTTGCGGAGAAAGAAGGGGAAGAGGTGGTTTTGTACGCTCAGTGGAGACCTTCGCGCAGCGCGATCTGTATCGATCCAGCCGGAGGACGTTACCGGGGAACGGAAGAAAAAACGGTAGTCTGGGGAGACTACGGAAGCAGTATG
Source organism: uncultured Acetatifactor sp. (assembly GCA_947586055.1). GTDB lineage: Bacteria > Bacillota > Clostridia > Lachnospirales > Lachnospiraceae > Acetatifactor. Next base: position 35,389 of record CANPXL010000010.1, on the reverse strand, counting down.
ACGCTGGATCCGGAAGCCGTTACGGCTCCGGCGGGACATAAGGTGTCATTTGACACGAACGGGGGAGAGGAAACGGAATCTCTGACCGGCGGGACGCATTTTGCGGAATGGATTCCGGGACAGCCCTTTGGCGGGACGCTGCGGGGAAACCGATATCAGTTTACGGCGCGGGATGAAACGGTGGATACCGTCACGGCCCGCTATGAGCCGGATCCCATTATCCTGCCGGAACCCGTAAAGGAGGGTTATTCTTTTGGAGGCTGGTACTATGACAAAAACTTCGGTCAGGCGGCGGGAGGCCCGGGGGATGAGATTGTACCCCGGCAGGATATGACGCTGTATGCCCAGTGGGTGGAGCTGGTTCTGACCTCCCGGGAGAATTATGAGGAAAACGGCGGGGCCGGGGCGGTGGATCTGTGCTGGCGGCAGTCGGACGGCAAAGACAAGATCTATTTGGTTTATCAGAGTTTAGACGGCGAAAACTGGGTAAGCGTAAGCGAGACCGGAGATGTGGGCGGGCGAAGCGACGTGGACGTTGTTTTTCGGAACGAAAAAACGGCGCGGCAGTTTGCGGTGCCGGCAACGGGACGATATACCCTGACGGCAAACGGCGCGCAGGGAGGCGGTTACGGAACAAGACAAGGCGGTCAGGGCGGAAGCGTGACCGCGGACTTCTGGCTTTCCCGGGGTGAGATCCTCACGGTTTCGGTGGGAGGGCGCGACGGCCAAAACGGGGGCGGAAGCGCTACCCATTACGGAAACGGCGGCGGATATACCTCGATTGTCAGCGACAGAAAAGGGATCCTGCTGACGGCAGGCGGAGGCGGAGGCGCTTCCGTTACGGAAAACGGAGGCGCGGGCGGAAGCGAAAGCGGTCTGGTCGGGGGAAGCGCCGGACAGAGCGGTATGGCCGGAGGCGGCGGAGGGTTTCAGGGAGGATCGGCCGGCGAATACATCGTGCATCATCATAACAAACAATCTTCCTGCTATCACGGTCATACGGGAAGTCCTGAGAAAGGAGGCGGCTGTTATGGAACAAGGACGATCAGGCGGACGGAAAAGGTCTGTGAACCCATGATGGTGTTCCAGAACACGGCGACATGGCTGCATGGGACTCAGTGCGGCGGTATCCTGAGACATTCCCATTATGCGTTTTTCGGAAGCAACGGATGTCCCCAGCAGCATGGGGGCATCTTTATCCGGACCTGTAGCGTCTGCGGCGATCTGCCGCTGGAGAAAAGCATTCCGGGGAGACATACATTCTGGGAGGAAACGGAGGAATATGCCCTTAACTGCGGCAGGGAAGAAAGGTATTACTGCGGATATGCGGACGGGCAGGTCATCAGTTCCAAACCGGGCCGGGGCGGCAGCAGTTATGTCAATACCGAATATGCCATGACCCATAAGATGCAGGCGGGCGTTAACCCGGGGGACGGCAGCGCGTCCGTTTTTGCCGGGATGGTGGGATTTTTGGAAACGCTGGAATTGTCCGGCGTTTCCGCCCCAGATATGGCGCCTCCGGACAAGGTGTCCCGGGAGGTCGAAATAGAAGCGGCAGACGGCAATAGGATCGCGGTAAGGTGGAAGGAGCCTCAGGACAACGGAACGCAGTATTTTCACAGGGTGGAATCCCATCTGCGGCAGACGTCAGGTCTGCTGTGCGGTTCCAACATCACGTCGGACATCCTGATCTCAGGGGTGGAAGGATATTATTATCTGGCGGATGAAGCCGCCTTTACCAGCGTGACCGCAGACAATGGCATTTATACCCGGGACTGCTGCGGTTTTCTGGAGCTTTCGGAGGAAGCCGCGTCGAAATACCTTCATGTGGCGGCAGTGGACGCGGCGGGAAACCTGGGGGAGACCACGCATATCTCTGTGGACGGGAAAAACGGGGATGTGGCCTGGCCGCTGTATACCGAACCGCTTGAGATGGAACCCGGAGAGAATGTCTGTGAGGCGCGGGAAGGAGTCTGGTATGTAAAAAGCGACGGTGAGACGCCGTTCACCTTGCATTATGGGGCACGTATGGAAGGGCAGGCGTCCCTGCGGTATCAGCCCAATTATGTGATTTTTGAATCGGCGGCCGGCGGAGAAACCGCAAAAGGCATTCTTTTTGTGCCGTCCTGTCCCGTTTCCAGCCGGGAGATCCGAATGGAGGCGGAAGGGCTGACCTATGCGCAGGAGGGGCGTATGCTGCTGGAACGGTATCCTTATTCTGTGGCGGTCCGTTCCGGCGAAAACAGGGAATTGCGCGCGGTGCAGAAATTTCTGGCGGGGCCGGAACTGTCGGGAGTCCCCATTGAGGTCTTTCCGGCCGCGGGCGCGGACAGGGACGGCGACATGGTCTGTTCCGATCCCGAAAGGGACAGGGAAAACGGGATCCTTATCATCGGAGACGCGCAGGCGCCTGTGATTACCGGAACCCAGCCTCTGGATGACATGGAATTGCTGGACAGGAGAAACGGCAGGCTGACGCTGACGGTCTCCGCCACAGACGAACTGAGCGGCCTGCGGGAACTGTACGTGGCCATAGTCAACAGGGACAATGCCGTTGAAAGGATTTACCGGCCGGATGAAGACGGCCGGATCGTCCTGGATATCACGGAAGACGATCCGATTTTCAGCGGCGACTTTACGGTGACGGCCCGGGCTGTGGACAATGTGGGCAATGTGGCGGAAATCGTGCGGGGAATAACGGAATTTGCGCTGGAGGCGGAAGTGGAGAGAATCCTGGAACCCCATGAGCCCGTGTTTCGCAGCGGAGAGAGCGGAATCCTCAGTTTTACCGTCTGGGGATATGCCGACCGTGTGGAAGTGGTGTTTCCGGAAGAGATGACAAAAGGGCATCCGGAACAGAACCGGACGTTCGTCTATACGGACGATCCTTCCTTTCAGAAGGAGGAACGGGTGCAGTTCATGATTCCTCTGGATGTTCCGCCGAACCGGACGTATTCCATTACCGTGCGCGCGTACAAGGACGGGAAAAAGCTGGAGGAACATCCGGCGGTAGGGGTGATACAGGTAGAAGGGACGGTGCTGGATGAATTCCGCACCAGACTGAGATGACGCCGCTGATTCTGGGCATTGTGGCGGCAGGGCTGTATGGGATTGAAAAGCTGGACCGGAAAATGGAGCCGGATCCGAAGATAAAGCGGGCTCTGCTGTCGGCGGGGCTGGCGTGCGGCGGCCTGATCCGGTGGATTCTGGGACCGGAGCAGGCCGCGGAGCGGATCCTTCTGGCGCTTGTCATGGGATGTCTTCTGCTGGGATGCGTGACGGATGTGCTGACCTGTCAGGTATATAATTTTGTGTGGTGGCTGGGAGGCGCCGCGGCGGCGGTCCTGCTGTGGAGGCGGCTGTGGACCGCAGGCGGCGCCGGAATGTGGGTTCTCGCAGAACTGGCGGCGTTCTGGGCGATTCAGCTGGGAGTGTTTTCCAGACTGTACGGAAAGGCGGACTGCTACGGATTCTGTGTGTGCGCGGCAGCGGCGGCGGGACTTGGGATGAATCTGAGGGAAATGGCGCTGCATACGGCGTTCGCTTTCTGTCTGCTGCTGCCGGTGCAGTGTATCAACAGAAATGTCACGAAAACAGGGAAGCTTAAGAAGCCGGTTCCCTTTCTCCCGTATCTTACGGCAGGGTTCGGTCTGATTTTGATTTTTGTGAAAATCTGCGGCGAAACAGTTGTGCCGCAACTCTGATTTTGGTATGATAAAAATGATTCGGTCAGGTTTCCTGACGAAAGGCGGGTACAGATATGATAACGATTTCACTTTGCATGATCGTCAAAAATGAAGAGGCCATTCTGGCAAGATGTCTTGACAGCATAGCGGACCTTATGGATGAGATCATCATTGTGGATACAGGTTCCACGGACCGCACGCGGGAAATTGCGGCCGGTTATACGGACAGGGTGTTCGAGTTTGAATGGATTGACGATTTCAGCGCCGCCAGAAATTTTGCGTTTTCCAAAGCGACAAAGGAGTATATTTATTCCGCGGATGCGGACGAGGTTCTGGATGCGGAGAACAGGGAGCGCTTCCGGCTTCTGAAGGAGACGCTGCTCCCACAGATCGAGATCGTGCAGATGAAATATGCGAATCAGCTTCAGTTTCGGACGGTTTATAACTATGACGAAGAATACCGTCCCAAGCTGTTTAAAAGACTGCGGGAATTTGTGTGGGAGGCGCCTATCCATGAGACGGTGCGGTTAGATCCGGTGATATTCGACAGTGACATTTCCATTCAACATCTGGCGCAGGAAAGCCATGCCGGGAGGGATCTCGCAAGCTTTGAGAGACATTGGCGGGCAGGCTACCGTCTGCCGAAGCGTCTTCACAATCTCTATGCCCGCGAACTCATGATGGCCGGGGAGAAGGAGGATTTTGCCCGAGCCGCGGCCTTTTTCCGGGCGTCCGCGGACGACGCCGGCCGGGATAAGGAAGAGATCGCGGAGGCCTGCTGTGTGGCGGCGAAAGCGGCAAGACTTGAGGGAGACGTGGTCGGATTTTTTAAATACGCGTCCAAGGTGATCGCGGAGGAGGCCTGTACGGAGATCTGTTTCGAGATGGGACGGTTTTTTGAGGAAACCGGCGACTATGAAGAGGCCGCGATGTGGTACTATAACGCTGTGTATGAGACCTCGCCCATCCTTGCGCTTCAGACAGGAAACGATAGCCTGAAAGGATTGATCCACTGCTATGAGCATCTGGGCTGTCAGGAACAGGTAAGCGTGTACAGGGAGAAGCTGGAAGAAGAGAGGCGCCGGCAGAAACAAACCGCGGACTGAAAACGGATTTGGCCGCCGGCAGAACGGATCGCGGCAGACTGGAGGAATGCAGACATGAGCTGGGAAGACAAGGTACGAAAGGTGACGCCTTATGTGGCGGGGGAACAGCCCAGGAAGGAAAACGTCATCAAGTTAAACACAAACGAGTGTCCGTATCCGCCGGCGCCGGGGGTTGCGAAACTGGCCGCCGGGATGGACTGCGGCCGGCTTCGGCTTTATCCGGACCCCGACGCTTCGACGCTCGTAAACGCTCTGGCGGAATACTATCATGTCAGCCCGAAACAGGTGTTTGTGGGCGTGGGGTCGGACGATGTGCTTTCCATGGCGTTTCTTACCTTTTTCAACGGCGGAAAGCCGATTCTGTTTCCGGACGTCACATATTCCTTTTACGACGTGTGGGCCGATCTGTACAGAATACCGTACAGAACCTGCGCCCTGGATCAGGAATTTCATATCCGGCCCGAAGACTACCGACAGCCCAACGGCGGCGTGATCTTTCCGAATCCAAACGCGCCGACAGGCGTGTTTGAGAGTCTGGACGTTGTGGAACGGATCCTGCGGGATAACCGGGACGTGGCGGTCATTGTGGACGAGGCCTATGTGGATTTTGGCGGAGAAAGCGCGCTGCCGCTGCTGAAAAAGTATGACAATCTTCTGGTGGTGCAGACCTTTTCCAAGTCAAGGTCCATGGCGGGACTGAGGATCGGTTTCTGTATCGGAAACGAAAAGATGATCCGGTATCTGAACGATGTAAAATTTTCCGTCAATTCCTACACCATGAATCTGCCCTCTCAGATTCTCGGAGCGGAAGCGGTGAGGGACGACGCGTATTTTAAATCCGTGACCGCGAAGATCGTCGCCACGCGGGAGCGCGTCAAGGGGGAACTGAAGAAGCTTGGATTTGTCTTCCCGGATTCCAAAGCAAACTTTATTTTTGTCACGCACCCGGCGATTCCGGCAAAGCAGATTTTTCTGGCGCTGAGGGAAAACGATATTTATGTGCGCTACTGGGAAAGGCCGCGGATAGCAAATTCGCTGCGCATTACCGTCGGGACGGACGAACAGATGGACCGGCTTCTCGATTTTCTGGGCAGATATGTGGCGGAATACGGAAAAGGCGGCGCCGACGGATCCCTGCAGGTACATAACAGCTGAACGTATATGGGAATAAACGGGAGAGATCCTGTAATATATCTAAACATGAATAGCAGAAAAGAATGGAGAAAAGCAATGATTAAGAGTGTGTTAAAGGGAATGGTAATTGGGATCGCGAACATCATACCGGGGGTCAGCGGAGGCACCATGATGGTGTCCATGGGCATTTACGACAGGCTGATTCACTGTATCACGCATCTGTTCAAAGAGTTTAAGAAAAGCGTGCTGTTTCTGCTTCCTATTGCGGCGGGGATGCTGATCGCTATCGCAGCAAGCTCTTTCGGGCTGGAATGGCTGTTTGAGAAATATCCCATCCAGACCAACCTTCTTTTTGTGGGACTGATCCTGGGAGGACTTCCGGCCGTCTGGAAAAAAGTAAAAGGAAAGAAGATCGGCGCGGGACATATCATCGCGGCCCTCTTTTTCTTTGCGCTGGTTGTGGCGTTCGCTTCCATGGGGAACAGGGAGGGGGCGGCGGCCGATCTTTCCCTGAACGCCGTAAACGTCCTGAAGCTGTTTGCGGTGGGGGTTGTGGCTTCCGCCACGATGGTCATTCCCGGCGTGAGCGGTTCCATGGTCCTGATGCTTATGGGATTTTACCACCCGGTTCTCAACGCCATCACGGATTTTTTCTCCGCTCTGACGGATTTTGATATACAGGGCATTCTGGCCGGATGCGGCGTGCTGATTCCCTTTGGGCTGGGAGTTGTGGTGGGAATCTTTGCCATCGCCAGACTGGTCGAGGTTATCTTTGAGAAGTTCCCGCTTTACGCCTATTGGGCGATCATAGGGCTGATCGTATCTTCGCCCGTGGCCATCTATCTGATGGGCACGTTCCCGGCTCTTACGGCGTTTCGTGTGCTGACCGGCATTTTGGCGTTTGTGGTGGGATTCGGCATTGCCATGAAGCTGGGAGAGTGACGCGGGGCGCGCATTTTGCGTGCGCCGAAGCAAAACGGAGAGCGGATCAGGCAGATGTTTTACGGGAGTCTGGAAACGGGCGCTCCTGAGAGAAGAGGTGAGACGCGTGGAGATGTACGGCGGGTTCGCTGATGTCTACGACGAGCTGATGGATAATGTCCCTTATGAGCAGTGGAGCCGTATACTGGATACCCTGATCGGAACATACGGGGTCTCGCGGCCGGAGCGCGGTGCGAAGGGGGCGTTGGAATCCGAGCGGGATCAGGTGCTGGATCTGGGATGCGGAACGGGAACAATGGCGGAGCTGATGTACGCGCTGGGGTATGACGTGCTCGGCGTGGATCTGTCGGAAGACATGCTGAACGTCGCAATGGAAAAAAGAGAAAAAAGCGGTTCCGGCATTCTGTATCTGCGGCAGGATATGAGAAAGCTGGAGTTGTACAGTACCGTCGGGACGGTATACAGCGTCTGCGACTCTCTGAACTATATCCTGAAAGAGGAAGAGCTGCTGCAGGTTTTTTCCCTGGTGAACAATTACCTGTTCCCGGGCGGGATCTTTATTTTTGATTTCAATACGGATTACAAGTACCGGGAGATCATAGGGGACGCCACTATCGCGGAAAGCCGGGAGGACTGCAGCTTTATCTGGGAAAATTATTATGATGCCGAAACCGGTTTGAACGAATATGACCTGACTGTTTTTGTGAGGAAAGAGAAAGATCTCTTCCGCAGGTTCTGCGAAGTGCACAGGCAGAGAGGATATACGCTGGAGCAGATGACGGAGCTTCTGGAGCGGGCCGGAATGGTTTTTCTGGAGGCGCGCGACGCGGATACTCTGGGGCCCGTTGAGCCGAAGAGCGGAAGGATCCGCGTTGTAGCGGGAGAGCACGGAAAGACGCGGTGAGATCATTCCGACGGAATGGAAATGAGGAAAATATGGAAGACTATATGGTAAGAGGAACGGCGGCGGACGCCCAGATCAGAGCCTTCGCATGTACGACGAAAGGCGTGGTGGAAAGGGCGAGAGCGGCCCATAATACCAGCCCTGTGGTCACGGCGGCGCTGGGAAGGCTTCTGAGCGCCGGGGTCATGATGGGAGGCATGCTGAAGGGAGAAGGAGATCTGCTGACGCTGAAGGTGAAAGGAGACGGCCCGGTAAAGGGCCTGACGGTGACGGCGGACGCCCACGGAAACGTAAAGGGTTATCCCATAGTGCCGGATGTGCTGCTTCCGGCAAACGCGGCGGGAAAGCTGGATGTGGGCGGAGCAGTGGGAAAGGGTACCTTGAGCGTTGTCAGGGATCTGGGAATGAAGGAGCCTTATGTGGGACAGACGCTGCTTCAGACGGGGGAGATCGCGGAGGATCTGACGTATTATTTTACCGTTTCGGAGCAGGTGCCGTCCTCCGTGGGGCTGGGTGTCCTCATGGAACGCAGCAATACCGTAAGGCAGGCGGGAGGTTTCATTCTGCAGCTGATGCCCTTTGCCGAGGAGAGCGTCATCGACAGACTGGAGAGGAACCTGCAGGGCTTTTCGTCCGTGACAACCATGCTGGATGCGGGGAATACGCCGGAGCAGATGCTGGATTTTCTGCTGGAGGGACTGTCGTTTCGGGCGACCGATACCGTGCCGGCGGCGTTTTCCTGCGACTGCAGCCGGGAAAAGGTGGAAAAGGTCCTGATCAGTCTGGGCGAAAAGGAACTGCGTTCCATGATCGAAGAAGGAAAAGAGACAGAGGTAAACTGCAGCTTTTGCGGCGCGCATTATACGTTCGGCGTGGACAGACTCAGACAGCTGTGCCGGGAAAACTTCTGAGCGGGGACGCGGCGGACGAGAAGAGAGGAAACGATATGCGGCACGGTTTTATAAAGGTGGCGGCGGTGACGCCAAAGGTTAGGGTGGCGGATCCCGCGTACAACGCGGGGGAGATCTGCAGGCTGATGGCGCAGGCAGGCGACAGGGGAGCAAAGCTGATCGTGTTCCCGGAGCTTGGCCTGACAGGATATACCTGCGGCGATCTGTTCCTGCAGTCCTGCCTGCTGGACGAGGCAAAACGCCAGCTGATCCGGGTCGCGGAAGCGTCTGCCGGAAGGGACGCTCTGGTGATGGTGGGGCTGCCGCTGGAGCGGGATGGAAAGATTTACAATGCGGCTGCCGCCATTCAGGACGGCAGGGTGCTGGGAATTGTGCCGAAAGTCAACATTCCCGCCTACGGGGAATTTTATGAGGACCGTTACTTCGCCGGCGGAAACAGACAGACCGTTCCTTTCCCGCTGGGAGATTGGGAGGTGCCTTTCGGCACGGATCAGCTGTTTGTCTGCCGGAATGTGCCGGGATTCGTCGTGGGGTGCGAGATCTGCGAGGATCTGTGGGTGGCGCAGTCTCCGGGCATTTCCCACGCTCTGCACGGTGCGACGGTTCTCGTAAATCTTTCCGCTTCCAGCGAGACGGTGGGAAAGGACGAATATCGGGAGATGCTGGTGAAATCCGCCAGCGCCCGCCTGCTCTGCGGGTATGTTTATGTCTCCGCGGGAGAGGGAGAGTCCACGCAGGATCTGGTGTTCGGCGGCCATAATCTGATCGCGGAGAACGGCGTCGTGCTGGCACAGGGGAAGCGGTTTCAGTGCGGCGAGGTTTTTGCGGATCTGGACGTCCAGAGACTGCTTCATGAGAGAAGGCGCATGGGAACCTTCGGCGGCAGGGAAGACGGCCAGACTTACGCGGCAACATCGTTTTGCCTGAATTTCGGGGAGACGAAGTTGGAGAGAAAGTTTGGCGGCACGCCTTTTGTGCCGGCGGAGGAAGAAAAGCGTAAAGGACGCTGTGAGGAAATTTTATCCATTCAGACTCAGGGACTGAAAAAACGGCTGGAATACACGGGCTGCCGCACGGCGGTGACAGGTCTTTCCGGCGGACTGGACTCCACCCTTGCCCTTTTGGTGACAGTCGGGGCGTTTGACCGGATGAACCTTGACAGAAGGGGGATCCTTGCCGTTACGATGCCCTGTTTCGGAACGACGGACCGCACCTTTGGCAATGCCTGCAGGCTGGCGGAAAAGGTGGGAGCCGATCTGCTGAAGATCGACATCAGAGACGCCGTGATCAGGCATTTTTCCGATATCGGCCAGAGCGCCGAACATCATGACGTGACATACGAGAACGGCCAGGCCAGAGAACGGACCCAGGTGCTTATGGATCTTGCCAATCAGAGAAACGGCCTTGTAATCGGTACCGGCGACATGTCCGAGCTCGCTCTGGGCTGGACAACCTATAACGGGGACCACATGTCCATGTACGGTGTCAATGCGGGAGTGCCGAAAACCCTTGTGCGTCATCTGGTTCGTTTCTGCGCGGATACCTGCGCCGACAGGGAACTGAAAGAGATTTTGGAGGATGTGCTGGACACGCCGGTAAGTCCGGAGCTTCTTCCGCCCCGCGACGGGGAGCCCGCACAGAAAACGGAGGAACTGGTGGGACCTTATGAGCTTCATGATTTCTTTCTGTATTATATGCTCCGCTGCGGTTTTCCGCCCGACAAGGTATACAGGGTGGCGGCGTTGGCTTTTCAGGGAATTTATGACAGGGAAACGATCCGGAAATGGCTGAAAGTATTTTATGAGAGATTTTTCAGCCAGCAGTACAAGCGTTCCTGCCTGCCGGACGGCCCGAAAGTGGGAACGGTGGCTCTGTCCCCCAGAGGGGATCTGAGAATGCCGTCGGATGCCTGCGCCGATCTCTGGCTGGCCCTGTCTGAGAGACCGGAGGAGAGCGAAGGACGGGGATGAACCCCAGATCCGCGGCAGAAAGGCATAAATGCGCCGATAAGACCCGCGGGCGCATTTATGCCTTAAATCCTGTCAGATTTTTTGCCGCTGTTTTATCTGCCAGAGGGACTGGCGGAGGGAGACGGTGAAGCGGAAGCCTTGTTCAGGGAATTCCGGATGGCTTCCAGCAGGACCAGAGAGGTATACTTGCTCTCGGAAGTGTATGTAACCTGATCCAGAGACTGCCGTTCATATACCTGTCTGCAGATGGAATCGAACGTGGGCTCCAGCAGCGGGTACATCGTTGTCACGGCGTCGTTGAGATTCACCATGCGTATGGAGGTGATGGTGTCTTCGTCCACAATGACCTCCACGTCGATCGCCTGGCTTCCCAGCACCAGCTGGGTGGTGTAAATACCGGGCGTGTAGAGGGAATCCGCGGCTGTGCTCACAGCATCCTCATCCGGCGCCGGTTTCTCTTTTCTGTCAGGGAGGAACATCACTGCCAGCAGGATCACGAACAGGATGCCCAGGACGGCAAAAATACCGGTATAGATCAGCTCTTTCATGTGGAGTACAACGATTTTTGTTTTCGCACTCATCCCTGTTTCCTTTTAACCCTTTCCGGACATTTTTCTTTATAATAAATATGTGGGCCGACGTAATAATATGCCATTGACAAGGGGCGCCGGCGGTTGTTATCATGGAAACGGAAACGAGGGCGTCTCATGAGGGGGAAAGACGGTGCCTGCGCGCACGCAGGCGCCGGATAGCGGAAACGGAGGTTTACCACATGAACAATTATACGAGAGACGATATTCTGAGGATTGTGAAGGAAGAGGATGTGGAATTTATCAGGCTGCAGTTCACCGACATGTTCGGCAACCTGAAAAACATTGCGGTTACGGCTAATCAGCTGGAGAAGGCGCTGGATAACAAGTGCATGTTCGACGGGTCGGCGATAGACGGGTTTGTCAGTATTGAGGAATCCGACATGTGTCTTTACCCGGATCCGGCTACCTTTGCTATCCTGCCGTGGAGACCTCAGCAGGGGAAAGTGGCGAGAATGCTGTGTGATGTGCACCATCCCGACGGCAGGCCCTTTGCGGGGGATTCCAGGCTTGTTCTGAAAAAGGCGATTGCCGACGCCGGAGAACTGGGATACACCTTCGAGGTAGGACCGGAGTGCGAGTTCTTCCTTTTTCAGACGGATGAGAACGCCATGCCCACCACAAACACAAGCGAACAGGCCAGCTATTTTGATATCGGCCCTCTGGACGGGGGAGAGAACGCGAGACGCGATATCGTCATGGTCCTTGAGGAAATGGGAATGATCATCGAGGCGTCCCACCATGAGATGGCGCCGGTGCAGCATGAGATTGATTTCCGCTATGACGAGGCGCTGGCCACCGCGGACAATATCATGACCTTTAAGCTGGCGGCGAGGACGATCGCAAGGCGCCACGGGCTTCACGCCACCTTTATGCCGAAGCCCAAGGTGGGAGTAAACGGTTCCGGCATGCATATCAACATGTCCCTTCACAAGGACGGAACAAACATATTCGCGGACCGGAGCGATCCGAACGGACTGAGCCGGGAAGCATATTATTTTATCGGCGGCATCATGAAGCATATCAAAGGAATGGCGGCTGTCACAAATCCGCTGGTAAATTCCTATAAACGGCTGGTGCCGGGCTTCGCAGCGCCCGTATATATCGCGTGGAGCGCCACGAACAGAAGCCCTCTCATCCGGATCCCGGCTGAGGTCGGTTCCGGTACCAGAATAGAACTCAGGAGCCCCGATTCCGCGGCAAATCCCTATCTCACTCTGGCGGTCTGCCTGAAAGCGGGACTGGACGGGATTGTGAACAAAATACAGCCGCCGAAAAGCGTGGACTGCAATATTTATACCATGAAAGAAGAAGAGCGGCGTGCTCTGAACATTGAGTGCCTTCCCGGAACGCTCATCGACGCTCTGGACGAGCTGAAAAAGGATCCTCTGATTCTGGATGTCCTTGGAAAACACATCTCGGAAAACTATATTTCCGCCAAGGAGGCCGAATGGCAGAGTTACCGCGCCAACGTTTCCGAGTGGGAGATTCAGGAGTATCTGTACCGATATTAGTCGCCTCCTGTTCCTGTAACAGATTGGAAGAGGAGGTGGGCGTTTGACAAACATAATCGTAGCGCTGCCAAGGCTGGACGATGCGAAAGGTCTGAAAAACGTCCTCGTGAGAAACGGTTTTCAGGTGGCGGGCATCTGCACTACCGGCGCCCAGGCCGTCAGTCAGGCCGACGGTCTGAATGACGGTATCGTTATATGCAGTTATAAGCTGACGGATATGGTGTACTCTCAGCTGCTGGAATTTCTTCCCCAGGGTTTTGAAATGCTGCTGATGGCTTCGGACCGTTTTCTGAGCCAGTGCGCAGGCGAGGGAATCGTGTGTCTTACCATGCCGCTGAAGGTTCACGAACTGGTGAGCACGGTGGCGATGCTGGAGGAAGGAATCGACAGGAGAAAACGGAAGGCCAGGCAGCAGCCGCGGCTTCGAAGCGAGAAGGAGGCGGACGCCATCAGGGAGGCGAAGGAACTGCTGATGGACAGAAACCATATGTCGGAGGAGGAAGCGCACCGTTATCTCCAGAAATGCAGTATGGACAGCGGCACGAATCTTGGGGAGACCGCACTGATGGTGCTGTCGATGATGAAAGAATAAAACGGAGCGGCTGGAGGATGCCTTTGTAAAACGGCTGCCGTTCACAGAGCGATCCCCGCATGCCGATCACGGGAAAAGCCTTACGAGATGACGCCAGAGAAAATGGCGATCAGGATGAACAGGAAAAATACTTTGTCTGATGATAGCCTTCCTCTGCCCTGGAGGCTGTTCCAGCGGATAGCGGAAACCGCGGGCGGGGAGGAAGACGGCGGCGCTGTGCCCGGAAGGGCAGGAATGGGAAAAAGGCGGAAACATGGAGGATGGGAAATGAAGTTTACCAAGATGGAAGGCTGCGGAAACGACTATATTTACGTGAACGGTTTTGAGGAAAAAATTGCTCCGGAGCGAAAAAGCGAGCTGGCGAGACGGCTCAGCGACAGGCATTTCGGAATCGGAGGGGACGGACTGATCTTTATTAATCCGGCGCAGGAAGCCGACTTTGAGATGGAGATGTATAATGCGGACGGTTCCCGCGCGGAGATGTGCGGCAACGGAATCCGCTGTGTGGGTAAGTTTGTTTATGATAAGGGCCTGACGGACCGGGAGCACATTACCGTTGTCAGCGCCGGCAAGGTGAAGCATCTGGATCTTAAGGTGGAACGGCCGGAAGGCGCGGGGCAGAGCCGCGGCTGCGTGACGAAAGTGCGCGTCAACATGGGAAGCCCTGTTCTGGAGCCGTCAAAGATCCCCGTGAATGCGGCCGGAGACAGGGTCGTGGACGAACCGATCTGCGTAGACGGGAGAGAATATCGCATGACGTGCGTATCTATGGGAAATCCGCATGCCGTGATCTTCGGAAAGGATGTGGCAGGGCTGGAGCTGGAGCGGATCGGTCCGTTGTTTGAGAAGCATGAGCGTTTTCCGAACCGCGTCAACACGGAGTTCGTGGAGATCCTTGACCGCAATACCGTCTTCATGCGGGTCTGGGAGCGGGGAACCGGTGAGACGCTGGCCTGCGGCACGGGGTGCTGCGCGGCGGTGACGGCCTGTGTTTTAAATGATTTGACAGATCTTTCTGTAACGGTTAAACTGTTGGGAGGGGAACTGTTCATAGAGTGGGATCGGGCATCCGATCTGATCTATATGACGGGCCCGGCGACTACGGTGTTTGAAGGCACGATATCTTAAGCGGCCGGAAAAAGAGAGGAAAATATGTTTAAACTGAACGAAAATTATCTGAAGCTTCCCGGAAGCTATCTGTTTTCTACCATCGGCAAAAAGGTGAACGCGTACAGTGCGGCGCATCCGGATAAAAAGATCATCCGCCTTGGGATCGGCGACGTGACCCAGCCGCTGGCCCCTGCCATTATCGAAGCGCTTCACAGCGCGGTGGATGAGATGGGCCATGCGGAGACCTTTCACGGATACGCGCCCGATCTGGGATATGAATTTTTGAGAGACGCCATCGCAGAGAACGATTACAGGGCCCGGGGATGCGATATCTCTCCGGACGAGATCTTTGTGTCCGACGGGGCGAAGTGTGACTCCAGCAATATTCAGGAAATCTTTGGCCTGGACAACAGGATCGCGGTCTGTGATCCCGTTTATCCCGTCTATGTGGATTCCAACGTGATGGCGGGAAGGACCGGAACCTACGATAAAAATACGGAGACATGGAGCGATGTGATCTATATGCCATGTACGGCGGCCAACGGGTTTGCGCCGGAGCTGCCGAAAGAGACGCCGGATCTGATCTATCTGTGCTTCCCCAACAATCCCACCGGCGCAACCGTGACGAAGGCACAGCTCCAGGAATGGGTGGATTACGCGAACAGGGTGGGGGCCGTGATCATTTATGACGCGGCTTATGAGGCTTATATTTCCGATGCGGATGTGCCCCACAGCATTTACGAGTGCCAGGGAGCGCAGACCTGCGCCATCGAACTGCGGTCGTTCTCCAAGAACGCAGGCTTTACCGGCGTGCGCCTGGGCTTTACCGTGATTCCCAAAGAACTGAAATGCGGCGACGTGATGCTGCACAGCCTGTGGGCAAGACGGCACGGCACAAAGTACAACGGGGCTCCCTACATCGTGCAGAGAGCGGGCGAAGCCGTGTATTCCGAAGCCGGAAAGGAACAGCTGAAACAACAGGTCGCTTACTACATGAAGAACGCAAGTTATATTTACAATGGCCTGAAGGAAGCCGGGTTTACCGTTTCCGGCGGCGTAAACGCGCCTTATATCTGGCTTAAGACCCCCGGAAACATGACCAGCTGGGAGTTTTTCGACACGCTGCTGGAAAACGTGAATGTGGTCGGGACGCCCGGCTCCGGCTTCGGCCCCAGCGGCGAGGGATATTTCAGACTCACGGCGTTCGGCAGCTATGAAAATACGGTGGAAGCCGTGGACAGGATCAAAACCCTGAAGCTGTAAGAGCAGAGTGTCCGCCAGCATATTTTCATAAAAATCGGGAATCATAATTTTATAAAAATCGGCTTGCAAAATCAAATAAAGTGTGGTAGGATAACTCACGAATCAGCAAATGCGGAGAAGGAGACTCTTGCCGGGGAATGCGACAGGAAGACGGCGTCACCGACTGAAAGCGCCGTCAGCGGGAAACGGCAAAGGGAACGCTCCGGAGCAGGCCGCCTGAACGCTGCAGGCGCTAGGACGGCACGTGTGCACGCGTTAAGTGCAGGAGAGGAACGGCCGGGGATGCCTTTGCTGGAAGGAACGGCTGCTCAATGCGGGTGGTACCGCGGATAATGGAAATTATTCGTCCCGGAATACAGGAGACTGTATTCCGGGACGTTTTCATTGTGCGCCCGGTATGAGCGCGGCCTGCCCGGACAGCGTCCTGCCGCGCAGGCGCTCTTTTGGGCACGGGAAGCCGGCAGAAGACGTATGACGTGACCGCAAAGCCGCCTCGGGCGGCGGAAAGGAAAAATATGGAAGTCAAAAACCGTTACAGAGACCTGACCATCAAAGATATTGGGGAACAGCATATTGGAAAGACGCTGCGGGTAGCAGGATGGGTGGAGAATATCCGTGACCACGGCGGCGTCTCTTTTGTCGATCTGAGGGATATGTACGGTGTGCTGCAGGTCGTGCTGCGCAACACCGCCCTGTTAAAGGGCCTCACCAGAGAAACCTGCGTCAGCATTCTTGGCCCCGTGGAGAAGCGGGACGAGGACACCTATAACCCGAGGCTGCTTACGGGAACGATAGAACTGGAAGCGCAGGAGATTACGGTGCTGGGAAAGGTGTACCAGCAGCTGCCGTTCGAGATTATGACGTCAAAGGAGACCAGGGAGGAAGTACGGCTCATCTACCGTTACCTGGATCTGCGGAACGCGAAGGTGCGCGACAATATCCTGTTCCGATCCCGGGTCATTGCGTTTCTGCGCGAAAAGATGACGGAGATGGGGTTTGTGGAGATCCAGACGCCCATTCTTTGCGCGTCCTCTCCGGAAGGCGCAAGAGATTATATCGTGCCGTCGAGACGTTTTAAGGGCAAATTTTATGCGCTGCCCCAGGCGCCCCAGCAGTATAAACAGCTTTTGATGGCTTCCGGCATCGACAGATATTTTCAGATCGCCCCCTGTTTCCGCGACGAGGATGCGAGAGCCGACCGTTCGCCGGGAGAGTTTTATCAGCTTGACTTTGAGATGAGCTTCGCCACGCAGGAGGATGTGTTCCGGGTAGGAGAAGAGGTGCTCTCCGCAGCTTTTGAAAAATTCGCGCCGGATGGCGCGGCGGTGACGCAGACGCCCTATCCCGTTATCAGCTACAGACAGGCTATGCTGGAGTTCGGAACCGACAAGCCGGATCTTCGGAATCCGTTAAGGATCATGGACCTCACCGATTTTTTCAGCAAATGCACCTTTAAACCGTTTCTGGGCCGTACCGTCAGGGCGATCAGGGTTCACGCGGACATGAGCAAGGGCTTCCATGAAAAGCTGCTGCAGTTTGCAACCTCCATGGGTATGGGAGGGCTGGGCTACCTGGAGGTGGCGGAAGACCTTTCCTACAAGGGGCCCATTGATAAATTTATTCCCGGGGAATTAAAGGGCGTACTTCAAAAAGAGGCGGACCTTAAGCCGGGGGACACCATCTTCTTTATCGCGGACAGGGAGGAAAGGGCGAACTATTACGCGGGGAGACTGCGCACGGAGCTGGGCGAAAAACTGGGACTTGTGGAGAAGAATGCGTTCCGTTTCTGCTATGTGAACGATTTCCCCATGTATGAGCTGGATCCCGACACAAAGAAACCGGTGTTTACCCACAACCCCTTCTCCATGCCCCAGGGTGGCCTGGAAGCTCTGGAAACAAAGGACCCGCTGGATATCCTGGCATACCAGTACGACATCGTCTGCAACGGCGTAGAGCTGTCCTCCGGCGCCGTGCGGAACCATGACATGAACATCATGGTGAAGGCGTTCGCCATTGCGGGCTATGACGAAGCGACGCTGAAGGCGAAATTCGGGGCGCTGTATCAGGCATTTCAGTTCGGCGCGCCGCCCCATGCGGGCATGGCTCCCGGCGTGGACAGAATGCTGATGCTGCTGCGGGGAGAGGAAAACATCCGGGAAGTCATCGCCTTCCCCATGAGCGGATCCGGTCAGGATCTCATGTGCAGCGCGCCCGGCGAGGTGACAGAGCAGCAGCTGCGGGAAGTGCATATCAAAGTCCGAGACTGAGGACGGAAGCTTTGAGGAAAGGAACGGAAAATGTCTCATACCATCACGGACGAAACAATAGACTATGCGGCGATTCTTGCCAAACTGGAGCTCTCCGACGCAGAGAGGGAGCAGGCAAAGCAGGATATGGGCAGGATGCTGGATTATATCGACAGGCTGAACGAGCTGGACACTTCGGGCGTAGAGCCCATGTCCCATGTATTTCCGGTGCGGAATGTGTTCCGGGAAGATGAGGTCACGAACGGAGACGGAAGCGCGGATACGCTGAAGAACGCGCCGGAGGAAAAGGATTCCATGTTCGTCGTGCCGAGAACCTTTGACTGAGGAAATCGAAAACGCAGGCATGTGCGGCGCCTGCTTCCAAAAATGAAAAGACCGCACAGAAACGAGGCAGCGATGGAGTTGTTAGCCCTTTCGGCTGTGGAACTTGGAACAGCCATCAAAGAAGGAAAGACCACGGCCGTGGAAGCCATGCAGGCCGTGCTGGATAAAATTGAGCAGACGGAGGAACTGTATCACTGTTATGTGACGGTGGACAGAGACGGCGCTCTTGGCAGAGCGAAAGAGGTCCAGAAAAAAATAGAAGCCGGGGAGCTGACAGGGCCGCTGGCCGGCGTGCCCGTGGCCGTAAAGGACAATCTCTGTACGGAAGGGATCCTTACCACCTGCGCGTCCAGAATCCTGGAAAATTTTGTGCCGACTTTTTCCGCCGAGGCGGTGCTCAATCTGGAGAGGGCGGGAGCCGTGCTGATCGGAAAGACAAATATGGACGAGTTCGCCATGGGCTCCACCACGGAGACCTCCGCGTATGGCGTTACCAGAAACCCCAGAAATCCGAAACATGTGCCGGGCGGTTCCTCCGGCGGCTCGGCGGCTGCGGTGGCGGCGGGAGAATGTTTTTTCGCGCTTGGGTCGGACACGGGCGGCTCCATTCGGCAGCCCGCTTCCTTCTGCGGCGTGGTTGGGATGAAGCCGACTTACGGGACCGTGTCGCGGTACGGACTGGTGGCGTACGGTTCCTCCCTGGACCAGATCGGCCCCCTCTGCAGGACTGTGGAGGACTGCGCCGTGATCCTGGAGACTATCTCGTCTCATGATAAAAAGGATTCCACCTCCGTGGCCAGAAGCGACACGGATTTTACCTCCGCGCTTGTAAAGGACGTAACCGGAATGCGGATCGGCATTCCAAGGGACTATTTCGGGGAGGGGCTGAATCCGGAGGTGAAGGCGGCGGTCCTGAAGGCGGCGGCGCTTTTGGAGAAAAACGGGGCGGTTGTGGAGGAGTTCGACTTAAGTCTGGTGGATTACGCCGTCCCCGCCTATTATACCATTGCCTCCGCGGAGGCCAGTTCCAATCTGGAGCGGTTCGACGGCATTAAGTACGGGTTCCGGGCGAAAGCGGAGGGGCTTCACCAGATGTATAAGAAGACACGTTCCCAGGGCTTTGGACCGGAGGTCAAGCGCAGGATTCTGCTGGGCAGCTTTGTGCTCAGTTCAGGCTATTACGACGCCTATTATCTGAAGGCGCTTCGCGTAAAGGCCATGATAAAAAAGGCATTTGACGATGCCTTCGCAGACTATGACTGTATCCTGTGTCCCGCGGCGCCCACCACGGCGCCCGAGCTGGGAAAGAGCCTTCTGGATCCCGTCAAAATGTATCTCGGAGATATTTATACTATCTCCGTAAATCTGGCCGGACTGCCCGCTGTCTGCGTGCCCTGCGGCGAAGACGGCAGGGGACTGCCCATTGGGCTTCAGCTGATCGGAGACTGTTTCCAGGAAAAAAAGCTGATTCAGGCCGCTTACACTTATGAACAGCTCTCGGTTTCGGGATCCTGACGGAAAACCGGAAGAGTGTCTGCAGACAGTTTCCCTGAGTTTCAGGGCGGAAAGTGAGGAAGTTATGTCCAGGGAATATGAAACCGTCATCGGTCTGGAAGTGCATGTGGAGCTGGCCACCAGGACCAAGATATTCTGCGGCTGTTCCACCGCGTTCGGAGGAAGCCCCAATTCTCATACCTGTCCGGTCTGTACCGGCATGCCGGGTTCGCTTCCCGTGCTGAACAAAAAGGTGCTGGAATACGCCGTCGCCGTGGGGCTGGCGTCAAACTGCCGGATCACGGAATGCTGTAAATTTGACAGAAAAAATTACTTTTATCCCGACAACCCGCAGAATTATCAGATCTCGCAGCTCTATCTTCCTATCTGCAGAGACGGATGGGTGGAGATCGATACGCCCCAGGGACAAAAGAAGATCGGCATTCATGAGATCCACATGGAGGAAGACGCCGGGAAGCTCATTCACGACGAATGGGAGGACCGTACTCTGGTAGATTACAACCGCTCCGGCGTACCCCTGATCGAGATCGTGTCCGAGCCGGATATGAGAAATGCGGACGAAGTCATCTCCTATCTGGAAAAGCTGCGGCTGATCATTCAGTATCTGGGAGCCAGCGACTGCAAGCTGCAGGAAGGTTCCATGCGTGCGGACGTGAATCTTTCCGTCCGGGAAAAGGGCGAGACGGCTTTCGGCACCCGCACGGAGATGAAGAACCTGAACTCCTTCCGGGCCATCGCCAGGGCTATAGAAGGAGAAAAAAACCGTCAGATCGATCTGCTGGAGTCCGGTGAAAACGTGGTGCAGGAAACCAGAAGATGGGACGATGCGAAAGAGACTTCCTACCCGATGCGTTCAAAGGAAGACGCGCAGGATTACCGCTATTTTCCGGATCCCGATCTTACGCCGATTTTCATCAGCAGGGAATTTCTGGAGGAAATCCGCGCAAGACAGCCGGAACTGCGCACCGAAAAGATGAAGCGCTACCGGGAGGAATTTGAGATTCCCGAGTACGACATCGAGATCATCACAGGTTCCAAGCACCTGGCCGATCTGTTTGAAGCCACCGTATCTCTGGGCGCGCAGCCCAAGAAGGTTTCCAACTGGCTGATGGGGGAGACGCTGCGCCTGCTGAAGGAAAAGGAGATGGATCCGGAGGATATCCGGTTCTCGCCGGAGCATCTGGCCGCTCTCATCGCGCTTACGGAGGAAAAGGCCGTCAATTCCACAGTGGCAAAAGAAGTGTTCGGGGTCATGTTTGAGGAGGATATTGATCCGAGACGGTATGTGGAAGAAAAAGGGCTTACGACGGTAAGCGACGAAGGCGCGCTGCGCAGAACCGTGGAGGAGGTCATCGCCGCAAATCCCCAGTCCGTTCAGGACTACCGAAACGGAAAGGAAAAGGCCATCGGCTTTCTTGTGGGTCAGACCATGAAGGCCATGAAGGGGAAAGCCGATCCGGGCAGCGTCAACAGGCTGCTTAAGGAACTGCTGTGATCACGGCTCCTGTAAGACATAGTCGATAAATTTCAGCGCCGTGTCGATTCTGGAGGAATTGGAGATGACGGAAAGCACCTGTGTGTCGTCGTTGAACAGGATGCTGTCCTTCAGCCGCCCGCAGTCGTCCAGGCGGATTCCCACCGGTATGGGATCCTCCATGGCCTCCGGGTTTCCCGGGTCGGAGAAAACAGGATTGTAGTCTTCCCCCTTATCCCTGGCTTCCTGTATTTCCTCCAGAACAGGCCGGTCCACATAGAAAAAGCGGGATTCGTACAAAGCCGTCTGTTCCGGAGACAAAATGTCGCGCAGATCGCAGAAGATTCCTCTTCCCACATAAAATTCCGTGATATCGGGAGCGCAGATCAGCACGTCGAGATCGCCGGCGGCGGTATAAACCGTCATTTTCTGATACGAAGTCGCCGTCATCTGATCCCTTCCGCCAAGCTGGATAAACATGCTTGTGTCGAAGACGGCTTCGTATTCCGAACGGTCGATTCCGGCGTATTCTTCAAACTGCTGTCTGTACGGCTCCGTCTGTTCAATCTCCGCCGTGTTCAGCAGACACACATACAGGGCGCAGTCCTTTCGGTTGATCAGGTGGACCGTCAGAGAAATGACGACGGCCACAAGCGTGATCACCGCCACCGTGTGCCATTTATAATAATCAAAAAAATAGGAAAGCTTTTCCTTCAGGCTTTTCTGCCGGATCGCCTGCCGCTCTTCCCGGAATTCGTCCATTAAAGGCATTCTGATACCACCCTTCGCGCCGGCGGGAGCCGGCTGTGATGTTTATGATGCGCTTTCAGCGGAGTGTCCGCCCTTCCGCCCTCTTACTATAAATCCGGACGGATTCTTTGTCAATGAAGGGCGCGGGATAAGTTTCTAAAAAAAGAATAAAAAGGGGATGCTTTTGGGAAAAGTTGCCTTGCAACTTGGGCCGAGATGGTATATCATTATGGTACGGTTATTTTGAGGCGGAGAACGTCTGAACGGAGGAAATTATGAGCGACGCTTATGTGGAATGTCTGGTGAAGGCGAAGACGTCCCTGACAGCCAGACTGTTAAAGTATGTGCTGATCGCACTGGCGGCTGCCAGCGGCCTTTATTCTCTTTTCGCGGTGGATTTCATCGGATTTCTGGGCATGCTGCTGCTGGCCGGCGGGGCTTATCTGCTGAATCTGTTTACCGATGTGGAATACGAGTACCTGTATCTGGACAAGGAACTGACGGTGGATAAGATCATGGCGAAATCACGGAGGAAACGGCTGCGCACCTTTACGCTGGAGAGAATGGAGATTCTTGCCCCCGTACAAAGCCACCATCTGGACGAATACAGGAATCGGAAGGTCAGGATAAAGGATTACAGCGTTGGCCGGAGACTTCAGCCCGACCTGCGTTACACCATGTTCTATGAGGGAGGAGAAAAGATCATTTTAAGCCCCTCCCCGGAACTGATCAAGATCATGAAAAACGCCGCGCCAAGGAAGGTGTTTTCAGAATAGGAAAACAGGTGTTGACAGAGGGTGAAAACTCTGGTACACTCATTTGAAATATCCATAACCCCGGAAATTTTCTTCCGGGGTTATCAGATTCTTCTCATACAAATACATACAGGAGGATGGAAAATGGGACAGATTATCGGAGAAGGCATTACATTTGACGACGTTCTGCTGGTGCCTGCATATTCGCAGGTGGTGCCCAATCAGGTGGATCTTACAACCTGGCTGACAAAGAAGATCAGGCTGAACATTCCTATGATGAGCGCGGGAATGGATACCGTCACGGAACACCGCATGGCGATCGCAATGGCCAGGCAGGGCGGCATCGGCATCATTCACAAAAACATGTCTGTCGAGGCGCAGGCCGAAGAGGTGGACAAGGTAAAGCGCTCCGAGAACGGCGTGATCACGGATCCGTTTTCGCTGACTCCGGAACATACGCTGGGGGATGCGGACGCTCTGATGGGAAAATTTCGTATCTCCGGCGTCCCCATTACCGAAGGCAGAAAGCTGGTGGGGATCATCACCAACCGGGATCTGAAATTCGAGACGGATTTCAGCAAGAAGATCAAGGAGTCCATGACCAGCGAAAACCTGATCACGGCCCACGAGGGCATAACTCTTGAGGAGGCGAAGAAGATCCTGGCGGCCGCCAGAAAAGAGAAGCTTCCCATTGTGGACGACGAATTTAACTTGAAAGGGCTTATCACCATCAAGGATATTGAAAAGACCATCAAGTATCCCCTTGCGGCAAAGGACAGTCAGGGACGGCTGCTCTGCGGGGCCGGCGTAGGCATCACGGCGAACGTTCTGGACAGGGTGGCGGCGCTGGTGGAAGCGAAGGTGGACGTGGTAGTGCTTGACAGCGCCCACGGTCATTCCCAGAACGTGCTGAACTGTCTGCGGATGATCAAGGAAAAGTATCCGGACCTGCAGGTGGTGGCAGGAAATGTCGCAACGGCGCAGGCCACCAGGGACCTGATCGAGAACGGCGCCGATGCGGTCAAGGTGGGGATCGGACCCGGCTCCATCTGCACCACGCGCGTTGTGGCGGGGATCGGCGTACCCCAGATCACGGCGATCATGGACTGCTACAGCGTGGCGAAGGAATACGGGATCCCCATCATTGCCGACGGAGGAATCAAGTATTCCGGCGACATCACCAAGGCTCTGGCGGCGGGCGGAAGCGTCTGCATGATGGGCAGCATGTTTGCCGGCTGTGAAGAAAGCCCCGGAGAGTACGAGCTGTTCCAGGGAAGGAAATATAAGGTGTACCGGGGAATGGGATCCATTGCGGCCATGGAAAACGGCAGCAGGGACCGGTATTTCCAGGAGAACGCGAAGAAACTTGTCCCGGAGGGCGTGGAAGGGCGCGTGGCATACAAGGGAAATGTGGAAGACACGGTATTCCAGCTGATCGGCGGCCTGCGCTCCGGCATGGGTTACTGCGGCGCTCACAACATTCAGGAACTGAAGGACAACGGAAAGTTTGTGAAGATTTCCGCAGCATCCCTGAAAGAGAGCCATCCTCATGACATTCATATCACCAAGGAAGCTCCGAACTACAGTGTGGATGAGTAGGAAATGACGGAGGATTTATGGTGCGGGATAAATCCAGTAAAGAGATCGATTACAAAGAACTGCAGCGCTTTCAGCAGAACTTCAGCCTGACGACCAGAATGTGCGTCTATTGTCTGGACAGCCGCGGGCAGAGGATTACGGAAATCTCCGGGAGCAGAGAGCAGATCCGGCGTATACAGGAGATGATGAATCTTCCTCAGGTAAATGTCGCTTTGGAACGGGTGTGGGGGGATTCGCTGGAGGACGTTGCCATAGAGGATCTGGATGCCGACGGCAACAAGGTGGCGGCAGTGGCTGTGAGACAGGGCGCGCAGACGCTGTTCTATTGGATGGTCTTCCTGACGCGGCCGGGCAGGGAAGCCATGGCGGCGTTTCTGACAAGCCGTCTGGATCTTTTGCAGGACGCAAGCAGCGATTTCCTCTCCGGCAAGTTTACCGGCTTTGGGCCGGAGCCGGAAGATGCCGCGGACGGCGGGACCGGGCAGAATACCGGCGACAGTTACAGAAATGTCGTGGCGCTTGCCGGACTGGTGCAGATGCTGGACAATGAGGAACAGACGGAAGTCCTCATGGAAAAATGGCTGAAACTCGTCGGCGGACATCTTCAGGTGGACACGGCCCAGCTTTACCAGATCCATCCGGATACGGACGCCATGGATGTGCTGTGCGAGTGGCTGAAGGAAGGACAGCATTCCATCTATGAGAGGGTGGGCCGTCTGGCGGTGCCGTATTATCTTCGGACCCAGAATCCCATGATCATTTCGTCTGACACGGGCGATATCAGACTGCGCAGATATCTGAAGGAATGGAAGCTGCAGGCGCTGATCCAGCTTCCGGTCATCCGCCGGGACAACAAAGGCGGCATTATGCTGTCCCTGAATTTCAGAAAGCGTCATATCTGGAGCATGGAGGAAACCATGTATGCGGAGGACGCCGTGCGGATCCTGCAGAGCATTCTTACGCGGAGAATGCAGCAGGAGACGATGAACGGCGCTTTTCGGACGATGGAAATGGTGCTTGACAACGCCGGATGTTCCATTTATGTAAAGGACAGCGTCACGGGGAAAGCGCTGTTCGCCAACAGGCCGCTGAAGAACACTTTCGCGGAGGAACTTGCCGCGGGCAGTTTCGATTCCATGCTGGAACGGGGCATGGAACTGGGGCAGGACACCGGCGTCTATGAGATCCACCATGTGCAGAAAAACCGTTGGTACGACTTGAAGAGCGGAGAGGTGGTATGGACGGACGGCTCCCGCGCCACCCTGTATTCCCTCTACGATATCTCCGATAAAAAACAGTATCAGCATAAGATCGAACAGCAGGCGTACACGGATTTCCTGACCGGACTTTACAACCGCATGTGCTGCGAGAGAGATCTTGCGCGGCAGATGGATCAGGCCAGAAGGTCGGGACAGACGGGCGCGCTTTTGTACATGGATCTTGACGATTTTAAGCATATTAACGACGGACTGGGACATCAGTACGGCGATGTGCTGTTAAAGGCCATTTCCCATTCGCTGCAGCGGATTCCGGGAATTGAGGACAACTGTTACCGCATGGGCGGAGACGAGTTTGTCATTGTTGTGCCGCCCGACCGGTACGGGGAATTTGACCGGATCGTGGAGGAGATTAAAACCGTTTTCTCCAGACCATGGTTTCTGCGGGACGCGGACTATTACTGTACCATGAGCATGGGCGTGGCGATTTTCCCGGATGCCGGCGATACCGTGACGGATCTGGTAAAAAAGGCGGATATCGCCCTTCTCGAGGCGAAGAGAAGGGGAAAGAACCGTGTCGTCAGCTATCAGGAGGGATTGGAGGCGGTTTCCGGCAGGCGGCTTGACATGGAGCGCGATATGCGGGACGCCACCGCCGACGGCTATGAGGAATTTGAGGTTTATTACCAGCCCATCGTCGATATATCATCCGGGGCGGAATGTGCGGGCGCGGAAGCGCTGATCCGCTGGAACAGCGTAAAGCTCGGCTTTATTCCTCCGGCAGAGTTCATTCCGCTGGCAGAATACCTCGGATTGATCAATCCCATCGGCAACCATGTGCTGAAGGAAGCCTGCACCCAGTGTCATAAATGGAATGAAAGCGGTTATCCGGACTACAGGGTCAATGTGAATTTGTCCGTGGTACAGCTGATGCAGACCGATATTGTGGACATCGTGGAAAAAACTATAGAAGAGACGGGAATCCGGCCCAGAAATCTGGTTCTGGAAGTCACGGAGAGCCTTGCCATCAACGACATGGCGCGGATGAAGGAAATTCTCAACCGGATCAAGGCGCTTGGGGTCAAGATTGCGCTGGATGATTTCGGCACAGGGTATTCTTCCCTGAACCATATCCGGGAGATCCCTTTCGACCTGATCAAGGTGGATCAGAGCTTTGTGAAGGAGCTGGCGGAGGACGCCTATTCCCAGTCGTTTGTCAAAATGGTGGCGGAGCTGGCGGGTACGCTTGGGGTCAACATCTGTGTGGAAGGGATTGAGACCGCCGCCCAGTATGATATTGTCAGGGGAATGAAGGTTAAGTACATACAGGGATTTTATTTTGACCGTCCCATGAAGCGCGGGGACTTTGAAAAGAAATATGTTACCAGGCGGGACGAAACCATGTAAAATAATAAAAGCAGCTGCAGACGGGCGGCTGGTTTTATTTTAAGGAGGAGAACAATGCTGCAACTGGACAGGGAACTGAAAAACAATGCGTACCCCGGCAGAGGGATCGTGATGGGGCGTTCGGAGGACGGCAGGTACGCCGTGGCCGCGTATTTTATCATGGGAAGGAGTTCCAACAGCCGGAACAGGATCTTTGTGACCCAGGGGGACGGGATCCGAACGGAAGCCTTCGACCCTTCACGGCTGGAGGATCCAAGCCTGATCATTTACGCGCCTGTGCGCGTGCTGGGAAACAATACCATTGTCACCAATGGCGACCAGACAGATACCATATATGACGGGATTGCGGCGGGAAAAACGTTTGAACAGTCTCTGCGCGTCAGGAAGTTTGAGCCGGACGGCCCCAACTATACGCCAAGGATATCGGGCCTGATGCACATTGAGGGCGGCCGGTATGAGTATATGATGTCCATTTTAAAGAGCAATGACGGCGATCCGGACTGCTGTAACAGATATACCTTCTCCTACGATCATCCAAAGGCGGGGGAGGGACGCTTTCTCCATACCTATATGGGGGACGGAAATCCGCTTCCCAGCTTTGCGGGAGAGCCGGAAAAAGTAGCGATATCGGGCGGCATCGACAGTTTTGCCCAGATGGTGTGGAACAGCTTGAACGAAGAGAACAAGGTGTCTCTGTTCGTGCGTTATATTGACATTGCTTCCGGCGTGTCCGAGACCAGAATCCTCAACAAAAATCAGTAGTACACAGGAGGTAAGAGCATGAAAGAGATCGAACTGAAATACGGATGCAATCCGAACCAGAAGCCCTCGAGAATTTACATGGAGGATGGAAGGGATCTTCCGGTCACCGTCCTGAACGGCAGGCCGGGCTATATCAATTTTCTGGACGCCCTGAACGGCTGGCAGCTGGTAAAGGAGTTAAAGGAGGCCACGGGGCTTCCTGCGGCGACGTCTTTTAAGCATGTGTCGCCCGCGGGGGCGGCGGTGGGCCTTCCCCTCGACGAGACCCTGGCGAAGATATACTGGGTGGATGATCTTGGAGAATTGTCTCCGCTGGCGTGCGCCTATGCCAGGGCCAGGGGCGCGGACCGGATGTCTTCCTTCGGAGATTTTATCGCTCTGTCCGACGTCTGTGACGCGGATACGGCCCGTCTGATCAAGCGGGAGGTGTCCGACGGCGTCATCGCGCCCGGATATACCGAGGAAGCGCTGGAGCTTTTAAAGGGAAAGAAAAAGGGCGCCTACAATGTCATTCAGATCGACACGTCCTATACGCCCGCTCCCCAGGAAAAGAAGCAGGTCTATGGGATCACCTTTGAACAGGGAAGAAACGAGCTGGATGTAAACGGCGGTCTTCTCTCCAACATTGTGACGGAAAACAGGGAGATTCCCGAGAAGGCCCTGATCGATATGAAGATTGCGCTGATCACCCTGAAGTACACACAGTCCAATTCCGTCTGCTATGTGAAGGACGGACAGGCCATCGGAATCGGCGCAGGGCAGCAGTCCCGGATCCATTGCACCAGACTTGCCGGCACCAAGGCGGACAACTGGTTCCTGCGCCAGTCGCCCCAGGTGATGGGCCTTTCGTTTGTGGAGGGCCTGGGCAGAGCGGACAGGGACAACGCGATAGACGTCTATATGGGGGACGAATGCATGGATATCCTCGCGGACGGCGTGTGGCAAAAGACGTTTCAGGTAAAGCCGCCTGTGTTTACCCGGGAAGAGAAGCGGATGTGGCTTGATAAGCTGCAGGATGTGACGCTGGGTTCTGACGCGTTCTTTCCCTTTTCGGACAACATCGAGAGAGCAAGAAAGAGCGGCGTGAAATATATCGCCCAGCCCGGCGGCTCGGTCCGGGACGACGCGGTGATCGACTGCTGCAACAAATACGGCATGGTGATGACGTTTACCGGCATCCGGCTGTTCCATCACTGAGGTGCGCGTATGAGGCTGAAGGAACTGGAATCTTATAACCCCGTCGTCGTGCAGTGCCATGACAATCCGGATGCGGACACGCTGGCCTCCGGCTATGGCGTCTACTGCTATTTCCGAAGCAGGGGCAGGGAGGTACGTCTTGTATACAGCGGGAGGACCCGGATTCAGAAGTCCAACCTGCGGCTGATGGTGGAAAAACTGAATCTGCCTGTGGAGTATGTCGCCGCGGAAGAGTGGAAGGGAATGCCGGAAGACGGCCTGCTGATCACGGTGGACTGTCAGTATGGCGCGGGAAATGTGACGAAGCTGGAAGCCGGAAATGTTGTGGTCATCGACCATCATCAGGTGGAAAAGGCGCCGGTGCACGGGGTGATTAATCCCAACCTGGGAAGCTGTTCCACACTGGTCTGGAAGATGCTTCGGGACGAAGAGTTTGACGTGGACAGCGAAGAATGGCTGGGAACGGCTTTATTCTACGGACTTTATACGGACACCAATCAGTTTTCCGAACTGTACAACCCGCTGGATATGGATATGCGCGAGGCGCTCCATGCGGATAAGAGCCTGATCACGTTGTTCCGCAATTCCAATCTTTCCCTGAAAGAGCTTGAGATCGCGGGAATTGCAATGATCCGTTACAGTTACAACGACGATTATGAGTTTGCGGTCATAAAGGCGCAGCCCTGTGATCCCAATGTGCTGGGACTGATCAGCGACTTCCTGCTTCAGGTGGACGCCATCAAGACCTGCGTGGTGTTCAACGAGGTGCCGGACGGATATAAGTTTTCGGTGCGCAGCTGTATCAGGGAGGTAAATGCCAGCGAGCTTGCCGCCTTTCTGGCGCAGGATATCGGTTCCGGAGGCGGCCACTATGAGAAGGCCGGCGGTTTTATCAGTCTGCGCCTATATGAGGAAAATTTCCCCACACTGCACACGGAAGCTTATTTCAACAATCGTATGACACAGTATTTTGACAGCTATGATCTCATCTATGCCCGGGAGTTTCAGGCGGACACGGCGGGGATGAAGCGGTATCGGATGAGAACGATTCCGATGGGCTGCGTGAAGGCGGACGATCTTGTCCCGGCGGGAACTCCCGTCACCGTCCGGACTCTGGAGGGCGACAGTGAGCTGACGGTGGACGGGGATCTGTATCTTATGATCGGGCCGAAGGGAGAAGTATACCCTGACAGCCGGGAAACCTTTTCGCGCTCTTACAGGCTTCTGGATCAGAAGTATATTCCGGAGCAAAAGCCCGAGTATATACCGATCATCAAGAACCGTGCGGACGGCAGCACGCTGTTTCTGACGGATTACGCCCGGGTCTGCGTACCTGCCGGGAAGGTTGAGATCTATGCAAGGGAGCTGGAGAGAAGCGTCAAGGTCTTTACGGTCAGGGACAAGGACAGGTATCTGTTGGGAAAACCGGGAGATTATCTGGCCGTCCGCTGCGACGACCTCCACGATGTGTATGTGGTGGAACGGGAGAACTTCCAAAGAAGTTATGACGAAGTATCCTCCTGACGCCGGAAGAATTGCTTGCGGAGTCTGAGGAAGGTGTGTTATGATAGAGTGTGCCGGAGAAGCGCCGCAGAGAAGATCCCTGCGGCAGCGGTGTTTTCTGCGGTCGGTATGACCTCCGGCAATTGTTCTCCGGGAAAGGAAAGACAGGTTATATGAGCGAGGCAGAGTCAAAGAATTTTATTGAGGTTATGATCGACAAGGATCTGGCGGAGGGAGTCTACGACACCGTCCACACCCGTTTCCCGCCGGAGCCCAACGGCTATCTTCATATCGGCCATGCCAAGAGTATTCTGCTGAATTACGGGCTGGCTCAGGAATACAACGGCAAGTTCAACATGCGTTTTGACGACACAAATCCCACCAAGGAGGATTTGGAGTTTGTGGAGTCCATCAAGGAGGACATTCAGTGGCTGGGGGCGGACTGGGAAGACAGGCTGTTCTTTGCGTCCGACTATTTCGGACAGATGTATGAGGCGGCGGTGAAGCTGATCCGCAAGGGGAAAGCCTATGTGTCCGACCTGACGGCGGAGCAGATCAGGGAGTACAGGGGAAGTCTGACGGAGCCGGGAAAGGAGGATCCGTCCAGCGGCAGGACCGTGGAAGAGAACCTCAGGCTGTTTCAGGAGATGAAGGACGGAAAGTACGCGGACGGCGAGAAGGTGCTCAGGGCCCGTATCGACATGACTTCGCCCAATATCAACATGAGGGATCCCGTCATCTACCGCGTGGCGCATATAACCCATCACAACACGGGGGATCAATGGTGCATTTATCCCATGTATGATTTTGCGCATCCCATCGAGGACGCCATTGAGGGCATCACCCATTCTATCTGTACGCTGGAGTTCGAGGACCACAGGCCGCTTTACGACTGGGTGGTAAGGGAGCTGGAATATCCCCATCCCCCAAGACAGATCGAGTTTGCAAAGCTGTATCTGAAAAATGTCGTCACCGGCAAAAGATATATTAAAAAGCTGGTGCAGGAGGGGATCGTTGACGGCTGGGACGATCCAAGGCTGGTATCCATCGCCGCGCTGAGACGCCGGGGCTTTACGCCGGAGTCCATCAAGATGTTTGTGGAACTGTGCGGGGTTTCCAAGGCAAATTCCGTGGCCGATTACGCCGCTCTGGAATACTGCATCAGAGAGGACCTGAAGGCGAAGGCGCCCCGGTATATGGCGATTCTGGATCCTGTGAAGCTGATCATCGACAACTATCCGGAGGGGCAGACGGAGATGCTCTCCGCGGTCAACAACCCGGAGAATGAGGAACTGGGAAGCAGGGAGATTCCCTTCGGCAGAGAACTGTACATTGAGAGAGAAGATTTCATGGAGGAACCTCCCAGAAAATATTTCCGCATGTTTCCCGGAAACGAAGTGCGCCTGATGAACGCTTATTTTGTGACCTGTACAGGGTGCGTGAAGGATGCGGACGGCAGGATCACGGAAGTGCACTGTACCTACGATCCCGCGTCCAGGGGCGGAAACAGTCCGGACGGCAGGAAGGTGAAGGGAACCATTCACTGGGTGGAGGCGTCGTCGTCCGTTCCCGCACAGGTGAGACTGTACGAGAATATTATTGATGAGGAAAAGGGCGTCTATAACGAGGACGGCAGCCTGAATCTGAACCCCAATTCTCTGACGGTGATGGAGGACTGCAGGCTGGAGCCGGCCTTTGCGGGGGCGAAGCCCTACGACAGATTTCAGTTCGTCCGACAGGGATTTTTCAGCGTGGATCCCAGGGACTCTTCGGAGGAAAAGCTGGTGTTTAACCGGATCGTGTCGCTTAAGAGTTCTTTTGTACTGCCGAAGTAAAGTAAAAAGTTCCGCCGCGTGTTACGGACGGCGGATGGAAGGAAAGAAGGGTAAGAATCTGCTATGGGTTTGTTGTCGGGACTTGGAAAGCTGGGTCTGAACGGCCTGGAGAATGTTGATATTTTCGAGGACGAGGAGAAGGAAAAACAGAAGGACAAAAACAAGGAGGCGTCAAAGGCGCCTGTGGGACCGACGGAAGAGGAAATCATTTATGACAGGACGTATGAATGTCCCGTGTGCGGACTGAGTTTTCCCTCGAAGACGGTAAAGAGCGGAAAGACAAAGCTGCTCGGAACCGACTCCGATCTGCGGGCAAAGTATGATATTGTGGATCCGGGCAAGTATGACGTGGTGCTGTGTCCCAGATGCGGGTATGCCGCGCTGACCAGATTTTACGACAAGCTCACCCATGCGCAGGCAAAGCTGATCGAAGAGAAGATAAGTCCCGTGGTGACGGTGCCGGAATACAACGATCCCATTTACACCTATCCGGAGGCCATAGAACGGTATAAGCTCGCTCTGGCAAACGCCGTGGTAAAGAAGGCAAGGGCCAGCGAGAAGGCTTATATCTGTCTGAAAAGCGGATGGGTCCTGCGCGGGTACCGGGAGAAGCTGCAGGCGGAGGGCAAGGCGGACGCCAAAACGACGGCGGAACTGGAAAAGCAGGAGAACGAATATCTTCAGAACGCATACAAGGGGTTTGTGGATGCCGTACAGAGCGAGCCTTTTCCCATGTGCGGCATGGACGAGATGACGGTGAACTATCTCATCGCCGTGCTGGCGGTCCGGTTCAAAAAGTACGATGTGGCAAGCCGGATGGTCGCCATGGTCCTCAGTTCCACGTCGGCCAACGCGCGGATGAAGGACAAAGCGAGAGACCTGAAGGAGCAGATTTTGGCGGAGCTGAAAAAAGCAGGTAAAACGGGACAGATATGTATGAAATGACAATTCGGCTCCAGACGGGGGGAAGCGCCCGGCTGTACGAGCAGATCTATGAACATATCAGGACAGAGATCAGAAAGGGGAAGCTGCTTGCGGGAGAGCGGCTTCCCTCTACGCGTTTTCTGGCGGAGTATCTGCAGGTGGCCAGAAGTACCGTAGACTATGCCTACAGCCAGCTGCAGGCGGAAGGATATATCGAGGCGAGACCCTGCAGGGGATATTTTGTTTGTTCCATGGACGAACTGGCGGGGGTTGGAGACTCCGACGCGCCGGAGGATGTCGGCGGCCGGACGGCGCAGGACGCAGACAGGGGCGCGGAAGAGCGGGAAGCTGTCCCGGATGGAGAAGACGATCGCGAGGGAGAGGAACGAGAAGGGGATGCGTCTTCGGGGCGTGACATTTCATGGGATTTCTCGCCTTACGATATCGACATGACAGGGTTTCCCTTCAGCGTCTGGAAAAAGATCACAAAAAATATCCTGACCTGTGCCAACAGCGATCTGTTTTCCCGGGGAGAACCCCAGGGAGATTATGAACTGCGGGTAACCATCAGCCGGTATCTGCATTCTTCCCGGGGCGTGAACTGCAGGCCCGGGCAGATCGTTGTGGGCGCGGGGAATGAGTATCTTCTGATGCTTCTGGAGAAAATACTGGGAAGGCATGTTCGGATTGCGATGGAAGATCCCACATATCTCAGGTCTTACCGGATTTTCCGGTCTTTTGCCTATGACATTGTAACCGTCGGGATGGATGGGGCGGGCATGCGGGTGGACGCCCTGGAGCGGGAGAAGGTGCAGGCGGCGTATGTGATGCCTTCTCATCAGTTTCCCACAGGGGTGGTAATGCCGATAAGACGCCGGCTGGAGCTGCTTCACTGGGCGGCCGGAGCGCCGGATCGATATCTGATAGAAGATGACTACGACAGTGAATTTCGGTTCCGCGGCAAGCCCATTCCGGCGCTGCAGGCGTCCGACGAGCTGGGAAAGGTGATCTATCTGGGCAGCTTTTCCAAGGCGATCGCGCCGGCGATCCGGATCAGCTTTATGGTCCTGCCGGAACCGCTCCTGAAAAAATATCGGAAGGAATGCGGTTTTTATTCCTGCACGGTCTCGAGGATCGACCAGAGCATTCTGAACGAATTTATCAGAGACGGATACTTTGAGAGACATCTGAACAAGATGAGAAAGATCTATCGGGCAAAGCATGACCTTTTGCTGGAGAAGCTGGCGCCCTTTCAGAAAAAATTTTCTGTTTCCGGTGAAAATGCCGGGCTGCACCTGTTACTGACCGCCAAGTCACCCTGCGGCGAAGACGAGCTGGTGGCCGCGGCGGCACGTCAGGGCGTAAAGGTTTACGGCCTGTCTCAGGGGGCGGGAAATGCCGGCGGATGCGCAACGGTGCTGCTGGGATTCGGCGGGCTTTCGCCGGATCAGCTTTCGGAAGGGATCGACAGGCTGAAAAGGGCGTGGGAAATCGAAACGTAAAAAAAGCGCCGTCCGCGGCTGCGATCAGCCGTTTCAGGCGCTCTTTCTTTTCTGATTCAGGTTCTGCGGCGCCGGAGAGCGCCGGAGACGAAAGACACTCAGGCTTTTTCGCTGTCCGCGTCTTCTTCGTCGAAAAACTCTTCCACTTCCGAATCGGAAGCGTTTCCGCTTTCCGCTTCAGACTTCTCCGCGGGCTGGGCCATCTTGTCAAGAGGGACAAAGGACTCCTTTTTCTCTTCCTGCGCGGGGGCGTCTCCGCCGGGCGTTAAGGACACATATTTTCTGTCCGTTTCCGTTTCGCCGTCGGAATCCTCGCTGAAATCGTCGTAATCCTCATCCTCGGAAAGACTGTTGTCCGCGTCCTTCTTCTGGAAATAATAATATGCAGCCGCGGCAGCGCCGCCGAGAACAGCGGAGAAGAGCAGAAATTTACCAAATTTTTTTGCCATAATATACTCCTTTCGATAGGGTACGTTTACCAGATTATGCCTGTCTTTTTATTTTAATACTATTTTGTGAAAAAGAAAAGGGAATATGAGTTTATTTTAGAAAAAATTTAAAGTTACTTTTCACACAGTAGCCAGTCATAACATTAGCGCCGTCAGCTTAATCGCTGGCGGCGTCTGGCTCATCACT
>CANPXL010000009.1 GCA_947586055.1 uncultured Acetatifactor sp. | reverse complement strand
CAGGCGGCAGGAGGCTCCGGCAGCGGTTCCTCACTGGCGGCAAGGCTGGATGCCATGTATGAAGTGGTGACAAAGTATCTGCCGAGGCTGGCAGACGCACAGGTGGTATTGGATTCCGGTGTATTGGTGGGAGAGTTATCTGACGGGCTGAACCGGGAGCTGGGAAAGGCGTATTCATGATAAGGAAATTCAAACTCATTAATGGGGAAGGGGCGTCATGGGATTTGAACGCCCGGACGTCCTTTTTCCATTCCATTGGCGGCTTCGGCTATAAGGACGGGACGCAGTATGAACAGATCGGCACGGACTTCATCCCCCTGGAGGAATTATTTTCACAGGGCGTGATGACCGGGCGGATATTTTTCGGCGGGAAAAACGCATACCAGAACTACCGGGCATTCTCCCGGTTCGTCCGGGCAGTGCCGCTGACCCTTGTGTATGAGATGGAGGAGGCTTTCCGCATTCCGGTGCGGATGACGGAGATCGCAAAGAGCGAACTTATTACTGGCGGCGCGGGCTTAGACTGCGAGGTGGCTTTCACGGCAACCGGGCAGTTTTATAAGAATGTTTCCGGATACAGCGGGACGCTCTCCATCGGCGGGAAGATTTACCCTTACGAATACACCTATGCCTATGCGGATGTGACGCAGAACACCCTCATGATCGACAGCGACAGCCGCGGGGACAGCCCGTGCAAGGTGACGGTGTACGGCCCATGCACGAACCCGGTATGGAAGCACTATGTGAATAATGTCCTATATGAAACGGGAAGGTATGAGGGCAGCATCCCGGACGGGCATAAGCTGGTCATTGACACCACGCAGATTCCCTACAGCATCACGGAGCGGGGCGTCAGTGACGAGGTGGTGGCGGACAGGTACCAGATGTGCGATTTTACCACGGAGCGGTTCTTCCACCTGCAGTACGGCAGCAACCGCATTTCCGTGGTGCATGAGGGGCTGAACATTCTGAATGTTATGGTAGAAGGGAGGATCAGCTATGAGACCGTATAACGTGGAGATATTCACGCAGGACTTTGAGATGGTGGGGAACACCAATGTGAATGAGGTTACCTATAAAGAGGACTATTTATCATCGGACGGCAATACCGTGACGGTGCTTGCCCTGCCCGGTGTGAAGAAGCAGGACTACATCCGCATCAGCCGGGGCAGTGAGGAATATGCCGGAATCGTGACGGAGATCGGCTATGGGACGGACAAGTCAAAGAAGTTACAGACCATTTCCTATAAGCCGCTGATGGAGCTGCTCAATACGGATGTGCTGTTTGATGTGGATTTGCAGGGGCAGGGGAGCATGGAGCAGTTCATCTGTGACCGTATCCGTGAAATGTTCATCACAAACGAGGATGAAATGCAGAACATCCGTGGTCTTTCAGTTACAGCGGCAACAGCCACAAAAGATTGGAGCCTTCACATCACGCCCTCCGACAAGGGCGGGCATCACAACATCGTGAACCTCATTGATTCCGTCATCATCCCGGCAATGGAGAAGTACAGTATTTTGGTAAAGACAAAGCTGGACATCCAGAACCGGGAAGTGCAGATCACGGTGGGGAGGGCGGCGGCTGGCATCATCACCATAGAGAGCGATTTGCCGAATATCATCAAAAAGAGCGTCACCATCAAACAGGTCAGCGCCGATGTGAATAAGCTGATTATTTATGATGCGGAAAACTATGCCAACACCCGGATTTATTATCTGCATCCCGATCTTGGCTATGACACGAAAGACCGTGACCGCATTGTCCCGGTGGTCTGTGAG
The DNA here is from genome assembly GCA_947586055.1 of uncultured Acetatifactor sp. GTDB lineage: Bacteria > Bacillota > Clostridia > Lachnospirales > Lachnospiraceae > Acetatifactor. The sequence continues at coordinate 97,766 of CANPXL010000009.1, read as the reverse complement.
ATGCAGGCCGTTTCCCATGAGGAGGGGAGCAGCTTTGAAAGTGCCGCCATCAGCGCCGCCCATAACAAGTTCGCAAATTTATCCTATTCAAACCTCATAGAGCTTACCATGATGAACGGTGATGCTCTGGTGAAGCCGGAGGAGATGGAATTCGGACAGGTGGCGGACATCATCTCGGACGGGCGCAGTTACCGCAGCATCCTCACCGGGAGGGAGCGGGGCAAAAATACAAAGCTGGTATTCGGCACGGTGCGGCTGGACTTGACTAAGATTTTAAGGAGGCAGGAGAATGGCTGATAATATCACACTGAAAACCTATAAGGGCGGAAATGTCACGCCGCAGGATGACGCCATCATCTATGAGACGGCAATTCCCGGCAGCGGCATCTTCAAAGGCTGCGAAGTGACCTATGCGAGAGGAAATGTGCTGCATATCTCGCAGGGCTTTGGCATGATACGAGGACGCTTTTTTGAAGTGTATGAAACGGAGATTGACGTGCGCCTTGCAGATGTAGGGGAAACATTGCAAGGGCGGGTGTATATCCACCTTGACCTGTCCAATGCGGATGAGCCGATCAAGATAATGGCGCAGGCGGCATCGGAGCTTCCGCCGCTGGATGCGGACGTGAACATCAATTACAACAATTCCTCTTACGATCTGGAACTTGCCATCTTTACCGTATCTTCGGCGGGACTTAGCGGCCTGACTAAAGTATTCCCCACGCTGAAAGCTGGGAGCGGAGGCGGTGGCGGCGGAGGGGAAACTCTCACCCGCGCCACATCTTACTCCATAGGGGATGCGGTGACGGCGGTGGGCGCTCCGGGGTGGGCAACGCTTGTCTGCACACAGGCAGGCACCACAGCCGCCTCCGAGCCTTCCGGGTATTCGAGGATCACGAAAGTGGGCGACAAAGTTTTAGATGGAACTGCGGTATTCACGGCAAGGAATGTCATCGGGGAGCTGGACGGCCTTATTTCCACAACGGGGACTTTGGAAGAATCCGTACAGACGCTGGATGAAAAGGTGGCGGAGATGATGAGCAGTACCGGGCTTGTGATGAAACTGGTGAGCCTAGACGAATACCGGGCATTGGAAAACTACAGTGCAAGCACCATTTACCTCTGCTATGAGGATGCCGCCACCAAGAGGGTGACGCGGATTTTCGTAGGGGAGGACAGGGTTTATGCGGCTGGCGTCAAAGTGACATACCAGATCGACACGGGATATGCGCTGGAACGTACCGTGCCGGACAGGGAGGATGCCATTGCCGCCGCACCGTCTGCCGCATTGGAGGGCTATACCTTTGTGGGGTGGCGGCAGGATGGTTCCGCAGAAAAGAAGGTGCTTTCCGAGTTCATCATTACTTCGGAAGAACCAGTCACTTTATATGCGGTTTTCAAAAAGCAGATGACCATCGGGCTGATGCCCAACGGCGGAACCCTTGCAGAAACCGGGGCGGCGGAGTCCTTTACGGCTTACTGCTATTACAATAACGGGAATGCGCAGAGCGAGCCTACCACAGTCCCGGCAAGCCCTTACACAAGAAAGAATATGTCTTTCTGCGGATGGAGTACGGATTCCCTTTCCACGCCATCCTATAAGCCGGGGGAAAAGGGTGTGTTCCCTGCGGGGGCAACGCTCTATGCCATGTGGGTGACCACAGAATATGACTTCCCCTATACCGGCTCTTATGTGCAGTTCGTTATCCCACAGGACGGCATCTATGAGTTTGAGGTGTGGGGTGCTGCCGGCGCTGCGGCAAAAGTGGACTCCCTTGTGGCGGAAGGCGGTCTTGGCGGTCATTCCAAAGGCTATAAGAAGATGAAAAAAGACGAGGTAATCTATATCTTTAATGGCGGATCACCGAATGGCACATCATCGGGCGCTAACGGCGGCGGACGTGGAAGTAACTATACCAGCAGCAAGCAGTATGGCGCAGGTGGCGGGGGTGCCACCCATGTGGCCGCAAGATATGGGGAATTGGGATATAACAACGGCAGTAATGGCCTGGGCTATAATAACAGAAACCATGTCCTGATCGTGGCAGGCGGAGGCGGCGGCGGGGGAATCGACAATGAAACTGTCCACAAGGGCGGGGACGGCGGCGGGGAGCGCGGCGGCAATGGCTCCGGCGGTGCATTGGGCGGGAGGCAGATGTCCACAAGCAGCAGCACGTCTGAAAATTTTGGCATGGGGGATTACTATTCATCAAGCGGCACAGCTTCTTCCGGCGGCGGAGGCGGATGGTTCGGCGGGAACTGTGGGATGAACGGTGAGTCCGGCGCAGGCGGCTCCGGCTATGTTGACGGTGTCGCGCCATTCACCCACAACGGGAAATATTACCCTGCGGAGACCGAGGCAGGGGTGAACGATGGGAACGGAAAGGCATTCATCCGGTATGTGGAATGTGCGTAAATATGTACAGTTTTCCATCTGTATGTTTGTGCATCCTATGCTCCGAATTATCTTGATAATATCCCCATTCAGAGCGAATATGGGTGTACAAAACAAGCAGAGCTTGTTTCCAAAAGAAAACGGAGGGAAACACAATGACGAGATTTGCAATGGAGATAACGGGAAGGCTTGGAGATTACTGGAAAAAGAATGCAGAGGAGGAAATGAAAAAGGCTGTGATAACGGCGGATTCCCACGCAACGGTCGAGGCAGACGGAGCCATTAAGTGGAACAGAAACGGGCGCTACCTGATGGATGACTTATGTGAGAAACTTGAATACGCAGGATACCCTTTTGACAGGGAGGCAACCGCAAGAAAACGGGATGCACAGAATGCGGAGAGCATCGCAGAATACCGCAGGAACCACAGGGGGCTTTCCGGGGAGGCACTTGCGGAGGCAAGAGCAGCATTCGGGGAAGGCACTACTGTGGTTAATGTACTAACAGGAAGGAAAACAAGACTTTAAGGCAGAAAACAAAACCGAATAACGCTGGAAACTGGCGGATGCCCATTACGGACACCCGCTTTTTTCATACACAAAAATTTTTTAAAGGAGGGTTTCACTATGAAGGAATTCTGGAACACGATCCAACTCATCTTTACAGCCATCGGGGGATGGCTTGGCTGGTTCCTCGGCGGCTGTGACGGCCTGCTGTATGCGCTCATCGCATTTGTGACGGTGGACTATATCACGGGCGTTATGTGCGCCGCAGCTGATAAGAAGCTGTCCAGCGAGGTGGGCTTCAAGGGCATCGCAAAGAAGGTGCTGATCTTTTTGCTGGTGGGGATCGCCAACATCCTCGATGTGCAGGTCATCGGGAGCGGCTCCGTTCTTCGCACGGCAATCATCTTTTTCTATATCTCCAACGAGGGCGTGAGCCTTTTGGAGAATGCCGGACACCTTGGGCTGCCCATCCCGGAAAAGCTGAAGGACATCCTGGCGCAGCTCCATGACAGGGCAGAAAGCGGGAAGGGGGACGAGTAATTATGAAACTGGTGGAATCGATCATGACAAGGAACCCCTGCTATACGGCAGGGCGGAAGATCACGGTCAAGGGGCTGATGCTCCATTCCGTGGGCTGCCCGCAGCCGAAAGCGTCCGTATTCATCAATTCGTGGAACAGCCCTGCGCATGACGCATCCTGCGTCCACGGATTCATTGACGGGAATGACGGCACGGTATACCAGACGCTCCCCTGGAACCACCGGGGATGGCACTGCGGAAGCGGGAATAAAGGAAGCGGGAACAATACCCATATCGGGGTGGAGATGTGCGAGCCTGCGTGTATCAAATACACGGCAGGCTCGAACTTTACCTGCTCCGACATAGCTACGGCAAAAGCGGTGGCAGAAAGGACCTATGGGGCGGCGGTGGAGCTGTTCGCCATGCTCTGTAAGAAATACGGCCTGGACCCGCTGGCGGACGGCACCATCATCAGCCACAGGGAGGGGCACAGTCGGGGCATTGCTTCCAATCATGGTGACCCGGAGCATCTCTGGATGCAGCTTGGCATGGGGTACACCATGGATTCCTTCCGCAAATCGGTCAGGGCGGCAATGGATGAGGCCGGCACGGACGGATACACGGAGATCATGGGGAGGGCTGCGGCAACGCTGGAGCAGATGAAATCATATATCAGGGCAAAGAACCCTGCTGTGGTGCCGTCCGTGCTGGATATGCTGCCGCTGTACCTTTCAGAAGGGGAAGCGGAGGGAGTGAGGGGCGACATTGCCTTTGCGCAGTCCTGCCTTGAGACAGGGAATTTTACGTTCTCAGGCTCTGCGGTCACGCTGGGGCAGAACAATTTCTGCGGCCTTGGGGTGACGCAGAGAGGTAAAACAGGATTGTCTTTTGGCACGCCGCAGCTTGGCATCCGGGCACAGGTGCAGCACCTCAAAGCCTATGCCTCCGCAGAAGCCCTCGCAAATGAGAGGGTTGATCCACGTTTCCGCTATGTCACAAGGGGCTGTGCGCCTTATGTGGAGTGGCTTGGGCAGAAGGAGAACCCGCAGGGGAAAGGCTGGGCGGCAGGGGAGAAGTATGGGGAGAAGATGCTTTCCATCCTGAAAGCAGTCATGGACGAAGGGAAGGTGCAGTTCATGGAGAGCCTTACGCTTTCCGCACCCTATATGGTGAGGGTGGCAATCCCCGACCTGAACATCCGCAGGGGGCCGGGGACAGGATATGCAAGGATAGGGAAATACACGGGAATTGGAAATTTCACCATTGTTGAGGAGGCTGATGGAAAAGGCGCGTCAAAGTGGGGGCTGCTGAAAGCATACCAGGATAAGCGGGACGGGTGGATTTCCCTTGACCATACGGTGAGGATGTAAAACGAAACAGGGATAATGGAAATGCCCACGGACGGCCATGCTGCTTTCCGCGGGCATTCTTTTTTTGTACCCATAATGCTTTCACCCAGGACGTTTTCCGTTACCGCTTGGCACGAGCAGGTCTTCCATATGCACGCCCAATATCCTGCTGAGCATATACAGGTTGTCAATGGAGGGCAGGGTGCGGCCCCTGATCCACCGGTATATGGGCTGTGGGCAGGACAGCCCCAGCATTTCCTGCAGTTCCCTTATGCTGTAGCCGCCCTGCTTTATGGCACTGTTTATTTTTTTCCCTGTCAGGACGGCGTCCAGCGTTGTAAATGTGTTTCCTGGCATCATAAAATTCCCCCTTCCGTAGTGATGCATATTAACTCTGAACCGCATGGATATCAACTGGAAAACGGGCATCGGAAGGAAATGGCTGAGACAGGAAAAACCAGTTGCTATATGGGAAAACCTATGCTTATATATGAGACGCCGAGAGATGGGAAGGAGGTGGAGGAAGATGCAGGAAGCTTTTATTTCGGATGAGGAACGGGAAAAATGCAGGAAGGTCGCAGAGGCATTCCGGGAGGCGCTTGAAGGGGAGGATCTGGTGGTGCTTGACGCAGGGCGGTTCGGGTTTGTGAAGTTGCAATATTACAAGCCGCCATGGGGGTTTGACAATGTATTCACATTCCTGGATGCCGGGGCGTTGTTTGATGACCTGTGGGAGGAGTGGATGGATTCGCAGCTTCTGGAGTATGCAAAAGATACACCGATGGTGGAAATGGAATATGACCAGATATTCAGGTGTATGCCGAAGGAGATGCAGGATTCCTATGTGCTGAAGAAACAGGAATTCATGGAAGCCGCAGGATGCGGGTTCCTGTCTGGCTTTGGAAAAGCCTGAAAACATTCTGATATGGCAATGCCCGCAGAAACCGTCCAAGGTTCCTGCGGGCATTCTTTTTTTGCCGTCCTTCTGGAAACTGCGGTTTAACCTGCTGCGCTGCTGTTTTCTTCCCATTTCGGGACCTTCAGCGTGTTGCGGAACAGCTCGATACAGTCCGAAAAGCCGAGCAGGTAGGCAAGCGCGCCGTACCGTGCGCCGAGTGCGTTCTGCTCGCTGACATACTGGTCAATGAGCAGCCGGGTTTCCCTTGGCAGGTCCATGGCATCAAGCTGTCCGGAGTAGACATCAGATCTGCGCAGGATCTCCTGGTACTCTTCATCCGCAGCCTGGATGCTGTTTAAGACGGTGTTCACCCGCAGGTCCATCAACTGGTACATTACGGAATCTTTATCCATGGCGGTATCCCTCCTTTCCTTAGTGGTGCATATTAACTCTGAATCCGTGGATTAGCAAGTTGATTTTTCAACATGAATGGGTATCCAAAACCGGCTGTAAATCTCCGTATGTTGAGGAGGCATCCGCAGGCCGGAGCGCCTCCCGTAAATGGACGGGGACAGTGGCGGCAGATATTTTTGCGCCGGAGGGTGTATAAAGCCGCCCGTAAATCTCCGTATGTTGAGGAGGTGCCGGATATGACGGACACGCAGAAAGACAGGATACGGCAGATGAAGGCGGACGGCGTTGGATATATAAAGATCGCACGGGAACTTGGACTTTCGGAGAATACTGTAAAGTCATTCTGCCGGAGAGAAGGGCTGAATGGGAAGGCACTGGATGGGATGTCTCCAGCCCCTGGAACTGATATAGGAATCTGCCCATGCTGCGGGACAAAGGTGGTGCAGAATCCGGGGCGGAAAATGAAAAAATTCTGTTCTGATAAATGCCGTAATAAGTGGTGGAACAGCCATCAGGACAGGGTGAAGCGCAGGGCGCATTATGAATTCGTGTGCGCCTACTGCAAAAAGCCGTTCACGGCCTATGGGAATGCGGGAAGGAAATACTGCTCCCATGCGTGTTATGTGGCTGACAGGTTCGGGGGTGGCGCGGATGAGTGAGGAGCAGTTCCGAAACGAGAAAATGTACCATGCCACCATGAACATAGCGAAATCCCTCATGGAACAGGGGGCGATGACGGCAGAGGAGTACGGTCAGATTGATACAATTTTCCGCAAAAAATACCGCCCAATTTTGGTGAGTTTACGGACAGAAATAAGTGGATATAAGGCTGGTTCTATGGCATCATGTGACACTGACAAGGAGGGATGATATGCCGAGAATCAGCGTAATCGGGCAGGTTCTGCCGGAACTGAAAAAGAGGAAAAAGGTGGCGGCTTATGCGAGGGTGTCGATGGAGACGGAAATGCTCATCCATTCCCTTTCCGCGCAGGTCAGCCATTACAACGAATTGATACAAAAAAATCCTGATTGGGAGTTTGCGGGCATATATGCGGATGAGGGCATCAGCGGGAGGGACACAAGCCACCGCAGCGACTTCAACAGGCTGCTTGCGGACTGCGATGCCGGGAAGATTGACATGGTGCTGGTAAAATCCATCAGCCGCTTTGCAAGGGATACCGTGGACACGCTGACGGTGACGAGGCACCTGAAGGAACTTGGGATTGATGTTTATTTTGAAAGGGAGAATATCCATTCCCTCTCCGATGAAGGCGAGCTGCTCCTTACCCTGCTCGCATCCTTTGCGCAGGAGGAATCGCGCAGCATTTCAGAAAATGTGAAGTGGGGCATACGGAAACGGTTTGAAGAGGGCATCCCGAACGGGCATAAAGCGCCGTATGGGTATGAATGGGACGGAGAAATGTACCGGGCCATACCGGAGCAGGGAGAAATCATAAAGGAGATTTTTGCAAAATACCTTTCCGGCGCATCCGCCTACGGGATTGCAAAGGAGCTTTCGGAACGGGGCGTCACGGGGCAGAAGGGTGTGCCGATGGATGACTCCACCATCAAGTTCATCCTTGCGAATCCGTCTTACACGGGCTCCATGCTCCTGCAGAAAAATTTCATTTCCGAGGGGCATACGAGGAAAAGGAATAAGGGCGAGCTACCAATGTACATGGTGGAGGGGATGTTTGAGCCGCTCATCACGCAGGCAGATTTTGAAAAGGCACAGGCCATACGGGAGGGACGGGCGGAAAACGCCGCCAATAAAAACCCCGTGCTTACGGCTTTCTCCGGGCTGGTAAGGTGCGGGGAATGTGGCTGCTCGGCCAGCAGGCGCACCACGAAGTATGGAAAGAAATGGAACTGCAATACCAGGGAGCGAAAAGGGAAAGACGTGTGCGGGCTCCGGCCGGTCTATGAATCGGAACTGGAGCAGGCATCGGCCGCTGCCCTGGGGCTTGCCGCCTTTGACGGGGATGCCGTCAAAAGGGAAGTCGGGCAGATCGTCATAAATGCGGACAGCATTGAGTTTGGTATGAAAAACGGCAGGGTGAAGAAAATCATGAGGGCATACCAAAGGGGCCGCAGCGCATTTTCGCAGAAAATCACCTGCGGATGCTGTGGCAGGAAACTGGAATGCGATTACTGGAAGATGGGTCCGAAAGGGCAGAAGAAAAAATATAAGGTGTGGGTGTGTCGGGGATGCACATCCCGCAGGCTGATGGATGACGAGCTACGGGAGACTGTGGCGGCAGTCCTCGGCGGCGCGGACTACGAGCCAAGGTTCGTGAAGGAGGTCGCGGACGTGGCAGTGTTTGAGGACAGGTTTGAATTCCACTTTACGGAAGGGGGCATGGCAGAATGGCAAAGAAAGTGACGACGATCCCCGCCACGCTGAACCGGTTTGACTCCAGGCCGATTGCGGTGGCGAAGAAGCGGAAGACGGCGGGATATGCGAGGGTGTCCACGGATTCCGAGGAACAGGCGACAAGCTATGAGGCGCAGGTCGATTATTACACCCGGTACATAAACGAACGGGAGGATTGGGAGTTTGCCGGGGTGTATACGGACGAAGGCATCTCCGCAACGAACACAAAAAAGCGTGATGGTTTTAACCAGATGATCGAGGATGCACTGGTGGGGAAAATCGACCTCATCATCACGAAGTCGGTCAGCCGGTTTGCGAGGAACACGGTGGATTCCCTGACCACGGTAAGGAAGCTGAAGGAGAAGGGCATCGAGGTTTATTTTGAAAAGGAGAACATCTACACGCTGGACTCCAAGGGGGAGCTGCTCATCACCATCATGAGCTCCCTTGCGCAGGAGGAATCACGGAGCATTTCGGAGAACACCACATGGGGCAAGCGGAAACAGTTTGCGGACGGCAAAGGCAGCCTTGCCTACAGCACTTTCCTCGGATATGAGAAAGGGGAGGACGGCGGTCTGAGAGTGAATCCAGAGCAGGCGGAAACGGTAAAGCTGATATACCAGTTGTTCCTGCAGGGATTGAGTCCGTATGCCATCGGCAAGAAACTGACGGGGCTTGGCATCAAAAGCCCCGCCGGGAAGGACACCTGGCACCAGAGTTCGGTCAAGAGCATCCTCACCAACGAGAAGTACAAAGGGGACGCGCTCCTGCAGAAGCAGTACACGGCGGATTTCCTTACGAAGAAGCGGAAGAAGAACCAGGGGGAGATCCCGCAGTATTATGTGGAGGGGAACCACGAGGCAATCATCCCTCCCGAAACATGGGAGCTGGTGCAGGAGGAGATGGAGCGGCGCAAAAATATGGATTCAAGGTACAGCAGCGCGAGCATATTTTCCTCAAAGATTAAATGCTCCGAGTGCGGGAACTGGTACGGCTCCAAGGTATGGCACTCGCAGGATAAATACCGCAGAGTAATCTTCCAGTGCAACCGCAAGTTCAAAAACGATAAGAAATGCCGGACACCGCACCTTACCGAGGACGAGATAAAGGATGCCTTCGTGAAAGCCGTCAATATGGTCATCCCGGAAAAGGATGAGCTGATAGCGAACACCAAGGTGATGATGCGGACATTGTGCGACACCACGGAGCTGGAGGTGGAGCAGAGTCGTTTCCTGACTGAGACGAAGATGGTGGCGGAAATGGTAAAAAGGATTGTGGCGGAAAACAAAGCCGCAGTCATGGATCAGGGGGAATACCAGAGACACCGCAATGAACTGGTCGCCCGGTATGAGGCGGCCAGGAATGGGTACGAAAAGGCATCCGGGGAGATTTCCGACAGGCAGGGGAAGAGGAAAGCCTATATGCGGTTTATCGGCGGACTGCAAAAGCTGGACGGCTTCTGCGGAAAGTTTGATGAGGAGCTTTGGACGGCGCTCCTTGACCACGCCACGGTTTATGCCAGGGATGACATTCGCTTTACTTTCAAGGCAGGGAATGAAGTGAAAGTTGATGGATAGGTAAAAATGTGTAAATCTTACAGCCCATATTTATAGAAGAAAGATTTTTGTTAAGCCGGAGATTTTAAAAGTTCTTCGGCTGTCTTGTTGAGAAATTCTGGAGGACAGATTGAGCATTTGTCTGGATTGTGATAAAATATAAAACATATTAATTCGTAATGCCAAAGGAGAAAATGCAAGATGAAATTGATGGTTGTGGTGGATGACGATAATGGAATGATGTTCAACCATAGACGTCAGAGTCAGGATTCTGTTTTAAGGGAGCGTATCCTTCAAATGTCAGAGGATTCCGTTCTTTGGATCAACGGCTATACAAAGAAACAGTTCGGGGATACCCCGCCTTACGTGCGCGTTTCAGACACACCTTTGAACGAGGCTTCCAATGGCGAGTTCTGCTTTATAGAAGATATGGGATTGGTTTCTTATGAGGAAAAAATAGAAGATTTCATTATTTTCCGTTGGAACAGGAAGTATCCGGGGGATATGAAACTGGACTTTTTCCCACAGGATCACGGAATGGAACTTGTGAAATCAGAAGATTTTAAAGGAAGTTCGCATGAGAAGATAACAATGGAGGTATGGAGATGAAGCAAAAATGTGGCACAGACAGAAGAAAAGGTGTTTTATATTTGAGGAGAATACTGGCAGTTTTGTTTATTTCTATATCAATGTCCCTGACTGCGTGTGGCAGCAGTGAGCCGGACAGCCGGATACAAGTCCCTTCCTCATCACTTGATTATAGGGGGATGAATTACCAAGATGTGCTGACTGAACTGGCAGAAGCGGGCTTTACCAACGTTGGGACGGAAGTCGTGGATGACCTTATCTTTGGCTGGCTGACAGAGGATGGGGAAGTATCAGATATATCTGTTGATGGGGACACTTCTTTCAGTTCGGGTGCAAAGTATGAGCCGGACGTGGAAATCATCGTCACTTACCATACATTCCCGGCAGAGGAAGATGAGGGGGAGCCGCCAGTAGAGGAGTCTGTAGCGGAATTGGATGAAGAAAAACCCACAGAAGCTGAAACGGGGCAGGAACAGGAAACCGGGGGCGGACAGGATACTACCCTGAGTGAAACGGAGCAGGCTCTTGTGGAAGAACTGCTTAATCTTCCAGATTATTCAGGGAAAGCCTATGTGGAGGTTAATGGCAATATTCCTTATTTTGCGGACAGCGAATTGACCACAGAATCTTTTGAATCATACAGCAGCCTTGATTCATTGGGAAGGTGCGGGTACGCCTACGCCTGTGTGGGGCAAGATATCATGCCGACAGAAGATCGCGGCGAGATTGGAGCAATAAAGCCATCTGGCTGGCACACCGTGAAATATAACGGAATCGTAGATGGAAACTACCTGTATAACAGGTGTCATTTAATTGGATTCCAACTCTCCGGAGAAAATGCCAATGAAAAGAACCTGATCACTGGAACGCGGTACATGAATGTGGAAGGGATGCTTCCCTTTGAAAACATGATTGCGGATTATGTGAAGGAGACAAATAATCATGTCCTTTACCGGGTTACGCCCCTTTTTACAGGAGATAATTTAATCGCAGATGGAGTTCTGATGGAGGCTGAGTCCGTTGAGGATAAGGGTGAAAGCATTCTTTTCAATGTGTTTTGCTATAATGTGCAACCGGGTGTCGCTATCAACTATCTGGATGGAAGCAGCCAGCTTGATGGAACCATGACGGCAGCGGAAGATACACCGTCTCCCGATATTTCATCATCTGCTTCTTCAGATGAGCAAGCAGTAGAACATTCAGATGAGCAGACGGTAGCATCGACAGAATCGGCACCGACAGTTGCTGATACTGCACCGACTAATAACGGTAGTTATGCGGTCAATGCCAACAACGGAAAGATACATATTAACGGAGGATGTTCAGCAACGGGAAATGGAAGTAATGCAATGAAGAATCCTGTTTATTTTGACACATATGAGGAAGCAGAGGCTTACTCCATCCAGATTGCGCCAGGGCAGGACAAACGGAAGTGTGGGAATTGCTGGTGATGAGCGTTGATATCTGTATGATAGGAGGTTGGGATGAACTATGGGATTCAAAGCAAGAGTCGTGGGAAAAGTGGCGGAGGCATTGGTTAATGAAGGCTTGCTGGGTGGAGCGGTCAGTTTGATAGACAATACAAGATCGGTGGAAGCCTTGATAGAAAGAAATCCGACTGGATATAAGATGATTACGAAAGCTGAACATCGTGGCTTGTTACCATCTATAGGTGTTTATGACGAAAAAAGCAGAAAGAAGAAATATACAATAAAAATCGGCGGGCCAAAAACAATTCGGTTATTTGATCTTGAAAAGAATGAAATTGGAAAAGTAGTGCGTGACAAGGATTTCTTTTTTAAAGATGTAAATTATGATATGTTTTTGCATGGGAAAGACATTGGAAACGCGCATAAAGTGGCTGCGACAAAATTGAGAATAGCGATAAATGGACCGCATGACTGGTACATAGAGAGTAGCCTATGGGGGATAGCAACAGGAGACTATAAAGTTATAGACGGAAAAGACCAGCTAGTCATGAAGATAAGGTGCTCTTCATCTGACGGAAATCAAAGTGTGATAGAGTATGAGGATAAGAAGCATGAAGAAATGGCCCTAATTATGCTTATGGTGTTGATTCAGGTTATGGGTGAGAACGGATAGAGGTTCAAAGACGCGGTTTACATAATTTTTTTCTTAAAGGGTGTGCAAATGCGCACCCTTTTGCACCCTCAAGAGGGTATCGTTGAATTGTATCAATTTCGTTGTACCGATGAATCCCTGTCCCTGCGGCTATTATCCAGACAGGAACCGGTGCCGCTGTACCCAGACGCAGGTGAAAAAATATCTGAGCCGGGTATCCGGCCCGATTCTGGATCGGATGGATCTGTGTGTGGAGCTGCAGCCCGTGGACGTCGTGAGCTTTGGCGGAAAGCGGGGAGAAAAAAGCGCTGCCATACGGGAGCGTGTCCTCGGTGCCAGAGAACGGCAGATGTGGCGGTTTGCGGGCACCGCGTATCGTTTTAACGCGGATATCGATCCGGCGGACATAGAGCGCTACTGTGAGCTCGGTAAGAGAGAACGCGCGTGCATGGAAGGGCTGTGCCGTTCCCTGCAGCTGAGCGCGAGGGCATGTCACAGAGTCCTGAAGGTAGCCAGAACCGTCGCGGATCTGGCGGGGAAGGAGAGGATCGAAGAAGAGCATCTGATGGAAGCGGCTTTTTACAGGCCGGCACAGGAATATTGGATCTGAAGGCAGAAGCGGATGAAAAGAGACGGAGAAAAGACGTAAAAACGTCTGGAAAGGTGGAAACCCATGGAGCGGAAGACAGCGAACATGGACAGATACAGAGAAGAGGAGGCGCCGTACGAGCTGTGGCTATGCAGTTTTCCGAACATGGGAAACCGGCAGATGCGGAAGCTGGTGGAACTTTGCGGAAGCGCCATGGCCGTCTATTACGCGGAAACGGACAGGTGGAGACAGGTGCTCCGGGAGGGGCAGGTGCAGAGCCTGAAACAGTTTACGGAAGCATGGAACCCGAAGCGGGAATATGAGAGACTTGCCGCGCAGGACATCGGCCTGGTGACGCTGTGGGACAGCCGTTATCCGGAGAGACTGCGGCAGATTCCGGATGCGCCCTGCGGGCTGTTCTACCGGGGAAGTCTTCCCGGAAACGAACCTGCGGTGGCTGTCGTTGGGGCAAGGGACTGTTCCCAGTACGGCGTTTATGCGGCGCAGAAACTGGGAGAAGCGCTGGGGCAGAGCGGCATCACGGTGGTCAGCGGACTTGCCAGAGGCGTGGACGGTATCAGCCAGCGCGCCGCTCTGGAAGCGGGTGGAAGATCCTGGGGCGTGCTCGGCTGCGGGGTAGACGTCTGTTATCCCAAACAGAACAGGGAGCTTTACGAGAAACTGCCGGCGCAGGGCTGTCTTCTGTCCTCTTATCCGCCGGGGACACAGGCGCTTGCCAGAAATTTTCCTCCCAGAAACCGGATTGTCAGCGGGCTGGCGGACGCGGTGGTCGTGGTGGAAGCGCGGGAGAAAAGCGGGACGCTGATCACGGTGGACATGGCGCTGGAGCAGGGAAGGGAAGTGTACGCGGTGCCGGGGCGGATCACGGACCGGTTAAGCGACGGCTGCAACCGGCTGATCCGTCAGGGGGCGGCGCCTCTTCTGCATCCGGAAGAGCTTCCGGAAGAAATTTGGCGGATTTGGAATCGGCGGTATTTGCCGGCGGATATGACGCCGCGCGTGGAAGGCGCAGCCGGTTCGCCGTCCGGAAATGGGGAAAAAGACATACCCGGGGCGGACCCGGCCCTGCCGCCGGAGCTCGCCGCGGTTTATCAGGCGTTGGATCTTTGCCCGAAGTCTGTATCCGAGATCCGGACAAGCCTGCCGGACCGGTTTCGGGAGAACAACCTGAACGCCGGTCTGATGCGGCTCTGTATGGAAGGGCTGGCGGTGCAGGTAAGCCCCGGGAGTTTCTGCGTCAGGGGGTAAGCGGCCGCATCCGGCAAAAAATTCGGAAGGAAAACGCCTTGCACATTTTTCCTCTTTCCATTATCATGGAAAGTAAGCGGCGCCGGGATGTCAAAATAGCGGATGCATTGGCCGAACGAAAGGCTTTTGATGCGCCGGCGCGTCTGACGGGAAGGGGAAGCGGAGCATGTACAGGGATAACACGCGAAAAGTGCGGATCGGGGACGCTGTGATCGGCGGGGGGAACCCCATTCTGATCCAGTCCATGACAAATACGAAAACGGAGGATGTCGATGCCACGGTGGCGCAGATCCTGCGGCTGGAAAAGGCCGGCTGCGAGATAGTGCGCTGTACCGTGCCGAGTCAGGAGGCGGCGCGGGCCATTTCACAGATCAGGAGACAGATCCATATTCCGCTGGTGGCGGATATCCACTTTGACGAGAAACTGGCGGTGGCGGCCATCGAGAACGGCGCAGACAAGATCCGGATCAACCCCGGCAATATCGGGGGGCCTGAGAAAGTCCGGACTGTGGTGAAGGCGGCAAAAGAGAGAAATATCCCCATTCGTGTTGGCGTAAACAGCGGCTCTCTGGAAAAGGCCATCCTTGAAAAATACGGCGGCGTCACCGCTGAGGGACTGGTGGAGAGCGCGCTGGATAAGGTGAAGAAGATCGAGGATCAGGGGTATGACAATCTGGTGATCAGCATCAAGTCTTCCGACGTCCTTATGTGCGTGAAGGCGCATGAACTGCTGGCGGGACAGACGCGTTACCCCCTGCATGTGGGGATCACGGAGGCCGGAACCGTTTTAAGCGGCAGTATCAAGTCCTCCATCGGACTGGGGCTGATCCTGAGCAAGGGGATCGGCGATACCGTCCGGGTCTCCCTGACGGGGGATCCCGTGGAGGAAATCCGGGCCGCAAAGCTTATCCTGCGGACCCTTGGCCTGCGGAAGGGCGGCGTCGAGGTGGTTTCCTGTCCTACCTGCGGCAGGACGCGGATTGATCTGATCGGGCTTGCGCAGAACGTGGAAAAGCTGGCGGCGGATTATCCGCTGGATATCAAGGTGGCGGTCATGGGATGCGCGGTGAACGGCCCCGGGGAAGCCAGGGAAGCGGATATCGGCATTGCGGGCGGACTGGGAGAGGGACTGTTGTTCCGAAAGGGCGAAATCGTAAAAAAGGTTCCGGAGGACCGGCTCCTTGCGGCGCTGAAAGAAGAATTGGATCATTGGAGCTGAATGGCATGGCAAAACCGTTTTTTGATGTCTTTCCCACATTGAAAATTGAAAACCCTCTGCACGACAGACTGGCCGTGGCCAGCGTGGAGCGGGTCAGCGCCACGAAAAACAGAGACTGCATGCGCGTGTATTTGTTCAGCAGACGCCTGATCCTGAAGGAGGATATCTGGACGACGGAAGGAGAGATCAAGAAACAGCTCTTTCCGGGGAACGGTCCTACCGTGCGCATTCAGGAGCGTTTTTCGCTGTCCTCCCAATATACGCTGGAAAATCTCATGACGATCTATCGGGACAGTCTTCTGGCGGAACTGCGGGAGTACGGACATATTGAATACAACGCGTTCCGGACGGCGCAGGTGACGTATCCCGCGCCGGATACGCTGCTGCTCACCATGGAGGATACGGTGCCAAACCGCAGCCGGGAGGAAGAACTGGTCAGGATCCTGGAGAAGGTGCTGGTGGAGAGATGCGGCCTGAAGGCAGGCGTGGAAATCGCCTATCGGGAGGCGCAGACCGGCAGGTTCGCGCAGGATGAGGAACGGAAACTGCAGCAGAAGGTAAACGAGATCCTGCGGCGCACGGGAGGGGATGGCAGCGGGGAGCCGGAAACCGGCGTCTGGGACGGCGGGGCGGAGGAAAACCCGGACGGGGAAAAACCGGCCGGGATCCGGTCGGAGACAGAGAAAAACAAGACGGAAGAACAGCCGGGCGGCGCGGGAACCGACAGACAGACTGCCCCGCCGGACGGTGTGGGAACCGTTCCGGGAAGAGCAGGACGCAGGAGCGGTCCGGGACGGGGGGAGCGCGCGGGCTCCGGCGACAGGCAGAGACCGCTTAAGATGTCCGATCATCCGGATGTCATCTACGGCAGGGAGTTTGACGATCAGGCGATCCGCATCGAGGAGATCGAGGGCGAGATCGGGGAAGTTACCGTCCGCGGGAAAGTGACGAAGGTGGATACCAGAGAGATCAGAAACGAGCGGACGCTCGTCATCTTTGACATCACCGATTTCACGGACACCATGACGGTAAAGCTTTTTGTGAGAAACGAGGACGTCGGGGAGATTACGGGTGCGCTGAAGATCGGAGGGTTTGTGAAGGTGAGGGGCGTGGTCTCTCTGGACCGGTACGACCACGAACTGACCATAGGCTCGCTCTATGGGATCAGAAAGATTCCGGATTTCACCGAGCATCGCATGGACACCGCGGCCCATAAGCGGGTGGAGCTCCACTGCCATACAAAGATGAGCGATATGGACGGAGTGTCGGAAGCCGCCGACATAGTAAAGCAGGCGTATCAATGGGGACATAAGGCCATTGCCATCACGGACCACGGCGTGGTGCAGGCGTTCACGGATGCCAATCATGTCTGGGAGGACCTCTGGAAGGCGGAGAAAACGAAACGCCGGGAGGCTGGCGACGAAAATCCGGACCGGCAGGATTTCTTTAAGATTTTGTACGGCGTGGAAGCCTATCTGGTGGATGATCTCAAGGAGATCGTCACCGGGGACGGGAGCGGGAGCCTGCGGGGTGATTTTGTGGTGTTCGATATCGAGACCACGGGATTTTCCCCCGTCAATAACAGGATCATTGAGATCGGTGCGGTAAAAGTGAGCGGCGGCGCCATTACGGACCGCTTTTCCGTCTTTGTCAACCCTGAAGTGCCCATCCCCTACGAAATTGAAAAGCTCACCGGGATTCGGGACGATATGGTGGCGCAGGCGGACGTGATCGAGAAGGTGCTGCCGCAGTTTCTGGCGTTCTGCGAAGGCTGTGTGCTTGTGGCGCACAACGCGAATTTCGACATGAGCTTTATCCAGGAGAATGCCAGAAGGCAGGGCCTCCCATGGGAGTACACGTACGTGGATACCGTGGGCATCGCGAGAGTGCTTCTCCCCAACCAGGCGAAGCACACGCTGGACGCGGTGGCAAAGACCCTGAACATTTCGCTGGAAAACCATCACAGGGCGGTGGACGACGCCGAGTGTACGGCGCTTATTTTTGAACGGTTCATCCCCATGCTGGAGGAACGGGACGTCCGGACGCTGGAGCAGGTGAACGAGCTGGGAAGATCCGGCCCGGAACTGGTGAAAAAGCTTCCCACCTATCACACGATCATTCTGGCGAAGAACGATCTCGGGCGCATCAACCTCTACCGGCTGGTGTCGGAATCCCATCTGACCTATTATGCAAACAGGCACCCCAGGATCCCGAAGAGCCTCGTCATGAAATACCGGGACGGGCTGATCGTGGGCAGCGCCTGCGAGGCGGGAGAGCTTTACCGGGCGCTTCTGGACGGCCAGAGCGACATGCAGATTGCAAGGATCGTGTCCTTTTACGACTATCTGGAGATTCAGCCCCGGGACAACAACAGGTTCATGATCGCTTCCGAGCGGGTCAGAAACGTCAATTCCATGGAAGACATTCTGGAGATCAACCGCCGTATCGTAAAGCTGGGCGAGCAGTTTCACAAGCCGGTGGTGGCGACCTGCGACGTTCATTTTTTAAATCCCGAGGACGAGATCTACCGCCGGATCATCATGGCGGGCTGGGGTTATAACGACGCGGACAATCAGGCGCCCCTGTACCTGCACACCACGGAGGAGATGCTGGAGGAATTTTCCTATCTCGGCGGCGACAAGGCTTACGAGGTGGTGGTAAGGAATACCAACATGATCGCGGACATGGTGGAGACCATTTCGCCGGTGCGCCCGGACAAATGCGCGCCCGTGATCCCGGACAGCGACAAGACGCTGACCAGCATCTGCTATACCAGGGCGCATGAGATCTACGGGCCCGAGCTTCCCGCCATCGTGGAAGAGAGGCTGAAGAGGGAACTGCACTCCATTATCAGCAACGGGTTTGCCGTGATGTACATTATCGCCCAGAAGCTGGTCTGGAAATCCGTGGAGGACGGCTACCTGGTAGGTTCCCGGGGATCCGTGGGCAGTTCCTTTGTGGCCACCATGGCGGGCATTACGGAGGTGAACCCCTTAAGTCCCCACTATTACTGCAGCAAATGTCATTATGTGGACTTTGACAGCGACGAGGTGAAGGCTTACGCAGGCAAGGCCGGCGTGGATATGCCGGACAAAAAGTGCCCTGTCTGCGGGGAGCCGCTGCACAAGGACGGTTTTGACATTCCCTTTGAGACGTTCCTGGGCTTCAATGGGGACAAGGAGCCTGACATTGACCTGAATTTTTCCGGGGAGTATCAGTCCAAGGCCCATAAATATACGGAAGTGATCTTTGGCGCCGGACAGACCTTCCGGGCGGGCACCATCGCAACGCTGGCGGACAAGACCGCGTACGGCTATGTGAGAAAATATTTTGAGGAACAGGGAAAGACGAAGCGCCGCAGCGAACTGGAGCGGCTCGCGCTGGGCTGCACCGGCGTGCGCAGGAGCACGGGGCAGCACCCCGGCGGTATTGTGGTGCTTCCCCTGGGGCAGGATATCAATTCCTTCACCCCGGTGCAGCATCCCGCGAACGATATGGAGACGGACACGGTCACCACGCATTTTGACTACCATTCCATCGACCATAATCTGCTGAAACTGGACATTCTGGGACACGATGATCCCACCATGATCCGGGCCCTTCAGGACATGACGGGAGTGGACCCTCTGACCATTCCGCTGGACGCGCCGGAGGTCATGTCCCTGTTCCAGAGCACGGAAGCTTTGGGCATTACGCCGGACCAGATCGGCGGCACAAAGCTTGGCGCGCTGGGGTTGCCGGAGTTCGGCACGGATTTTGCCATGCAGATGGTCATTGACGCAAAGCCCCAGTCCTTTTCCGATCTGGTGAGGATCTCCGGCCTTTCCCACGGCACGGACGTGTGGCTGGGAAATGCGAAGACCCTGATCCAGGAGGGCAAGGCGACTCTTTCCACCGCCGTCTGCACCAGAGACGATATCATGACCTATCTGATCCAGATGGGGATGGAGTCGGAAAAGGCGTTTAAGATCATGGAGGCGGTAAGAAAGGGCGTGGTGGCCAAGGGCAAGTGCGAAAAATGGCCGGAATGGAAAGAGGACATGAAGGCTCACAATGTGCCGGACTGGTATATCTGGTCCTGCAAAAAGATCAAGTATATGTTCCCCAAGGCGCACGCGGCGGCCTATGTGATGATGGCGTGGCGGATCGGATACTGCAAGATCCATTATCCGCTGGCTTATTACGGCGCGTTTTTCAGCATCCGCGCCAAGGCGTTTTCCTACGAACTCATGTGTCAGGGGAAGGAACATCTGGAAACCGTCATGGGAGAGTACAGACGGCGCATGGAAGCGGCCGCCAATAAGGAGGCGGGAGCGGCGCCGCTGTCCAACCGGGAGGAAGCCGCCTACAGCGACATGAGGATCGTGCAGGAAATGTACGCCAGAGGCTTTGAATTTACGCCCATCGACATTTTCCGCGCCCAGTCCCGGAGCTTTCAGATCGTGGACGGAAAGCTGATGCCTTCCATCAACAGCATCGAGGGTCTGGGGGAGAAGGCGGCGGATGCCATTGTGGAGGCGGCGAAGGACGGGCCTTTCCTGTCCAAAGACGATTTCCGGGAGCGCACCAAAGTTTCAAAGACGGTGGTAGACCTGATGGATTCCCTGAATCTGCTGGGGAACCTGCCGGAATCCAACCAGTTAAGCCTGTTCGATCTGTAGCGCCGGGGATCCGGCGGGATTGCGAAGACGGGGAAGTTCAACGCGCGCCATTCGCAAAGCCGCGCTGGCGCGCTGTCCGGCGCTGTGCGCCTGCCTTTGCTCATAAAAGGGACAATAAAAATTTAAAAAAGTACTTGCTTTTTTTCGGACGATGTATTATGATTAGCAAGTACCGCTCATGCGGGATGAAGCTGGCTGATTGGTCAAGCGGTTAAGACGCCGCCCTCTCACGGCGGAAACAGGGGTTCGATTCCCCTATCAGCTGTTTTCCTGTTCGATTGAATTGTTCTGCCGAAAGAATGCTGGAAGTCCCCCCAAGACTTGCAGCATTTTGTCTGTAACGGCCGGTTTTGCGAGCCGATCATGCAGCGCGTCAGCCGCCGTTCGGAATGTTTCCCAAAAAATACTTGCGTCTCCTGAAAAAAAGGTGTATAGTGATTCACGATTCCGTTTTTTGATAACGAAATCCTGTTTATCAGGCGGGGAAAATGACGCGGAATCACGGAGAGGAAATCGGAAGGGGAGCGTGTTATGGCAAAATATCTGGTGATTGTGGAATCGCCTGCCAAAGTCAAGACTATCAGGAAATTTCTGGGACCGAATTACGCGGTGGCCGCCAGCAACGGACATGTGAGGGATCTGCCCAAGAGTACGCTCGGAATCGATGTGGAAAACGGTTATGAACCGAAATATATCACGATAAGAGGAAAGGGAGACATTCTGGCAAATCTCCGGAAGGAGGCAAAAAAGGCGGAAAAGATCTACCTCGCCACCGACCCCGACCGGGAGGGAGAGGCCATTTCCTGGCACCTGTATCACGCCCTGAATCTGGAGGGCAGAAAGGTATACCGCATCACGTTTAACGAGATCACAAAGAATGCGGTCAGGGAATCCCTGAAAAATGCAAGAGATATCAACCTGAATCTGGTGGACGCCCAGCAGACCCGGAGGATGCTGGACCGTATGGTGGGTTATCGGATCTCGCCGCTTCTCTGGGCGAAGATCAAGAGAGGATTAAGCGCCGGAAGAGTGCAGTCCGTTGCCCTGCGCATCATCTGCGACAGGGAGGAGGAAATCAACGCGTTTGTCCCCGAGGAATACTGGACGCTGGGTGTGCAGCTGAAGGCCGACGGGGAAAAGAAACCCTTTACCGCCAGCTATTACGGAACCGATAAAGGCAGAGCTTCCATCAAAAGCGAAGCCGAGGCGAAGCGCATCATGGAGTCTCTGGAGGGCGCGTCTTACGGGATCACGGAGATCAAAAAGGGAGAGCGGACGAAGAAGCCGCCCCTGCCGTTTACCACCTCGACTCTTCAGCAGGAGGCAAGCAAGGCGCTGAACTATTCCACCCAGAAGACCATGCGGCTTGCCCAGCAGCTTTACGAGGGCGTGGACATCGAGGGCGAGGGAACGGTAGGTCTTATCTCCTATCTGCGTACCGATTCCACGCGCGTGTCCGAGGAGGCGGAGGGCATGGCCGCGTCTTACATCAGCGCCCATTACGGAGCGGAGTATCTGGCGTCGGCAGCCGCTTCGCGCGGAAACGGCCGAAAAATCCAGGACGCGCATGAAGCCATCCGGCCGACGGATCCGGAGAGGACGCCTGCGCTCCTGAAGGAACAGCTGCCCAGGGATCTTTTCCGCCTGTACCAGCTGATCTGGAAGCGTTTCGTGGCAAGCCGCATGAGCGCGGCGCGATACGAGACGACGTCCGTGAAAATCCAGGCCGGCGGTCAGGTGTTTACCGTCGCGTCCTCCAGACGGGTGTTTGACGGCTACATGAGCGTGTATGTATCGGAGGACGACCGGGAAGAGGACAACGATTTTCAGGCGGGCCTGCGCCGGGACAGCCGGCTTTCCTTTGTGGGATTTGAGCCGGAGCAGCACTTTACGCAGCCGCCGGCCCACTACACCGAGGCGTCTCTTGTCCGTGCGCTGGAAGAGCTTGGGATCGGGCGTCCCAGTACCTACGCGCCTATCATCACCACCATTCTGGCAAGGCGCTACGTGGTGAAGGAAAACCGCAACCTTTACGTCACGGAGCTTGGCGAGGTGGTGAACAACATGATGAAGACCGCGTTCCCCTCCATCGTGGACGTGAATTTCACAGCAAACCTGGAAGCGCTGCTGGACGGCGTGGAAGAGGGTAAAGTGAAATGGAAGACCATCGTATCCAATTTTTACCCGGATCTGGACGAGGCGGTGAATCAGGCCGAAAAGGAACTGGAACACGTGACCGTTGCCGACGAAGTAAGCGACGAGGTCTGCGAACTCTGCGGCCGGCAGATGGTAATCAAGTACGGGCCCCACGGCCGTTTTCTGGCATGTCCGGGATTCCCGGAGTGCCGCAATACAAAGCCGTATTTTGAAAAGATCGGCGTCCCCTGTCCGAAGTGCGGCAGGGATATTGTCCTCCGCAAGACCAGAAAGGGCAGAAAATATTACGGCTGTATCGACAATCCGAACTGCGACTTTATGGTCTGGCAGCGTCCTACCGGCCAGAAGTGTCCCCAGTGCGGCAGCGTGCTGCTGGAAAAAGGGAACCGCCTTGTATGTGCGAATGATCAATGCGGATATTACGTTATGCCGGAATTGTCAAATAAATCATAAATAAACGAAGAAATTAACTGTTTTAACATTGTGTTTTTAAAATTTTTATGTTAAAATAGTTTCATACAGATGACTCAAAGGAGGGCGTATGAGCAGCGTACAGCTTTTGGACAAAACCAGGAAGATCAGCAAATTGCTGCATAACAACAATTCCAGCAAAGTTGTGTTCAACGATATCTGCCAGGTGATGCGCGAAATTCTGGACTCAAACGTTCTTGTGATCAGCCGCAAGGGTAAGGTGCTTGGGGTTGGAAAGTCCGACCGGATCGATTCCATCAGGGAGCTGATCGATGAGAACGTGGGCGGATTTGTGGATGCCATGCTGAACGAACGCCTGCTGGGGGTTCTTTCCACCAAAGAGAATGTAAATCTGGAGACGTTGGGATTTGAAAGCCCCGATATCAGAAAATTCCAGGCCATCATCACGCCGATCGAGATCGCCGGGGAGCGGCTTGGGACGCTGTTTCTGTACAAATGCGACAGCCAGTACGATATCGACGATATTATCCTGAGCGAGTACGGCACTACCGTGGTGGGACTGGAAATGTTGAGAGCGGTGAACGAGGAAAGCGCGGAGGAAAGCCGCAAGGTTGCGGTGGTAAAATCGGCCATCAGTACGCTTTCCTTCTCGGAGATGGAAGCCATCACCCATATTTTTGACGAGCTGGGCGGGATGGAAGGCATCCTTGTGGCCAGCAAGATCGCGGACCGTGTGGGAATCACGCGGAGCGTTATCGTCAACGCGCTGCGGAAGTTTGAGAGCGCCGGCGTGATCGAATCCAGATCTTCCGGCATGAAGGGAACCTACATAAAAGTGCTGAACGATGTGGTATTTGACGAGATTGAAGAGCTGAAACATCAGAATCGGCGGGGATAGCCTGAGATGTCCGGCGTACAACTGAATATCAAAAATGGATTTTGCGGCCTTTTGGGCCAAAGTAAAGGGATTTATTGCGTTCTGCCGTCAATAAGTCCCTTTGTGCTTATTGACGGGTGGGGAAGGTTTTAAACAATTTGATGCAAAATATATTGTGTTTTTCTGAAAAATCAATATAATAAAATAAAGTGGGTTTTAGCGCGCCCGCTCTTGGGACGAAAGGAGAAAAGGATGATCCAGACCAACGTATTCGATTACATCAGAGTGTTGGACAAAGCCGCGGACGCAAGCTGGCTGCGGAACGAAGCCATTTCCAACAACATTGCCAACGTGGACACTCCCGGTTACAAGCGTCAGGACGTGGAGTTTGAATCCGTTCTGAAAAAGGAGCTGGGCATGAGCCGCTATGAGACAATGGACGCCAAGGTGTCGGGGCTTCGGACGGAGAGGCTCGCGGGGAGACCTTACACGGACTATGCGGGGTTTTCCTACCGCATTGACGGAAACAACGTCGATATCGACAACGAGAACGTCATGCTGGCCCAGAACCAGCTGAAATATCAGGGACTGATCACGGCGATCAATCAGGAATTCACAAATCTGCAGACGGTGATGAAATAACGGGAGGTACGCGGAATGAGTATGTTTTCTTCTTTTAACATTAACGCTTCCGGTATGACGGCTCAGAGATACCGGATGGATATCATATCGGAGAACGTGGCCAACGCCGATACCACAAGGACGGCGGACGGGAATCCCTACCGCAGGAAGGTGGTTACCTTTGCGGAGAAAGGCGGACAGACGCCCTTCGGCCATGTGCTCGGCGAGGCGGTCTACGGGCACGGGTACTCCGGGCAGGGCGTGAAGGTCACAGGCGTCTATGAGGATCAGGAGACGGAGATGAACATGGTCTACGATCCCTCTCATCCCGACGCGGACGAGAACGGCTATGTCACCTATCCCAACGTGAATATCATTACCGAGATGACGAACATGATCGACGCCAGCAGGGCTTACGAGGCCAACGCCACCGCCTTTAACGCCAGCAAGTCCATGGTGCTTCAGGGACTTGAGATCGGCAGAGGATGAGCGTGAAAAAACGGCGGAAGGCGCCTGATGCGGCCGCGTCGGCGGCGAAACGGAGGAAAAGATGGAATTATCGGCAATTACAAGCCTGATGGCTGTTACCAGACCCAGTACGCTGGAGGAAGCGTCCCTGACGGGTTCCCTGATCCCGAAGGAAGAGAAGGTGGGAGGAAACCTGTTCGACTCTTTCCTGAACACGGCTATTGACAATATTAAGACCACGAACAGCTATCTGTCCGACGCGGAGGATGAAGAGATCCGATTTGCGCTGGGAGAGACGGAAAATTCCCATGACCTGACCATCGCGTTGCAGAAGGCTTCTTCGGCACTGCAGTATACCGTGGCTGTCCGCGACAGACTTCTCGAGGCATACAAGGAGCTTATGCAGATGCAGATCTAGCGTCTGAAACGGCGTAAGCGGCATCATACTATCAGGAGAGAAGTACAATGGTTGACAGGCTGAAGGAACTGCTTCAAAAAATATTGGGCTGGTGGAATAAGTTCACCGCCAGGCAGAAGACGGTCATCGTATCGATTGTTGCGGTGGTGGTCTTTGCGTTCGGTGTCATTATCTATCTGATCTCGAGACCGGAATACATACAGCTCTACTCCTGCGAGAGCAGCGTGGAGGCGGCAAAGATCGTAGATATCTTAAACGACGCGGGGATTACCCACAGGGAGTCGGACGACGGCCTGATCATTGAGGTTGACTCGGACCAGAGGGCCCTGGCCACTTATGCCATGGCGTCTTCGGGCTATGTCCCCGATACCATGCCGAAGTTGGGGGATTACATGGATACCAGCATGTCCACCACCGCTTCCGACAGGGAAAAGCAGTACAAGGATTACATGGAGGCGGAGCTGGAGTATGCCTTCGAGAGCATCGACGCCGTGGAGAAGGCGTCCGTCATGATCGATCTCGGGCCCCAGAACGGCACGCTGATCGCCCAGGAGACGGAGGGATCGGCTTATATCCAGCTGACGCTGTCCAACCCTTCTGCGTTTACCTCCGCCAACGCCGCGGCCATGGCGAGAGCCACGGCCAGCTATCTCAACGACGACACCACGTCCAACATTACCATTCTCGACCAGAACGGCAATATCCTGTTTGCGGGCGGCGACGACTATTCCAGCGCCGGCATCGCAAACTCCATTCAGGAACTGAAAAATCAGGCGGAAGCCATGCTGAACAGCCAGGTCAAGAGAGTCATCCTGGGGACGGGTCAGTACGATCAGATCCAGGTGGTCGCGCGCCTGAATGTGGACTACAGCGAATACGAGCGGACGGTCCACGAATTTTACGCGCCGGAAGGCCACGATCAGGGAATGTACGCCGAGCAGAGCACTTATGAGAGCGAGAGCACCAACGGTGTGGACGGCGTTCCCGGAACGGACTCAAACGATTCCGACGATCTGAACTCCTATGTCTGGCCCAACTACAGCAGCAGCGAGTCCTCCACGTCGGAACAGAACATCAAGTTTTCGCCCAATGAGCTGATGGAGTATCAGAACACGATTGCGGGCAGTATCGACTATGACAACTCATCCATGTCCCTGGCGCTGATCTCCTACCGATATTACAATGAGGATACCGTGCGCCGTCAGGGCCTTTTGGACGGCGGCGTCACATGGGAGGATTTCAAGGATCAGAACAGCGCGGACGTGAGACTGGACGTGGACGAGGCGTTTTATGAGATGGCGGCCAACGCCACCGGCATCAGCCGGGACCGCATTACCATCATCGCCTACGAGACGCCGGTGTTCAATGACGCCGAGGGGTTCTCCATCAAAGCCACGGACATTCTGAGCATTGTGATGATCGTCCTGATCCTGGGGCTGCTGGCGTTTGTTGTGATCCGCACCATGCGGACGAAGAAAGCCGAAGAAGAGGAAGAAGAGCTGTCCGTGGAGACCATGCTGCAGTCTACGCCGGAGAGCGAACTGGAAGACATCGACGTGGAGACAAAATCCGAGACGCGTCTCCTGATAGAAAAATTTGTGGACGAAAACCCGGAGGCCGCCGCAAATCTGCTGCGGAACTGGCTGAACGAGGACTGGAATTAAAACCTGTAAAAGAAACGAGGTATCGGTATGGCTAGAGGCTCGGCAAACGAAGCGTTGAAGGGCGTACAGAAGGCGGCCGTCCTTCTCATTGCACTGGGACCGGAGCGGTCCGCGGGCATATTCAAGCATCTGAAAGAAGAGGAAATTGAGGAACTGACGCTTGAGATCGCCAACACAAGGAGCGTTACGCCCCAGGTGAAGGAAGAGGTCATCAACGAGTTCTATGAGGTCTGTCTCGCCCAGCAGTACATAGCCGAAGGCGGTATCAACTACGCGAAGGATCTTCTGGAAAAGGCGCTGGGCTCGGAGAAGGCCATGGATGTCATCGGCAAGCTGACGGCGTCCCTGCAGGTCAAGCCTTTCGAGTTTGTGCGCAAGACAGACGCGTCGCAGCTGATCAACTTTATTCAGGACGAACATCCCCAGACCATCGCGCTGATCCTCTCTTATCTCGCGCCTTCTCAGGCCGCCATTATCATTTCGTCCCTCGCGCCCGACAGGCAGGCGGACGTGGCGCGCAGGATCGCCGTGATGGACCGCACCAGCCCCGATGTGATCAAGGAGGTGGAGAAGGTGCTGGAATCCAAGCTGGCAAGTCTGGTAAATCAGGACTACACCATTATCGGCGGCGTGGATGCGGTCGTGGAGATTTTGAACACGGTGGACCGCGGCACGGAACGCCATATCATGGAGAGCCTGGAGATCGAAGAGCCCGAGCTTGCGGATGAGATCCGAAAGAAGATGTTCGTGTTCGAGGACGTTCTTCTTCTGGACGACAGAGCGATCCAGCGTGTGCTGCGTGAGGTGGATAACAACGATCTTGCCATTGCCATGAAGAACGCCAACGAGCAGGTGCAGAACGCGATCTTTAACAACCTGTCCAAACGTCTGGCGGTGATGATAAAGGAAGACATGGAGTTTATGGGCCCTGTGCGGATGAAGGATGTGGAGGAAGCGCAGCAGAAGATCGTAAATATCATCAGAAAGCTGGAAGATTCCGGAGAAATTGTAATCTCCAGAGGCGGAGGTGACGAGATCGTTGTCTAGGAATCTTGTAAAGCAGTCCTGTGTGGTGGAAGCGGGGGAAACCAGGATCATCGACACCAACGAGCTGCTCAGGCGGCGCAGGGAGAACGAGGCCAGAGAACAGGCGGACCAAAGCAGGGAAGGGTTTACCTCCGGCCTGGACGCGGAAGAAGTACAGATCCCCGCGGACGGCGGGGAAGGGTCGGAGAGCGGCGTCATAAAGGCGGGCGAGGACGGAAAGGCCACGCTGGATCAGGCCCGGGAGGAAGCCCGGGAGATTTTGGAGAAGGCGAACCGGGAGGCGGAGGATATCATCGCCGCCGCCAGGGCGCAGGCGGAAGCGGAAAAGCGCAGCATTCTGGATCAGGCCAGACATCAGGGGTATGTGGACGGACAGTCGAAGGCTCATCAGGAGTCGGAGGCCGCAAAAGCGGAGCTGCAGCGGCAGGCGCGCAGTCTGGAGGAAGAGTACCAGAAAATGGTGGATGAGCTGGAACCGAAATTTGTGGACGTCATCACTTCCGCGTACGAGCATGTGTTTCAGGTGGAACTGAGCGGCGACCGGAAGATACTGGAATATCTGATCTCCAATACCATGCACAGGCTGGAGGGCGGAGGAAGCTTTCTGATCCATGTCTCCAGGATGGATTACGAGGAAGTCCTTCTGCACAGGCAGGAGATTCTTGCCGGGACCGCTTCCGGCGTCGGAACCGTTGAGATTGTGGAGGATCTGACACTGGGGGAAAATGAATGTCTGATCGAGACCGACGGCGGCATCTTCGACTGCGGCCTGGGGACGCAGCTGGCGGGATTGAAGCAGAAGCTGATGCTGCTGGCGTGGTCCAGGGAGGAATGAAACCTTGCGCAGGATTTTGGTGGATTTTGATAAATACGGCAAAGCGGCGGAGGAAAGCTATGTCCGGCGGATGGGAAAGGTGGTGAACGTGGTAGGGCTCACCATCGAATCGGCCGGGCCGGACGCAAGGCTGGGAGACGTATGCCGGATCTTCCCCGACGGGGAAAACAGAGATCCCGTCATGGCCGAGGTAGTTGGATTTAAGGATAAGAAAACGCTTCTCATGCCTTATGATTCCGTGGACGGCATCGGGCTGGGGAGCATTGTGGAGAATACGGGAACTCCCCTGCGGGTGCTGGTCGGAGACGATCTGCTGGGCAAGACGCTGGACGGACTGGGCAGGCCTGTGGACGGGACCGAGCCGTCAGGGACGCCGTATTCCGTGGAGGCCGCGCCTCCGGATCCCATGAGCAGGGAGATCATCGATGAGGTCCTGCCGCTCGGGGTAAAGGCGGTGGACGGCCTTATCACTGTGGGAAAAGGACAGCGGATCGGGATCTTTGCAGGTTCCGGCGTGGGGAAATCCACGCTGATGGGAATGTTTGCAAGGAACACAAAGGCGGATATCAATGTCATCGCGCTGATCGGAGAGCGGGGGCGTGAGGTCCGCGAGTTTATAGAAAGGGATCTGGGGGAAGAGGGGATGCGCCGGTCCGTGGTCGTCGTCGCAACCTCCGACCGTCCGGCGCTGGAGCGCAATAAGGCGGCGAAAACCGCCACGGCCATCGCGGAATATTTCCGGGATCAGGGGAAGGACGTGTTGCTGATGATGGATTCCCTTACCCGATTTTCCATGGCGCAGAGAGAGATCGGGCTTGCCAGCGGGGAACCGCCCGTGAGCAGGGGGTATCCTCCCAGCGTATACTCTGAGATGCCGAAGCTTCTGGAGCGGGCGGGACGGGCCGCGAAGGGTTCCATCACGGGGCTTTATACGGTGCTTGTGGACGGCGACGACTTTAACGAGCCCATCACGGACACCGCCAGAAGCATCCTGGACGGCCATATCATGCTGGACAGAAAGCTGGGACATAAAAATCACTATCCCGCCATCGATATCCTGCAGAGCATTTCCAGGTGCATGAGCCAGATCGCGTCCAGAGAACACAAGCAGGCGGCGGGAAAGTTAAAGACCGTTCTGGCTACCTACAACGAGGCGGAGGATCTGATCAACATCGGGGCGTACAAGAGCGGCAGCAATCCTTCCATCGACTACGCCATTACAAAGATCGATGCGGTGAACGGCTTCCTTTGCCAGCAGACGGACGAGAAGTTTGAGTTTGACCAGAGCGTCGCCATGCTGCAGGGGCTTTTTGAAGCATAAGAGGAGGAAAGGGTATGGCACGGTTCCGCTACTCCATGCAGAGTCTGCTGGACATCAAGATGAAGATGGAGACTCAGGCCAAACAGGACTTTTCCGCGGCCCGTGCGCAGCTGGACAGGGAGGAAGAAGTCCTGAGAAAGCTGGAAGAGCGAAAGCGCGGATACGAGGCGCGCGCCGCCGAACTGCTTTCCGGCGAGCTGAATGTGAGGGAAATCGGGGAAAACAAAGCCGCCATCTTAAGCATGGACGGTTTCATCGCGGACCAGAGGCAGCAGGTCGCCCTTGCGCAGAGCCGGCTGGAACAGGCGCGGATGCGCCTGACCGAGGTAATGCAGGAGCGAAAGACCCATGAAAACCTGAAGGAAAAGGCGTTCGGACAGTTTATGGTGGAGGAAAACCGGCGGGAAGGCAGGGAAGTGGACGAGCGGACCAGTTACGTCTACGGCCGGCGCAGGGACGCGGAAAAAAGAGAGAACGCGTCGGTTTAGAGGCATGGCAGTGTCTTTTTCGGTAAAGGAATGAGAGGAAATTATGGCGAAAGAGTTGACGGAAGAAGCCAGGCAGGAGAAAAAGAGGATCCAGAACGAGAAGCAGCAGCTGAAAAAGGATCAGAAAAATCAGCGCCGGGAGGTGAAACGCCGGGCGAAGGAGATCGCAAAGCAGGAGGAAGCGCTGGGGGATGAGGAAGGAAACGGGCTCGTGACCTTTGGGGCCACGGTTTTCATCGTCGTTTTGTGGCTGGCGGTGATCTGCGTGATCATAAAGCTTGATATCGGCGGGTTCGGCAGCTCGGTGCTGACGCCCATTCTGAAAGACGTCCCCGTGGTCAACAAAATCCTGCCCGGAGTGTCCCTGACGGAAACCACGGACCCTGACAGTTACGGCGGATATTCCAGCCTGCCGGAAGCGGTGGATTATATCAAGGAACTGGAGCTGGAGGTGGAACGGCTTCAGACCTCCGTGAACGTGAAGGACGCCGACATTGAGACGCTGCGGGCGGAAGTGAGCCGTCTGCAGGAATTTGAAGCCGCGCAGGTGGAATTCCAGAGAATCCAGAACGAATTTTACGAGGAAGTGGTTTACTCGGAAAAAGGGCCGGGAGCGGAAGAGTACAGGAAGTGGTATGAGACCATGAACCCGGCCACGGCGGAATCTCTTTACAAACAGGTTGTGGTCCAGCAGGAGGAAAGCGGGGAATTTCAGGAATATGCGGGAAGCTTTTCCCAGATGAAGCCGAAAGCGGCGGCGCTTCTCCTGGAACAGATGACGGACCTGAACACGGTGGCGAGGATCCTGAATGCGCTTACGGCGGAAGAAAGAGGAGCCATCATGAACCAGATGACTCCGGAGTTCGGCGCAAAAGTTGCGGCAATTATGGATCCGGACTCTTAAGTATCCGGCGGTTTTGACCGAAATAAATATAGCACATTGAAAATAAAAGAAAGGAGGTCAGAAATGACGAGTACACCTGTAAAGGATATGGGCTCTGTTCTGAACGGCTTCACACCGTCGGGCGGAAACATTAAAACCGCCGCAAACCGGGAATTCCAGGCAGTGCTGGACGGCCAGACAGGCAGGAACCAGGGAGAAAGCCGCAAGGCGGATTCCCAACCCGACCCGGCCCGGCAGACCGTAAAGAAGACGCCGGGAGATTCCCTGAGAGCGAAGGACGCGCATCAGGCGAGAGTGGCGGATAAGAAGGCGCAGGACGGAGAGGAAGCTCAGGAAACCGGAGAAATTTCGGAAGAGGCCGCGATGCTGGCCGCCGAAGCGCTGGGAACGGCCGCGGCGGACATGATGCAGAAGATCGCGGATGCTTTCGGCATCGACATTCCGGAACTGGAAAACGCCATGCAGGAGCTTGGAATGGAACGCATGGATGTGCTGGACCGCGGAAAGCTGGGGGAACTGCTTCTGACGCTTGGCGGCGCGCAGGATGCGTGCGAACTGGTCACCGACGGGGAGCTTTACGACAGCTACCGGGAACTGATGGCAGACCTGGATACGCTGCTTCAGGAGGCCGGGCAGCAGACGGGACTGGATCCGGAACAGCTTCAGACGCTCATGCAGAACCGGGCAGAGATGTCTCCCGCGGAGACGGCGCCCTTCGGGGACGTTGCCGTTGAGGATCCGGAACAGCTGCAGACGACGCGTCCGCAAGAGGATGGCGAAGATGTCCGGGAGCCGCAGGAGGAACAGGAGACGGGGAAACCCGACCGGCTGTTCGGGGAGGAAATTTCCCAAAAGCGCCAAACCGACGCGGACGAGGCCCAGACGGGGCCGGAGACCGACAAGCGGGGAGAGGAACCGGACCGGGGCGGGCAGCGACCCGTATTTGCGCACAGTTTCCGTGAACAGTTCCAGCCGCAGACCGGCCTGCAGACGGAAGCGCCTGAGGCGGCGTCACAGACATGGAGGGCGGATACGCAGGACATCATGCGCCAGATCATGGATTACATGAGAGTCCAGGTAAAGCCCGACACATCCAGCCTTGAGATGCAGCTTCACCCGGAAAGCCTGGGAAGCCTTCACGTTCAGGTCGCATCCAGGGGAGGCGTGGTCACAGCCAGCTTCATCGCTCAGAACGAGACGGTAAAGGCGGCGCTGGAGAGCCAGATCGTCCAGCTGAGAGAGAATTTTGAACAGCAGGGCGTCAGGGTGGAGGCCATTGAGGTTACCGTGGAGGCCCACGCTTTTGAGAGAAATCTCGATCAGGGCAGGGGTCAGGGCAGCGCGCAGGAACAGGACCGGACGGCGAGAAGGATCCGGACACGCCGGATCAATTTAAACGAACCCGCCGATATGGAGGACCTGGAGGAAGAGGACGCGCTGGCGGCCGAGATGCTGGCGGCAAGCGGCAGTCAGGTGGATTACACCGCGTGACCGACACGAAAAACGGAAGAAAGGAGAATGCAGATGGCTTTAATGGCACCCGTGGAAAACGGGAAGATCGTTGAGACAGAATCACAGAACTCACTGAAGAACAAGACCGGAAATACGGACGGAATGGACCGGGACGCTTTCCTGCAGCTTCTGGTGGCGCAGATGCAGTATCAGGATCCGCTGGAGCCCACGTCCAACACCGAGTACATTTCCCAGTACGCGCAGTTCTCTCAGGTAGAGCAGATCCAGAACATGGCAGGGACCATGGAACTTCAGAGAGCGTCGTCCCTGGTGGGACAGGAGGTCTATATCAAGACAACCACCTCCGCCGGAGACACAAAGTATGTGAGAGGCCAGGTCGATTATGTGGTGTTTGAGGGCGGAAAGGCATATCTTGCCATTGATGAGGAGCTCTATTCCATGGACGATCTGGACACCGTGGTAGACAAGACTTATCAGGATGCATACGACAAGGCGCTTGATTTCTCCGTGAAGATGAATAAGCTTCCCGTGCTTGGCGGCGTGGATCTTACGGACGCGAAGGCGATCGACGAGTTGAAAGAGATCTACGAGGGCATGAGCGATTACGAGAAGGGCTTCCTGACAAAGGAGACGGAGGACAAGTACAAACAGTACGTGGATAAGCTCACCGAGGTCCGCAGAAAAGCGGGACTTGACGAGGAAGGAAACGAACTGCCGAAGGACGATACCGTGGACGAAAGCGGGGATGTGGAAGAAAGCGGCGGCGCGGATACAGACAGCGAGGCAGGGAACGAAGCGGAAGGCGGCACGGAGGACGCCGGGGAAGCATAAGGAGGCTTTGGGAAAATGGAGGTTCAGAAAAGCGGATACCTTTCCATTGAACAGCTGACGAACCGATATCTGGGAGACGCAGGGAAGGCGGAATCCCAAAAAACGTTGGAGGGATTATCCTTCCGGCAGATTCTGGAACAGAAAAGCGCCAAAAATACGGAAAACCTGAGATTTTCCAAGCACGCTCTGGGGCGGCTGAACGACCGGAGGATCGAACTGAGCCAGGGGCAGCTTGAGAGACTGAACGACGGGGCGAGAAAGGCGGAACAGAAAGGCATCAGGGATTCTCTCGTGATTGTGGATCAGCTGGCGTTTATCGTAAATGTGCCGAACAATATGGTAGTCACGGCAATGGACAGTACGGAAACAACCGAAAATGTATTTACCAATATCAACGGAGCGGTTATCGTATAGCCGGACCTGACAGGGAGGTTATGGTCTCTCGAATGACGGAAAGAGACACGCTCCGCTCCACAAGGAGGGACAGGAATTATGATGAGATCACTTTATTCTGGCGTGGCAGGACTGAAGACCCACCAGATCAAGATGGACGTAATTGGTAACAACATCGCGAACGTGAACACGGCCGCATTCAAGGCCAGTTCCATCGTGTTTAACGAACTGATGAGCCAGACGACCCAGAGAGCCAGCGGCCCCAACGCCACCACGGGAACCGGCGGCGTCAACGCAAGGCAGATCGGTCTGGGCGTGAAATCCGGCGCCATCAACATTAACATCACCGGCCAGGGCTCGACGCAGTCCACCGGAAATCCTTTCGATATCATGATCAACGGTGAGAATTTCTTTGTCGTGAACAACGGCATGGAGAATTTCTTTACGAGAGACGGCTCCTTCTACGTTGACGGCGCGGGCAACCTTGCCATGACCAGCACCGGCTACAACGTGATGGGATGGCAGGTGGATCCCGAGACGGGGGAGATCCGCAAGGACACCGTCACGGCGCTGCGGATCATGAGCACCGCAAACATGACCTATCCGCCCGAGGCGACCTCGGAAGCGTATATGGACGGCATCATCGACAAGTTCGATACGGACGTGACCAGCATAAACGGCAGGGTGGTCAATCTGAACTTCTTTGACGCCAGAGGGTATGAGTATACGGCGAGATTTGTGTTCCGCCAGTCCGACGATCCCGATGTGTACAGCCTGGAGCTGGAAAAGATCCTGGACGAGGACGGCGAGGCGATCGACCTTGGGGACGGCGTGCTGTTCGGCGCGGCGAGTACCCAGACGAAGGCGGGTTCCGTGCATTTTGACGATAAGACATACAAATGGGACAACGGAAAACTGATCAATGCCGCCACGAATGAAGTGATGGCGGACCTGAGCAAAATGTACTCCGCCGGCGCCCTGAACGACCGGAATTTCAGCGAGGACAACAATCTCGGCTACACGGACATCGAAGGAAAACCGGTGGAAAAGACAGCCACGGTTCAGGAACAGCTTGACGCCATCGCCGCCGCTTACGGCTATCAGGGCTCTACCGACGAGTTCCTGAATCTGCTTTGCGACGCGCCTACTGCCGCGGACGATCCCACGGTGGCTACACGTCTTTCCGTGAGCCAGATGCTGGCAAATCTGTCCAGGAGTCCCGGCGCGCCCGCTTACGGTGGGGACTATACCCTCCCTACCACCGGCCAGTTCGACACCGTGGGACGCAATTTCACCGGCGTGTCCATCACCTTTGACCCCAATACCGGTCTGTTCTCGGGAATCAACGGTCAGCAGACCGTCACCAGCACAACGCTGGGACTGTCCCAGCTGGGCGGGTATTTCTCGGATATCAACATCGACTTCGGCGATCTGAGCTCCCTCAACAACAAGGGAACCTCCACGGTGGGCGCGACCAGCGGTACCAGCGGCAGCGACGGCAGCGCAAAGGGAATCGGCGCGGGACGTCCTCTGGGCGATATGATCGGCGTCTCTGTCCAGCAGAACGGCATGATCTACGCAAGCTACGACAACGGGATGACGAAGCTTCTCGGCCAGATCGCCACGGCGGCCTTTGCGAACGCGTCCGGCCTTGAAAAGCAGGGCGACAATCTTTATTCCGCCACCATGAACTCCGGCGAATTTAACGGGATCGGCGTGGATATCACCGCAAACGGCGGCTACATGTCCACCGGCCAGCTGGAGATGAGCAACGTGGACCTGTCCACGGAGTTTACCGAGATGATCACCACGCAGCGCGGCTTCCAGGCAAACAGCCGTATCATTACGGTCTCCGACACGCTGCTGGAGGAACTGACGAATCTGAAGCGTTAATTTTCGACATGGGCGGCTTTTGGGGAATCGCAACAGTTTCGGCGCGCGCCGGACGCAGCCGCGCCAACGCGCGATTCGGCGCTTCGCGCCTGCCTTTGCCATGGAACGGACCAGTTTCGGCGCGCGCCATTCGCAAAGCCGCGCCAACGCGCGATTCGGCGCTTCGCGCCTGCCTTTGCCATGGAACGGACCAGTTCAGCGCGCGCCATTCGCAAAGCCGCGCTGCCGCGCTGTTCGGCGCTTCGCGCCTGCCTTTGCCATGGAACGGACCAGTTTCGGCGCGCGCCATTCGCAAAGCCGCGCCAACGCGCGATTCGGCGCTTCGCGCCTGCCTTTGCCATGGAACGGACCAGTTCAGCGCGCGCCATTCGCAAAGCCGCGCTGCCGCGCTGTTCGGCGCTTCGCGCCTGCCTTTGCTCATGAAATGGCGCTCCCTCGGCAGTCGGATGCATCGAAAAATTCATGCGAGCATGATTTTTCAATGCATCCGGCTGCCGGCTGAACTGTGGTGAATTATGCCAAATTGCAGTTTTAACTTGCAATGAAGCCGTATATATGGTACAACAATAGGGGAACGGATTTTCCGTTCCCCTAAATTGATTCTGCCTGTATGAAGGAGAGGCGGCCCTATGATCGAAGTGACGAAACTCAACGGGGTGAAGATTCTGGTGAACCCCCATTTGTTCGAGGTCGTGGAAGAGACGCCGGATACGGTGATAACGCTTACCACAGGGAAAAAAATAATTGTAAAAGAAAGTAGACAAGAGATAAAAAATCTTGTAAAATTGTATCGAAAGGATATTTTTGCGGAATAGTTTTAATCATGCAGAATGTCAGGTGATTATTGTGGATATAGCATCTTTGGCTGGTTTTTTGCTGTGCCTGGTCATGATGGTTTACGGTCTGATCAGCAGCGCGGGTCTTGCGAACATTGTACCGGAATATCTGAATCTTCCCTCGGCGATCATCACCTTCGGTGGCGCTGTTTTTGCGACTATGACTTCCGTCAGCATGCCGGATTTTATCGGGGGACTGAAAAGCTTTACGCTGATCTTCAAGGCGCCTGCGTTAAATACTTCCGAGATGATTCAGAAGATCATAGATCTGTCCAACGTCGCCCGAAAGGAAGGACTTTTGTCTCTGGAGGAAGCGGCGGCCGACATGGAAGAGCCGTTTCTGAAGAAGGGAATCCTGCTGATCGTGGACGGAACGGATCCGGATCTGGTCCGGGCGATCATGGAGACGGAGCTTGTCAGCATCGAGGGAAGACATAAGACCCGGATCGGTTTCTGGGATACGCTGGGAGCCATGGGCCCCGCCTGGGGTATGATCGGCACCCTGATCGGACTGGTACATATGCTGTATAACATGGGAGATGTGGCGGCGCTGGGCCCTGCCATGGCGGTGGCTCTGATCACGACCCTGTACGGCTCCATACTCGCAAACTGGATCTGTTCTCCCGTGGCCGCGAAGCTGAAGGCCGACAACGAGGGAGAAATGATGATGAAGGAAGTCATGATCGAAGGCCTTCTTTCCATTCAGGCAGGCGAGAACCCGAGAGTAATTGAGGAAAAACTGAAATCCTTCCTGGCTCCCAAGGACAGAGAGAATGCCGGCGGCGAAGCGGGAGGTGAAGAGTAATGGCAAAGCGCAAGGCGGAGGAACCGAAGAAAGGCGCGCCGGAATGGCAGACTACGTTCAGCGACCTGATGAATCTGCTGCTCTGCTTCTTTGTCATGTTATTCGCCATGTCCAACATGGATGAGCAGAAACTTGCGGAATTTGTGGCGGCCATGAACAATGCGACGTTCAACATTTTTCCCGCAGGTTCCACGGCGATAGGGGACGGTGTCCTTGTCAGCAACGGCGTCAGCCAGCTCAACGAGCTTGACGAATATATCAACAGCACCGGAAAAACGGCGGACAGCTCTGAGAACGGTGAAAGTCTGGAAGAATTTGAAAAGTTTCCGGAAAATGTAACGGCGGAACAGCTGCAGCAGGCCATGGACGCCCTTCAGCTTCAGGAAAATGAGGAGACGGCGGAAGAGGTGGAAGAGGCCGTGGCGGACAGCGGCATCGGCGATGAAGTGGATGTGAGTTTTACCGCCCAGTATATAAAACTGACCATGAACGGCGCGCTGCTGTTTGATTCGGGCAGCGCCGAGCTTAAGAAAAACGCGGAACAGGTTCTGGACCGGATCGGCGTGATTCTGGAAAAGTACGGAGAGGGGACGATTGAGATCGAAGGGCATACGGACAACGTCCCCATGCACAACGCGAAGTATGCCGACAACGAGGAACTCAGCAGCGCGAGAGCGCTTTCGGTATTTTATTATCTTGTGGATCACACGAACCTCGACCCTGCGCAGCTGCAGCATGCAGGGATGGGAGACCGTCATCCCGTGGCGGGCAACGACACGGACGAAGGCAGGCGCAGCAACAGAAGAGTGGAGATCAGGATTTACAATCCGTCATGACGGCGCCGGCAATCCCTGACGGCAGACAGTTTACAGAAAGGTGCAACTGCGGAATATGAAGAAAAATCTACTGAGTATATTGATTCTGGCTCTATTGATCGTGAATATCGCGCTCACGGCCGTTATGATGGTCAGCGTGATCGGTACCAACAGCAAGACGGGCGAACTGGTCTCCAGTATTGCGGCCGTGATGAATCTGGAGTATTACGACCCGGACGGCGAGGCTTCAAACGGCGTGCCGCTGTCCCAGACGGCGACCTATTCTCTGGCGGACCGGCTGATGATTCAGTTAAAGCCTTCGGTGGGGCCCGACGGGACGGAAAAAGACGGCATGATCCTTTTCTATATGTCGCTCGCCATGGATACGGAGCATAAGGATTACGAAAAGCTGGGCCAGCCGGAGACGCTTGCGGGACTTGAGATTCAGATCAAGGACACGGTGGCTTCCGTGGTACAGGAATATACGGAACAGGAGTGCCGTGAAAACTTTGATCAGATCAAGGAGGAGATCCTTGTCGCGCTTCAGGATCTGTTCCAGTCGAATTTCATTTACAGGGTGTCCATCAGCGATGTGATCTACCAGTAATCGGACGGGCCGGTCGGCCGTGGATTGGGTGTGGGACAAAGGAGGTGGGCTTTCGTGGGTGAGGTTCTGTCCCAAAACGAAATAGATAACCTGCTGGCGGCGCTGTCCACCGGCGAGCTGGACGCGGACCAGATGCAGGAAAGCGAAGAGAAGCAGGTCAAGAATTATGACTTTAACCGCCCTACAAAGTTCTCCAAGGAACAGCTGAGGACTCTGGAAATGATCTTCGAGCATTACAGCCGTCTGGTGGCGACGAACCTTCCCGTATATCTGAGGAAGAATGTGCAGGTCACCGTGGCGAGCTCGGAGACGGTCACCTTCAGTGAATTTACGAATGCGCTGGCAAATCCGGTCATTCTGGGAATTATAAATTTTGCGCCGCTGAACGGCTCGATCCTGATGGATCTGGCCACCAATCTGGGATATGCCATTTTGGACAGAATGCTGGGAGGAAGCGGCCTCCCGCTGGAAAAAAGCAGAGAATTTTCCGAGATCGAGCTGACGATCATACAGAAGATCCTGATCATGTTTACCCAGCTGCTGCGGGATCCATGGAAGAATGTGATCGAAATATCGCCGGTGATGCAGCGGCTTGAAACAAATCCTCAGTTTGCGCAGGTGATCGCGCCCAACGATATGATCGCCATTGTCACCCTGAACATGAAGATCGGCGACGTGGAAGGGCTGATGAATATATGTCTTCCGTTCATTACGCTGGAAGACGTCATGGATAAGCTGAATACGAGATTCTGGTTTTCCACCATGCAGGAAAATCATGATGAAAACTATGAGATGTACATAGAATCCTTGATCCGGAAAGTGGATATCCCAATCCGTGCGGTGCTGGGCAGGAGCACGATCTCTGTCAACGATTTTATCAATCTGCAGGTGGGAGATTACATCCGTCTGGATTCCAAGGTGGACGAAGACATGAATGTGTATGTAGGCAACATTAAAAAATTTACCGCGCTGCCCGGTGCCGAAAAAGATTCCTATGCGGTTCGGATCACTTCGGTTATCAGAGAGGAGGACTAGAGAATGGATGGAGGTATGCTGTCACAGGACGAGATAAACGCCCTTTTAAACGGCATGGATCTCTCTGATGATCTGGACAGCGGTTCCGCTTCGGAAGAGACGGCCGGCACGTCGGAACATGATCCGCTGGATGATGTGAATGTGGCGGAAATTCTCACGGATATTGAGAAGGACGCCATCGGCGAGGTGGCAAATATCAGCATGGGGTCTTCGGCTACGACGCTGTACTCCCTTGTCAACAGGAAGGTCAACATCACAACTCCGGTGGTTGAGATCGCAAGCTGGAATACGCTGCTGACGGAATACGAAAAGCCCTGCGTGTTCATTCAGATCAAATATACGCTGGGACTGGACGGAACCAATATACTGGTGTTAAAGGAACATGACGTAAAGGTCATCACCGACCTGATGATGGGCGGCGACGGTACAAATACGGAAGGAGAGCTGGGGGAACTTCATCTGAGCGCGATCTCGGAGGCCATGAACCAGATGATGGGATCTGCGGCCACCTCTCTCTCCACCATGCTGAAGAAAACCATCGACATCAGCCCACCAGATGCTTCGCTGCTGGATCTGGCAAAATTCAAAAGCGGCGGTGAAATTGCTCCCTTTCTGGGCGGTGTGTTCGTGAAGGTGTCTTTCCGGATGCAGATCGACGATCTTGTTGACAGTACGATCATGCAGCTGTATCCGGTGGAATTCGCAAGGAACTTGGTGTCCACCTTCCTTGATAATCAGGGGTTGGGAGGACAGAGCGACGCGACGGCCGCAGCGGCGCCGGAACCTGCGCCGCAGCCGGAACCTGCCGCAGCCCAGCCGGATATGAGCGGCATGCAGATGGGAATGGGAATGAACCCCATGGGCGGCATGCAGATGGGGATGGGAATGAATCCCATGGGCGGTATGCAGCCGGGGATGAACTCCATGGCCGGCATGCAGATGGGTATGATGCCGCAGATGGGAATGGGAATGAACCCCATGGCCGGTATGCAGATGGGCATGATGCCGCAGCCGGGACCGGGAATGGTTCAGCAGTCCCAGAACGTAAATGTTCAGCCTGCCCAGTTCCAGAACTTTTCGGGAGACGGCAGAGGAATTCAGGGTCAGGAGAATATCGGCCTGATCATGGATGTGCCGCTGGAGGTCACGGTGGAATTGGGAAGAGCTACCAAGTCTATCTCCGAAATCCTAAACTTCGCCCCCGGTACGATCATTGAACTTGACCGTATTGCCGGTGAACCAATAGATGTCCTGGTAAACGGTAAGTTTGTGGCAAAAGGCGAAGTGGTTGTCATAGAAGAATGCTTCAGCATAAGAGTAACTGAAATCATTAAGTAGGAGGACGAATAAAATGGCAAAAAATATCTTGATATGTGATGATGCGGCGTTCATGCGGATGATGATAAAGGACATCCTCACAAAGAACGGCTACAATGTTGCAGGAGAGGCCGAAAACGGTATGAAAGCCGTGGAAAAGTACAAGGAAGTGACCCCCGATCTTGTGCTGATGGATATTACCATGCCGGAGATGGACGGAATTCAGGCGCTGAAGGAGATCAGAAAGGCCGACTCCGGCGCAAAGGTGATCATGTGCTCCGCGATGGGGCAGCAGGCCATGGTGATTGAATCCATTCAGGCCGGCGCGAAGGACTTTATCGTGAAGCCCTTCCAGGCGGAACGTGTCCTGGAGGCTGTGAAGAAGGTCGTAGGCTGATGCGTCTTCTGCTGACCGGAAATACAGGAAGCTATGCGCAGTTGATCACCGTGCTGCTTTTGTTTGTGCTGGTTCTCGGGGTCACGGCGGCGGTTACAAAATGGATCGCCAATTACCAGAAACAGCAGAATGCGGGCGCCAATATCCAGACGATAGAGACCTGCCGCATTTCAAACAACAAGTATGTTCAGATCCTGCGGGTGGGCGGGACTTACTTTGTGATTGCAGTATGCAGGGATACGGTGACTCTGCTCGGCCAGGTGCCTGAGGATCAGTTAAAGACCGGGGACCCTGTCCGGAATTTCCGGTTCAGGGAGCTTCTGGATAAGGCTGTGGGCAGGCAGTCCTGCAGTGAGGAAGAACCGAAGGAAAGCCGGGAAGATGATGAACAATAAGCTTAAGCGAATAAGAGTGATAATATGCCTGCTGGTCACGGTGGGCATATTGTGTATTCAGGACTCGCTGCCGGTATCTGCCGCCGGTCTGGACACCGGGGACTCGCAGACATCCACTGTCCTGACTCCGCCCGGCGCGGCCGACACGCCGGAGGAACTGAACAGACCCAACGTGGGAAATATCTTTACCCTCACGATGAATGAGGGAAACGGCGATCTGAACGGGGCGCTGCGGATTCTGCTGACGCTGACGATGATCGCCATCGCGCCGATTCTGATCATTATGATGACTTCCTTTACCAGGATCATCATAGTGCTTCATTTTACAAGGGCCGCGCTGAACACGCAGACGGCGCCGCCGAACCAGATCCTGATCGGGCTGGCGCTCATATTGACGTTCTTCATCATGGAGCCTACCATAGAACGGATCAACACGGAGGCGGTACAGCCCTTTGAAAACGGTGTGATAGAGCAGGAGGAAGCGCTTGAGCGCGGGATCCAGCCGCTGCGGGAGTTCATGTATCCCCAGACCCAGGCCAAGGACGTGGAACTGTTCATGGACATAGCGGGGGACGCATGGGACGGGAATCTTGACAGCATTCCCATGTCCGTGCTGATTCCCAGCTTTATGATCAGCGAGCTGCGGCAGGCCTTCTGGATCGGCTTTATGATATATATTCCCTTTATCGTCATAGACATGGTGGTCGCGTCCACGCTGATGAGCATGGGCATGATGATGCTGCCGCCTACAACGGTTTCCATGCCGTTTAAGATTTTGCTGTTTGTACTGGCGGACGGCTGGTCCCTTGTGATCGGCAATCTGGTAAAGACATTCTACTGACGTGAGAAGAGTTACAGTGAAGAAAGGAGGTCTGTCCGATGACGGTAGATGCGGTATCCGATATGGCAAGGGATGCGCTGTTTCTTATCATCAAGGTGTCGCTGCCTGTGCTGCTGGTGTCGCTTGTGATCGGTTTGCTGATTAGTATTTTTCAGACGGTCACGTCCATTCAGGAACAGACGCTGACTTTTGTGCCGAAGATTATCTGTGTTTTTATGGCGCTTGTGATCTTCGGGCCGTGGATGATGAATTCCATGGTGGAATATCTGACGCAGCTGTGGTCCAGTTTCAGCCTTTATGTTCACCGGTAGACGGGACGGAGCGGGCCGCGTATGATTCATTATTCGTTTTCCATATATGATCTGGAATATTTTCTGCTGATACTGACAAGGGTGTCGTGTTTTGTGTTCATCGCGCCTTTTTTCAGTATGCAGAATACGCCCAACAACGTAAAGATCGCGCTCAGCTTCTTTGCCTCCGTGCTGCTCTATCAGACGCTGACGCCGGCGCCCGCTGTGGAGTATGACACCGTTCTCGAATACGCGGTCATTATCATAAAGGAGGCGGCTGCGGGGCTTCTGCTGGGGTTTGGGGCCACGATCTGTTCTTCTATCGTGAGCTTTGCGGGGTCTGTGGCGGATATGGAGACGGGGCTTTCCATGGCGACGCTGATGGACCCCACGACCAGGGACACGTCCAGCATCACGGGCGTGCTGTATCAGTATGTGCTGATGCTGATGCTGATCGCTACCGGCATGTATCGGTATCTGTTCGGGGCGCTGGCGGACAGCTTTGTGCTGATCCCGATAAACGGCGCCGTGTTTCACGGGGATTCTCTGGTCAACACCATGATCCG
The DNA here is from genome assembly GCA_947586055.1 of uncultured Acetatifactor sp. GTDB lineage: Bacteria > Bacillota > Clostridia > Lachnospirales > Lachnospiraceae > Acetatifactor. Next base: position 53,621 of record CANPXL010000009.1, on the reverse strand, counting down.
GTTTCTGGCGGATTACGTTGTGATCGGTTTCCGCATAGTGCTTCCTATTTTCTGCGTGATGCTTCTGCTGAACGCGGTGCTTGGGATTCTTGCGAAGGTAGCGCCCCAGATGAATATGTTTGCGGTGGGCATGCAGCTGAAGGTTCTGGTGGGACTGTCGGTTATCTTTTTTACGGCGGGCATGCTGCCGGGCGCGGCGGATATGATCTTCGGCGAAATGCGGGAGATCATCGTTGCCTTTGTGGAGGGAATGAGATGATCCGTTATAATCTGCAGTTTTTCGCAAAAGAAGGACAGGGCGGAGAAAAGACGGAGCCCGCCACCCAGAAGAAACTGGAAGATGCCCGCAAGGAAGGCCAGGTGGCAAAAAGCCGCGAGATTGCAAACGGGCTGGGGCTTCTTGCGCTGTTCCTGATCTTAAGATTCTGGATCGGGACGATGGGAACCCAGTTGATGGAGATTTTTCCGGATTTCTATGACAGGATCCCGCAGCTGGTCACGTTCTTTCAGGGGACAATGCCCCAGACGGACACGGCGCTTGTGTTTCGCAGGATGCTGACTCAGCTGCTTTTGATCATTGCGCCTGTGCTGCTGGTGGGATTTGCGGTGGCGTTTCTCAGCGATGTGGTTCAGGTGAAGTGGAAACCGACCCTGAAACCGCTGATGCCGAAATTCAGCAAGCTGAATCCCATCAGCGGGGTGAAGAAGATTTTTTCCGTGAACGCCCTGGTGGAACTGATCAAGTCCATTGCCAAGATCGCTCTGATCGGATATGTCTGTTATCAGTATCTGCATGACAAATGGGTGATCCTCCTGAACCTGTATGATATTTCTCTGATGCAGGGGCTTCAGATCGTGTCGGAAGTTGTCATCGATCTCGGGATCAGGATATCCGCGATCTACATGATCATTGCGCTGGCTGATTTTATCTATCAGCGCGTGAAGTTCAGCAATGACATGAAGATGACGAAGCAGGAGGTCAAAGAGGAATACAAACAGCAGGAAGGCGATCCGCAGATTAAGAGCCAGATCCGCCAGAAGATGCGGGAAGCGTCCCGGCGGCGTATGATGCAGGACCTTCCGCAGGCGGACGTAGTCATCACAAACCCCACCCATTATGCGGTGGCGGTCAAATATGATCCGCAGGTGGCGGACGCGCCGCTTGTGCTGGCAAAGGGAGAAGGGTATCTTGCCCAGAAGATTAAGGATGTGGCGAGAGAAAATCAGATTGAGATTGTAGAAAACAAGCCGCTGGCAAGAATGCTTTACGCGAACGTGGACGTTGGGCAGGCCGTCCCGCCGGAACTGTATCAGGCGGTGGCGGAAGTGCTGGCGTTTGTGTATCATCTGCAGGGAAAAGTATGAAGGTATGAAGTTGTTCTAGGCCTGTGGAGGACACAGGCCAAGAACAACTATCATACCTGTGAAGAAGCGCATTGTCATGCGCTTCTTCGGAAGGTTGGGGCAGCTCGGGATGGAAAGGGCCGCGCTTCTTCGGAAGGTTGGGGCAGCTCGGGATTCAATAAGATTCAGTTAAGAGGGCTGCGGATTTGGTGAAAGGGGAAAGGAGGAAAGGCGCATGAATTTTGCGAGGCTTCAGAAAGCGGATGCTCTTGTGGCGATTTATATCCTGACGGCGTTTATCATGCTGATCGTGCCGCTTCCTGCCGTGCTTCTGGATGTGTTCATGGCGCTGAACATCGCCGTGTCCTTTACCATCCTTTTTGTGTGCATGTTTACCCAGGAAGTGCTGGATCTTTCCTATTTCCCAACGATCCTTCTGTTTACCACCATATTCCGGCTTGCCATGAACGTTTCTTCCACCAGACTGATCCTGACCACGGGAACCTCCGGAAACGTGGTCAGAACATTCGGACAGTTCGTCGGCGGCGGCGATCTGATTGTGGGCGCCATCATCTTTATTATTCTGATCATGATCCAGTTTCTCGTGATCAACAAAGGTTCCGAGCGTGTGGCTGAGGTGACGGCAAGGTTTACCCTGGATGCAATGCCCGGTAAGCAGATGGCCATCGACGCGGATCTGAACACCGGCGTCATCGACGACAAGGAAGCGAAGAACAGGCGGGAAAAGATCCAGCTGGAGTCCAGCTTCTTCGGTTCTATGGACGGTGCCGTAAAGTATGTAAAGGGGGACGCCGTCGCCGGACTTCTGCTGACGGCGGTGAACCTGGTGGGCGGGCTCGCCATGGGAATCCTGCGGATGGGGATGGACGCCTCGGGCGCGCTGGAGAATTATGGAATCCTCACCATCGGCGACGGTCTGGTGAGCCAGATCCCTTCCCTGCTGATCTCCCTGTCCACAGGTATTCTGGTGACGAAAGGCAGCAAGCAGGCGGATTTCGGACCTGCGATCATCAAGCAGATGTTCGGCGTGCCGAAGGTCATGTACCTGGTGGGCGCGACGCTGGCGTTCCTCGGCGTTATGACGGAACTGAACACCATTCTGTTTCTGGGTATGGGTATGCTGTTCGTAGTGGGCGGCAGAATGATCGCGGGCAATTTGGAGACTGCCCAGATCGAGACCCAGGTGGACACGGAGGAAGCGGCGGCGGACGAGATCCGGCAGCCTGAGAATGTGAACAGCCTTCTGCAGGTGGATCCCATCGAGCTGGATTTCGGTTACGGCATCATTCCTCTGGCGGACGTCAATCAGGGCGGCGACCTGCTGGATCGTGTGGTCATGATCCGAAGACAGATCGCGCTGGAGCTCGGCACCGTGGTTCCCATCATCCGTCTGCGCGATAACATCCAGTTAAACCCCAACCAGTATGTGATCATGATTAAGGGCATACAGGTCAGCGAGGGAGAGATCCTGTTCGATCATTATATGGCGATGAACCCCGGCTATGTGGAAGAAGAGATCACGGGTATTCCCACCTTTGAGCCTTCTTTCCACCTGCCTGCGATCTGGATCACAGAGAGCCAGAGAGAGCGCGCGGAGAGTCTGGGGTATACGGTGGTGGATCCCCCTTCCGTGATCGCGACGCACCTGACGGAGATCATAAGACAGTATATTTCCGAACTGCTGACCCGGCAGGATGTCCAGAATCTGGTCAACAATCTGAAGGAGACCAACCCTTCGCTGGTGGAGGAACTGGTTCCGAAGGTCCTTGGGATCGGCGAGATCCAGAAGGTTCTGCAGAATCTGCTGAAAGAGGGAATCTCCATTCGGGATCTGCTGACCATCATGGAGACGCTGGCGGATTACGCGCCTACCACCAGAGATCCGGATATCCTTACGGAGTATGTGCGCCAGAGTTTAAAACGCGCTATCTCCACCAAGTTTTTCCCGCCCCATGAGACCACGAATGTGGTGACGCTGGATCCGAAGATCGAGCAGGAGATCATGGCAAGCGTGAAACAGACGGAGAGCGGCGCGTTCCTCAACCTGGATCCCGGCCGTTCCAAGGCCATTATCGATTCCGTGGGCAGGGAGATCCAGAAGCTGGAAAATCTGGGGAAGAGTCCCATTATCATCACTTCCCCCATCGTGAGGATCTATTTCCGGCGTCTCACGGAGGAATATTATAAGGACCTGATCGTGATCTCTTATAACGAAGTGGAATCGAATGTTGAGTTACAGTCAGTTGGGATGGTGACGGCATAATGATCATTAAAAAATTTGTTGGGAAAACGGAAGAAGAGGCGCTGGAGGCGGCAAAGAAGGAATTGGGAAACGGCGTTGTGACCATGAATGTCAGAACGGTGAAGAAGAAAGGCCTCGCGGGATTTTTCGGCGCCAGACAGACTGAGGTGACCGTGGCTCTGGAGGAGGAAAAGGAGAGCCTTAAGGCGGTAAGGAGGACCCTGCCGCCGAAACAGGAGACGGCGCTGCCGGAATCCGGGGCCCGGGCGGATGCGGAGACGGGCGCGGTCCGCAACGCGAACAGCCTGATGACGGAAAGCTCCCGGAATATCGAAAAGAAACTGGACAGCCTGCAGACGCTTCTGGTGAACAGGCTTCAGCAGGAGGAAAGCGCAAAGAACGAGCTGACCGAGCGGAGAGAAGAGTCTGAGCCGGGAGAGGAGCCGGCCGGGGCTGCCGTACAGGAGCCTTCCGAACAGGAAAAGTTCATACGGCTTCTGTACAATACCATGCTGGAGAACGAGGTGGATGAAAAGTATGTCAACCAGATCCTCGACGAGGCCGATAAGCCGGAAAAGCCGGATGTGCCCATAGATTTTATTCTCGCAAACATCTACCAGAAAATGATCCTGAAATTCGGAAAGGCAAGAGGGATCCTGCCTGCGGAAAAGGGACCGAGAGTCGTTTTGTTCATGGGGCCTACGGGAGTGGGAAAGACGACGACCATCGCAAAGATCGCAAGCAGATTTGCGGTGGACGAGAAGAAAAAGGTTGCTCTGCTGACGGCGGATACCTACCGGATCGCGGCCGCGGAGCAGCTGCGTACTTACGCCAACATTCTGGAGGTGCCTTTCCGGGTGGTCTATTCCGGGGAGGAAGCGAGTGAAGCGATAGCGGATCTGAGCGGATTCGACTATATTTTTGTGGACACGGCCGGCCATTCCCATCAGAACACGGAGAAGCTGGACGATATGAAACAGATGATCCAGGCTGTGGCGCGCAATGCGGAATATCAGGTGTTCCTGGTGCTGTCCGCAGCCACGAAATACCGGGATCTTCTGAGGATCGCATCCAGCTACCGGGAGTTTACGGATTACCAGCTGATCTTCACAAAACTGGACGAGACGGGGGCGTTCGGAAATCTGATGAATGTAAAGCTGTATATGGATACGCCCATTGCGTTTGTGACTTACGGTCAGAACGTCCCTGATGACATCGAACTCTTTAATCCACAGAAGACAGTGAAACAGCTGTTGAGTACCAGACACTGACAAGGAGGTAAGGCATGGATCAGGCGGAACAATTACGGATCTTAAAAGCAAGTGAGCAGGCGAGACCTCTGGCCCGTGTCATCACGGTCACCAGCGGCAAGGGCGGCGTGGGAAAATCCAACACTTCCATCAATCTGGCGATACAGTTTCGGAAAATGGGAAGCCGCGTCATCATACTGGACGCGGATTTCGGACTTGCCAATATCGAGATCATGTTCGGCACGGTGCCGAAGCACAATCTCTACGATCTGATCTATCAGGGCAAGAATATCCGGGAGATCATCACCTGGGGGCCCATGGAGGTGGGGTTTATCTCCGGCGGAAGCGGAATCGCGGGGATGGCGAATCTAAAACGGGAATATCTGAAATATATTATACAGAATCTGGTACAGCTGGACGCCATAGCGGACATCATTATCGTGGATACGGGCGCCGGAATTTCCGACGCGGTGCTGGAGTTCCTTGTGGCAAGCGGAGAGATCCTGCTGGTCACCACGCCGGAACCCACGTCCATCACGGATTCCTATTCTCTTTTAAAGGCGCTGTATCGACATCCCAGATTTGACGAAGAGGCGTCGAAGGTTAAGATGATCGCCAACCGGGTGCACAGGGAGGAAGAGGGCCAGGTCCTTTACCACAAGCTGAACGCGGTGGTGGAACGGTATCTCAGGATTCCCATGATCTATCTTGGGAGCGTTCCGGAGGATCCCCAGCTTGCCAGAGCCGTGATGCAGCAGGTCCCGGTCTCTCTGGAAAATCCCGGGGCGAAGTCCACGGCGGCCTATGAGCGCATCGCAAACAGGCTTATGGGGAGAGAAGAGACGGAGCGACAGCCGAGACGGGGAATGGCGGCCTTCTTTTCCTACATTATTTCGGGAAGAAAATAAGAACAGCGAGGAATACCCATGTTATCAAAATTTATTTCCATAGGCAGCAAAATTGAGATACAGCCGATCGAGCGCACGGCTGCGGACGGCGATGAAAACGGGAAGAAGGTTTACAACAGCAAGGTTTACGACATCCTTTCGGAAGATACCATGGAGATTTTGATGCCCATGGAGCAGACAAAGCTGATCCTGCTTCCGGTGGACAGCGAATTTGATCTTGTCATCTATCAGGAAAACAGCTTATATCAGTGTCTGGTGCGGGTTACGGACCGCTATAAGAGCAACAATGTCTATCTGCTGCAGGTAGAGCTGGTCAGCAATCTGAGAAAGTACCAGAGACGGGAATATTACCGGTTCAGCTGCGCATTGCAGATGTGCGCCAGGAGCCTTCAGGAGGAAGAACTTCAGGCGGTGGAAAAGAACCTGCCCTACACGCTGACGCCGGGGCTGCCCCTGAAACAGAGCGTGATCGTGGACATCAGCGGCGGAGGGCTGCGGTTTATCTCCAGCCAGAAGTACGAGCCGGAAAGCATGCTTTATATCAATTATGAGTTGCAGATCGACGGTGAGATGAAGATGTACGAGATTATTGGGAAGGTGCTCAGCGTCCGGGAACTTGAAAACCGGAAGGGTACGTTTGAACACAGGGTCCAGTATCATGACATGAACAGAAAGGTACGGGAAGAAATCATAAAGTACATCTTTCAGGAGGAGAGAAAAAACAGGAGAAAGGAATTTTTAGACTGATGGTGAAAAAAATTTTGCTTGTTGATGACTCTGCACTCATGAGAAGAGTTCTGTGTGATATAATCGAAAGTGATGAGAGATTTCAGGTTGCCGACAGAGCGACGAACGGTCTGGAAGCTTTCGACCTGCTGAGCAGGAACCGGTACGACGCGGTTGTTCTGGATGTGAACATGCCGAAGATGAACGGTCTGCAGCTTCTCGAAAGACTGCGCAGGTACCGGATATCCGCAAAGGTGATGATGGCCAGCACGGATACCAGGGAAGGCGCAAAGACCACTCTCGACGCGTTGGATCTGGGAGCTCTGGATTTCATACATAAGCCTGACAGCGCCGTGGACTGCAGAGTGGAGGACTTTAAGGAGAGGTTCCTCCGCACGCTGGACGCGGTGGCGTGCAGCCGGCCGGTGAACTTTTCGCCCCTGAGCCGTATTCAGGAGAGCCGGCAGGCGGTGGAACGTGCGGCTGCGCTGGCGAAAAGATCCGCAGGAAGAAGCGCCGGAAACAAGATCGTAGCCATCGCCAGTTCCACGGGCGGGCCCAAGGCCCTGCAGGCGGTGATCCCCATGCTGCCGGCGGATCTGGACGCGCCGGTGCTGCTGGTGCAGCACATGCCGAAGGGGTTTACCGCGTCGCTGGCGGAGCGTCTGAACGAACTGAGCCAGCTGAACGTGAAGGAGGCCCAGGAGGGCGACGAGCTGCAGAAGGGAACGGTGTATGTGTCCATGGGCGGGATGCATCTGAACGTAAAGACAAACGGATGCAGGTACACGATCCACTACTCGGACGAGCCCAGCAGGGAAGGAGTGAAGCCCTGTGCAAACTATATGTATGAATCTCTCGCCGACAGCCGTTTCGACGAGGTCGTCTGCGTTGTGATGACGGGGATGGGAGCCGACGGCACAGAGGGCATCAGAAATCTCAGGGAGAAAAAGAAAGTCCATGTGATCGCGCAGAATCAGGAGACCTGTGTGGTATACGGCATGCCGAAGAATGTGGTCAACGCCGGATTCTCCGATCAGGTCGTGCCGCTGGACCAGCTTGCCCAGGAGATTGCTCTGAACGTAGGGGTAAAGGCGTAACGTCTGCAAGAAAGAAGAAAGGGATGGGTATAAGTATGGACGTAAGTCAATATCTTGAGATCTTCCTTGACGAGACCAAGGAGCATCTGCAAAATCTGAACACGAGGATTCTGGAACTGGAATCCGATCCTGAAAACGCGGATACGATTAACGAGATCTTCCGTGCCGCACACTCGCTGAAAGGAATGGCGGGCACAATGGGTTATAAGAGGATGCAAAATCTGACCCATGACATGGAAAACGTTTTTTCCGAGGTGCGCAACGGTACGATCAGGGTAATGCCCGAGATGATAGACGTCCTTTTCCAGTGTCTGGACGCGTTGGAGGAGTATACCGAAAACATTCAGGCGTCCGCGGACGAGGGGACGAACGACAACGAGGCGCTGATCCGGCAGCTGAACGACATCCTGAACGGCGGGGCCGCGTCCCAGAGCCAGGAGCAGGCGCCCGCGAAGACGGAGGAAGCCGCTTCCCAGCCCGCTCCGTCCGGCGGCAATAAATGGGATTCCATCCGCCTTGACAGTTCCCAGATCGCCGTGATCCAGGAGGCCCGCAACCAGGGGAAGAAGGTTTACGGCGTTAACGTGATGGTGCAGGAAAGCTGTATCCTGAAGGCGGCGAGGGCGTTTCTGGTATTTAAGGCCGTGGAGGAAGTCGGCGAGATCATCGTGTCGGATCCCAGCGCGCAGGATGTGGAAGACGAAAAGTTCGACAGGGATTTCACTCTGATCGTCCTCTCCGACGCAGAACTTGAGACGGTGCTGCATGCGGCGGAAAGCGTCTCCGAGATCGAGAAGGCGACGGGCGCGCCGCTGGTACTGGAGAACAATACGAGCGCGGAGACGGAAGAGGCTCCGGAATCCATCAAGACGGAAAAGCCGGCGGAGCAGAGCGCACCCGAAACGGAGAAGGCGGCTCCGGCGCCCGCAGTTCCCGTGCAGGCGGCGAAGCCGGACGGCAGAAAGCCGGCCGTTTCCAAGCCGGTGGTGAACCGCACGGTCCGCGTGGATATTGAAAAACTGGATGCGCTGATGAATCTGGTCAGCGAGCTGATCATTGCGAAAAACTCTCTGGTGTCCGCTTCCAGCCAGGAACAGACGGGCGGCAGCAACAGCAGCTTTAACGAACAGATCGAGTATCTGGAGAGCGTCACCACAAACCTTCACGAGTCCGTGATGAAGGTCCGCATGGTGCCCATCGAGAGCGTGGTGAACAAGTTCCCGAGAATGATTCGGGACCTTTCCAAAAAGCTGGATAAGAAGATGGAACTGTACATGACAGGTGAAGAGACCGAGCTGGACCGCACCGTGGTGGACGAGATCGGCGATCCCCTGATGCATCTGCTGCGCAATTCCGCGGACCATGGCCTTGAGTCGGCGGAGGTCAGGGCGCAGCGCGGCAAGCCGGCTGTGGGCTCCATCTTCCTGGACGCTTATCAGGACGGCAACAACGTGGTGATAGAAGTCCGCGACGACGGCAACGGCATAGATGTGGAGGCTGTCCGGGAGAAGGCCATTGAAAGAGGAACCATCACTCCGGAGCAGGCGGCGAACATGACGGATAAGGATATCATCGATCTTCTGTTCCTGCCCAGCTTCTCCACCGCAAAGAAAGTGACGGATGTGTCGGGACGCGGCGTTGGCCTTGACGTCGTGAAGTCGAAGATCGAGTCGCTGAGCGGCGAGGTGGAGGTGAAATCCAAGCTGGGAGAGGGAAGTACGTGGACGATCCGCCTTCCTCTGACGCTTGCGATCATTCAGGCTCTGATGGTGGTTGTGGGAGACGAAAAGTATGCCATCTCCCTGGGCTCCATCCAGACGCTGGAGGATATCCCGCCCAGTGAGATCAAGCTGGTGCAGAACAAGGAAGTGATCCACCTGCGCGGCAACGTCATTCCCCTGATCCGCCTGAATCAGGTGCTCGACGTGGAAAGCAAGCGCTCCGAGGACGAGAACCTGATCGTTGTGATCGTGAAGAAGGGCGATAAGACGGCGGGTCTGGTGATCGACGAGCTCATCGGCCAGCAGGAGATCGTTATCAAGTCCCTTGGAAAATATGTGAAACAGTGCAAGTTCATCAGCGGCGCTACCATTCTGGGCGACGGCGAGATCGCTCTGATCCTGGATGCGAACGCACTGATCTAAAGAAGGGAGTATGGATATGGAGTTGAGTACAAAATTCGGCAGTCAGGTTCCCGACGATGAGAATAAGCGTTCCTCGGAGACCATGCAGTACATCGTGATCAGGCTGGGGGAAGAGCAGTACGGAATTGATATCAGAAATATTGAGACGATCACCAGAATGCAGCATGTGACCCGCGTTCCCAAGATGCCCGCCTACCTGAAGGGCGTGATCAACCTCCGGGGCGTCGTGATCCCTGTGCTCAGCATGCGCCTGAGAATGAATCTCGAAGCGGATGAGATCACGAAATCCACAAGGATTCTCGTCCTGAATCTGGAGCAGGAGGGAAATGTGGGCTTTATCGTGGATGAGGTGAAGGAAGTCGTCAGCCTCAACGTGGACGATATCGAGAAGATCGCGGAAAACAATAAAGAGGGCAAGGCGAGTCTCATCAATGCGGTGGGAAAGCACAACGGCGAACTGATCTCCCTGGTGGATCTGAACGCGATCAGCCTTGAGGGATAGGCAAAGACAATTTCTGAAAGGAGACATTTCTCATGGGAGAGATGACGCTTGAACAGGTTACCGAAAATTATTATGACGTCCTTAAGGAATTAGGAAACATCGGAGCGGGGAACGCCATGACGGCTCTGTCCCAGATGCTCCAGTGCAAAGTGGATATGAAGGTCCCTCAGGTCAGGCTGCTGCCCTTTTCCGATGTGGGGGACATGATGGGCGGCGAGGAACAGATCATGGTGGGCGTTTTCCTTGGCGTGGAAGGGGACATCACAGGAAGCATGATGTTCCTGGTGGAAGAGGAGAGCGCGAGACATCTGATCCGCAAGATTACCATGGGAATGCTGCCGGAAGGCACGGAATTTGAAGAGATGGGTCTCTCCGCCATGAAGGAAGTGGGCAATATCATTACGGGAGCGTACTTAAACTCCCTGTCCACGATGACCAATCTGAAGATCATCCCGACGCCGCCGGCGCTGACTGTGGATATGGCGGGAGCGATCTTAAGCGTTCCCGCAATTCAGTTCGGTATTTTCGGCGACAAAATCCTGCTGATCCAGTCGCAGTTTTACGATGAAGTGGAGCTGGACGGGTATTTTATTCTGATACCTGATCTGGAATCCTATGCCAAGATCCTGACATCGCTGGGGCTGCCCGTTGTCTGAGACAGAGTGACGCGGGTGCGGACATACAGAATTCAGGTGTGAAGGATATGGTATTGACTCATGAGTGAAATCATCAAGGTGGGAATGGCGGACCTCAAGACCTGCGTAAGTCCGAATGGGATAACGACCCTGGGACTTGGGTCCTGTGTGGGCGTCGCGATACGGGATCCGATGACAAAGGTCGGGGGGTTGGCGCATGTCATGCTTCCCGACAGCACCGCCATCAGGAACGGAAATCTAAACGTAGCAAAATTTGCCGATACGGGGATCGTGGAACTGGTCCTGCAGATGGAAAAACTTGGCGCAAAGCGCAGCCGTATGGTCGCAAAGATCGCGGGGGGAGCCACCATGTTCTCCTTTCAGGGGGGAATGTCCACCATGGGACAGGTGGGACAGCGAAATGTGGAGGCGACCAAGGCAAAGCTGAAAGAACTGAAAATTCCTATTCTGGCTGAAGATACGGGCGCAAACTACGGAAGAACGGTGGTGTTCTATCCGGAGACGGGCGAGTTCCATATTCGTGCGGTGGGAAAATCGGAGACGGTCATCTGATGCCGCCGCGGACGGAAACGAGGAAATATGAAAAGAAAGTATCTGCCGCTGCTCCTGATGCTGACATCCGGAGCCGTGACCTGCATCATTACCTTTATCAGAAAATATACTCTGCTGGAGAAACTGGTGTCGCTTTTCGCGGTAATGCTGATCTTTTTTCTGCTGGGCAGTGTGCTGAAATGGACGCTGGATTATTTTGAAGGGCAGAACGAAAAGCGTCGTCTGGAAGAGGGAGACGTTATCGAAAAAGAGAACGAAGAAGCGGAGGACGGCCGAAATCCGGCACAGGAAGAGGAAGCCTCCGGGCAGAACGAAACCTGACCGCGCTTCGGCCGGGACATAAAATGGCAGGAAAGGAGCAGGGTCCATGGATGAGGCAGGCAGAAAAAAACTGCTTGAGGAATATGCAAAGACAAGATCACCGAAGGCCAGAGAGACGATCATTCTGGAGTACGCTCCTCTTGTGAAGGTTGTCGCCGGAAGGCTCAGCATGTATCTGGGATACAATGTGGAGTACGAGGATATGGTGAGCTACGGCATCTTTGGCCTGATAGACGCCATTGACAAGTTTGACTGCATGAAGGAGGTCAAGTTTGAAACTTATGCCAGTCTCCGTATCCGGGGCGCCATACTGGATCAGATCCGGAGAATGGACTGGATCCCGCGCACGATCCGTCAGAAGCAGAAGCGGATCGAGAACGTGATGCGGGAAGTGGAGCAGAATACCGGCAGAAGCGCTACGGACGAGGAAATCGCGAAAGGGCTTGGCATCACGGACGAAGAGTACCTTGACTGGCAGTCCCAGATGAAGATTACGGGACTGGTGTCTCTCAACGAGTACATGGAACAGGGCAGCGACGTGCCGGGGGATTACAGCCGCAATACCGCCTCTTCCTTTGAGACGCCGGAGGAACGGGTGGAGAAGGAAGAGCTTACCAGAGTCCTGGGGGAAGCTTTGAAGCTGCTGACGGAAAAAGAGCAGAAGGTGATTACGCTGTATTATTACGAGGAACTGACCCTGAAGGAGATCAGCAATATTCTTGAGGTGTCGGAGTCCCGGGTTTCACAGCTGCATACGAGAGCGCTGCAGAAAATGAAGGCAAAAATGGGCGGTTACATGGGAATTCTTTTGGACAACTGATTGATTTTAGCGTGACGGGGATAATACTATGCAGAACGGTTATTTTCGTCTGGCGGACGATCCCGGCGGATATGGGCTTCAGATTTTTCAGCCCAGAGACGGCGGCGAAGAAATCCATCCGGGAGAACTGTTTGGGTATCTGGACGGTCTTGGGATCGTTTACGACAGAAAACGGATAGAAATGCAGCTTATGGAGGAAAGCGACGGCCTCTGCCATCTTGGCAGCGGGGCCTGTCCCGCTTACCCGGAATCTTATGACCTGAATGTCGATGAAGACAATATGACCGCGCTGGTTCGGTTCTTTCCGCCTTCCAGCACGGGAAACAGGCTGGTGATGGATGATTTTCTGAGGGATCTGAGGATGAAGGGAATCTGCTTCGGGATCCAGACGGAAATTCTGCAGAGCCATTTCAATTCACAGGGGAAATACTGTCAGGATCTGATCGTGGCCAGGGGACAGAGCCCTATCCAGGGAAAGGACGCCGTCATCGAGTACTGTTTTAATACGGATATGCACAGAAGGCCTACGATGCGGGAGGACGGCAGCGTAGACTATTTCCACATGACCACGATCAACCAGTGCAGAAAGGGCGACGTCCTGGCGCGGATCATACCGGAGCAGCCGGGGATCGAGGGACATGATGTCTACGGGCAGCCCATCCGGCCCAGGGAAGTGCGCAAGGCGGTACTGAAATTCGGAAGAAACATCGAACTGTCGGAGGATAAGCTTGTCATCACCACCCAGGTGGACGGGCATGTCTCTCTGGTGGACGACAAGGTGTTTGTGAACGACGTCTATGAAATAAAGGACGTGGATATTTCCACCGGCAATATCGATTATGAGGGAAGCGTCCTGGTGGAAGGGAATGTGGCCGAAAACTATGAGGTGAAGGCCGGCGGCAATGTGATCATCAACGGTCTCGTGGAAGGGGCCAGGGTGATCGCCGGGGGCAACATCGTCATCGCCAAGGGCATGAACGGCATGCAGAAGGGATATCTGAAGGCCGGCGGCGACGTCATCGTAAAATTCCTGGAAAACACCAGAGTGGTCGCGGGCGGCTATGTGGAGGCGGAAGCGATCCTGCACAGCCGGGTTTCCGCGGGCGGAGAGGTCCGCGTGGAAGGCCGCAAGGGCGTTATCGTCGGAGGGTATGTACAGGCCGGCGTCAAGATTACGGCGAAGACGATCGGCGCCGGCATGGGAGCTTCCACCATATTGGAGGTGGGCGTGAACCCGCTGATCAAGACCCAGTACAGCCGTCTGACCAAAGCGGTGGAAGAACAGGCAAAGACCGTGAAGAACGCGGAAGTCATCCTGAACAATTTTAAGGAAAAGATCGGAAAGGGCTTCCAGTACAATGAAAGCCAGCTGAAATACATGAAGAGTGTGGCAAAGCTGGTGGAGGAAAAGGGCGCCGAGCTGGAGCAGATGAACGAGAGAATGGCCCGGTTCCGCTCCATGATGGAGATTCAGAAGCTGGCGGAGGTCGTGATCAACAATGAGATCCATCCGGGAACCACGATCATCATAGGCGACGCGACCAGGACCATCCAGTCCGAGTTCCAGTATTGCAAGTTTGTCAGGGAAAAAGGCGAGATTACGTTAAAACCCATGTAGCGGGCGGGAAGGAGTCTGTGAAAGATGGCATTTTCATCCATTGAGCTTACGACAGTTTCAAGGTCTCCGGAATATACGACGGTAAAGCACAACGAGGACAACAAGGGATTTGTGGATCAGACGAATTTCGGCCAGCAGGTGCAGAAACATACGCAGCAGCAGGTCAGACAGGTCCACGACAGCGACAACGCCGAATGGCACCAGCAGAATCCGGACGCGAAAGAAAAAGGCAGGAACGAATATCAGGGCGACGGCGGCAGGCGCAGGAAGCGGGAGACGGCCGACCGCGTCGTGGTAAAGGACCGCGGAGGCTTTGACATCAAAATCTGAACGGGACCAGCCGCAGAAAGGGCGGCGGAAAAGAGGACGAATGGATGTGATCGAGATCATCCTGCTGATCGCGGGCGCGATCGTTTTTATATTGAGTTTCCTGATTCCGGTGGGAGAGGGAAAGAACCGCGCGGAGGCCGCTCCCCTGGCGAGAGAAGAGATCAGAGACATGGTGAGCCGGGAGATGGACTCTGTGAAAGGCCATGTGGACGAGGTGGTGGAAGAGGCGGTAACTTACGCCATGGAAAAGACGGAGCGGTCTCTGGAGCGTCTCTCCAATGAAAAGATCATGGCGATCAACGAATATTCCGACACGGTGCTGGCTGAAATTCACAAAAGCCACGAAGAGACGATGTTTCTGTACGATATGCTGAACAGCAAGCACACAAACCTGAAGAACACGGTTTCCGAGGTCAACCGCACGGTGAAGGAGGCGGAAGAGGCGGTAAACAGCTTTCAGAGGCTGACGCCCGGGCCGGACGCCCGTCCAAAGTCCGAAACCGCCGAAACCGCGGAAGAACAGAGCCAAAAGCCTGCAGCCGCCGCGGGGGAACAGAAGCGGAAACCCGCAGCCGCAGGGGAACAGACGCCAAAAGCCGCGTTTGTCCGGGCCGCGGAGGAACAGATGGCGAGGGAGATACGGGAGACCGGCGCGGAGCCTTCCCAAACCGGCGGGGACCGGCGGGAGAAGGAGAGCCGGACCAATTCCAACGCGCGGATCCTTGCCCTCTACGGTGAGGGAAAGAACGACGTTCAGATTGCAAGGGAGCTGGGACTGGGCGTCGGTGAGGTAAAACTTGTGATCGGTCTTTTTGACGGTCAGTCATAGAACGCGTCTGCCGAAGAGACAGCGGCAGGCGCGAAAACGATTTTGGAGGAATTGTGTGAAGCGTAGATATTATCTGAAGGGCTTTGTCAGGGGCGTCGGATTAGGCATGATCCTGACGGCGCTGATCATGGGACTGACGATGGACGCCGGGAAACCGATGACAGACGCGGAAGTCCGCGCCAAGGCGCTGCAGCTGGGAATGGTGGATCCGGGTTCTCTGAGCCTGTCCAATGTGGGGACGTCGTCGGGAGGCGGCGATTCCGACTCTTTTGCGGCCTTGGACGCTTCTCCTTCGCCGTCGCCTGCGGGGACGGGAACGGAGACGCCGCAGCCGTCTGAAGACGCGGGGACGGAGACGCCGCGGACGCCGGAAGACGCGGGGACGGAGACAGCGCAGCCGCCGGAAGACGCGGAGACGGAGACGGCGCAGCCGTCGGATGTCGGCACCGTCAGGATCGTCATTGTCCGCGGCGACAATTCCTACACGGTAAGCCGCCGCCTGCAGGAGGCGGGACTTGTGGAAAATGCCCGGGAATTTGATGCCTATCTGGTAGACAACGGATATTCCAAGTCGATCCGCACCGGGACCTATGATATCCCTCTGGGGGCGGATTGGGAGGACATCATATATATCATTACGTAGGAATGGGGCGCTGCCGGTCGAACTGAAACCCGACTTTGCCACAGTTCAGCCCGCGCCATTCGCAAAGCCGCGCTGGCGCGCTGTCCGGCGCTGCGCGCCTGCCTTTGCTCATAAAATGGCGCTCCCTCGGCAGCTGGATACAGCAAAAAATTCGTGCGAGCACGATTTTTTGCTGTGTCCAGCTGCCGGCTGAACTGTGCCCGGGAAAAGTTGTAAAAAGCTCTTGCCAGAGAATTTCCCGTATGTTATAATGCGGATGTTGCGAAAAAACACGCACTCCCATTCGCCGGTGGTGCCTTGGACAGGTAGCCGGCGGAGAAGACCGGATTCTGACGCGGATTCGGTAGGAGCGTCCGCTCCCCGGGGAGATGCGGAAGAAAAACCAAACGGAGGTAGTAAAATGAGCGTTATTTCCATGAAGCAGCTGCTGGAAGCGGGTGTGCATTTCGGACACCAGACCAGAAGATGGAATCCCAAGATGGCTCCCTACATCTTTACCGAGAGAAACGGGATCCATATCATCGATCTGCAGAAATCGGTGGTGAAGGTGGACGAGGCCTACAGGGCCGTGTCCGAGATCGCGGCGCAGGGCGGCATTATTTTGTTCGTGGGTACGAAAAAGCAGGCGCAGGACGCCGTAAAGACCGAGGCTGAGCGCTGCGGGATGTTCTATGTGAACGAGAGATGGCTGGGCGGCATGCTCACAAACTTTAAGACGATCCGTTCCCGGATTGCCAGACTGCACGCAATCGAAAAGATGGCGGAGGACGGAACCTTCGACGTGCTTCCCAAGAAGGAAGTCATCGCGCTGAAAAAAGAGCAGGAAAAACTGGAGAAGAACCTTGGCGGCATCAAGAATATGACCAGAGTTCCCGACGCCATTTTTGTTGTGGATCCCAAGAAGGAGAGGATCTGCGTTCAGGAGGCGCACGCGCTGGGCATTACGCTGATCGGCATCGGAGATACCAACTGTGATCCGGAGGAACTGGATTACATTATCCCGGGGAACGACGACGCAATCAGGGCCGTGAAACTGATCGTGGCCAAGATGGCGGACGCTGTGATTGAAGCCAATCAGGGCGAAGCCGTATATACGGAGGATGCGGAGACCGAATCCGGAGAGATCGAGGATATTGAGGAAGCGGCGGAACAGGAAGAGGTATAGGACGCCGTCCTTACAGCCGTATTATGACAGAGAAGCCGCGGGCGCGGCGAAAGGAGAAGAAAAATGGCAGAGATTACCGCAGCTATGGTAAAGGAACTGCGTGAGCAGACCGGCGCCGGCATGATGGATTGTAAGAAGGCTCTGAACGAGACCAACGGAAATATGGAAGAGGCGGTGGAAGTCCTGAGAAAGAACGGTCAGGCAAAAGCCGTCAAGAAGGAAGGCAGGATCGCGGCGGAGGGAATCTGCCGTATCGCGGTGAAGGGCGACAGCACGGCCGCGGTGGTGGAAGTAAATTCCGAGACGGATTTTGTCGCGAAAAACGAGACGTTTCAGCAGTTTGTGGAAGCGGTTGCCAGACAGGCGGTGGAGTCCGACGCGGCAGATATGGATGCTTTCCAGCAGGAGCCCTGGATCGAGGACGGCTCCAAGACCGTAAAAGACGCGCTGGTTGACAAGATCGCGGTGATCGGCGAAAAGCTGAGCATCCGGAGATTTGAGAAAATTGTGGCCGAGGATGGCTGCGTTGTTTCTTACGTGCATGGCGGCGGCCGCATCGGCGTGATCGTGGACGCCAGGACCAACGTGGTAAATGACGCCGTGAAGGAGGCTCTTACCAATATCGCAATGCAGGTTGCCGCGCTTTCACCCAAATATGTTGCGACATCCGACGTTCCCGAAGAGTTTAAGGCGCATGAGAAGGAGATCATTGCCGCTCAGATCGCGCAGGATCCCAAGATGGCCGGAAAGCCGGAGAAGGTGATCGAGGGCGCGGTAGCGGGCCGCCTGAACAAGGAGCTGAAGGAGGTCTGCCTTCTGGAGCAGGTATATGTCAAGGCGGAGGACGGAAAACAGACTGTCGCACAGTATCTGGCGCAGGTAGCGAAGGCCAACGGCGCAGACCTTCAGGTCAGAAGATTTGTCCGCTTTGAAACCGGCGAAGGGCTGGAGAAGAAGCAGGAGGACTTTGCGGCGGAAGTTGCCGCTCAGATGAACGCGTGATCTGCCCGCGTGGCCGGGGCGGCAGGGCTGTTCGGCCGTTTCTGCGCCGACTGTAAGGCGGATGTATGGCGGATACCGCAAACGTGATATTTTATTTCAGAAACTCGCTACCGGAGCTGTCCTGACGGACGGCTCCTTTTTTTGGCTGCTGTCTGGGCGGCCGCCGGAGCGCTTTTGCGCGCAGGGCAGGCGCGAAGCGGCGTCGGACGGCGCGGCCAAACGGCTTTGCGAACGGCGTCGTTTGAGTTGTTGCATTTGGGAAAAGGAGATAAGTTTTTATAGACAAAAGCCGGTAAAACTGTTACTATATTACAAGGGAAACTTTGTTTTTTCCTGAGCCGGAGGTGAAATATGTATCCCTTTTTGACAGGCTTACAGGTCGTCGTCATTTTGATTACTTTTATTGCCCAGGGGATCCTGCTGAGCGGGGACGGTTCCCGGGAGCAGAAGCTGATGAGCCTTTTTATGACGGGCTCCATTGTGCTGAATGTGGGATATTATCTTGAGATCACGGCGGTCTCGCTGGATGCGGCTATCGTTGCGACAAAGATGCAGTATCTGGGAGTTACGTTCATTCCCATATTCTATTGCTGGTTCATGTTCAACTACTGTTATGAAAAGGTACCGTACAGGCTGATCCGCGTCATTCTGGTGGCGGATGTGCTCATGCTGGGCGTGATTTTTACTTCCGAGTACCATACCTTCTTTTTCCGCGACATCGAGCTGGTCAGCGAGCCGGGCGTTCGTTCCTATCTGAACATTTCCTACGGCCCCGGCTACGTTATTTTTTTCCTGCTGGCGTATATGCTGCCGTACGCGCTGTCTCTGTATGCCCTGATCCATGCCGGCATCAGCGCCCCGAACAGAATGCGGGGCCGTAAGTATAAGCTTCTGATCCTGATTTCTCTGTTTCCCGTTCTGGCGCTGTTCGCCTATATTTGGAAACTGTACCTTCGATTTGACTTTACGCCGGCCGTGCTGGGCGGAGCGCTCTCCCTTGTGGTCATCACGGTGTGGAGCCGGCGGAATTACGATTTCAGCCGGCAGGCTGCGGACACCGTGCTGCGGAATATGGACGACGGCGTCATCATGCTGGATGAAAACAGGCGCATCGTCAGTTTTAACCCCGCGGCCGCGGAGATTTTCACGGAGCTGAGTTTTCAGACGGTGGGCGACAGCATCGAAAACATGGAAGATTTCCCGGAAGCCATGCTGGAGGAAGAAACCCAGAGGAATTTCTGCCTCAACAACCGCTACTACGAGAGCCATGTGCGTCAGATCGTGGGGGCCAACGGCAGAAACCAGGGGTACATTGTCATTGTCTTCGACGTGACGGAGACCCGGAATTATATTGAAGAGATCAAGCGGGTGCGGGAAGACGCGGAGCGGGCAAACCTGACAAAAAGCGAATTCCTCGCCAATATGTCCCATGAGATCAGGACGCCCATGAACGCCGTGATGGGGTTAAGCGATATCATCATGGAAGAGAGCCGCGGACGAAAGGTGTACGGATACGCCTGCGACATCAAGGCGGCCGCCCAGAACCTGCTGACCATTATAAACGACATCCTTGATCTGTCCAAGGTGGAATCCGGAAAGATGGAACTGGTTCCCACGGAGTATTACATAAAGGGCGTTGTGGAAGAAGTCGTGAACATGATGAAGGTCGCTGCGACCCAGCGGGGCCTGCGGCTGATCTGTGAGTTCGACACATCCATTCCCTGTATGTATTACGGCGACGACGGCAGAATCAAGCAGATCCTGATCAACATCATGAACAATGCGGTAAAGTTCACGAAGGAAGGGTTTGTCAGGATTGACGTGGGCGGACATCCCGGCAGCCAGCCGGAAACGGAAAATATTGTGTTCCGCATTCAGGACACCGGCGTGGGGATCAAACCCGAGAATCTGGAGAAGATTTTCGAGGACTTTAAACAGGTAGACTCCGGCAGGAACAGAGGCGTGGAGGGAACGGGACTCGGACTCTCCATCACCAGACGCCTGGTGCAGCTGATGAAGGGCGGAATTGAAGTGGAAAGCGTCTACGGGGAGGGAAGCACGTTCATTATTACCCTGCCCCAGAAGATTGTGGACCGCCGCACACTGGAAGAGATTCCGGATGTGCCCCAGAAGGAGTCGGAGCGTCTCGACACTTTTGTGGTAGACAATTACAAGGTGCTCGTGGTGGACGATAACTTGATCAACCGGAAAGTCGCTATCGGTTTCCTGAAAAATTACGGGTTTGAACTCTTTGAGGCTGCAAGCGGGCCGGATGCGATCGAACTGGTGCGCAGGAACAAGTTCAACATGATCTTTATGGATCACATGATGCCGGAGATGGACGGGATCGAAGCGACCAGGATCATACGGGAGGAATGCGGTATGAACGGCCGGTCGCCCGTTATCATCGCGCTGACCGCAAACGCCATGGCAGGCGTCAGGGAAAAATTCCTGAACAACGGATTTCAGGATTTTATTCCGAAACCGCTGGACAGAAGGCCTTTGAATGAAGTGCTTTCCCGCTGGATCCCCAACGCTTACAAGAAGATGCAGCCTTCCGAAGCTCAGACCGTCTCCGACAGCCAGCCTGACATCACATTTGACGATATCCGTATCAGCGGCATTGATATAGAGGAAGCAAAAAAACATCATTCGGGCGACGCAAAGGATTTTATCGACCTGCTTAACCTCTACTGCATGGACGGCGCGCGCAAGGGCAGCTATCTGGAGAAGCTGCTGGAGCAGGAGAATTATAAGGATTACGGTATCGAGGTACACGGATTAAAGAGCGCTTCCGCCAATGTGGGCGCCATGGAGCTTTCCGCTCAGGCCAGAGAACATGAGGAAGCGGCCACCAGGGGAGACGTCGATTTCATCAAGATGCATTCGGCGGAGCTGCTGGCCTGCTATGCGAAACAGGTGGAACAGATCCGGAAGTTTCTGGACCAGAGACAGGCGGCAGAGGATGGCAGAAGCGGCGAACGCATGACTCTGGACAGGGACGGACTGCTGCGGGAAGTGAAGGCGGCGCTGGAGAAGCTGGAGGCGTTTAAATCCAAGGAATGCGCGCATACGGTGGAAACCCTGCTGGAGTACGATCTGGGACAGAATGAATTGCTGAAACTCAGAGAAATACAGGGACAGCTTAAGATGTATGAGGATGATATGGCGGAAAAACTGCTGCGAGAGATGATCGAATGGCTGGAGAAGGAGGAATTACAGTAAATGGACAGAATGACGATACTGGCGGTGGATGACAACATTATCAATCTGGCTACGATAGAGCAGGAACTGAAGGATAAGTACGATGTGGTCACCGTCAATTCCGGCGTGCGCGCCATCCGTTATCTGAATAAGGAAAAGCCGGATCTGGTTCTTCTGGATGTGCAGATGGCGCTGATGGACGGCATAGAAACACTGAAGGAAATGCGGACGATGGAAAACGGGGCCACAATCCCTGTGATCATGCTTACCTCCAAGAAGGATAAGGAAACCGTGATCGAGGGCTCCAAGCTGGGAATCCTGGATTATGTGGTAAAGCCCTTTGACAGCCAGGACCTGCACGAGAGGATTGACCGCGCGCTGAAAAAGGCCGGCGTGCTCCCGGTGGAGGACAAGGAGCTGTATGAATTTGTCCGGCAGGTGCAGGAAGAACTTCGCGCCAACAACGTCAGGGGCGCCATCATCAAAATGGAAGAGATCCTCAGCTACAAGATCGACGAAGAGATCTTCGGCCGCATGCAGAATGCAAAATCAAGGCTGCGCGCGAACGATATTGAAACGGCCGACAGGCTGATCAGCAGAGTGCTGAAGATGCTGGAGCGGACCGTGGGATCGGAGACGACCGCGAAATTCCCCATCAGCGCGGGTGAGATGAACGCAAGGCTTTTGTATGTGCTGAACGATCTGGAGAATTTCAAAGTCAAGGAAGCGTCCCAGAAGCTGGAGGATCTGATGCGGTTTGATATTCCGCCCGTTGTGGCGGAGTCCTGCATCGCCGCGCAGGAAAGACTGGAGGAATTTGACGACGGAGCTGCGGAAGAACTGGTACAGCAGGCGCTGACGGAGATGAAGAATCACCTGATCTGACGTAACGGGAATTCAAGACAGGAATCCAAAACAGAAATCCAAAACAGAAATACAAAATAGAAATTCAAGACAGGAATCTCATAGAAACCCCCTGACAGCCGGATACGGAATACGGTACGGCTGTCAGGGGTTTTTTGTGCGCATTCAGCGTGCGGTAAGCACCCACGAGTCAAACCATCGCAGCCATCGGGACACAAAATCCGCCTCCACCGGCCGTCCGGTAAGAACGGGGTGGAACAGGAGAAAGAGCCCGAATACGGCGGCGCCGTAAAGAGCCATCCACAGAAGGAAACGCCGGTCGGACCGGGGGGCGGAGACGGCCCGGACGGGGGACGTCTCAGGGAATGTCTCAGGGGACGTCTCCTGTTGGAGAGCGCGCTCCCGCCGCAGACATGACAGGTTGTAGACGATCATCAGCGCCACGAAAGCCACGCTGGGGAAATAGTGGTAGATGAAAGTGACGCGCGTCACAAACATCCAGGGAAGGTACTGGGCGAGATACCCCACGGTGAGAAAGGCCGCCTTTCCGTCCCTGTTCCTCAGCCATCGCAGGAGCGTACAGGCAAAGGCAGGAATCCCCGCCCACCAGACCAGCGGATTTCCGAAGGCGCTGATTCCCTCCCGGAGAGTTCCGCCGGGCTGTCCGGAGAAGTACCAGATGGGACGGGCGATGATCGGCCACTGGTACCAGGGGGAGGAATAGGGGTGGGTGGCTTTCAGCGTGCTGTGGTATTGGAACATGACGGTCTGGTTATGGAACATTCTCAGAAGCAGGCCGTCGTCCGAACCGTCGCGAAACGGCAGATAGGAAAGGCAGTAGATCAGCGCCGGAATCGCGACGAAAAAACAGAGGCAGAAGAGAATGGTATTCCGCGTACAGGGCAGGAAGCGCTCCAGGATCCGGCGATGGGGAATGCCCGCGCTTTCTCCCTCCGGATCGGAGGCGGCGTAACGGTATTCCCGGTACCTTCGGTACAGGACGGCAAAGAAGATGACGGCAAGCCCTGCGCCGGCGTAGACGCCGGTCCACTTACACGCGATGCCCAGCCCCATACAGATTCCGCAGGCGCTCAGGGGCAGGAATGTCTTTTTCAGCGGCGTGTCATAAAAGCTGAGTTCGCTGTAGCGGTACATAAAGTAGTACATCAGGATCACGAAAAAGGTGATGTAGACGTCGATGGTGGCGATTCTGGTCTGCGTAAGGTGCATGAAATCAAATGCAAACAGAACGCCGGCCAGAGCGGCCGCGGCAGTGCTCTGGGTCAGCCTTCTGGCGAAAAGGAAGACGAAGGGAACCATGGCGATGCCGAAGAGGACGCCTGTGATCCGCCAGCCGAAAGGATTCATGCCGAAGACCGAGACGCCGGCGGCAATGAGGATCTTTCCCAGGGGCGGATGTGTGTTTTCATAGGAAGTCAGCCCGTGAAGATATTCATAAGCAGTGCGGGCATGGTAGATCTCGTCGAAATACATGCCGTTTCGGAAGGTGGCGCGGGCCGGGTACAGATCCTGCTCGTCGAACAGGCCGGGGTAATCCGAGGCGTTGACAGGCGTTATGACCGTTCCGGCGTCATCCGTAAAGACAAATTCCAGCAGGGACGCCTGGGAATCCTGAAGCGTCAGCTGCAGAAAGGGCGTCCGGGAGGAAATGGAAATGTTCTGCCAGGTAAAGACATTCTCCAGCAGGATTTCCCCAAGGCCGGTCCAGGGGTCGTCCGCATGCATCCTGCCCTCGAGAGAAAAGGAGCGGTCGTGCCAGGGGGCGATATAATAGGAAAGCTGCGAGGGGACTTTGCCGCCGAAATCAAACGTCAGGGTCTGATGCGCCGAAATCTCGCAGGCGGTGGAAGGGGCCTTGCGGTCGCCCAGATCCCAGAGGGCGAAAAAGGCGTAAAGGACGGTGACGGCCACAAGACAGATCCGGTCCGCGGCCCGAAGGGGACGGGACGCTGCGGAAGGTCTGGGCGCGGGGGAGGAAGGTCTGGTGAAAAAAACCGGAGCCGTCTGATCCCTTCCGGCGTAAAGCCCGTGCACCGCCGCGCAGAGAAAACATGCCGCCGCAAGCATGCCGAGGGACACCAGAATGATCAGGGGAGAGCGTCGGTCATAGTTCTGCGGATCATAGAAGAACAGCACGTCCGCGGTGTTGTAAAAGTGCAGAAGAGAAAACGCGCCGTAGCTGAAAAACAGCCGCCGGGAGGGATTGTAGATCTGCGAGAGCAGCAAAAGCAGCATGGCGGGATACAGGTACCGCTCATGCATCCGGACGGAGAACAAAAAGATCATGACGGTGAGCAGAGCGGCCAGCAAAGGATACTTGCCCCGGTCCCCGACACGCTTGCGGCTTAAGATCAGGACGGCCGCCACCGCCCCGATCAGGGCGGCGTATCCGTAGAAGGAATAGGGAAGCCCCATGAAGGTGTTGTCCTGACTGATCCAGTTCAGGCCGGCAAGCCCCCAGAAGTTGCAGGCGTTTACCGCCGCGTAGGGGTAGGAGGAAACGGTGTCGGTATACAGACGCCACACGTTCTCCAGTCCGAAAGGCGCGCACAGCAGAACGGCGCAGCACAGAAACAGCGCAAAGTACGAAAGACTCCTGAGCAGGTCCAGAAGAGCGTCGGAAAAGCTTTTCCGGGGAAAATTTTCAAAGATCAAAAGATCCAGCATGGCCGCAAAAAGCACCGGAGCCAGAAACAGGGCCTGGGGCTTGAGCAGCAGCGCGCCGAGGAACGCCGCGTAGGCCGGAACCAGACGGCCCCGGACAAGAAAGACGCACAGACAGGCGAGCAGCAGGGTAAGGACGGAATCCACCTGACCCCACAGGGAGGAATTCAGGATTACTGCGGGATTAAAAAGGTATGCGGCGCACAGAAAAAACGCCCGGGAAGGGGAAAGCTTTTTCCCGGCCTCCCGAAACAGCAGCGCGCCGCATCCAAGGTCGCAGAGGATGGAGGGAAGCTTCAGGAGGATCAGATGAGCCGGGGAAAAGGATTCGATCCCCAGCAGGCTGCGCAGCGCTCCCACGGGATACAGAAGATACAGGTATCCCGGGGGATAATCCGTAAACACGTCCGGAGAATAGAAGGCGCCCGGGCCCACCTGAAAGATTCTGTCGGCCCAGCCGGCAAAGCAGGCCGTATCCGTGCCGAATCCCGTAAAATGTCCCGCGGCCCACAGCCGAAGAAGCGCGGCCGCCGCAAAGAGGATCGCCGCACGGCAGACGGGGACGGACCGGCCGCGGGAAACGCCGCTTTCCTGTAGGGCGGGATAGATATGCCGGAAGCAGACCGCAAACAAAATGCATCCGGCGGCGGCAGAAACGTGTATGAGCGCCATAAAAAACCTCCGAATCATGCAGAATCCTGTCTGGCAGCCCTTCGGCCTGCGGACGAAGGGCTGCCTGGTTTCCTCTGAATTATACCAAAAACGCTGCCGGATGAAAAGAAGATAAAAAAGCCGCATGTATATTTCCACCGCCGTCTGGGAAGAACAGATTACGGTATCATTTAACCGGCATCAACATCGGGGCGCCGCAAAAAAGGCGCGGACGGATCTGTAAGAATACGGATGTATGAATGTCCGAAAAGGGTAACTATGAAATTTGATATGCATTGTCATACCAGAGAGGGATCGCTGGACGGAAAGGTATCCGTTGAGGACTATGTCCGGGCGTTAAAGGAAAAGGGATTTGACGGAATGCTGGTCAGCGACCATAATTCTTATGACGGATACCGGGCGTGGGAAAGATCCGGAGGTAAAGGGACGAAACCGTTTGTGGTTTTAAAGGGGATCGAGTACGATACCGCCGACGCCGGACATATCCTTGTGATCCTGCCGGAAAGCGTGAAGCTTCCCATACTGGAGCTTCGGGGACTGTCGGTGCGGCGTCTGATCGAGATCGTACACGGGCACGGCGGGATCCTGGGGCCCGCGCATCCGTGCGGGAGAAAAAATCTCGGCATACTGAACACGGGAAGATACAGAAACTGTCTGTCGGTCATGGACAGATTTGATTTTCTGGAAGGCTTTAACGCCTGCGAGCCCCCGGAGAGCAACCGCCGCGCGCTGGAGATCGCGGACCGGCTGGGGCTGCCCGCTTTCGGGGGAAGCGACGCCCATAAGGAAGACTGTATCGGTCTGGGCTTTACGGATTTTTCGGAGGAAGTGACCTGCGAATCGGAACTGATCGGCCTTCTGAAACGAAAGGGAAGCGGGGCCTGCGTCTGCGGCGGGACCCGCTATCTGCACACGGTCAGAGAACGCTTCGGAAAGGGAAACGGTATTCTGATGTGGTCCTATTGGGTCTATAACCGTCTGGGCGGCCTGTGGAATTTTCGGAAGCGCAGCAGAGAACTGAAAAAACTTTCCGCCGGGAGCGGAACCGGGATCGAAAAATCAGGTAAATCAGGTAAAAAACGGATTAGATCAGGAAAAAATCAGGGAAAAAACAGAAAAAGATTAATATTCATAAAAAATTAAGTTCTGTTCCCGGGAATATATGCTATAATGTACGAAAAAGGACAGGAAGGAAGTTGTTTGCCATGAGTTTTTTTCGGAACGGACCGGGACGGCGTATGACTCTGTACGCGCTCTGCGCGGCGCTTGCCTTAAGCCTTGTCTCCTGCGGAAAGAACGGGGGGAAGGAAGAGGAAAAGCTGCCGGAGTGGACATACATACCGGAGTTTGTGGAGCCGGAGAACGCGGAGGACATTTCCTGGTACGAGACGCTGCTCGCGGGTGACGACCTGTATTATTACACTTCGGACTGGGAGGGCGAAAAGGCGACGACCTCGCTTCACCGGTGGTCCGCGACGGACGGCAGCGCCTCGGAAGTTAAGTTCGCGCTGGAGGAAGGGGAGAACCTGAATCAGTGGTGCGTGACGGAGGACGGCGGTGTCTGTGCGGTCGCGGCGCGATGGAACTATGACGAGGCGACCCAGACGAGCCGGTCGGACTATGCGCTGGTTAAATATGACGCTGGGGGAAATCAGGTTTTCAGACAGGATATCACATCCCTGTTCACCGATGAATACGCGTACGTAAACGGCATGGCTGTGGACGGTGAGGGGAGGATCTATCTGTGCACGGACGATCAGGTGCTTTTGTTTGACGCGGAGGGAAATCACGCCGGGGAGGTGAAGCTTGCCGGCATGCAGAGCTATTCCGCCGGATTCGGCGCCGGAAAAGACGGGAAGGTTTATTTGGTTGTGACCAGCTACGGCGACGAGGGAAGAGACACGGCGCTGTCCCAGGTAGACTTTGAGACAAAGAGCCTGACCGGGGAGCACAAGGGGTATCCTTCCGGAAACAGCGCGGGAACGATCGCACAGGACGAAAACGGGGGCTTTCTGGCTTTTGATTCCGTATCCGCCTACCGGTATGACCCGGAGACGGAGCAGAAGGAAAAGCTCTTTGACTGGCTTGACTGCGACATAAACGGCAACTATGTCCGCCAGATCGGGATCCTTTCCGACGGGCGGGTCGCCGCGATTTATGAGGACTGGAACAGCGGGGACAGCGGGCTTGTGCTGCTGACCAGAAAAAAGACGTCCGAGGTGGTCAGGAAGCAGCAGATCGTGCTGGGGGCCATTTATTCCAACGCAGATCTTCAGGATGCTGCCGTGAAATTTAACAAGAGCAGCGACGCATACCATGTTCAGATCCGGTATTACATGTCGGACGATTCCTGGTCCGACACGTCCTATGAGGACGCGATCTCAAGGCTCAACAATGACATCACCTCCGGAAACTGTCCGGATATCATTGTGCTGGACGGCCTTAACGTGGAGCTTCTGGCCGCAAAGGGCGTGTTTGAGGATCTTTCGCCCATGCTGGAAAGCAGCGAGGTGCTGGACCGGAGCAATATGATCGAAGGGGTGCTGGATGCGTATACCATGGACGGCGTTCTGACAGCCATTCCCAATACCGTCGGCCTTCAGACCGTGATCGGCGCAAAATCCAAGGTGGGAGATACGCCCGGCTGGACGCTGGAGGAGATGATGGCGCTTGCGGACGCCAACCCCGATGCGGATCTCCTTTACAATAGCTCGAGACAGTCGATGCTGACGGCCTGCCTGCAGTACAACATTGACAGCTTTATAGACTGGGACTCCGGCTCCTGCAGTTTTGACGGGGAGGAGTTTCAGAGACTTCTCGAATTTGTGGCGCGTTTCCCGGATGCGGATGAGATCACCTGGGATGCGGACGCTCCTTCCGAGCCGGAGCTGATTCAGGACGGGAAGGTTCTTCTGACGGCAGCTTACATTTACGAGCTGGATGAAATGCAGCTGTATCTCGCGATGTTCGGGGAGGATATCACGGCGGTGGGATATCCTAATCCCGACGGGAACAACGGCTGTGTCCTGAGCGCCAACGGCTGTTACGCCATCGCGTCAAAATCCAAGGTGAAGGACGGCGCGTGGGCGTTTATCGAAAGCAGCTTAAGCGGCGAAGGGGAAAATTCTGATTTCGGTTTTCCCAACAACCGCAGCAGACTGGAACAGATGGTGGAAGACGAACTGAATGTGGAATATATCAGGGACGCCAACGGGGAGCTGGTACTGGACGAGAACGGCGACCCCATTCCCGAGGGCGGAAGCCATGGCGTCGGCTATGGCAACTGGGAGTATTATTACCGGATCCCCACCAGGGAAGAGATCGATATGATTTTAGATCTGCTGGAGGGCGCGAAGCCTGTTTCCGGCGGGGATACGAAAATCTTAAGCATCATCAACGAGGAAGCGGAGGCTTTCTTCCAGGGGCAGAAGTCCGTGGAGGATGTGGCGGATATCATCCAGAGCCGCATTAATGTGTATGTGAACGAAAACAGATAAACTGTGTGGGGTGAGGAGAGCTGTGAACGCAATGCAGAAAAGGCGGCGGCAGAGACTGCAGGGAATGCAGGCCGGAGAGAATCAGGTCAGACAGAAAAGAAAACAACACGGGAAAACGACCAGAAGAGCCCGGAAGATCCGGATCAGCTCGGGGGCGTTCATCGCCCCCAGCTTCCTGGGAGTGCTTCTGTTCTTCATCCTGCCGTTTCTCGTGGTGATCTATTATTCTCTGGTGGATAATCCCATCAGCGGAAATTTCGTATTTTTTGAAAATTATGACAGCATTATACACAATGCGGCTTTTATGAGGGCGGTAAAGAACACGGCGGTCTTTTCCGCGGTGGCGGTGCCCCTGGCGGTGGTGCTGTCCCTGATCCTCGCCATTGTTTTGGAGGCGAAGCTGCCGTTTCGCAGCCAGTTCCGGACTTTCTTCTTAAGCCCCATGATGGTGCCCGTCGCTTCCATCGTGCTGATCTGGCAGGTGCTGTTCCACTATAACGGAGCGGTGAATGATTTCCTGGCTGTGTTCGGCGCAGATAAGATCGACTGGCTGAAGTCCGAGTACTCTCAGGTCGTGGTGGTGATCCTCTTCCTCTGGAAAAATCTGGGATACAACATGATCCTGTTCATGGCGGCTCTCGCCAGCATTCCCAAAGATATCCTCGAGGTGGCGAGACTGGAGAGCGCAACGCCGCTGCAGACCTTCTTTTACATCAAAATACGCTATCTGTCGTCCACCCTTTTGTTCGTGACCATCATGTCCCTGATCAATTCCTTTAAGGTGTTCCGGGAAGTGTATCTGCTCACGGGCGATTACCCCTACGATACCATCTATATGCTGCAGCATTTTATGAACAATAAATTCAAATCCATCGACTATCAGGCCCTGTCGGCGGCCGCGGTGCTGATGTGTCTGGTGATGATCGTGATCATCGGACTGCTGTTTCTGGCGGAAAACCGCTTCGGAAAGGATGTGGAGGGATGAGAAGAGAAAAAAAGCCCGTTCCGGAGAGCAGGGAGAGAAAACAGATCCAGAACAGCGCCAGACGGAGAAAAAGATGGAGCGTTGCAAAGATCGCAATTGCCACTGTGATCGCCGCCGCCTTTGCCATTCTGTTTCTGATGCCAATTGTGCTGACGATTACAAATTCCTTCATGGCGTCCTCGGAAATATCCTCGAACTACGGTTCCGTGTTCGCTACCAACGCCACAGGCGGCAAGGTGTATATCTCCGAGAAGGTGAACCTGAAATTTATACCGGATATGGTGTCCTTCAGCCAGTATATCACGGTTCTCTTTAAGAGTCCGGAATATCTTCTGAAGTTTTGGAATTCCGTCATCCTTGTGGGGCCTATCGTGGTATTTCAGCTTATCACGGCGACGCTGGCTTCCTACGGGTTCGCAAGGTATCAGGGAAGGATCCGACAGATCATTTTCTTCGCCTACATTATCCTGATGCTGATGCCCTATCAGGTGACGCTTGTGCCGAACTACCTTGTGAGCGACTGGATGAACATACTGGACACGTACTGGTCCATCTGGCTGCCCGGTATCTTTTCGCCCTTTGCGGTCTATCTGCTCACAAAGTTCATGCGCAGGATTCCCACGTCGGTTCTGGAAGCGGCCCAGATCGACGGAGCGGGAGAGTGGCAGATCTATCGGAAGATCTGTCTGCCGCTGTGCAGGGGGGCGATCTGTTCCGCGGCCATTCTGGTATTCATCGATTACTGGAACATGGTGGAGCAGCCC
Organism: uncultured Acetatifactor sp.; assembly: GCA_947586055.1. Taxonomy (GTDB): domain Bacteria; phylum Bacillota; class Clostridia; order Lachnospirales; family Lachnospiraceae; genus Acetatifactor. The sequence goes on along the minus strand of CANPXL010000009.1, from coordinate 22,777 downwards.
CTGATCCTTCTGTCCGATGCGGAGACCCATCCGCTGTCCGTGTTCTTAAGCAAGATCAACGCGGGGGAGATCGGTCTTGCCTTTGCCGTGGCAACGATCTATATGGTGCCCTGTCTGCTGATCTTTCTCTACGGGGAGGAATATCTGGTGGACGGCATTACCTATCAGGGCGGCATCAAGGGATAGCGGCGTTACGAAGTGAAGAAAATTCAGGCAAAACAGAAATATAACTATCGTAAGGAGAGACTACAATGAATGAGAAAGGCAACAAAAAACGGGAGTGGATTAAGACGGCGGCCATCATCTTTCTTTCGGTGATGCTGGTGCTGACATTCTTCTCCAACACCATCATGAACTACTCGCTTCCGGAAGTCGCGACCCAGTATGTCACATCCGGTTCCATCACGGCAAAGATAAGGGGCACCGGGGTGATAGAGAGCGGAGATCCCTATGAAGTAGGGATTAAGGAGTCCAGAAAGGTTGAGAGCGTTGCCGTGAAGGTGGGCGACGAGGTGCAGAAGGGGGATGTTCTTCTCTATCTGGAGGAAAAGGAGAGCGAAGAGCTGAAGGCCGCCCAGAAAAATCTGGAGGCGGCGCAGGAAGGCGTCGTGACGGCGCAGGAGGGCGTCAGAGACGCAAGAGACGCTTATTATGCGGCGATCCTTACGGGAGAGATCAGCGCGGAGGACATTCAGGCTGCCAACGGGAACGTATCCGTAAACGCTTACAGGCAGCAGATCACCGACGCCCAGAATGTGGTGATCCCGCTGGAGGATAAAGTCGCGGATCTGGAGAAACAGATCGCGGATGTGGACGCACAGCTTGCGCTGGAGGGCGGTCTCGACACTGCGGCGCAGGACAGGGTGCCGGCAGCCCAGAAAGCGCTGGAGACTGCCAACAATAGTTTCACAGCCGCAGACAACGCTTTCATCAATGCCGGGAAAACGCTGGAAGCCGCCAGAAAAGAGAAGGAAACGGCGGTTTCCAACGGAAACGCATCTGCGTCTGCCGCGGCGGACGAGAAGATAAAGAAAGCGCAGGAAGCTTACAACACGGCAAAAACAAACCGTGACAATGCTCTGGCGGCAAAAAACAGCGCGCAGGCGGATTACAACAATGCGGTGGCAAATCAGGCGGGCCGGGAGGGCAGCCAGACGAAGGCGAACCTGGAGGCGATAAGAGCTTCGCTGGAGGTGGAAAAGCACGGCGTGGAAAACGACCTTGCGGCCGCTCAGAAGCAGCTGGACGATCTGCTCTCCGTGGTTTCCAATAAATTAAATCTGGACGGCTTTGAGAAGGGAATTGCCGTGGCTCAGCGGGATGTGGACGCGGCCCAGAAGGTTGTGGACGAAGCGCAGGCCGAGGTGGACAGACTGACGGCGGAAGCTACAGGAACCACCGTTACCGCGGATATCGCCGGAACGGTCACGGCCGTAAATATTGTGGCCGGAAATACCACCACGCCGGATACTCCGCTGGTGGTGATGCAGCCGGAAGGAAAAGGGTACACGCTGAGCTTTTCCGTCACCAACGAGCAGGCGAGAAAGGTGAATCCCGGAGACAGGGCGGAACTGGTGAACTCCTGGCGGTACGACGACGTGGATGTTGTGCTGGCAAGCGTCAAGCCGGATCCCAACAGCCCCGGCCAGAACAAGCTGCTTACGTTCGATGTGAGCGGAGCGGTGATGGCGGGACAGACATTAAGCCTGTCCGTGGGCCAGCAGAGTGCGAATTTTGACCTGATCGTGCCGAACAGCGCGATCCGGGAGGACAACAACGGGAAATTCATTCTGATTGTGGAATCCCGCTCCACGCCTCTTGGCAACCGCTACAGCGCAAGCCGCGTGGATGTGGAGATACTTGCCAGCGACGATACCCAGTCCGCGATCAGCGCCGCTCTTTACGGATATGAGTATGTCATCACCACCTCCACCCAGCCGGTGGAAGCCGGCCAGCTGGTGAGACTGGCGGATAATTAAGCGGGGCGGAAATGAGGAAAACGATGAAAAAACGTGTATTGGCGATAAGCGGAGCCGTATCCTTCGGCGTCTTCCTGATCCTGCTTCTGATTATCCGCCATATCGGCGGTTCCCTGGACGACCAGCAGATGGCAGCGCGGTGGAGCAAGGACGGAGGCGTCGCTCAGGTGAGCTGTTTCTTCTCCGTCGATTCCCAGATATCGGAGGAAGAGATCGAGACCTTTGAGCATTCCGTAGACAGCAAGCTGGCGGAGGCGTCCGTAGTCCAGGAGTCCGAAAATCCCGGGGCACGGCTCTGGGTGGACGCCTACAGCGCGGACGGGTCCGTGATGATTTCAAACGACAGAAGTACAGTCAGTACAAAGGCCATTGGCATCGGCGGTGATTTTTTTCTGTTTCATCCGGTAAAACTTGTATCAGGGGGATATTTTTCCGGAAACGACCTGATGCAGGATTACTGTGTGATCGACAGGGATGTGGCGTGGCAGCTCTTCGGCTCGGACAATGTGGCCGGGATGACGGTTTATATCGGGAATGTGCCGCATATTGTGACGGGGGTGATAGAACGGCCCGAGGGAAGGTTTGCGGAGGCGGCGGGACTGGATGGGACGCTGATCTTTGTCTCCTATAAGACCCTGTCGGAACTTGGACAGAACAACGGGCTCAACCATTATGAGATCGTCATGCCGGATCCCGTGTCCGGCTTTGCGGAGAGCGTCGTGCGGGATAATTTCGGAAGCGATCCGAACACCACGGAAATTCTGGAAAATACCACCCGCTTTTCCCTGCTCTCCAGACTGAAGCTGCTGGGACAGTTCGGGCTCCGGTCCATGAACGGCAAGGCCATCATCTATCCCTACTGGGAGAACATTGCCAGAGGATACGGAGATGTTTTGACACTCCTGACTTTTTTGGAACTTTTGTTTTTGACGTTTGCTCTGGCGGTGGCGCTGGGACTGTTTATCAGCTGGTGGCGCCATAAAGGGTGGACGGTAAAGGAAAAGCTGCGGAAGCTGAAAGACAGGCTGGAGCGGCTGGGCGAAAAGCGGTATGCGAAACGCCGGGAAGGCCGCGCGGAGCGGAAACTGACAAAAGCGGAGCGGACGGCGCACGGATTGGAAAAGAAGGATCGGACGGAAAATAGAAAGGCGCGCGGGGAAAAAGGAAAAAAGGGATCCCGGAAAAGAGAGGATCAATGAAAAGAGCGCGGACAGGAGGAATTATGAAAAAAAGGTGGATGAAGAAGGCAGCCTGCGTCGGTACGGCGCTGGCGCTGACCGTGGGAGGGCTTACCGCCTGCGGCGAGGATTCCGGAAGCGACAGGGAGAACAACGAGCTTGCGAAAAAATACGTGTATCAGTTCCAGGAGTTCGCAATTCCGGATCTGGGGGGTGATTACAGCAATCTGGAGACCTCCTTTCACGTGGGAGACAGGATTTATGACCTGATGAGCGTGGAGCATTACGGGGATCAGTATTATACCGATTATTGTCTGATTTCCTACAAAGAGGACGGTTCGGACATACAGAACGTAAAGCTTGCGGTCAATAAGACGGTTCTCACGGAGGAAGAGCTTGCGGGAATGCAGGCGCAGAGCGCAGCGGAAGGAGGCGACGTACAGGATCTCTTAAGTTCCTCGATGCCTGAGGAAGAGCCCGCTGAGGATGAGTCCGCCGGCGAAGAAGACGGTGAGGATGGGACGGATACGTACGTGACGGATGATGCGGAAGGGACGGATACAGATGGAACCGATGATACGGACGGAGCGGATGCGGAAGGAACGGAAGACGGCGGGGACGCCGGTGACGAGACAGGGGACGGCGGGGCCGCGGATGTAGACGGCGCGGTGAATGATCCCATGGTCACAACGCCTGTGGAAGAGGATTACTGGGAAAACAACGCCCTCCGTACGTTTGCGGCCTCAGGCGACGCGATCTACGGTCTCAGAAGATATGACTATTCCAATTATACTGGCGCCAGCATCTCCAAAAACTACCTGTGCTGCTGGAATCTGGACGGCGCCGTCCGCTGGGAGACGCCCATGGAGGATCTGGACAATCAGCAGGAAAGCTGGATGTGGGTGCAGGCCATCGGGGCGGCTTCGGACGGTGGAATCAATATTTTCATGGTCGGGGAATCGCAGGAGTTTATCCAGCACGTCTCCGGGGACGGCGAATTTGGAGAGCGAAAGAAGATTGCGGACGAAAATTATGATATTCTGTCAAGCAATTATATGCTGATGGCAAAGGACAACGGCCGCTTCCTTGTGATTTACAGCGACGTAGACGACTGGACGAAGCAGTTTGCCGCAGAGTACGACCCTGAGACGGATACGCTTGGGGAATCCGTGCCTGTCCCGGGTTCGGTCCTTTACAATTACAACACCATGAGTGTGGGAAAGAACACCGATCTGATCTATACCACAAACAACGGTGTCTACACCTATCGGTTCGGTGACGAAGAGGGAAAGAAGCTTATGGATTTCGTCAATTCCGATCTGAACATCACCGCTCTCCGGGATGTGGTGGAACTGGATGAAACCCATTTTATCGGAACATTTTACGAAAATTACGACAACGCCGAGATCAAGTGCGGCCTCTTTACCTATGTTCCGCCGGAGGAAATCCCGGATAAGAAAGTGCTTGTTCTGGCGGGACTCTGGATCAACAGCGACGTCAAGCAGCGTGTGATCGAGTTCAACAGAGGCAGCGAGGAATACAGGATCACCATAAAGGACTACAGCGAATACAACACTTATGAGGACTATCAGGCCGGCCAGACCAGGATGAACAATGACATCGTTTCCAGCGGGATGCCGGATATCCTGGTGGCGCAGAACAGCCTGCCCATCGAAAATTATATCGCAAAGGGCTGGATCGCGGATATCAATCCGTTTCTTGAAAAGGATGAGGAACTGTCGAAAGAGGAATTTATGCAGAATGTGTTCGACGCCTATTCCGTGAACGGGAAGCTGTATTATGTGATCCCTAATTTCACGGTCAGCACCGTTGTGGGAAAGAAATCCATCGTGGGGGATCGGACCTCCTGGACCATGGAGGATATGAGGAAGCTGGCCGAAAGCCTCCCCGAAGGGACCCAGATGTTTGCGGACGTGATCCGAAGTGATTTTATGTCTTACGCCATGTCTTACTGCAGCAATGATTTTATTGACATGGATACGGGAAAATGTTCTTTTGACTCTCAGGAATTTATCGATCTGATGGAGTATGCAAAGACCCTTCCCGAAGAGTATGAGGACAGGTACGACGATGACTACTGGATGAACTATGAGTCCCAGTACCGGGAGGGAAGGACGGTTCTATGCCAGACCGGCATCAGCCGGCTTCGGGACTTTAATTACACGCTGAACGGAAACTTCGGCGGAGATTTAAGCTATGTGGGGTTCCCCTCCGGCAGCGGGAAGGGCGCGTTCATCATGTATAATGAGGCGTATTGTATTTCCGCCAGGTCGAAGTATCAGGACGGCGCGTGGGAGTTTGTCCGTTATTATCTTACCGACGAGTATCAGGAGGGAGACGACAACTATTGGATCCCGGTTCAGAAGGATATGTTCGACAAGATGGTGCAGGAGGCTACGGAACGCCCCTACTATCTCAACGAAGACGGGGAAAAGGAGGAGTATGACGAGTACTTCTACATGAACGGGGAGCAGATCCCGCTGGATCCCATGACGCAGGAGCAGGTGGATGAGCTGGTGGAATATGTCTGCAGCGTGGATCAGCCCTATCGTGATACGACCGACGTTTTCAATATCATCCAGGAAGAGATCGACGCGTTCTTCACAGGCCAGAAGGGTGCTTCCGAGGTTGCGGATATCATTCAGAGAAGAGCCCAGGTCTATGTGGACGAGAACCGCTGACGGCGTGAAGGGATCGGATCAGGAGAGCTTCAGGGGAATCCCAAGCTTTTCAAGATGGGCTTCCGCGCAAAGCTCTTCCCCGTGTTCCCGCAGCCACTTCCGGCGGAGTTTGTAATCCGGAATCACGGAGCCAACCTTGTTCCAGAAATCTTTGGAGTGGTTCATGTGTGTCAGGTGGCACAGCTCGTGTACCACAACATAGTCCAGAATTTCAGGCGGAGCAAAGATCAGACGGTAATTAAAGGACAGAGTGCCACGGGAGGAACAGCTTCCCCAGCGGCTTTTCTGGTCCCTGACGGTGACGGCGGTATAGCGGCCGCCGGTGAGCGGGTGGTAATATGCCACCCGCTTTTCCAGTATATTCCGGGCTTCCTCCCGGTAACGTCTCTTTATGGCTTCCAGGCGTCTGGTCTCCGCGGAGGTCAGGCGGGTATCGTTTTTGTCCGTCATGGCATTTCCCTTATTTTATGAATGATCGCGTTGGTTTTCTGTTTTTTCCTGATTCTCAATCGTGAATTTTCGATTATGAATTTCCAATCATGAATTTCCAATCATGAATTTCTAATCATGTATTTTCAACCGTGTATTTCCGATCATGAATTTCCGATCATGTATTTCCAATTATGTATTTTTGATCATGTATTTTTAATCGCGTGTTTTTAACCGCATGATTTTTCTTCGCATTTTTTACTCCCGGTTGATTTACTCCCGGTCGATTTCGATCTCCGGGATCAGAGACGCATCCTCCCGATTCAGCCGCTGCGTCAGCGCATCCCGCAGTTTGGCGTCGCTCATGGCAAATCCATAGGGCGCCGCCAGATCAAAGAACAGGCGTCTTCCGCCCTGACAGGGGACGATGCGGAAATCATGTATGGTGAGAGAGGAATCTATTTCTTTCGCGCAGCGCAGCACAAGCGCCCTGAACCGTTCCGTTTCCTCATCGCCCACCCGGACGGGATCCATGTGGATCACGGCGTGACAGTGCAGTTTGTCGCGGAGCAGATGTTCCGTATGGTCAATGACCTCGTGCAGCGTGATCAGATCGCCGTCCGCAGGGACTTCCGCGTGGAGGGAGATCAGCGTGCTGTCCGGGCCGTAGCTGTGTACGATCAGATCGTGGACGCCGAGGATTTCCTTCTGGGAAAGCGTGATGTCGTATACCTGTTGTACAAATTCCCTGTCGGGGGCCTGGCCCAGCAGGGGGCCGAGGGCGCCCTTCGCGGCGTCGAGACCCGCATAGCCGATGAACAGGCATACGATAAGGCCGCACCATCCGTCTACGGGGACGCCGAAAAAGCGCACGATCAAGGCGGAGCAGAGAACTACGGCGGTGGCCAGCATATCGCTGAGGGAATCCACAGCCGTGGCCTTCATGGCCGGGGCGTTCAGCTTCTTTCCGAGCCGGGCGTTATACAGGCTCATGTATCCCTTTACCGCCACGGAGAGCAGGAGAAAGATAAGCACCGGAAGCGTTATATGTACCTGCCGGGGGGAAAGGATCTTGGCAAAGGAGCTTTTGGCCAGTTCGATCATGGTGAGCAGGGTAAGCACGGATACCAGAAACCCGGAGATATATTCCATGCGGCCGTGGCCGAAGGGATGATCCGGGTCCGCCTTCTGGCCCGCCAGCCGGAAGCCGACCAGAGTGATAAGGGAGGACGCGGCGTCCAGAAGGTTGTTGAAGGCGTCGGCGGTGACGGCGATGGAGCCGCTGAGCACGCCGGCAAGGAATTTCCCCAGGGACAGGAACAGGTTCAGCGCGATGCCCACGGCGCCGCACAGGGTGCCGTAGGCCCTGCGCACGTCGGGATCCGCCGTATCATTGTGATGTTTGATGAACAGTCTCGCAAGAAGCTTTATCATAAGGGACTCCTTCGATCAGAGTGATTTATACACTATTTTAGTGCGCTTCGGGGAAATTGGCAAGAGATTTCGGGGCCGGAACTGTTGCTGATTTGACGCTTGCGCGCCGTGGCGTTTCATTGTATAATGCTTGTGGAGTTTGGGAGGGCGGCAAAGCGCCGGACCAAAGGGACGTAAGTGAGCCGTTTCGGACGGCGGAATGAGAGGTAACGGAGAAAATGAATAAGAGACCGGTTGTATTGATGATCCTTGACGGCTACGGCCTGAACGAAAAGAAGGAAGGCAATGCGGTGGCCATGGCCAAGACGCCCGTCATGGACAGACTGATGAAGGAATATCCTTTTGTGAGAGGAAACGCCAGCGGCATGGCGGTGGGCCTGCCGGAGGGCCAGATGGGAAACTCCGAGGTGGGACACCTGAACATGGGCGCGGGACGCATCGTTTATCAGGAACTGACCAGAATCACAAAGGAGATTCAGGACGGCACGTTTTTTGAGAACCCTGCCCTGCTTGCCGCAGTGGAGAACTGTAAAAAGAACAACAGCGCGCTGCACCTGATGGGGCTTCTCTCGGACGGCGGCGTCCACAGCCACAACACCCATCTCTACGGTCTGCTGGAGCTGGCGAAGAAAAACGGCCTTGAGAAGGTGTATGTACACTGTTTTCTGGACGGACGCGACACGCCGCCCGCAAGCGGCAAGGATTACGCCGTCGCCTTAAGAGACGAGATGGAAAAGATCGGCGTCGGGAAGATCGCTTCCGTTATGGGACGTTATTACGCCATGGACAGGGACAACAATTACGACAGGGTGAAGCTGGCCTACGACGCCATGACCAAAGGGGAAGGGCTGACTGCGGCCTGCGGGATCTGCGGTATACAGGAATCCTACGACAGGGGAGAGACGGACGAATTCGTAAAGCCCACGCTGGCGCTGGAGGACGGGAAGCCTGTTGCGACGGTACAGGACGGGGATTCCGTTATCTTCTTTAACTTCCGCCCCGACCGGGCAAGAGAGATCACAAGGGCGTTCTGCGACGATGATTTCAAGGGATTTGACAGAGGGCCGAGAAAGAACATTACGTACGTATGCTTCTCAGATTATGATCCTACGATTCCCAACAAGCTGGTGGCTTTCCATAAGATCACGGTGACGAACACCTTCGGAGAGTATCTTGCGGCAAACAATCTGAAGCAGGCGCGCATCGCGGAGACGGAAAAGTACGCTCATGTGACGTTCTTCTTCAACGGCGGCGTGGAAGAGCCGAACCCGGGAGAGGACAGGGTGTTGGTAAATTCACCCAAGGATGTGGCGACCTACGACTTAAAGCCCCAGATGAGCGCTTACGAGGTCTGCGATAAACTCTGCGGCGCCATCCGCAGCGGAAAATACGACGTGATTATCATTAATTTTGCAAATCCGGATATGGTGGGACATACCGGCGTGCTTGAGGCTGCCGTCAAGGCCGTGGAGACCGTGGACGAATGTGTCGGCAGGGCTGTGGACGCCATCAGGGAAGTAAACGGCGTCATGTTTATCTGCGCCGACCATGGAAACGCCGAGCAGCTGGTGGACTATGAGACCGGAGAACCTTTCACCGCCCACACCACCAATCAGGTGCCGTTCCTTCTGGTAAATTATGACGAAGCCTATACGCTTCGGGAGGGCGGCTGTCTGGCGGACATTGTCCCCACGCTGATTCAGATCATGGGTATGGAGCAGCCCGCGGAGATGACCGGAAAATCTCTGCTGATCCGCAAGTAAGCTTCAGGCGGCCCGGGCCGGCTTCTCCCGCAGCAGGATTTCCAGCTTTTTTTGGACGAAGCTGATGACCGGGCCCAGAAAAAAGGCCACGGCCAGGGTGACAATGCCGGCCTTTGCCCCGAGAAGGATGCCTCCCAGGGTAAAGGCGATATCCCAAGCCATGCGGATGGCTTTGAAGGGGATCTTTGGAAAGCGGCCGGAGATGATAAAGGGCAGGGCGTCGTAGGGGGAGGATCCGAGTCCCGCGCACATATAAGTGGCGGCGCCTGTGATGAAAACTGCCAGCGTGGGGAGCAGAAGCGCCCACGCCACGGCGGTGCGGGAAAAGAAATCTTCCGGCAGCGCAAGGCGCCAGATCCAGGAAAAGAAATCCGAGATATAGCCGAGGCACAGCATGTTTCCCACGGTGCCGAACCCGATATAGCTGACGTCAAACCGAAGGACAAACGCAAATGTGACCAGATGGCATAAAACCTGACAGGTGCCGAAGCTAAAGGGCACATGAGCTTCCACTCCCTGTGTCAGGAGCGAACAGGGATCCGTTCCCATGTTCAGCTGCCTGAGCAGGGAGAGACCGAAGCCCTGCAGGGTGACGCCAATGATCATCATTGCCATTCTCATCTTGAATTTCTGCGGCCGTGCAAACCATTTTTTCTTTTCTTTTTCCATGATACGCTCCTGTCTGTCTCGTCAATCCGTTTCGCTATAAACATATATAACACGTCGGCCGTCTTTTTTCAAGACGCACCCTTACGAATGGCGCATTCTGAACAGGAAAGAGCGTTCCGGGATGACACGGATTGACTTTTCACGTCGGGACTTCTATACTGGAAAAAGAAAAACAAAAAAGGACCGATGAGGATATGACGTTAAAAGAACTGAAGATCGGAAAAAGTGCAGTGATCACTGTCGTGGGAGGGGAAGGCGCCCTGCGGCAGCATTTCCTTGATATGGGCGTGATACCGGGAGCGGTGGTGACGCTGGAAAAATTTGCGCCCATGGGCGATCCCATGGAGCTTCGCATCCATGGATACGAACTGACGCTGCGCCTTGCGGACGCGGAAAAGATCCAGGTGGAAGAGCTAAAAAAACAGGACGAGAAGCGCGGGGAGCTGCGGGCCGCCAGCCTGCCGGAAGAGGGCGGGAAGGACGATCCGAAGAAAAGATCCGCTGAAAATTTCGCCGAAAAGCCTGCGCCCAAACGAAGGCGGGAGCATCCCGGTCTGGGCGAGGGCGGAAGGTATCATGTGAAGGCGGACGAAAATCCCCTTCCGGAGGGAACGATCCTGACATTTGCCCTGGCAGGGAACCAGAACTGCGGAAAGACGACTCTGTTTAACCAGCTTACCGGCGCAAACCAGCATGTGGGCAATTTCCCCGGCGTGACGGTAGACCGAAAGAGCGGCGCCATCCGGGGGAACGAGGGGACTATGGTGACGGACCTTCCGGGGATTTATTCCCTCTCGCCCTATACCAACGAGGAGATCGTTTCCAGACAGTTTATCCTGAATGAAAAACCGACCGGCATCATCAATATTGTGGACGCCACCAACATCGAGAGAAACCTTTATCTTACCATGCAGCTGATGGAGCTGGATGTGCCCATGGTGCTTGCTCTGAATATGATGGATGAAGTCAGGGGAAACGGCGGTTCCGTGGACATCAACGAGATGGAGGCCATGCTCGGAATCCCGGTTGTGCCGATCTCCGCCGCAAAAAACGAGGGGATCCACGAATTGATCGGCCACGCCGTTCATGTGGCGAAGTATCAGGAACGGCCCGGCAGAACGGATTTCTGCGGGGAAAACGAGAACGGCGGGGCGGTGCACAGGTGCCTTCACGGGATTATGCATCTGATTCAGGATCATGCCGTGGACGCCGGAATCCCTGTGCGTTTTGCGGCCACGAAACTGGTGGAGAGAGACGAAAGGGTGCTGAAGGCGCTGGAACTGTCCGAAAACGAACAGGAGATGCTGGAGCATATCATATCCCAGATGGAGGAAGAGCGGGGGCTGGACAGGGCCGCGGCCATTGCGGACATGCGGTTTGCCTTTATCAGGAAACTGGTGGAAGCCTGCGTGGTAAAGCCCCGGGAGAGCAGAGAGCGGGAGCGGAGCCGGAAGATCGACACCGTCCTCACCGGGAAGTATACGGCCATCCCTGTCTTTGTGGGGATCATGGCGCTGGTATTCTGGCTGACCTTTAACGTGATCGGCGCCTGGCTGCAGGGACTTCTGGAGACCGGCATCGACGCTCTGACCGCGGTTGTCTCGGAGGCGCTTACGGACTGGGGCGTGAACCGGGCGCTCCGCTCCCTTGTGGTTGACGGTATCTTCGCCGGCGTGGGAAGCGTGCTGAGCTTTTTGCCCGTGATCGTGACGTTGTTTTTCTTCCTGTCGCTTTTGGAGGATACGGGTTATATGGCGAGGGTGGCCTTTGTGATGGACAAGCTGCTGCGAAAGATCGGCCTGTCCGGCCGCAGTATCGTCCCCATGCTGGTCGGATTCGGCTGTACGGTGCCCGGCGTGATGGCCAGCCGCACCCTGCCTTCGGAGCGGGACCGAAAGATGACGATTCTTCTGACCCCGTTTATGAGCTGTACGGCGAAGCTTCCCATCTATGGATTTTTCACCGCGGCGTTCTTCCCGAAGCACGGCGGTCTGGTCATGGTGGGACTGTATTTTGGCGGAATCGCAATGGGGATTCTGATGGCGCTTCTCTTAAAGAACAGTCTGTTTAAAGGAGAGGCGGTGCCTTTTGTGATGGAACTGCCGAATTACAGGCTGCCCGGTATCGGGAACGTGGCCCGGCTTCTGTGGGAGAAGGCCCGGGATTTTCTGCAGAGGGCGTTTACCGTGATTTTCGCCGCGACCATCGTGATCTGGTTCCTGCAGAATTTTGACGCCCGCCTGAATCTGGTGGCGGATTCAAAGGACAGCATCCTCGCCTTGATAGCCGGCGCCATTGCTCCGGTATTTGCGCCGCTGGGATTCGGGGATTGGAGGATCTCCACCTCGCTGATCGCGGGATTTATGGCCAAGGAGAGCGTGGTGTCTACGCTTACCGTGCTCTTCGGCGGAGCCGGACTCGATACGGTTCTGACACCCTTGTCGGCTTTGACGCTTCTGACCTTCTGCCTGCTTTATACGCCCTGTGTGGCCGCGGTGGCCTCCATCAAGAGAGAACTGGGTGGAAGATGGGCGGCGGCCGTGGCGCTCATCCAATGCGTCGTGGCGTGGTGCTGCGCGCTGGCAGTCCGGCTTTTGGGCGGTCTTTTCGGCATGGCGGTCTGATCGGCCGCGTCCTGGAACGGACACAGCGTGAAAAGCCGTGAAAGGCCATGAAAGGCAGAGGAAGATCAGGAAAAGAAGGCAAAACGGCGGGGAAGGCAACAGCGGAAGGGAAGCGGCAACAGCAGGGAAGGCAGCAACGGCAGATAAGGCAGCAACAGGGAAGATAAAAACAAAGAAAGCGGCAAAGTGTAAAGGAGGGAAAGGTTTATGGCAAAAGTAACCCTTGGAAGGACGGGTATCACCGTGGAGAAGAACGCCTTCGGCGCGCTGCCGATCCAGCGCATTTCCGCCGGGGAAGCGGTGAGACTGCTGCGCAAGGCGTATGACGGCGGCGTCACTTTTTACGATACCGCCCGCTGGTATACCGACAGTGAAGAAAAGCTGGGTCTGGCTTTTGAGGGAATGCGGGATAAGATTGTGATCGCCACAAAGACAGGCGCCGGGAATGCGGAAGATTTCCGCAGGGATCTGGAGACGTCCCTGCGCAATCTGCGAACGGACTATATTGATATCTACCAGTTCCACAATCCGGCGTTCTGCCCGAAACCCGGGGACGGGACCGGTCTTTATGAGGCCATGCTGGAGGCCAGGGAAAAAGGCAGGATCCGCCATATCGGCATCACGAACCACCGTCTCAGCGTGGCGCAGGAAGCCATTGAGAGCGGGCTGTACGAGACACTGCAGTTCCCGTTCAGTTATCTCGCCACAAAAAAGGACGAGGAACTGGTGGAAAAATGTAAGGAGGCCGGTATGGGCTTTATCGCCATGAAAGCGCTCTCCGGCGGCCTGATCACAAATTCTGCGGCCGCCTGTGCGTTTCTGGCCGGATACGACAATGTGCTTCCCATCTGGGGCATACAGAGGGAGAGCGAGCTGGACGAGTTTTTGTCCTATATTCAGGAGCCGCCCGTCATGACGGAGGAACTGGCGGAAGTCATCCGGCGCGACAGAGAAGAGCTGCAGGGGGACTTCTGCAGGGGATGCGGGTACTGTATGCCCTGTCCCGTGGGGATCGAGATCAACAACTGCGCCCGGATGAGCCTTCTGATCCGACGGTCGCCCTTCGCCGCGCAGCTGACGCCAGCGGTTCAGGAAAAGATGAAGCGCATCGAACAATGTCTCCACTGCGGGAAGTGCAGGTCGAAATGCCCTTACGGTCTGGACACGCCTGCGCTGCTGGAAAAGAATTACAGGGATTACTGTGAGATACTGGCGGGAAAGGCGTACTGATCGCCCGGAGGGCGGCGTTTTGCGCGTATAAACACGTATAAATTTCTCCGGAAGGGAAATACTGTTTTTGATCTGAGTATATCCCCGAAGGAGGAATGTTTATGTCTGTTTATCTGGAGATTGTTGCCGTACATGCCCGGGAGATTTTGGATTCCCGCGGGAATCCCACCCTCGAAGCGGAGGTTTCGGTGAGAAACCCCATAGAAGACCGGATTTTTCAGGGCCGCGCGGCGGTGCCTTCCGGCGCCAGCACGGGACGCTTTGAAGCGGTGGAGTTGAGAGACGGTGAAACCCGCTACTTTGGACTCGGCGTACAGCACGCCGTGAAAAATGTAAACGAAAAGATTGCGTCCGCGCTGCTTGGAAAAAATGCTCTGGAGCAGATTTTTATCGACAGGACGCTGATTGAACTGGACGGAACGGAGAACAAGGGAAATCTTGGGGCGAACGCCACCCTTTCGGTTTCCCTGGCCTGCGCGAGAGCCTGCGCGGAAGCGCTTTCCCTTCCTCTCTATCGCTATCTCGGCGGGGTGGGGCCAAGGCTTCTTCCCGTGCCCATGATGAATATTTTAAACGGCGGAAAACATGCGGCCAACACAGTGGATTTTCAGGAATTTATGATTATGCCGGTACAGGCGGAGACCTTTGCGGACGGACTGCGGATCTGTGCGGAAGTCTATCACAATCTGAAAAAGCTTCTTGAGGACAGGGGGCTTTCCACGGGCGTGGGGGACGAGGGCGGCTTTGCGCCGGATCTGCCGGATGCGGAGAGCGTTCTCGAGTTTCTCGTTCAGGCGGTGGAAGCGGCGGGCTATACGCCGGGACAGGATATTAAGATCGCAATGGACGCCGCCTGCAGCGAGCTTTACAACGAAAAGACAGGTATGTACCATTTCCCGGGGGAAAGCAGCCTGAAGGGACAGGAGATTGTCCGCGACACGGACGAGATGATCGGATATTTCGAGGAACTGGCGGAAAAATTCCCTCTTCTGTCCGTGGAAGACGGTCTGGCGGAGGACGACTGGGACGGCTGGAAAAAGATGACGGAGCGGCTGGGAGACAGTCTCCAGCTTGTGGGAGACGATCTGTTCGTGACCAACACGAAACGGCTGGACGCCGGTATCAAGCTTGGCACAGCCAACGCCATTCTTGTAAAGGTGAACCAGATCGGGACGCTGACGGAAGCGTTCGAGGCGGTGGAGATGGCTCATAAGAACGGATATAAGGCAATTATCTCTCATCGCTCCGGCGAGACGGAGGACACTACCGTGGCGGATCTGGCCGTGGCGTGGAACACGGGACAGATCAAGACCGGCGCACCCTGCCGCAGCGACCGTGTGGCAAAGTACAACAGGCTTCTTCGCATCGAGGAGGAGCTTGGCACCGCGGCCCAGTATATGGAACCCTTCCGAAAGATATAATCGAGTCCAACGACGGTCTCTTTCGCCGCGACAGAAAAGACTTGCGTTTTCCCGATGTCTGTGTTAAGATGTATTTTGTTTGACAGGCAGGAGGTAAGGATAAAATGCTGAGAACGGTTATCACGGTTATTTTTATATTGATATGTGTGGCGCTTGTGATTCTGGTGCTGATGCAGGAGGGAAAATCCGCGGGACTCGGCGCGATCAGCGGAGCGGCGGAAACCTATTGGGGAAAAAACAAGGGACGATCCATGGAAGGCCGGCTGGTGAAGATCACGAAGGTTCTGGCGGTGCTGTTCATGGTGATTGCGGCGGTACTCAATCTGAATGTATTTTAAGATGCGTTTTGAGAACACTCCTGTGGACCGCACAGGAGTGTTTTTTTGAAGGGATCGGCTGAGGAATTGACGGCGGCCCGACATGGCGTCGAATGAGAGGAGGCGGGTTCATGGCACCGGAAAGAGAGACAAAAAAGCTGATCGCCAACAATAAAAGGGCGTATCACGATTACTTTATAGACGAGACGTATGAGGCGGGCGTGGCGCTTCACGGGACGGAAGTGAAATCTCTTCGCATGGGGAAGTGCAACATCAGGGAAAGCTTTATCCGGATCGAGAACGGGGAAGCGTTCGTCTATGGCATGCATATAAGCCCTTATGAAAAGGGAAATCTTTTCAACAGGGATCCGCTGCGGATCAAAAAGCTTTTGCTGCACCGGTACGAGATCCGGAAGCTGCAGGAGAAGATAAAGGAGAAGGGCTATACGCTGGTGCCCCTGCAGGTCTATTTCAAAAACGGGATGGTTAAAGTGGAAGTAGGGCTTGCCAGAGGGAAAAAGCTTTACGACAAGCGGGAAGATATTGCAAGGAAAGACATGCGCAGGGAGACGGAGAGAGAGTTTAAGGTAAGGAACCTGTAAAGTGTGCCGGAGGGTTTACAGAAGGGATATGCCATGGGAAAAGCAGGCAGAGAAGAAGCACACGGGAAAAGGAGACGGCATGAAGATTCGGCAGGGACTGAAAGAGAAAGAAAATATGCTGTGGGCGATTGGGGGAACGGTGGTCTTTTTTCTGCTGATCGGTCTTTGCTTCGATTTCTATTATGATTTAAACGATGATGTCCTGATGAAGGATATTGTTGCGGGCGCGTATACGGGTGAGCCGGAGGGAAGAAATATCTATATGCTGTTTCCTTTAAGCTTTTTGCTGGGCTGTCTCTATCGGCTGATCGGTGCGGTTCCGTGGTACGGCGTTTTTCTCTGCGGCTGCCATGTCCTTTGTTTTTTCCTGACGGCGGAAAGGGCGTTGGGATTTTTTCGGAAAAGATATACAAAAGTCATTGCGCTTACAGTACAGATTCTTTTAGCGGCTGCCGTACTGCTGCGGGATCTTGTGTTTGTGCAGTACACAGTGACGAGCGCCCTGCTGGGCGCGACGGCGGCTTTTTGTATCCTGACTGCCCGGGGGGCGGATTCGGCTTCAGAGTTTCTGAAACATTGTTTTCCGGGGATCCTTCTGGCGGTCATTTCTTTTCTGCTTCGGCAGAAAATGCTGCTGTTGCTGCTGCCGCTTCTGTGTACGGCCGGAATTTTTCGCTGGGCGGAGGAGAGCGGGCCGCTGCTTTCCGGGAAAAATCTCAAAAAGTATTTCGGAGTTTTCGGCGTTCTGCTTGCGGGGCTTATGCTTTGTCAGGGAATCCATTCTCTTGGGTACGGGTCGGCGGAATGGAAGGCGTTTTGGGACTTTTGTGACAGCCGGACAGAGCTTTATGATTTTCAGACGGTTCCGCCTTATGAACAGAACGAAGCGTTTTATCAAAGCATCGGAATGACCGAAAATCGGCAGACGCTTTTGGAAAACTATAATTTTGGTCTGGACGAAGAGATCGACGCGGACTGTCTGGAACAGGTTGCGGCATACGCCGCCGAACAGAAAAAGGCGCAGACGAATTTCGCGGAAACGGTTCGGAATGCCTTTGAAAATTACCGGTACCGGTCGCTTCACGAAACAGATTACCCGTGGAATTTATTTGTGGGATGCCTGTATGTTCTGGTATTTGCCACGGCGCTTTGGCTGAGACGTTTTCGGTATTTGTGGGAACCTGTCCTGCTGGCGGTCGTCAGGACAGGGCTGTGGATGTTTATTCTGTATCGGGGAAGAGTGCCGGAACGGATTACGCATTCCCTGTATCTTGCGGAACTTATGATCCTTCTGGGCCTGCTTTTGACGGAATGGGCAAAGACGGCGGATGAAAGGAAGCATTTTGTCGGAAAGGCAGGGGTTCTGGCGGCGTTGCTTCTGCTTTCTCTGACGGCGATCCCGGACAGTCTGGAAAGGACATCCCGGGAATACCGGGACAGGGAAACTTTAAATCTGAATATTCAGGCGCTGGAGACCTATACACGCCTGCATCCGGATTGCTTTTATTTTGTGGATGTGTATTCTACCGTCGCCTACTCGGAAAAGATGTTTTCCGGGGAAGACGGAACGCTGAAAAATTATGACATCATGGGTGGATGGGCGTACAGGAGCCCTCTGAATCGGAAGAAGCTGGACAGATTTTCCATGGAAACCATGGAAGAGGGCCTGCTTGACCGGGAAAACACCTTTGTGGTGGTACAGAACCCGGAGTCCGACAGGCTGCCGGCATTAGAGACGTGGCTTTCCGAATATTACCGGGAAAAGGGAATTTCGGTCACGCTTGAGAAAGAGGATGCGGTATATCTGGGAAACGAGGAAATTTTTTCGATATATTCGGTGGTATTATCGGAAAAAACTTGACAGTGGCGGTTCTTTTCGATATACTTTAACTGCTCGGGGTAGTAAAGGTCTCGACAGAGGTCCTGCAGCTGGAGAAGCTATCCGCAGCCGTGCGTGAAACGGCACAATAAACGAAACGCTGATAATAATACTCAGTACGCGCTTGCAGCCTAACCGCTGCGAGTGACGCCGCCCAAGGCGGCTTGTCCGCTCCGGAGCACTCACACTTCGGAGACCGGGCATCGACTCTGTGAGAAACGACGCGCGTTAAGCTTTGCCCGCGCGGGCGTATCATGAAGCTACCGGGCCTGACAGATTGTCCCTTTTCTGTCGGGTGAGGGAACGGACCGGGTCAGGCCGGTCAAAAAAACGGACTATGATAGTAGAAGGACAGGGAATGGGCTTTTGGACACGGGTTCGACTCCCGTCTACTCCACTTGTGCGGAGATGTAGCTCAGCTGGGAGAGCATTTGCTTGACGTGTAAAGGGTCGCAGGTTCGAGTCCTGTCGTCTCCACGAAAGGGGAAGCCCATATTTGCTGCTGGGAGGAATACAGCAGACAAACGGCGGCTTCCAAAATGAAAAGCTCCAACGCCTGTAAACAGGAGTTGGAGCTTTTTTGTGAAACGGACGGCGCGGATATCCGGCGCAAAACAGGGTTGGACGGTTTTACATGGTAAAAAAGGAGGATCTGGATGGAGACAGGCGGTTTTTCGTTTTGTACAGAGAAGGATGTCAGGCTTGCGCAGGCGGAACAGAGGAAGATTGAGTATTTGGAAGCGCGGATTGATTATACCAGGCCGGAAAGCATTCTTCACGTTTACGACAGTGCGATCCGGAAACAGATCTTTCAGACGCCGGTGGGGCTGCTGTATCTGAAAAAACTGCAGGAGTTTCTGCTGAAGAGCCCGAACATTGCGAAGGAAAAGATACAGCCCATCCCCTTATATGACACTTATATCAGGGGAGCGGGGGACGGCGGACCAAACAGAGAAGCGCAGGCAGGGCAGGGCAGCGGAAACGAGAGAATGAAGACGGGATTACAGATATCGGTGATCCTGAATGTTATGCTGGTCGTGGCGCTCTGTGCAATCATGCTTCTTTCTCTGACCGGAGATCGGGCCAATATTTTTAATTATGAACGGGCGCTGCAGGACAGATATGCCGCATGGGATCAGGAACTGACGGCCCGGGAAAAAGCGGTCAGGGAAAAGGAGAGGGAACTTTCCATGGAGCAGCCCGACGGCCTGCAGGACGAATAACGGAGTTTTTCACAGAATAGACATAATTTTTTTGTATGCTGGAAAAAAGAGCTTTTCTGTTACTCTGAAGAATCTGACGGGAAGGAGTTTTGCGGCATGGACAGATTAAAAATACTGGTAGTGGATGACGAGAGCAGGATGCGTAAACTGGTCCGGGATTTTCTGGTAAAGGACAACTATACCGTGCTGGAGGCCGGAGACGGGGAAGAGGCGCTGGACATTTTTTATCAGCAAAAGGATATCGCGCTCATTATCCTTGACGTGATGATGCCGAAGATGGACGGCTGGCAGGTCTGCAGGGAAGTGCGCGCCGGCTCAAAAGTCCCGATCATCATGCTGACCGCCAGAACGGACGAGAGAGACGAACTGCTGGGGTTTGAACTCGGAGTGGACGAATATATTATGAAGCCATTCAGCCCCAAGGTGCTGGTGGCGCGGGTGGCGGCGATTCTGCGCAGGACAAGTCAGCTGGATGCAAATAAAATCATCAGCTGCGGCGGGATCGAGGTAAACAAAGAGGCGCATCAGGTGCTGGTTGACGGCAGACAGGTGGATTTAAGCTATAAGGAATTTGAACTGCTTGTATATTTTATGGAAAACAGGGGAATCGCGCTGTCCAGAGAAAAGATACTGAACAATGTCTGGAATTATGATTATTTCGGCGATGCGCGCACGATAGACACCCACGTGAAAAAGCTTCGGAGCAAGCTGGGAGAGAAGGGTGATATGATCAGGACCATCTGGGGAATGGGCTACAAGCTGGAGGCGGAGCAGTGAAATACTCGATCAGACGCAGGTTTTCGTTGATCTTTATCGGATTGATGGCGGGGACCATTCTGTTGTGCTGGTTCATCAATACCATGTTTCTCGGGCAGTATTATTACAAGAGCAAAACGAAGATCATCTACAGGGCATACGATACCATACGGCAGGTGGCGAACAGCGAGACATACAGCACGGAAGAATTTGGAAAAGAGCTGGACAATCTGTGCAGAAGGTTCAATATTGTCGTCTGTGTGATGGATTCCAATTCTCAGACGAAATACCTGTCGTTCAACGGGGGCAGCGAACTGGAAACGCAGCTGATCGGTTATATCCTCGGCTTTTACTCCGGCACGGTGAATGTGCTGGAGGAAGGGGACGATTATGTGCTGCAGCGGCTGAATCTCGGTGATAACAGATATCTTGAAATGTACGGAAGGCTGAGCACGGGAATTTCCTTTATTATGCGGACGCCTCTGGAGAGTATCCGCGAGAGCGCAAAGATCGCAAACCGGTTTTTCGCCTATGTAGGGATTTTGGGCACCGTCGCGGGAGGGATCATCATGTGGTTCATGGCGCGGCGGATGACAAGACCGATTCTGGAGCTGAGGCGTATTTCGGAGCAGATGGTGCACCTGAATTTTGAGGCAAAGTATACGGGGAAGGGGAAAAGCGAGATCGATCTTCTTGGGGAGAATA
The DNA here is from genome assembly GCA_947586055.1 of uncultured Acetatifactor sp. Classification (GTDB taxonomy): domain Bacteria; phylum Bacillota; class Clostridia; order Lachnospirales; family Lachnospiraceae; genus Acetatifactor. Next base: position 1,866 of record CANPXL010000009.1, on the reverse strand, counting down.
TCAATAAACTGTCGTCTTCTCTGGAAAAGTCCATATCGGAACTGAAAACGGCAAACGTTGAGCTGCATAAGGATATAGAAAAAAAGGTCGCCATCGACGAGATGCGAAAGGAGTTTCTCGCCAACGTATCCCATGAACTGAAAACGCCCATTGCTCTGATACAGGGATACGCGGAGGGCCTGCGGGAGGCTGTCAATGACGATCCTGAGAGCCGCAGTTTTTACTGCGACGTCATTATTGACGAGGCGGCGAAGATGAACGGAATGGTTCAGAAGCTTTTGACGCTGAATCAGCTGGAATGCGGAAATGACACGGTGACCATGGAGCGGTTTGACGTGACGGCGCTGATCCGGAACTATCTGCAGTCGGCGGCCATTCTGACAAAACAGAATGAGATCGGAGTCTGCATGGAGAATTACGACCCTGTCTTTGTATGGGCGGACGAATATAAGACGGAAGAAGTTTTCGCCAATTATTTTTCCAACGCGGTGAACCATTGCAAGGGTGAGAAAAAGATCGTGATCAGTCTGAAGAAGGGCGAGCGAAATGTGCGGGTAGGGGTTTTCAACACGGGAGACCCCATACCGGAGGACGCGCTGCCGCATCTTTGGGAAAAATTTTATAAGGTGGATAAGGCCAGAACGCGGGAGTACGGGGGAAGCGGTGTGGGACTGTCTATTGTGAAAGCGATCATGGAATCCATGAACCGGCAGTACGGCGTTGAAAATTATCAGAACGGCGTCCTGTTCTGGTTTGATCTGGAAACGGTGGAAGAAGGCGGATGCTGAGAAAGCGCGCGAAAATGTTCTCCGATATTTTATGCGACTGTGTTTTTCGACGTTTTATGCGCCCGCACACTTGCCTGCGGCGGAAATCTGTTGTATGATAAAAGGGACGGACGCCGCGTACGGCGGGAAAGAGGAAATATGAACAGAAAAACGGGAGCGGCGCTGGCAGCGGCAACACTGTTGCTTGGACTGACAGGCTGCGGAGAAAATAAAATACCGAATCTTACGGACGAACAGGTGGCGCAGGTGGGAGAGTTTACCGCTTTTACCCTGATGAGATACGACGCGAATCACAGGAGCCGCCTTGTTGATTATACTTCGATGATGGAAAGCACCCCGGCGCCGGAGACTCCGGAATCGCCGGAGCCGGCTCCGGAGCAGACAGGGATGGATCCCGTGGACGATACTCCCGTGATCGGAAACGGCGAAACGGATACTTCGGCCGATGCGGAGGAACTGCTTGGGCTGCCGGAGGGAATGAGTTTATCCTGTGTCGGGCATACGGTCTGCGGCGTTTATCCGGAGGGGGAAAGCGACTTTGTGATTACGGCGGCAGCCGGGAAAAAGCTTCTTGTGATTCAGTTTGACCTTGCCAATTCGCTGGATGCGGAGCAGGCCGTGGATCTTCTGGAGTCGGATTGTGCGTTCCGGATCACCGTAAACGGAAAGCTTACGCGAAAGGCGCTTCTGACAGGCCTGCCGGATGATCTTTCCACCTTTTCCGGAACGGTTCCGGCGGGAGGAAGCGTTTCCACAGTGCTGCTGATAGAAGTGGACGGGGAGACTGCGGAAAACATTTCATCCATTGTCTTACGTCTGAAAAACGGCTCGAAAGCGGGCACCATTCAGGTTTTATAACGCTGCAAACCCTGAACGCGCGGGGACTTTGAAAAAAGATGGAAAAAAATAAAAAAAGTTGTTGACAAGGGAAGTACAGCTGTGCTATTCTAATAAAGCTGTTCCGATGAAAGCTCCTGACAAGGAGCGGTTTGGCAGCAAGAGGCACCTTGACAAATAAACAGTAATGCAACCCTGAAGATTCCAAAAAAATTTTCAGAGAACGAAAACCAGACAGTAA